>JAIVHO010000031.1 GCA_020201035.1 Bacteroidales bacterium
CTTCTCAGAGATTGGCAGTGAAATGACGAAAATAAGCGCTCTTATTACTGATGATATGTCATTTGCAAATGAACATAAGGAGCTTTATGATAAGGTAAAGGAGGAGTATGACAGAATCAGCAATATGATCAGTGACAGGCGTGAGGGCCTGACTGTAAAGATGATGGGAATATCTGTTCTCTACACCTCAAGGGGAGCGCTGTCTGATACGGAGGAGAAATCGGTTGAGGATGCTCTCAAGGCAATGGATGAGGCTGAAGAGTTAATGAAGGGATTCGTTGCCGGAGAGTGGGACCGTTACAATAAATTCTTCAATGACAACAACATCACACTTGACAGGTTGATAAAATTATAAGGGAAAAAAGCGGAGAAATCAATCTCCGCTTTTTTTTATTTTACCAGCGTCGTTCCAGGCTTAACCATCCTGAGATCTATCTCAAAAAGAAGCGGGGTATTTCCCGGTATGGAACCCCTGCCGGAAGATCCATATGCAAGTTTACTGGGAACAAGAAGCCACGCCTTTGTTCCTTCCTTCATATATAAGAGCCCCTCATGCCATCCTGCAATTACGCCGCTTACCCCAACAACAACCTCAAAGGTATTATCTCCCAGCGCGTAATCAAAAAAGCGTCCGTCAAGAAACATCCCCTTATAGTTTACAATTGCAGTATCTCCCAACCGGGGTGTAATACCAAAACCCTGTTCCAGCTCAATGTAATAGAGGCCGCTCTCTGTAGGCTCAACCGTTATCCCTCTCTCCTGGATAAACTGCTCAATTATCAACTCCTCGTAGTTTGTAGTATCCTCCTCTTCACATGATACCGCAAAAATCAGTATCAAAACCATCATTACCGGCAACCCGGCTTTTAACAGAGTATTCATATTCAGTATTTATAATTGTTTCCTTTTTCTTGCTGCAAAAATCATACAAAGCTAATCGATAGCTCTGAAGATACAAAACAAAATATTTATAACACCAGAGGCACCCGCTATCCCTGTTCGCTGAATATAACAGTGCTGCCGGCATCAGGAGCAGTCCCGCTTACTATTAGCTACCTCTCAGCGGCTGTGGATATTTTTAACCGATACCACCCTTACCCTGTAGTGCAGTGGAGCTCTTGCGGGTATCCTTTTTCTGTCACCCGTTAATCCGTATGCCAGATATGAGGGCATAATAAAGTGAGCTACGGCACCCTCCTTCAGCATTCTCACCCCCTCATCGAGTCCGGCCGGAATATCGGTGGCACCCGCTCTTATTTCAAGTATTCCATCGTCCTCACTACTGTAACAGAGTGTACCGTCAAGAAGGAAACATTCATATTCCAGTGTCACAATATCATTTAACCCAGGAGTTCGTCCACTACCCTCCTCCCTGATCAACCATCTCAGTCCTGAACCGCTCGTCTCCACATCCATCCCTCTCCGTTCAATATATGCATCTATCCTCGCGCTCTCCTTTATAACGAGCTGGCGGTTAATATCGGCCAGCTGCTCAGGTCCGGGCTGAGGAAGATCAGCAACCTCCCCGGATTTCCCCCTGCAGGAAAAAGCGGCAGCAAGGATCAGCGCAAATATTACTGCTATCAGGAGTGCTCTTTTCATACCGTTTTTATATAAGCATCCTTAAGCTCTTCTGAAAACAGGGGCAGCAGGGATTCAAAATACTCGAGGGTTTCAGCGAGAGAAACCGGTGATTTACCACCTGCTGCATTGATATGACCTCCTCCTGAAAAATATTTTGATGAAAACCGGTTGACCGGGAAATTGCTTCTGGAGCGGAGTGAAAGCTTTATATGATCACCCCTTTCAAGGAAAAGCACCGAAAAAACAATACCGTCTATTGTCAGAGGCATATTCACGAAACCTTCACTGTCGGCCTGTTTAAAATTATATCTGTCAAGGTCGCTCCTGGAAAGGTATATATATGCGGTATGAAAAGTGGGCATTACCACCATCCTTTCATTCAGAGCAAACCCCATCAATCTTATTCTTGAGGCGGAAAAGTTATTGTAAATCTTTTCAGTAATATACTCTTTCCTGAGGCCGTTATCCAGCAACTGTGCAATGATCCTCAAAGTATCACCATCAAAGGAACCAAAATTAAAGTTTCCGGTATCAGTCATAATACCTGTAAATATTGCCTCTGAAAAGGTAATATCCGAGATTATTCCGGGAACTGCATCCGATGCTAATTTGAATACAAGTTCTGCAGTTGAGCTGAATGATGATTCGGATATCATTACAGTGGCACTTATAGCCGGATCAGGATGGTGATCAATCAACACCTTACGTGCTCTGCTCTCCTCAACATATTTCTCCAATCCCCCCAGCCGTGAATAGTCGTTGAAATCGGCACAAACTATCAGGTCGGCTTCCTGAATATGTTTAACAACACTTCCGGGGTTCTGGTCAAAACAAATAATTTCCTCAGCACCCTTCATCCAGCGAAGAAAACCAGGAAGCGAATCCGGAGAAACCATTGTAACAGAAGCATCTGAAATCCTTTTCAGAAATTGAGCAAGCCCGATTACCGAACCTATGGCATCACCATCAGGATTACTGTGAGACATCACCACAATATTGGCTGTTTCCTTCAGTACTTCCGATAATTCTTTTATATATTTACTGGTATCTATATTCATACTCCGGACAATAATGCAAAGATAGACATTTAAGTTTTATCATTTCCAATCAGGTAAATTATGGAAGAGGATTTCACTTTTGCTATTATTAAGCCCAATGCTGTAAGAAACAAACACACCGGCCCCATTCTGGCAAGGATTAATGAAGCAGGCTTTAATATTGCAGCAATGAAAATGTTAAGTATGAGCCGGCTGCAGGCGGAGGCCTTCTATGATGTTCACAGAGGCAAGCCCTTTTTTGACGGCCTTGTTGAGTTTATGAGTTCCGGTCCGGTTGTGGTAATGATTCTTAAAGCTGAAAACGCGGTTGAGGAGTTCAGAAAGCTGATCGGCAACACTGATCCTGCAAAAGCGGAGGAGGGTACTATCAGGAGGCTTTTTGCCGCATCACTTCAGATGAACGCCATCCATGGCAGTGACAGCCCCGAGAATGCAAGAAAGGAGGCGGGATTCTTTTTCTCCGGATTTGAGAGGTTCTGGTCATAACCATGCCTTAAGGATAACACTCAACTACCTTAATACGATCTCTTTTATCAGTTCGCTGCCGGCCTCTTCATTCATCCTTGACCGTATGCTGTCTCTCATCATCATCAGCTCACTTCTTACAACGGATGATGAGAGATGAATATAGAGTATCCCATCCCTGATATACAGTTTTGTTGTTCTGGAAGCGATGGCCTTGCCGGCAATCTCCTGCCACCGGCTTATAATATTCACTTCCGATAGTTTACCTTCGATATTCATCTCCCGCTTGTACTCGGAAAGCACATCGAGGATTGACATTGTTTTTTTTCGTCGCATCAGCCAGTTAATCAATTCATGTTCTTATGAGGCTCAATAATCTCCTCTATTCCGTCATTAATAATAAAGAGCCTCGATTCAATTGGGAGTCGTGACAGTATTCTCTGCATCCTTTTAGTATGAGTATCCGAAACAAATATCTGACCAAATCTATGGTTTGATACCAGAGCAATAATCTGCTCAACCCTGTTTTCATCGAACTTGTCAAAGATATCATCCAGCAGGAGAACCGGTTTCTCTCCGCCCCTGGATGCTATATAGTCATATTTTGCCAGTTTAAGGGCTACGAGGTAGGATTTCTGCTGTCCCTGCGACCCCAGATCCCTGACCAGATAACCTCCCATTCCAAGCAACAGATCATCCCTGTGAACCCCTGCTGAAGTATACTGCAGAATCCTGTCCTTACGGTAATTATTTTTGATCAGCTGTAAAAATCCGGTTTCCCGTAATTGCGAAAGGTATGTCAGGTCAACGATCTCCCTGTTGCCGGATATCATTGAGTAGTAACTGCGGAACAAGGGAATCAGTTCGTCAGTAAAGCCGTCACGCATTTTAAAAATCCGTTCTGCCAGATCTCCCATTCTGTTCTCCCATATCTCCATAAGATCAGAGTCAAACCCTGAACTGCCTCCGCTATCCTTAAGCATCCTGTTTCGGGCCTTAAGAGCCTTGTTGTAGTCCATAACATTTTCCAGATACTCCCTGTCAAACTGGCTGATGACATTATTCATAAACCTCC
The DNA here is from genome assembly GCA_020201035.1 of Bacteroidales bacterium. GTDB lineage: Bacteria > Bacteroidota > Bacteroidia > Bacteroidales > VadinHA17 > JAIVHO01. The sequence goes on from JAIVHO010000031.1 coordinate 4,183, forward strand.
TTCTCTCCTCGCTGCCCCCGGTAATTATCACCGAGTCAGCAGGGGAAACCATAACGGCAGGCAGTTTTCCTATATGATCTGCCAGTCTCTCATAATCCTTACCATTTATTTTGAAAGTCTTTCGCCTCTCTTTCTGAAAACCACAGTAGATCTCACTGTCGCCACCGGCACGCTCAAATAATCCCTTTACAATAAAATAATCTGAACCGTGCCTGATATTAGCCGAGTCAATTGAAGTAAAATAACTCTTTGTGAGGGAGAGGTAGTGAATAGCATCAAGAATATTTGTCTTACCTACACCATTGTCCCCGACAAAACAGTTTATACGGGGGCAAAAATCAAGGTTTGCCTCGCTGTAATTTTTGAAATTCGTAAGAGAAAGATGCTTCAGAAACATAACCGGGTAGTTTAGTATTTTCCCTCTGGGTTGATAAGTTTTCCACCTGCCAAATCAGCTACTTAACCAGCATATACCTGAAAAAGCAGTATCAGGAACAGATTCAGCATGGCCTGTGGTGCAAATTTAACAAAACTATTCCCATAAAAGGCCGGGAAGGTCTCAAAAGTCCTGTTTTACGCTGTAACAGCAGGTCTATCTATTTTTTTTGATATTTATTTTAAAAACAGACTAAAAAAGTTAATTTTGCGAAGTCAAAAACGAAAGCTTAAATGCATCGTTTCAGGCAATAATAATAATAAAGCAAGATGGCAAAATCTAAGAAAAAAGAGAGCCCCAAGGGGATTGAAAATGTTGAACAGACATTAACACGTACCGAGCAGTTCCTGGAGGATAACTACAGAAGTATGTTATATATACTGGGGGTGGTTGTTGTAATTGTAGGAGTAGCCTGGTTGGGCCGTATGAGAACGAACAACCGCACTGAAGAGGCTCAGTCACAGATGTTTGTTGCTGAAGATTACTTCGCTATGGATTCCCTTAACTATGCTCTTTACGGTGACGGCAACTATTTGGGCTTTATAGATATAGCAGATGAGTACGGCACTACTCCTTCCGGAAATCTGGCAAGGTATTATGCAGGTATCTCCTTTCTCCAGATGGGTGAATTCGAACAGGCAATAGAATATCTTGAAAAATTTAAGAAGAAGGATATTATTCTTGCTCCGGTAGCACTTGGAGCAACAGGTGATGCCTACATTGAACTGGGTGAAACCGCGAAGGGACTCGATTATTACAGGAGGGCTGCAGAGTATACAGAAAACAGTTTTTATGCACCTGTATACCTTATGAAGGCAGCCCAGATTCATGAATTGGAAGGTAATTACGAAAAAGCTCTTGAAAGCTACAATAAGATCAAAGAGAATTATCCTGACAGCAACGAGGGGAACAATATTGAAAAATATATTGCCAGGATAAACAGCCTCAGATAACATTTTATACAATGGCTACAGATAATCTTTCATCATATGATCCGGCCTCCATTGAGGATGCTGGTGATCTCAGGTTTGGTATTGTTGTATCTGACTGGAACAGTGAGGTAACCTATGCACTGCTGAACGGAGCCATCAGTACCCTGATGCAGCATGGTGTAAAGGAAGAGGAGATATTAGTGAAGCATGTACCCGGCAGCTTTGAACTGCCTTTGGCCGCTCAGTGGGTTGCAGAATATGATGATGTTGATGGCATAATATGCCTGGGATGTGTAATACAGGGTGAGACACCCCACTTCACTTATGTATGCCAGGGAGTAACTGCAGGCATAGCAAAACTTAACCTGGAGTACAATATTCCTGTTATTTTCGGATTACTCACCACAGATACCCAGCAGCAGGCTGTTGACCGCGCAGGTGGGAAACATGGTAACAAGGGCACAGAAGCTGCAGTCACTGCCCTGAGGATGGCATTCCTGCAAAGGGAAATGGAGGATTAGATGAACCGCTGACCTAACAGCGGAACAGATTCACCACTCTATCATTTAATAACATTTCTCTCACATATTGATGAATAGGGACAATACCTGCATTTCTGACTCTTTTCGGTCATAACAAAATCGAATTCAGTATCCGCAATATCAGCAAGCACCTGCTCAAGCAATGAGGTAAACAGTGGACGAATAGTGTCATAATCATGAATCAGACCGGAAAACTCCCCGTTCTTCACATTGAATATATCTGAAAAGTTGTCACTGAATATCTCCCTCACAGGATAGAGAGCCGGTCTTACAGGCCCCGGAATATCTCCACCGTAACAGATTTCACAGTAGAGTAATGTCTGAAAGGCAGCGCTGTTCCGTGAACTGTTATTATAGGCTACCAGTGACTCAGCAGTCTGCACATCAAGTTTATCACTGCCGGATTTATAATCGAGTATCCTGGTTACGCCACCTGCTGAATCTATACGGTCAACGGTGCCGGCAATCACCATCTCAACTGATCCGCCTGCCATATCAACCGTAACGGTTTTCTCAAACCGTTTCTCAAGTGCCAGAATTTTCAGAGGAGCAAATAAGGCATCTACAGAAAGTATCCGGCATACAAGTTTATGGATCATGGCTGCAACAATAATATTGCGACCTTCAATTTCTGATTCGGCATTATGCATAAAATGAATCCCAATCTGCCTGTTTACCTGTCTCATAATAGCATCACTCCCATTCAGAATACTCTCAATATCATGACGCTCCATTACTTTTCCGGTCCACGGTTCATACAGCTCCTTCATCACATCATGAAGGATTGTTCCAAACAGTGGTGAATCAACCTCGGTAAGAAGTGTTTCCGGCTCTCTTATTCCTGCTACATAACTGTAATAGAACTTCATTGAACAATCAATCCATGTATTTACAGCACTGGGAGATAGTCCCCTGCCCGATCCTCCTGCTGTAAACTTCTCCCTTATAATATCATTTATTGCCTCTGTACGCCTGATACTTTTTCTGAAGCGGTTAACCGGGGCTACGGTAAAAGTGCTGTCCAAAAAAGCTGGTTTTGCTGATTCTCCGTACTTAAGCCTGAGCAGGAACCTGCTCATCTCTCCTGTTCTTAACCCTGATGTATTACTGTTATAGACAAACCTCACCCTTTTTGCCCTTTGCAGGAGCCGGAAGAAATAGTATGCATAGATGGCATCCTTGTGCCTGTTGCCATTTAAACCAAATGCTTTCCTCAGGTTTTGTGGAATATAGGAGTTATTCGGATTGTTTCCGGGGAGCACTCCCTCATTCGCCGACAGAACAATAAGGTTTTCAAAATCTATGTTTCTTGTCTCCAGCAACCCCATAATCTGCAATCCTTTAAGGGGTTCTCCTGCAAACGGAACAATAAGCCTTCTCATCATCTTATCCAGCACCCTCCCGTAAATATCTGCACCCATGGCAACCGAAGTTTCACCGAGTATGATACCCATCTGGTTCAGGGCAGTAAGCAGGGTATAGGCATACTCAGTCTGAAGAGCCGCATCAGGCAGAATCTCCTCACGAAGTGTAAGTGCCGGTATTACCTTCATCACAATATCCCGCAGGTATCCGTTCATCTCTCCGGGATCACCGGGAGTACCAAATATCAATGCTCCAGCCTCTGTATCTGACAAAAATGCAGATTTCACTCTTACCATATTTTGAATGATGACTCTCTCTGCCAGAGTCTTCTCCTCTCCTTCAAGAAGCAGGGATATATACTGATGATGAAGAATGTTAATCACATCGGTATGGAAAAAAGTGACATCTCCTCCCCTGTTGCGGCTGTTTTTCCTCAGCTTGAGAAGGTGATGAACAAGCGTGTATACAGGAGTCTGCGGAAAAGGGTATCCCATGGTGACATTGATATCCTTTATCCCGGCGGGAATGGATGAGAGTAAAGGCATTAGAAGGCTCTCATCCGCGAGTACCACAGCAACTCTGTCAGGATCTTCTTCCCCTGAAAGCATCTCTTCCATGAGTGAGGGCACCAGCTTAGCCTGTGCCACATCAGATGGAGCACTTATTATCTGCCAGTCACGACTGGTGGCACCCGGTGGAGGGAGGTTATCATGGCTGATCTCACTCACCATATCGTCTCCGAATTTTCTGATATTTTCCCTGAGGAAGAGTCCGGTATCATCCTTCTCATTTCTTATATAATGATTGTCATAATCCCAGTAAAAACGGGCCATCCCCTTTCTTTTCATATATCCAAGAATGATCTCCTCGCACCTGTTCAGGGCATTAAAGCCTGCAAAGTGGTATGTCACTCCTGTGATTGGCCAGTCGGCGCCAGCCTGAATTCTTTCCGCCAGGTTCCTGATTATCATACCTTCATATCCGACTCCCTTTTGCCTTAGTCGCTCCCTGAAACCGGCATAGACCCTGCTGAGAATTCCCCATACGGAGATAAACTCCTCTTTCTGCACTGTCATACCGGAGTGGTCAAAATTTGTCCAGAACCTCCTTATAATCTCAATCACCTCAGCATCAAGGCCCCCAAAAACCTCATCAATCTCTTTAAGGTCAGATATATTCTGAAAAATTGATACTGCATCAGCCATATAGCGATCTATATCATCGAAATCTGACAGCAGCATCTCTCCCCAGAAATAGAAATCATCAAAAGTTTTATGATCACCGGTGAAAGAGGAGAAAACATCATAAAGATCAAACAGCAGTGATAAAGGTTCTGCCTTGCGCAGGGGCGACCTGAATGTCAGAAGGTCGTTGATGGTAATCATTGATGGCGCCCATACAGGCTTATCTGTTGCCATTCCAAGGTAGTGCGTAAAGAAGAGGGACGACCTCCTGTTGGGAAAGACCAGGGTGTGTGACGACAGGTCAGTGCCATACTCTGATACCATTTTTGTTGCCAGCGACTTAAGAAATCTCTCCATAAAAAGATTAAGTTTTATTTTCCGCAGAGCCTCCCCTGCCAGGTTTCTCTCTCTTCCATCCTCTTCTCTATTTCAACAATAAGTGAGTCGGTACGTTTCATATTCCAGCGCGGTGCTATAATCATTGCAGGCGGTGCTTCACCTGTAAAGCGGTCTATTGCTATTGCGGGATTCAGCAATTCTGCAAAAGAGATTACAAAATCACGGTATTCATCCCAGTTGAACAGGTCAAACTGCCCGGGCTCATCATTATACTCCTTCTCCATTCTTGTCCCCCTGACAATCTGCAGCTGGTGAAACTTGATTGTATCCAGTGGCAGATCTGAAAGGATGGATGCCTGGGCAAGCATCTCCTCCCTGCTCTCGCCCGGGAGTCCAAAAATCAGATGTGCCCCGGTTCTTATCCCCCTTGACGATGTTGCCCTGACAGCACTTTCCGATTCTTCAAATGAGTGGCCCCTGTTAACACGCCTTAATGTTTTATTATAACATGACTCAATACCATACTCTACCAGCAGCCAGCTCTTTTCAGAAATAGAGGCAAAGAGTTCAAGAATATCATCGTTCACACAATCGGGACGCGTTCCTATCACCAGCCCCTTTACCCCCTCAACAGCCAGTGCCTCATTGTAGAGTATCTCAAGCTTATCAACACTCTCATAGCTGTTTGTGTAAGCCTGAAAATATGCAAGGTAGCCAACAGAACGCCTGTACCTTCTCCTGTGGAAGGATATTCCCTGCAATATCTGTTCTGTAATACTCTTTTCAGGAGTACAGTAGAGCGGGTTAAAGGCGTCATTATTGCAATAGGTACATCCTCCCCTGCCTGTTGTGCCGTCCCTGTTGGGACAGGTAAAACCGGCATCTATGCTCACCTTCTGCACCCTGCCCCCAAACTCGCGGACAATCTGTGCCGAGAGGGAATTATAGGGCCGGGTACCCCTCCATGGAAATCTTCCTTCTGCTTCATTGCTCATCTTTCCACCTCCACAACATTTCCTGTCTCAACATACCATATATAAGCCTTAACATTAACGTAACCCATCTCCTCAAGCAGGGATCTGTACTGATTTAGCTGTCTGAAGTAGAGATCGCTCACCTCTCCAAATTTAAAATCGACAACTGTAACCCTCCCGTCATCAATCATCACCCTGTCGGGACGCTTCAGAGCACCCCCGGGAAGTAAAAGGCCAGGTTCCTTTCTCACCTCAATACCGGGTCTGAACCAGGAAGCTACAGGCTTAACTGAAGTGACTGAGGCTATCTGACCTGATAGCTTCTCCCCCTGAGAAACGGTTAGTCTGCCCTGAAATACCATCTGCTCTACGCCCCTGTGAATATCATCTACTGTCTGTGCCGCTTCAAACAGGGAATGCATCATCAGGCCATAGTTGATCCTGTCTGTTCTGCCTGCAGCTTCTGAAACCAGATAATTACGGCTTTCAAGCTTCAGCCTGAGTCTGCTGCGCCCCGGCAACACAGGGTATTCCAGTTTAAGTCCTCCGTTGTCATCCCTCTTAGCGGCATCTGCATGAAGAGAAGGCGGTTCACCGGCAACAAACAGGCTGGTGTCAGTAGAGCCGGGTATTGTATTGCCACCATTCTCCCTTTCATAATAGTTACTCAGCATATTGAAAAGCAGTTCACCGCAGTTCTTTTTGGTTCGCACTTCCGGCACAAATCCGAATATTGCATCCCTGGCTCTGGTAAGTGCCACATATAGCAGGTTAAGCATATCCACGGCATAGCTTTTCCTTTCACTCTCATAATATGCGGCGAACCATGTATCGGTCATCTCTTTGGATGTATATACAGGGATAGCACCAAGCTCATCAAGAGGTTTTTCATCTGATTCAACCCAGATCACCTGTCTCTTCTGGTGTGTAAAGGGCCAGGTAAGGAATGGCAATATAACAACCTTAAATTCAAGACCTTTGGCCTTATGTATTGTCATCAGGCTTATTGCTCCCTCCTGATCGGGAGAAGAGACAGCTTTCCTGTATCCTTCACTATCCCACCAATCCAGGAAAAGCGGTATATCAGCAGCCTCTTTCCCTGAAAGCTCAAGGATATAATCCTGCAGTGTTGTGATATATGGTATGGAGGCATCTGATGATCCCAGTGAGAAAAACAGGATTATCCGTTCTATCAGCTCAAAAAGTGACAGGTGAAGAACCGAATCAATAAATGCCAGCCACCCCTCAGGAAGCGATGTTTTACTATTCTCTTCATCTTCAATTAACAGAGGTCTTTTATGATTTACTCCAGCAGCAGCTGTCAACTGCCTGTAATAGTGCTTTACCGAGGCTAGTGCCAGCCTGTCACTTCTGTTTGTTACATATCTCAGCAGAGAGACTATTAGCTTTACTGCCGGATTGTGCCCCAGAAGCAGGGAGTCCTGCGATATAATACGATAGTTATAATGTTTTCTTTTTTCATCATCCTGCTGTGATGAGTAGTTCATTACTGCATCAATCACCTTCTGGCCTTCATCCCTTGTTCTCACCAGGATACCTATATCACCGGCCTGGTAACCCATATCTTCCACCTCCTCAATAAGCAGTGGTATCCGTGAAGATGTTATCTCTGTAGCCTCTTCTTCACCTCCCGATATTTTTTCTATGCGGATATATCCGCCCTCCCTCTCGCCATGATCCTCCTGTACCACATCACTGTAAACAGAGGTCAGGGTTCCTTTCTCTATCTCAGCCATCTCCTCTGCCAGTGCCGGAAGCTGTGTAAATACAAGGTTATTGAACTGTACTATACCCGATCTGCTTCTCCAGTTCCTGTTAAGCGGAACAGTCGTGAACTGGTCGGGGCGAAATACTTCTCCCAATGAATAGAAAATTCGCCAGTCTGAGTTACGCCACCTGTATATCGCCTGTTTAACATCACCCACCACAAGGTTTGCCTCTCCTGCGGCCAGACTGTTTTGTATAAGCGGAAGGAAGTTGGCCCACTGGATTCCGGAGGTATCCTGAAATTCATCTATCATAAACACCGAATACCTGTTCCCTGTTTTTTCATAGATAAACGGAGCCTGGTCATTGCCAATAATCTGCCTCAGCAGGTTTCCTGAGTCAGAAAGAAGAAAACTGTTTGAATCGCTCACCATTCTTCTTACACCTGCAGCTATATCTGTGAGCAAACCCAGGGTATACAGGTTCCTGAGCACTATTGTAAAAGATTTATATCTGGTAATACCTGAATTATAGTAGTCTGCAAGTGCAGTTATCTTCTTATGCAAACCATCTGCCAGTGCGGCTTCCAGGGATGGCGTACTGCCCTTTCCGGAACTGTATTTTTCCTGACTGCAGGCTGCCGTAACCGCAATTGTGAGTTTTTCAGGTACTCTTACAGCAGCGTCTTCCAGAAAACGTTTTACCGACCTGCTTTTATAATAGAGATCATCATCCACCACACCATGTCTGTTAATAGGTTCAAGGGCTATTATTGCCATCGCGGTGATACCGCTTCTGAACCGGGCAACAGACTCCTGCAACGCGGATGATAATTCAGCGAGCTGCTTCTTGTCATCAATGATACGGCCCTCCTGAAAGAGCATCATAAATCGCTCGGTAAATATCTCTTTGCCCAGCTCCTCTGTCTTCCGCTTCAGATTCCAGTGAGCTCCTGACTCAATCTCACTGAATGCAAACCTGGTAAGCCACTCCAGCAATACCGGATCACGGTCGCTGCGCTCCATAAGATCATCAATACAGGAAGACAAAATAACCGAAGGGTCCAGCACAAGGTTAAATCCGGCCTGAACACCGCTCTCGCGGGCGAATGCCCTTAAAATTTTTTGAAAGAAGCTGTCTATTGTTCCAACTGAAAAGAGGGAGTAATCATACAATATTGAATCAAGATGTTCCCTGGCCTCCCTGCGTATAAGATCCTCCTGTTTACCACACTTCTCTGTAAGCATGGAGAGATAATCACTGTGGCCACCCGATGCAATGACGCTTAGAGAATTAAGGATACGTTCCTTCATTTCGGCTGCTGCCCTGTTTGTAAAGGTAACTGCAAGAATCTCCCTGAAATTACCCTTTCCGCAAAACAGTATTTCAAGGAATGCTCCTGTTAGCCTGAAGGTCTTACCTGAACCTGCAGAGGCATTATATCTTGTTAAAACTCCTTCTTTCATAACAGGGTTAAAAGTACCCAAAAAATAGTTGAGGGGCCGGTAAGATGTTCCAAAGTTTTAAACAAAATTCCACGTAATTACTATATTTACCATATACTTACAATGATGCAAATGAATATGGGGGGTTAAATGGTGGAGGTTAAATTCAGGAAAGCAGAGAAAAAGGATACTGAAAAAGTACTCTTCTTTATTAAGGAACTGGCCATGTATGAAATAATGGCTGATCAGGTGGAGGCAACACCTGAAATACTGGAAAAGAACCTTTTCGGTCCACAACCACGGGCTGAGGTTATTTTCGCGACAGAGAGTGACAGGGAGATCGGATTTGTTCTCTTTTTTCACAATTTCTCGACATTCCTCGGCAAGCCGGGCATCTACATCGAAGATCTCTTCGTGTTACCTGAATACAGGGGGAAGGGGGTGGGCAAAGCGCTTATCGCATATATTGCCGGGCTGGCTGTTGAAAGGGATTGCGGCAGAATTGAGTGGTGGGTTCTTAACTGGAATCCTGCCAGGAGACTATATGATGGAATAGGAGCCGAATCAATGGATGAATGGGTTGTTTACAGGCTTTCGGGCGATAACCTGCATAAGATGGCTAAACGGTTACCAGAAATAGCAGGCTAGGAGTCTATTACTCCTGAACCTGTCAGTTCATCACCAGTGTACCAGGCTGCAAACTGACCGGGGGCAATACCTCTCTGGTTCTGCTCAAATATAATATAGAGACCCTCCTCCCTCATAAAGAGCCTTCCCTTTTCAAGTGGCTGCCTGTACCTGATTCTTACATCAGCATCCATTGTTTCGCATGTTCCCGGAGCAAGGTCGGGTCTTATCCAGTGAACCTCTTCCCTTCTGATAAAAAGAGCCTTGCGGTAGAGTCCCGGGTGATCCTTTCCCTCGCCGGTATATACTATATTATGTTCCGTATCTGTTCCTATAATAAAGAGGGGCTCTTTGTGTCCCCCGATATTAAGACCCTTGCGCTGCCCCACGGTAAAAAAATGAGCGCCCTGGTGCTTCCCGATTGTTTTGCCTGACGAGGGATTATAATCATAAGGAGTGCTCATTGCCACCAGCTCACTGCCGGTAATATCCTTTCCGGGCATGCCGGCACCATACAACGGGAATTCAAAGTCACGACTAATCTCCACCACCCTGCCCGTTTTTGCGGCAAGCTGCTGCTGCAGGAAAGTGGGAAGATCTACCTTACCCACAAAACAGATACCCTGGGAGTCCTTGCGTGTTGCAGTGACTAGATTCAGTGAGGAGGCAATCTTTCTCACTTCAGGCTTGGTGATATCACCTATCGGAAACAGGGCTTTCGATAGCTGCTGCTGTGTAACCTGGCACAAAAAGTAACTCTGATCCTTATTTTTATCCTTTCCCGCCAGCAGCCGGAAGATTGTTTTACCATCCTTTTCGACTGTTTCCTTTCTGCAATAGTGACCGGTTGCAATTAAATCGGCTCCCAGTTTAAAAGCCTCTTCAGCAAATGAATCGAACTTTATCTCCCTGTTGCAAAGCACATCGGGATTTGGAGTTCGTCCCTTCTCATATTCAGAGAACATATAATCCACTACCCTCTTCCTGTAAGGACCGCTAAGATCAACCTGATGAAATGGAATACCGATTCTTCGTGCAACCATCTCTGCAAACATCACATCTTCATCAAACGGACAGTCACCTTTAACCAGACCGGTTGTATCATGCCAGTTCTTCATAAAGAGTCCAACAACATCATACCCCTGTTCTTTCAGGATATATGCTGCCACACTGGAGTCCACACCCCCCGATAATCCGATTACAACTCTTTTTTTCAAATCCTTTTTTCTGGTATTAATTACGGATAAACTCACTTTATAATGAAGAATACATTCTTTGCTTACCCTCTCCTGAATAATTAAATGGTATTATACCCCAGGGCAAGCCCTGGACCCTTCTTTCCGGGGCAAGCCCCGGGGAATTTAACCACACCCTCTCGTCCGCCGAAGCGGAACGCGAAGGTGGATTAAATGATCATTCGTCTCTAACCAGTCATGACCTTATTACCCTGAATATTTTTATACTAACCTTCCCTCACGCAGAGTTCCTCTGAAATCCTGTTATCCCAGAAGGTATGATGCATTACTTCACCGGCTGCAAAGATAGTTACTTATTAAAAAGAGAGCAACTTCAACGGCAGGAACCCAATCGTTATGCAAAATTATGCAGATCAAACCAATTGCGATGATTAAAATAATCCTTTATATTGTTTGAAAATTTTAACAAACCTGTCTTATGAGTAATAAAATTTCGCATCAGGGAGTTTCCCGGAGGCATTTTCTGAGTTCACTCGGATTTGGCACTGCGGGAATGGTTTTACTCGGATCATACGGATTTGTCATCCGGCGCGATCATTCTACAGGCACTGTCAGGGCCATTGCGGTAAATTTTGACGAATGCGCCGGATGCCGCACCTGTGAAGCCGTATGTAGTGCATATAACCATATGGAGTCTGTAAACGGGAGAATGGTTAACGGGATAGGAAATCCTGCACTGTCAAATATCCGGGTATATCATTACAATCCTGATATTGACATTCCCAGCACATGCGCGCTGTGTAACGATGCTCCATGTGTTGAGGCATGTCCGGTAGATCCCGATCCTGAAACCGGGTACAGGGCACTCTACCGCGATCCCGAACTTTTAACCATCACCAATGACAGGGAGAGATGCATCGGTTGCGGAAGCTGTGCTGATGCATGCCGGGAATTAAGGGCCGGAATTATCAGGTCCAACCCGGAAATCGGCAATCCGGAACATATGTGCACCCTTTGCGGCGGGGATCCCCAGTGTGTAAAATATTGCCCGTTTGATGCCCTCTCCTATGTTGTAATGGATGATGACCGCAACCTGGATGGTTTATCACCACGGAAGTTAGCAGCGAAAATGATTGAGAAGTTGTACAATATCAGAGTAACGGAGACCCAGCTATGAGTACAAAAGGATATTACGGCAGAATGCTGGAAGTGGATCTTACCGCTATGTCCAGCAAGGTAACAATGATTCCTGATGAGGATATTAAAAAATTCATCGGGGGACGGGGACTTGGAACAAAGATTCTTTTTGACAGGCTTAAGCCGGGAACGGATCCGTTATCCCCTGAAAATATACTAATGTTTATGTCAGGTCCGTTCTCAGGACTGCCAATACCATCATCATCAAGAACCTGTGTGGTGACAAAATCTCCCAGGACATCGCCCCTGAGCCCACAGTTTAAATCGGGATCAACAGTGAGTTATTCCAATATGGGAGGCTTTTTTGGTCCGGAACTGAGGTTTGCCGGTTATGATGCCCTGCTTATTACGGGAAAAGCAGAAAAACCTGTGTATATCAGGATTCACAATGACAGGGTAACCATTGAGGATGCAGGTGAATACTGGGGAATGGGTACCGACAGTTTTGACAAAACATTTCACCGGGAGGTTGGTGAAGGGAGATGGGAATCGTGCTATATCGGTCCGGCCGGCGAGAACCTGGTACCAATGGCCTGCATCATAAATACAGCGGCACGGGCGGCAGGCCGGGGAGGCACAGGCTGCGTAATGGGGTCAAAAAACCTGAAGGCCGTGGTTGTAAAGGGTAATAAAATGCCAAACATAGCCCGTCTGGAGAATTATAATGACCTTCTTGAAAAGGTACGGCAGTCATTTATGAAGAAGGATGAGGGAGTAATGTCATGGAGGTACGGAGGTACGACTGATGCACTTGCATCATCATCCAGAGCAGGAACACAGGCTGTAAAGAATTACAGCGAAGGAACATTCGGTGAAATAGAAAAAATTGGTACAGAAGCCAACAGGAAGGAGATTTGGAAACGTGACTTTGCCTGCTATGCATGTCAGCTGGCCTGCAAAAAGAGCGGATACGCCAAAGGAGCATACAATGTACAGGTTCATGACAGTCCTGAATATGAAACCGGGACCATGCTGGGTGCGAACCTGCTTATCTCTGACCTCAACGGACTCCACCGTCTTATTGAACTGGCTGATGATCTGGGTATCGATATTATATCAGTTGGCAACACTACCGGATTCCTTATGGAGGCTTATGAAAGGGGTGATATTGACAGGGAATTTCTTGACGGAATAGACCTTACCTGGGGCAACGTGGAAGCCACCATTGAACTGATGCATAAGATCAGTAAAAGGGAAGGTATTGGTGAACCGGCCTCCAAAGGAGTAAAGGAGCTGGCCGGAATAATTGGAAAAGGATCGGATCAGTATGCCATCCATGTAAAGGGTCATGAGCTTGCCGCCTGGAATATACCGGTCAACTCTGACAGCTGGGCCGTATGCTACGCAACCAGTAACAGGGGAGCCTGTCATATGAACGGAGGTAATGCAAGAAGGCAGGACTCGGCCTGTCTGCGCGATTCTCTGGGAGCATGCAGTTTTGCATCATCATGGTACAGGGGCGAACTGCAGTATCAGAATTTTCTAAAGGCAATTACCGGACTTGAATGGAGTGACGAAGAGTTTAACCGGGCGGGGGAACGAATTTTTAATCTTGAAAAGATGTTCAACTACAGGGAGGGCTTCAGGCGGGAGGATGATTTTATCCCTGAAAAATTCTTTGTAAATAAATTCACATTCGGAGAGCATGCCGGGGCTATTGTGGACAGGGCTAAATTTCAGGAGAATATGGACAGCTATTACGAAGGCAGAGGCTGGCATAAAGACACCTCAAGACCAACAGATGAAACTCTCGGGAGACTGGGCCTTTCATTTACCATATAGGTGCTCCTGACTGTTTCTGAGGAACGACTCCTTCATATACAAAAATTCACAGGCCCGGCCAAAAGAGACTATATTAAGTACAGTTTTAGTACACTTTGTGTCAGTTTCCGGAACCACGGATATAATCAGCGGCAGCAAGTGCCGCAACAGTACCGTCTGCCACTGCCGTAGTAACCTGCCTGAATCGTTTCGGAACAGCATCACCGGCGGCAAATACACCTTCTATATTTGTCTCCATCAGAGATGAGACAACTATCTCTTCCCTTTCATTCATCATAACCCTCTCCCTAAAGAATCCTGTATTGGGTAAATAACCTATAAAGATAAATACGCCATCAGCAGCCAGTTCCGTCATGGTGCCATCAGCCATATTTTCAATCCGCACGCCTTCAACAGTTGATCCTCCATATATCTCCCTTAACTCTGACTGAAGGATTATTTCTATCCTGTCATTCTGCCTGACCTCCTCAATAGCATGTGCAAAGGCCTGAAAATGATCAAACTGATGCACGATAGTAACCTTTGATGCATATTTTGTAAGTGAAACAGCCTCTTCAAGTGCTGAATTACCACCTCCCACAACAACAACATGTTTGTCGGTGAAAAAATCACCATCACAGGTGGCACAGTACGATACCCCGGATCCTTTAAACTTCTCCTCACCCGGAATATTGAGCATCCTTGGTTTTCCTCCGGGGGTAAGAATCAATGATTTTGACCGGTAGCTCTCTTTACCGTTTACCGTAACACTTTTTATCTCCCCCTCCATTTCCAGAGAGGTAATTTTGATATTTGATTTTATACTGCATCCAAAGCTTTTTGCCTGGTTTTTCATTGTATTGATAAGAGAAAAACCTGTGGTAGTTTCAACCCCCGGATAATTGGCTATCTCATTGGTCAGAGTTACCTGTCCGCCCGTAGCTCCCTCATTCAGAATCAGTGTCCTGAGCCTGCTTCTTGAAGCATATATCCCTGCTGTGAGTCCGGCCGGACCAGCACCAAGTATAATAATGTCATAAACGCCATTTTCTTTCTGCATCATTATCTGACTTTATGAAACAGGATTATTGCTGCATTACAAATTCTGTACTTAATATATCAGCGATCTGTTCCCTGCTCTGAATACTGGATGTAGCAGCAGCAACCTCGCCGTTCCTGTAATACATGGTGAACGGAAGACCCATAAAATTGCGGCATTCAGGAGCATTTCTGATAACAGCAGCTTCAGGGTTATCAAAACCCATTACAGCAAACTTAATATGTTCATAATCTTGCTCTTCAACCATCTCCTCCATCACATCATACACGGGAATACACATTGGACCCATCCTGCCACAGCAAACCATAACATTTTCATTTTCATTGATATAATTCTGCAACTCCTGTGCTGATGTAAACTCCTTAAGATTTGTCTGTAGATACATTGTTATGCTTTTTTGATTAATACTTTGTTGACGGTGCAAAATTAGTCAGCTTCCTTACATAACCGGAAAACCGGACCTGAACTATACCGGTTTAAAAACTGAATAAATACAACTACTACTATATTTTTTTACTTTTGCATCAGCAGTTTACATTTATAGTCAGATGAACTCTCAAAAAAACAGAACCGTTTCAGACAATACCTGTCCGGGCTATCTCTCCTGTTTTGATACCCTTACCGATGATCAGACGGAGATGGTAAAATCAGGATCCAGGCAGATAATATACAATGCCGGGGAAACCATTCTAAAGCAGGGCCTCTATTCACCATATGTTATATTTCTTATTTCCGGGTTTGCAAAGATGTACCTTGAGGCAGACAGGAACAGACAGATTATTACCCACCTGGCAGGCAAAGGGGATTTCATCTCATTTTCTCCTGTATTCAATGAGCATCCACACAAATATTCCGCTTCAGCCCTGACAGATTGTGAAGTATGTCTTATAGAGACTTCAGGTATAAGGAAACTTCTGCACCTGAACAGCACATTTGGTTTTACCATTACTGCCCGTAACTGGCAGACGGAATCGCGGCTGATAGACCTGCTGGCAAGTCATTCGCTCCGGCATATGCCAGGCAGGCTTGCCACTGCCATTCTTTACCTTAATGACAAAGGGGGCACTGATATCTTTAACCATCTTTCACGGAAAGACCTGGCCGGATTTGCAAATATAAACGCTGAAAGCACGGTAAAGCTTCTCAAGGAGTTTGAACAGGATGGCATTATATCCCTTAACTCCAAGGAGATAATAATTACTAAGCGTGATGAGCTGGAGAAAATTGCATTAAGAGGATAACCGGAGAAAGATTGGAAACTTGCTGTTATGACAGCCTGTTCCTGTAATCCGGGTATCCGAACCTGCGGAGCACCTGAAAACTGCCATCAACCCGCCAAAGAACTATATCCGGATGATCCACACCATTGAATGTTGTTGTTTTAACCATTGTATAGTGCATCATATCAAGGAAGACAATACGGTCACCGGGCTCGAGCTCCCTTTCAAAAGACCAATCGCCCATAAAATCACCGGAGAGGCATGAATTACCTCCAAGTCTGTAAACCGGCTTACCCTCTTCCGGATCTGTTCCGCCGATTACAACCGGCTTATAGGGCATCTCAAGGCAATCAGGCATATGAGCCGTAAAACTTACATCCAGAATTGCCGTTCTGATTTCCATGTTTGAAACTATATCCCCCACGGTTGAAACCAGCTCTCCCGTCTCCCATGCAAATGCACTTCCTGGTTCCAGGATAACCTCCAGATCATATTTACTTCTGAATGCGGTAAGTATTTTTACAAGGTGAGCGGTATCATAATCCTTGTGTGTAATCAGGTGTCCTCCGCCCATATTTATCCACCTCATTCTTGAAAACAGGTGGCCGAACTTCTCTTCAACAACCTCGAGGGTCTTTTCAAGGGTATAGGAGTCTGACTCAAAGAGTACATGAAAATGAAGACCTTCGATACCATCAGGCAATCCATCCTTCAGCTCTTCAGCAGTAACTCCGAAGCGGGAGCCCGGTGAACAGGGGTTGTAGAGTCCGTGAGCTATTTCACTATATTCAGGGTTGATTCTTAATCCGGCACTTACCGTTTTGTATCTGCTGAGAGGCTCCCTGAAACGGTTATACTGATCAACCGAGTTAAATGTTAAATGAGAGCTCATTGACGCAATGGCATCAAACTCCTCAGCTTTATACAGGGGTGAATAGGTATGAGCCTTTGCCCCCATCTCCTCAAAACATAGCTGAACCTCCGAAAGAGAGCTTGCAGCAGCAGTTTCGATATATTCCCTGAAGATTCCGAACACTTTCCACATTGCAAAAGCCTTAAAGGCCAGAATAATCTTTACCCCGGCCTCCCTGCCACAGTTGCTGATAAGATCAAGATTTTTTCTGAGCCTCTCCTCATCCAGCACATAGCAGGGTGAAGGAAGCTTACTGTAATCAACAGGCATATCAGTATGTTATTGGGCTTAAATAGATAATCAAATCCTACAATTCAAGGTCGGCGCCATGTATCTCGTGCCAGGGCAAACCCAGCTCCGCGACCTTCTCCAGAAACGGATCTGGATCAAACTCCTCCACGTTAAACACCCCGGCCTTTTTCCATAGGCCCTGCAGGTACATTATAGCTCCCGTTACAGCCGGCACTCCTGTTGTATAGCTTACAGCCTGAGCTCCTGTCTCCCTGTATGCCTCCTCGTGACTGCAGTTATTGTAGATATAGTAACTCTTCTCCTTACCATCCTTAAGACCCCGGATACGGCACCCTATAGATGTTAGCCCGCTATAGTTCTCTCCCAATTGACCAGGATCAGGCAGTACCGCTTTCAGAAACCTGATAGGCACTATCTCCTTTCCCTCATACATTACAGGCTCAATACCTGCCATTCCAATATTCTGTATCACCCTCAGATGGGTGAGATACTCCTGACCGAAGGTCATCCAGAACCTTGCTCTTTTAATTGCAGGATAGTTCTTTACAAGTGATTCCAGCTCTTCATGGTAGATAAGATATGACTCCCTGGGGCCAATCTCAGGATATGTCAGAGGCATATGTATCTCGTGAGGCTCTGTGATTACCCATTTACCATTTTCCCAGTACTTTCCCTTCTGGGTAACCTCACGGATATTTATCTCAGGATTAAAATTTGTTGCGAAGGCCTTTCCATGATCACCCGCGTTACAATCCACGATATCAAGATAGTGAATCTCATCAAAGTGATGTTTGGCTGCCCGGGCAGTAAATATACTTGTAACACCCGGGTCAAATCCGCATCCCAGAATCGCTGTTATGCCGGCCTCACGGAACCTGTCATTGTAGGCCCACTGCCAGCTGTACTCAAATTTAGCCTCATCCAGTGGTTCATAGTTGGCTGTATCCAGATAGGCAACTCCTGTTTCAAGGCATGCATCCATAATATGGAGATCCTGATATGGCAGGGCCACATTTACTACAATATCTGGTTTGTATGACCTTATAAGACTCACCAGTTCAGGCACATTATCGGCATCTACGCGTGCCGTTTTAATCCGGTTGCCACCCACACGGCGGGCAATTGCTTCACACTTCTCCAGTGTCCGGCTTGCCAGCATTATATCACTGAAAATATGAGGAAGTGAGGCCATTTTTACTGCTACAACCGTACCAACTCCCCCGGCTCCTATTATCAGAACTTTTCCCATATCAATATCTTCCTTTCAGATTAAATTTCAATACTACCTACTATAAGTCACAAACTGTAATATCCGGAAAGAATAATTTCACTCTGACCAACAATTATGCGTGGCACTGATTATTCATTCGCAATTGGCTGAACAAACATTTTCGCAATGCAGCGGTTTTAACAAAACTTAAATTTAATAAAAAGTACACGGCCGGCAAAATTAGAAAAAATCCCTTATACTGCTATACTTCACTAAGCCCTGAATTACCTCCTGAAAACAGCTCTCTGCATTTCCCAAGACTCTCAGGAGTGCCTATATCAATCCAGAATCCGCCACCATCATCATATGAATTGACCAGTCCGGATGCTGCAGCCTCAAGGTAAACATCCCTCATGGAATAAACTCCCTCCTTCATAAACCTGAATATCTGAGGATTAATAACAGAGACAGCAGTAAAGGGTGTCTCACGCAGCCGGCAGATACTCCCTGATGAGTCTATACCCTCATTTCCGGAGGCATCACCTTCAGAGATCCCTTTCCGTCTCGATACGCTGTCAGTGATTAATTTCCAGCCTTCTACCATTATTCTTTCGTTGCCTTGCCTGTTAAGCCATCCTGCCAGCACCCCACCGGGATCTGTAAGAAAGACCCGTGACGCCTCCCTCTGTCTGAGTGCAAGAGTGGCAACGGCTCCCGTTTCAATGTTAAACCTGTAAAGGGACCCAATATCCATATCTGTAACAATATCACCATTATACAGAACAAACGGCTCTACTCCAAAAAAGTGCCTGGCATTATAGAGTCCGCCTCCTGTATCAAGAAGTCTCTCCCTTTCATCGGAAAAGGTAAAAGAAGCACCTGTCCGTGCTGCAAAGGAAGAAGCCTTCTCCTCAATCATATCAGCATGATGGTGAATATTAATTATGATATCAGAGAACCCGTACGCCACAAGTTTACGGGTAATCCATTCCAGGAGGGTTATTCCTCCTATATCTGTTAATATTTTTGGCCTGTCAGCAGTTTCGGGCCCCAGTCGGGTACCCAGTCCGGCCGCAAGTATCATTGCCTTCTTATTCATCAGGTCCCTGATTTTTCAATTCTGGCAGCAGTTTCCCTGAAGAGGCCGGCAGCAACCATATTATACATCTCCGGCAGTTTTAATCCCTCATCCCTTGCCCTGAGCAGAAGCATTTCCAGATCATTAAGGGCAGGATATATGGAATCTGCAAATCCGGGTTTTCCTTCGTATAGTCCTCTGTATCCAAATGCCCCCAGTGCCTGCATCAGGCGAATAACGGAAAACCCTGTCATGTGAATAAGAAACTGTGACCGCTCATAGCCTGTTGCCGAGCAAAACCCGGCAACATAATGATCAGTCAGTATCCTTCTTGTTTCTTCCGGCATCTTCAGCTTAGCATCAAAAACAAGGGACGCGGCATCGTAGTGCGGCGCTCCAAGCCTGCCGCCCTGATAGTCTATAAAAAACGGATTTCCGTTAACAATCATAATATTGGCTGACTGAAAATCACGATAAAGGAAATAGTCTGACCGGGCCTGGCAGAGAAATGCTGCCAGTTCATGAAAATCCATCTCCAGCCGTTTCTCATTAAACGGTATCCTGGCGAGTTTGAGGAACATATACTTAAAATAGTTCATATCCCACAGCATCGACTGGTTGTCAAACTGCCTGTGAGGATGACATAGCGACAGATCCAGCCCTTTGATCCCCTCTACCTGAAAAACAATCAGGTAATCCAGTATCCTTTTGAAAAGTTCATCGATCTGTTGGGACCATCTTTCGCTCTCAGGAAGAGAGTTAAGGTGATCCAGGAGCGTAATATCGCCCAGATCCGTGAGAAAGCAAATATTATCATCTTCATCATAATACAACAGCTCAGGTACAGGTAGCCCGGAATTAATAAAGTGTCTGGTAAAACCCGTAAAAGCCCTGTTCTCATCCCTGTCAGGATTAATCACACCGATAACCCGGTCCCCGTCCCTGCCTGCACGATAATACCTGCGATCCGAACCCGATGCCGGCAACCGGTCTGTCACCGCGGGGGTGTAGCCCCATAATCCCGAAAAATGGCTTATGATTATTCTGGTATCATTCATCCGGTAAAAATAGTAAATAATGAATTCTCAAAAGGCTGAAGATTGCTCCGGTATCATTCACCCGGTAAAAATAGTAAATAATGAATGCTCAGAAGGCTGAAGATTGCTCCGGTATCATTCATCCGGTAAAAATAGTAAATAATGAATGCTCAGAAGGCTGAAGATTGCTCCGGTATCATTCACCCGGTAAAAATAGTAAATAATGAATGCTCAGAAGGCTGATGAGTGTTCTGGCATCATTCACCCGGTAAAAATAATAAATAATGAATGCTCAAAAGGCTGATGATTGTTCTGGTATCATTCATCCGGTAAAAATAATAAATAATGAATGCTCAATAAGAGGCATGAGGGAAGATATTTTTATACTTTTGGGATCATATATCTTTTATGCTTATGAAATGTCCTGTCAAAAACCTGGGTCGCCAAATTCTTATAACCCTGCTTTTATCTTTTCAGGGGGGTACCCTTCTTGCACAGGATCCTCCCTTCCTTGAGTTCAGTAATCATCCATGGGTGGATTCGGTGATGAATACACTGTCGCTTAATGAAAAAATTGCCCAGAGCCTGTGGCTGGCAACATGGTCAAACAGGGACGTCTCGCACTATACAGAAGTAACTGACATTATCAGGAACAACAGGATCGGCGGCTTGCTCTTTTTCCAGGGCAATGCAGAAAAGCAGGCAGAGCTGGTTAATCATTACCAGTCGGTAACCAAAGTGCCTCTTACCATCGCAACAGATGCAGAATGGGGTGCAGGAATGCGCCTGGCAGACATTCCCGATTACCCGTTCCAGATGACTCTGGGAGCAATCAGGGATGATTCACTTATTTACCTGATGGGGAGAAGAATCGGTAAAAATCTGAGGGAAACGGGGGTCACGGTAAACCTTGCTCCTGTTGCGGATATCAATAACAACGCTGCCAATCCTGTTATCAATTACCGGTCATTCGGCGAATCACCGGC
The DNA here is from genome assembly GCA_020201035.1 of Bacteroidales bacterium. Lineage (GTDB taxonomy): Bacteria > Bacteroidota > Bacteroidia > Bacteroidales > VadinHA17 > JAIVHO01. The sequence continues at coordinate 25,665 of JAIVHO010000031.1, forward strand.
CACTGTTGCCTCTATGGCAAGTCAATACAGCAGGGGATTACAGGATGAAAGGGTTCTTGCCACGGCAAAACACTTTCCTGGGCACGGTGATACTGACACCGACTCCCATCTTGCCCTGCCTGTTATCAGGCATTCAAGGGAACGGTTCGATACTGTTGAACTGGTCCCGTTTCAGAAAATGATTAATACCGGCACAGGTGCTGTGATGACTGCACACCTCAGTATCCCCTCACTTGACAACACACCGGATACTCCGTCAACACTTTCAAAGGCTATAATTACCGGACTGCTGAAGGGCACTATGGGTTTCCGGGGGCTGGTAATAACCGATGCAATGAATATGAAAGGAGTTACATCCCTGTACCAACCCGGTGAGGCGGAAGCAATGGCCTATATTGCAGGTAATGACATTATTGAATATGTAACAGATATACCCCTTGCAATAGAATCTATACGGAAAAAGGTAGACGAAGGAGTGATTTCTCCGGGGGAGGTTGATGCAAGGTGCCGAAAGATCCTGGCAATGAAATGGTGGAGCGGTGCCGCAGGGTTTCAGCCAATCGATAACAATAATCTCACACAGCGCCTTAATGATAACAGCAGTAAAGCCTTTATCAGGGAGTTGTATGCCAATGCCATGACACTGCTGATAAATAATAATAACACCATTCCGGTAGCCGGACTTGACCGTAAACGTATAGCCACTGTCTCCTTAAACCGCGAGGAGTACTCCCCGTTCAATGAGATTACAGATAAGTACACACTGGCGGATCACTACTTCCTGCCTGAAGGATCCGGTGCTGACAATAATCTGATAAATACACTTTCAGGTTATGATCTTGTTATTGCCGGCATTTTCGGAACCGATCAACGCCCCTACCGTAACTTCGGACTTAATGATAATATCAGAAGTTTTATGGGTATGCTTACTGATAGCGCCAGTGTGATAACTGTATATTTTGGCAACCCGTATGCTATTGACAGCTTTACCGAGGTTGAAAAATCAAATGCACTGCTCCTGGCATATCAGGAGAACACCTATACGGAAGAGCTTTCTATCCAGCTGATATTCGGAGCCACAGGAGCTCATGGCAGACTACCTGTTACAATAAACAACAGACTCAGGCAGGGCCACGGAATCATTACTCCAGGCAATGAGAGGCTGCAATACGGGTATCCTGAAAGCGCTGACCTCAGCTCAGATTATCTGGATCGTACCATTGACTCTATTGCCATATCCGGACTGGAAAAAGGAGCCTATCCGGGATGTGAAGTTATTATTGCAAAAAATGGAATCGTTGTCTTTCACAAAAGTTACGGCCATCACACTTATGACCGCAGGATAGAGACAAAAACCGGTGATATATGGGATATTGCCTCCCTTACAAAAATTTCAGCCCCGCTGCCCAACCTATTCCCCTTTTTTTAAAGGATCCGACAAGGGTGATCTGCATATGGATGAACTGCTGACGCATCAAGCCGGGTTAACAGCATGGATCCCCTACTGGAAAAATGCACTCCGCCCTGATGGCAGCTACAGATGGAGATCATTCAAACATGAAAAGTCGGACCGCTACCCTGTTGAAGTAAATGATAATCTCTACCTGCACCGTAACTACAAAAAGAAAATATACAGGGAGATAAGAAGTTCACCTCTGGGAGAGAAGAGATATCTCTATTCAGACCTTCCCTTCTTCCTCTTCCCTGACATAATTGAGAAGCTTAGCGGAACAGATTACGAGAAGTTTATTAATGAGAATATCTATTATAAGCTAGGTGCCTTTGACCTTGTATATAACCCTTACAGATATTTTCCCGGAAGCAGGATTGTGCCAACCGAGTTTGACGCTCAGTTCAGAGGCGATATTATACACGGGTATGTACATGATGAAGGAGCAGCCATGCTCGGTGGATACAGTGGAAATGCAGGTCTTTTCGCGACGGCAAACGATCTGCTCAAACTGATTGAGATGTACCGGAGAATGGGTAATTACGGGGGTGAACAGATAATCGCACGTGAGGTGATGGAAAAGTATATCTCGGCACCCTTTACAGCACAGGGAAACCGGCGCGCACTCGGATTTGACAGGCCGCAGCTACCTGAAGATGTCCGGGATCCACAGAGCCGCTACCCATGCATTGGCGCTTCAGGATCAAGCTTCGGCCATTCAGGTTTTACAGGAACCTTTGCCTGGGCAGATCCGGAATATGATATCTCCTATATATTTTTATCGAACCGTGTATACCCTACCAGAGACAACAATCTTCTTTCAGAACTGGATATAAGAACATCAATCCTGCAGGCGGTCTATGATGCAGAAGTGAAGCAATAGAATTTTCCCTGCCTTTTCCAGCTACGCACTGGTCTGCCTTGCTCTGCTGCCCCCGGGCGCTATACCCGCAGTAAGTATCATTTCCGGTAAATAAATTGTGTAACTGAAGTCACACCGCAGGATAACTTTTATTCCCAATTTTGAACCGTAAATCAGAAGAATATCCTGATATAAAAAAAGAGATGAACAGACTGAATGAATATATAAACTCCGGAGATGGTGTGATGCTTTACTTTTTCAGCAACAGCTGCCAGGCGTGCCTCTCACTGCGTCCGAAAATAAGAGAGATGGCTGAGGCTGAATTCCCGGCAATGGAGTATATTGAGATAGATGCCCAGGCCAGTCCGGAAGTAACGGCTGAAGCATCCGTATTTACGGCACCGGTGATAATAATCTATTTCGAAGGCAGGGAGTATATACGAGAAAGCAGGTATATCTCTGTTGGTCAGTTGCAGGAAAAGATCAGACGGTATTACGAAATGGTTTTCGGAACATAAGGTCAATCTTTTTATTGAGTTTTTTTACAAACGGATGTTCGGTTTTAAAAAAATTCTTAATTTTGCACCCGCTGTAACAATTACAGCCTCGTTTTTTGAAGAGTGTGCCCGTTTAGTTTACGGGCTGCATTTTGGCCCAGATGGCGGAATTGGTAGACGCGCTAGTTTCAGGGACTAGTATACGCAAGTATGTGCAGGTTCGAGTCCTGTTCTGGGCACAAAAGTAAAACTCATATATTTCTGCCCAGATGGTGAAATTGGTAGACACGCCAGCTTGAGGGGCTGGTGCCGGCAACGGTGTGCAAGTTCGAGTCTTGTTCTGGGCACACAGGAGACCCGGGTCGCAAAAGTGATCCGGGTCTCCTGTTTTATATCATTTTCATATCTTTACAGGCAGAATAATATTAACCGGTATCTGAATGCTGCAATAACCGGAGATAAATCACCCTTAAATTGCTATGGAATGCAAACAAGCAACCATCTGTCAAACAGCACATATTCGCCTTTGTCCAAAAGATATGATCTTATGCCATACCGGCAATGCGGTAAAAGCGGATTGAAACTTCCGGCAGTTTCGCTCGGATTATGGCACAATTTCGGGGGTGACGACTCCCTTGAAAATGCTGTATCAATCGCCCGGTACGCCTTTGATAACGGGGTAACACATTTTGACCTTGCCAACAATTATGGTCCTCCTCCGGGATCAGCTGAAAAAACATTCGGAAAGATACTCTCCGGCGACTTCAGGAGCCACCGGGATGAACTGATTATCTCCACCAAGGCCGGTTACGATATGTGGGAAGGGCCGTACGGCAATCTCGGATCCCGCAAACACCTTATCGCAAGCATTGATCAAAGTCTTAAACGTCTGGGAACCGACTATGTGGATATATTCTACCATCACAGGCCTGACCCGGACACTCCCCTGACAGAGACAATGGGTGCTCTTGATTATATAGTGCGTTCAGGCAGGGCTCTATATGCCGGAATAAGCAACTACGATGCCGAAGAAACTGAAAAGGCAGCTGCTATTCTTAATGAACTTGGAACGCCACTACTTATACATCAGGCTAGTTACTCCATGATTGACAGATGGGTGGAGAATGGGCTCTCATCAGTTTGCGAAAAACGGGGTACCGGACTCATTGCATTTTCTCCCCTGGCGCAGGGGATCCTCAGCAGCCGATATCTTTCGGGAATTCCTGAAAATTCAAGGGCAGGCGGAAAAAGTCCGTTCCTGGGAAAGAAAAAGGTTGAAACATGGCTTCCATATGTAAAAGCACTTGAAGAAATAGCAAATTCCAGAGAACAGACGATCAGCCAGATGGCAATCAGCTGGCTGCTGGCAAAGAGTTACGTTACCTCGGTGCTTGTAGGAGCCAGCAGTACAAAACAACTTAAGGAAAATCTGAGCGCCACAGATACAATTGAATTTTCTAAGGAAGAACTTGAAAAAACAGAACAATTATTACTACTTTTGGCGCCTGAAACATCAAAATGACATATTCAAGCAAACATATGATGAATAAAAAAAAGTACTGCAGCAGCAGGTACAGGTTATGATATTGAAAATTGTAAACAATAACCCGGGGCCTGCTAAGCAGGCCTCTTTTTATTTTTAACTAATCACCACTGATGAAGGTATTAAAATTTGGCGGAACCTCCGTAGGCACAGCAGAAAGGATCAGGCAACTGCTTCCGCTTGTCAATGATGGGGAAAAAAAGATAATTGTGCTGTCTGCTATGGCCGGAACAACCAGCAAGCTGGAGGAGATAGGAAAACTTCTGGCACAGGGTCATAGACCAGTTGCCGCGGCTTTATGCGAAGAGCTGCGTGAACATTATCTCGCGGTTACGGAAGAGCTTTTCGGAAAAAACGGAGGCACCCGGACAACTGATTACTCACTGGAACCGGGAGCTGATGGGAAGGCAGAGAAACAGGCAAAAGAGAAGAAACCGGTAAAACGGAAGAATCAGGATAAACAGGGAGAAAATTTAACTGGGGATAACGAAAATAAAACGGATAAACAAGCAGAAACAGTTACTGAGGGGAAATCAGAGGCAGCAGAAAAGGCCCTTGCGTCAGTAAATGCAATTTTCTCATCACTCAGGGAGTTTACCCTTCAGGAGTATTCAATCAGATCTGAAAAGTCCATACTTGCTGCCGGGGAAATGCTTTCCACCGAACTCTTCCACCTCTATGCCCGGTCTCAGGGAGCAGATGCTACACTTGTGTCCGCACTCAATTTTATGCGAATAGACAAGGATGGGGAGCCGGATGCATTTTATATTCATGAAAACCTTGAAAGGGAGATGAAATCCCTGGAGGATAAAATACTTATTATTACACAGGGCTATATATGCAGAAATGCCTTTGGCGAGATAGATAACCTCAAGCGGGGAGGAAGCGACTACACAGCCACCCTTATCGGAGCCGCCATCAAGGTATCGGAGGTTCAGATATGGACTGATATTAACGGGGTTCACAACAACGATCCCAGGTATGTCAGGAATACACAGGTGATCAGGCATCTCTCCTATGATGAGGCAGCAGAACTGGCCTACTTCGGGGCAAAAATACTGCACCCCAGCTCTGTTCTTCCTGTAAGGGCACTCAACATTCCTGTAATACTAAAAAATACCATGGAACCATCTGACAGGGGCACCATAATAGGTCCTGAGAGTAAGTCAACAGGTTACAAAGCAGTGGCCGGCAAGGATGGTATTACAGTGATCCGCATAAAATCTGACAGGATGCTGCTGGCATATGGTTTCCTGCGAAAGATATTTGAGGTTTTCGAACTGTTCAGGACACCTATTGACATGATTACCACCTCAGAGGTTGCAGTATCATTAACCATTGATGATACGGGGCGACTGGAGGAGATAAGGGAAGAACTGGCACTTCTGGGCAGGGTGGAAGTTGATCATAACCAGTCAATCATCTGTATTGTCGGTAACTTTATTGCTGAAACAGCAGGCACCACACCTGAAATATTCAATGCTCTTTCAGGCATTCCACTCAGGATGATAAGCTATGGAGGAAGCAGACATAATGTTTCAGTAGTAGTTGACAGTAATATGAAAACAAAGGCTCTAAACAGGCTGGGATCAACACTTTTTAAGGAGAACAGCGATGACAGGCATTAACCGTGCAAACCAGTTTGAAGGGATAAGTACTCCCTTCTATTTCTATGATATGGAGCTTCTCACCCGCACACTGGATATACTAAGGGAGGAATCGGACCGGTACGGTTACCGGGTTCATTATGCTGTAAAGGCCAATGCAAACACAAGGTTGCTGAAACTGATATCCTCCTATGGATTCGGAGCCGACTGTGTCAGCGGAAATGAAATATCAAGAGCCGTTGAGTGTGGTTTCACTCCTGACACAATTCTGTATGCAGGAGTAGGAAAAAGAGATGACGAGATTAATAAAGCCCTGTCCCTTAATATCTTTAGTCTGAACGCAGAGTCACTTCCGGAACTCGAAGTGATCAATGAGCTGGCTGCAGCAAGAGGAATCACTGCACCTGTTGCACTCAGGATTAATCCTAACGTAGATGCCAGAACCCACCAGTATATTACTACCGGTATTGAGGATAGCAAATTTGGAATTAACATCTCTGAACTTGACCGGATTGTGGAATCACTTAAGGGAATGAATAATATCTTACTTAAGGGAATACATTTTCATATAGGGTCACAAATCAGGCGCATGAGTGCATTCAGAAGACTATGCATCAGGGTTAATGAGATACAGTCATGGTTTAATTCCAGGGGAATCTTCCCGGGACACCTTAACCTGGGGGGTGGCCTCGGCATTAATTATCAGCAACCCGATGAAATCCCTGACTTTAAACAATACTTTGAGCTCTTCAACCGGTTCCTGGAAGTGCGGAGTGGCCAGACCCTGCATTTTGAACCGGGCAGATCTGTTGTTGGACAGTCAGGCAGTCTTATAACCCGGGTTCTCTACGTAAAAAACGAAAGTGCAACACCTTTTGCAGTTGTGGATGCCGGCATGACTGATCTTATAAGACCTGCACTCTATCAGGCATTCCATAAAATCGAAACCCTCTCTCCTTCTGATATATCAAAAAAGTACCATGTAGTAGGCCCTGTTTGTGAAACAGCCGATACTTTTGGAAAATCTGTGGATCTGCCGCAGATAAAACGGGGTGATATGCTTGCAATACGGTCGGCAGGAGCATATGGTGAAGTAATGGTTTCATCATATAACCTGAGAGATAAACCAGGTACAATCTTCTCGGATGATCTCCGGGATTAGAATTCGGCTTTAATCCACCTTCGCGTTCCGCTTCGGCGGACGAGAGGGTGTGGTTAAATTCCCCGGGGCTTGCCCCGGAAAGAAGGGTCCGGGGCTTGCCCTGGGGTATAATACCATTTATCAGAAAAAACAAGAATCCGGGTTTAAAGTGAGCAGTGGCCCGGTAGCATTGAAAAGGGCAGCAATCATGCTGCCCCTTACTATATTTATCTGCTGATCTACCTGGTATCAGGCATTATGCCCTGAAAATATTTACAGTTTTGGTTTACGCTCCAGCTTCTTAATCACCATCTTACGGTCACGATCCGATAAACCCTTTGTCCCGGTATAATCGACCCATGCAATAAAGCGGTTTATCTCATTGGGAACCAGCATATCAGTTGTAATGTAGTATCCTGGAAAAGTTCCCGGGGTTCCGGGATCATAATTTCTTAAATCCCAGTTGTTGTGATTTTCCTCCCATACATCAAGGTAATATACCCTCTGATGCAGATTGTTGAAAAGAACCTTACCGGTGCTGCCCGTATTACCCTGAGTAATCATATCTCTCTCATTATCCCAGTCATATAGTGACCCGTAAATTCTGACATTGGCATTCTCTACCGGGTACTCAAATTCCCAGTCGAGTACCTCCACCTCAAGCATCGTGGGAGCAAACACCTCTATAGTCTGAAAGGCCCTGTCAATATTGCCACTCTTACTTTCAGCCGTAAGCACAACCTCAAAAATACCCGTTGAATTATAGGTATGTACAGGATTGATGACATCACTCCATGTTCCGTCACCAAAATCCCATTCAAAGTAGATGCTGTTATATGACTGGTTGGTAAAATAGATCTCCTCTCCGATATAAGCCTCAATCTTGTCAACACTAAAGTGAGCATCGGGAATAGTCTCGCATGACATTATCATCATCGAAACTGCTGCGGCTGTTAATATAATACCTTTCATAACTTTTGCTGATTGATTTCTTAAACAAAAACAAATTATATGCCATTTTTTGTTAACGTGCAAAACAGGTATAAATCTTAAACCAATCATCCCGGATTTTGTCTGCTTATTGTCAAATAATCCTTATCTTTGCACACTTAAAAATTGAAGATTAGCAGATTATGATTAAGATAACCCTTCCAGACAACTCGGTGCGGGAATACAGCAAAGGTATTACCGGAGCAGAGATAGCCTCGAGCATCAGCCCGAGGCTGGCCAAGGAGGTATTATCCGTTACTGTTAACGGCGAGATTTGGGACATTAACAGACCCATTGAGGAAGATTCATCGGTCAGGCTCCATAAATTTGAGGATAATGAAGGGAAGCATGCATTCTGGCACTCCTCAGCCCACCTTATGGCTGAGGCTATTGAGCAGCTTTTCCCGGGAACAAAATTTGGTATAGGGCCGGCTATTGAGAATGGATTCTACTATGACGTTGATCCGGGCGAAACGGTAACAATTACCGAGCTGGACCTGCCCCTTATCGAGAAAAGGATGAAGGAGCTGGCCGCACTGTCGCAACCATTTTTAAGGGAACCAGTAAGCAGGGAGGAAGCTCTCAGAATATTCAATGAAAAGGGAGATTCATACAAGACCGAACTGATATCAGAGCTTGAGGATGGAACCATTACCCTTTACCGTTCTGGTGAATTTACAGATCTCTGCCGCGGACCGCATCTCCCCGACAGCGGGTCAATAAAGGCAATAAAGGTACTCAGCGTGGCCGGAGCCTACTGGAGAGGTGATGAAAAGAGAAAGATGATGACCCGCATTTACGGGATCACCTTCCCTAAACAGAAGATGCTGGATGAGTATCTGGAGATGCTTGAAGAGGCAAAAAAGAGAGATCACCGCAAACTGGGAAGAGAGCTTGAACTTTTCACCTTCTCGCAAAAGGTTGGAATGGGCCTTCCGCTGTGGCTGCCCAAGGGTGCCGAGCTACGGCAGAGGCTTATCGACTTTATGACTGCAGAACTTAAACGAAGGGGTTACTCAATGGTATCCACCCCTCATATAGGAAATGTAGATCTCTATAAAACATCAGGTCATTATGAAAAGTATGGTGCAGACTCTTTCCAGCCACTGAAGACACCACAGGAGGGTGAGGAGTTTATGCTTAAGCCGATGAACTGTCCGCACCACTGCGAGATATTCAATGCAACACCTCACTCATACAAGGACCTCCCGGTACGGATGGCCGAATTTGGAACTGTTTACCGTTATGAACAGCATGGCGAGCTTCACGGGCTTACAAGGGTACGTAGTTTTACCCAGGATGATGCCCACCACTTCTGTGAGCCGGACCAGATGAAGGAGGAGTTTAAAAGTATAATAGACCTTGTACAGTGGGTTTTCAATTCGCTGAACTTTAACGAATATACCGCCCAGATATCGCTGAGAGACCCGGCAAACAAAGAAAAATATATCGGGAATGATGAAAACTGGGATAAAGCGGAGAAAGCAATAATTGAGGCTGCCAGTGAGAAAGGACTTGAGACTGTCATTGTAAAAGGTGAAGCAGCCTTTTACGGCCCCAAACTTGACTTTATGGTCAGGGATGCTATTGGCCGCAAGTGGCAGCTTGGTACTATCCAGGTGGATTACAACCTGCCTGAAAGGTTTGATCTGCATTATATTGGGAGAGACAACCAGAAGCACCAACCCGTAATGCTGCACCGTGCGATTTTTGGATCTCTTGAGAGATTCGTGGCTGTTCTTATTGAGAGCACAGCAGGAAAATTTCCCTTATGGCTTGCACCTGAACAGGTTGTAATATTGCCAATAAGTGAAAAATTCCATGATTATGCTAAAAAAGTTTCAAATTTTCTAAATAATTACGATATTCGCACCCTGAAGGACGAGCGCAATGAAAAGATAGGTAAGAAGATAAGGGATAATGAGTTAAAGAAGATTCCATATCTGCTTATCATTGGTGAGAAGGAGGCTGAGGCAGGTACCGTCTCTGTCCGCAGACAGGGCGAAGGTGACAGGGGTGTTATGGAGCTGGAAGAATTTGCCAGGTTTATAAAGGATGAGATCACAAGGGAAACAGCATAACCCAATTAACCAGATATTAACTAAAGAAGGAGGAAATAGTCATAGCAGGACCAAGAAACAAACCAGGAAGCAGATATGGTAGTCCCCGCGGAAAAGAGATGCCACATGCGATCAATAACAGGATTACAGCAAAAGTAGTAAGGGTTGTTGGTGATAATGTGGAACCGCAGATTATGACCATTGAGGAGGCGCTTAAAGCTGCCGACGAACTGGAACTTGATCTGGTGGAGATCTCTCCTACTGCAGACCCGCCGGTTTGCAAAATCACCGACTATCAGAAGTTTCTCTATCAGCAGAAAAAGAAGCAGAAAGAGATTAAGGCAAAGACAACCAAAGTGGTGATGAAAGAGATACGTTTTGGTCCAAACACTGATGACCATGACTATAACTTTAAACTGAAACATGCACAAAAGTTCCTTGAAGAGGGATCAAAAATAAAAGCATATGTCTTTTTTAAAGGAAGATCAATACTTTTTAAGGAGAAGGGAGAGATACTGCTGCTGAGGTTTGCCCAGGATCTTGAAGAGATAGGCACTGTTGAACAGATGCCAAGGCTCGAAGGGAAAAGGATGATAATAACTATCAGCCCGAAAAAGAAAAAATAGGTTCTTTAACATATATTAAATCTGTACGAAATGCCAAAAATGAAGACGAACCCCGGTGCAAAGAAGAGATTCTCTTTAACCGGAAGTGGCAAGATTAAGCGTAAGCATGCGTACAAAAGCCATATCCTGACAAAGAAATCAACCAAGCGTAAAAGAAATCTTGGTTATTTCGGAGAGGTGGATAAGGCTGATGAGCATAATATCAAGCTCCTGCTGGCCAGGAAGTAGATAACGCTGATTTTTGTGAGAGTGATACAAAATTATTAACAGGATGACCAGCCGAAAGAGTTGCATAAAATGCAACCGCTGACATTCAAAAATTGAAAAATTATGCCAAGATCAACTAATGCAGTTGCTTCACGAAACCGAAGGAAAAAGGTTCTGAAGCAGACAAAGGGATACTTCGGCCGCGGAAAAAATGTTTACACAGTAGCTGTCAACAAGCTTGAAAAGGGACTGCAGTATGCATATCGCGACAGGAGAAAAAAGAAGGGTAACTTCAGAGCCCTGTGGATTCAGAGAATAAATGCAGGTGTGCGTCAGCACGGAATGAGTTACTCTGAGTTTATGGGTAAGATAAATAAAAAGGGAATAGCACTGAACCGGAAAACTCTGGCCGACCTGGCAATGAACCATCCGGATGCCTTCAAGGCTATTGTTGAAAAAGTAAAATAAGTAATAACAGAATAAAGAACCTGTAAAAAAGGGTGGCCTGATGGCCACCCTTTTTTGTTATCTTGCTGCCCTGAACATCCTGTTAAATCGTATTCTATTGAGTCCGGTTGCCTCTTTGTCAATTGACAGCCAGATAAATTTGGGCTTACCAACGATATGATCTTCAGGCACGAATCCCCAGTAACGCGAATCGGCTGAATTGTGTCGGTTATCACCCATCATCCAGTAGTAGTTCATCCGGAATGTATAGCTGTTGCTCTCCTCTCCATTAATAAAAATACGTGATCCCTCTGTTCTGAGGTCGTTGCCCTCATACTGACCAATAATTCTTTTATAAATATCTATGTTGGCGGAATCAAGGGTTACCGTAGTCCCCTCTTCAGGGATCCACAGCGGTCCGTAATAATCCTCATTCCATGGATATATTGGATTATGAGGGAATATGTGGGCTCCATATTCACCCGGGCGTCTCAGATTGACCCTGACCTCATTAACATTGGCAAAACGTTCTATGGCAGTGGCATTATCCTTTGTAAGATGCAGCAGATAAGTGGTTTCTGACATCATATTTCTGTCGGTTTCTGCAATATCCAGTCTCGCAAAGGCCATAGGGTTAATCCTTGTCCCGTTGGTTGTAATCCAGTAGCTTATCTGCTGTGCACCATTATCCGGAACAGCTTCACCATTAACATGCAGAATGCCTCCCTTAATCTCTATAGTATCACCGGGCAGCCCCACACATCTCTTAACATAATTTTCACGCCTGTCAACAGGTCTGTACACAATAGTGTAATCAGACCATACCATCTCTCTGGCAATTCTATTGTAGGCCTCCTCACTCCTGACTTCTTCTCCACGGAAAGCATCTCTCTCCCTGAGAGAAACTGCCTGACTTCTGATAATCTCCTCATATGCTGTAGCCTGCTGCTCAAGGGCAACAGTATCTCCTGCCGGAAAATTGAAAACAACCGGATCAAACCTTTCAACCGTCCCAAACCCGGCCAGTCTCCTGTAAGGCCTGGTTATAAGGTTGGACCATGATCTGGTTTTTATCACCGGGATGGTATGCTGGGTAAATGGGAAGGCTATTGGCGTGTTGGGCAGCCTTGGACCGTAGGCTACCTTGCTTACAAACAGGTGGTCGCCAATACGAAGCGATTTCTCCATTGATCCTGTTGGAATACGGTAGTTCTGAAATAAAAAGATATTTATAAGGGTGACGGCAATAACAGCAAAAATAAGTGCATCAATCCACTCCACAATCAGGGAGTTCTTTCCTTCCCTCTTCTTCCAGAAGGCCCAGTTTACCTTCTCACTTACATATATATCAAATATAACTGCCAGCCCCAGCAGAAACCACCAGTTGCCTAGCCATATTACCCACAAAAGGTAGATCAGTGCTACTACTGCAAATTTGAAATATCTGTTACCTGTTATATTTCCCATTGTTTTCTGTTTACTGTAATTGCAAATTGTGTTGTTGAATATTGTGATGCAAAAGTAACTTTTTAATTTAAAAGCCGAGTAGCTTCTGCATTGTTAACAATCCTTTATGATTTGTTGAATACTCAGCAGCAAGAAGTGCTCCCGATACAAATCCTGCCCTGCTGAATGCCTCATGCCTGATAGAGATTGTGTCACTTTCCGATACCCAGGTCACCTCGTGAATGCCCGTCACCTCGCCCCTTCTTTCAGAAATAATTTTAAAAAGAGAATCCTGACGTTGACCCGACTCCTCCACACGATTATCCACTACACTCTCTTCTTCAACTCCATCTCCGATTCCCTCTTTAACCCCCTTTTCCAAACACCTCCAACCATTCCACATCGTAAACTTTCTTATATCTTCAGCCAGGCTGAGAGCGGTACCGCTTGGTGCATCCAGTTTCCCGGTATGATGAACCTCATAAACTGAAGGGCTGTATCCCTCAATTTTATCCATTGCCCCGGCTACCATCCTGTTGACAGCAAACAGCAGATTAACTCCTATACTAAAGTTGGAAGCATAAAACAGGGTCCCTGAATATCTTTTCAGGGCATCCTGAACTGAAGGCATACTCTCCAGCCAGCCGGTTGTTCCAGATACAACCGGTATACCGGCCTTAAAGCAACTGATAATATTTGCGGGAGCAGCATCAGGCCGGGTAAACTCAATTGCAACCTCTGAGTCTGACAAGCCCTCCCTGTTAAGGTTCTTAATATTGTCAACATCAAATATCCGGGTTATTGTATGTCCCTGCCGCAGAGCCACCCTCTCAATCTCTCTGCCCATGCGACCGTAGCCAATAAGTGCTATTCTCATATCATTAATATTTCCGTAGAATGCAAAGATATTGATTCAATCTCTAAAATAAACTGTTTTTCAAGGTCAACATCTGTTCCTAGCCTTTTTCCTCTCCTGAGCAATCGTTAACTTTGAAACCGGATGATTATCCCATTAGTTACCACGGAGAATCTTCTGACATTTTGGTGAAGTAATTGTTTTCTGGCTTTAATAGATTATTTTCTGACATTTACCGGAATGATAAGTGATATCCTGATGACTAATTAATGGAATATATGTTTTAGAAGGATTAAAAAAGAACAAGGCATGATAAGAAATATAGTATTTACCCTGACAACAATTGTTGCTACAGGTTTAACCCCCCTTTTTGCGGGGAGTCAACAGAGCATAGCTACAGAGAGTGAGAAGAACAGTTTCGGATACCTCCTCTATTCGGATGATTCGGTTGATATATGGTGGAGCTCAGGTACCTTCAGGATAATGCCTGACACTCCTCGCCCTGAAAAAGAAGGAGACACAATCCTTCTGAAGATGGCACGCAATGAGTATGAGTCGGCGCAGATTGTTGTAAGAAGCCGAAAACCTCTCAGAAATGCAAGAGTTGAGGTTGGCGAACTTACCGGAGCCGGAGGAACGGTTAAGACCGGTGAAAGCACCTTAAGAAAGGTGGAGTATGTCTATGTAAGCAAACCTACCGACTCATACGGCTCAAAAGGATGGTGGCCTGATCCGCTGCCACTGGTGGAGGGACCTGTAAACCTTGAGGCAGGAATAAATAACACATTTTTTATTACATTCCATACCCCCCCTCACCGAAGGGCCGGCAAATACCACGGTGATATTACTCTGTCATGGAACAACTTCAAAAAAACTATCCCTGCTACAGCTGAGGTCTGGAACTTCTCATTGCCAGATGTACCATCAATCAGATCAGGCTTCGGACTCAGCTATGATAAAATTGCTGCCTACCACAATATCACCGGGCGAGAGGAGCTTGAAAAATGCTATGACCTCTATATGGAGCAGTTCAGGCGCTACCGCATAGCTCCCTACTACCCGCATGCCCTTGCTCCTGCCCGTGATTCTGTAACAGGAATCCTATGGAAGGGAGGATTATTCGAAGAAAACCCCGGTGGAGCCGGGTTAACCATGCTGATTGATGATGATGATGCAACCCGCAATATAAAAGCGGAATATATACTGCCTGTCACGGTGTCACCTGAATCAGAATACCTTCTTGAGTGGCGGGCCAGAACAGATAAGGCAGATCAGCAATTCTGCGTTCTTCTGGAAGGATATAATGCAGAAGGTGATAAGCTTATCTTTGAAAACCGGATGGAAGTTTTCACCGGATCAGAGAGGTGGAAGAATTACAGGTTTGCCTCCGGTAATCCCGGACAGGATGTATCATATTACAGGCTCACCATTTTCCCGGTTTTCCGAACTGAGGCAGGTGAGAATACCGGTAAGGCATGGTTTGATGATATAAGACTTACGACAACCGGCAGCAGGGCGAATCTTCTTGAGCAGGGTGAATTTGATATTGATCCTGATGCTGTGGATGTGATTTTTGACTTCTCACGATTCGATATTGCTCTCTCCCGCTATCTCGATGATTTTGGTTTTAACTCCTTCAGGATTGACCTGCCGGGCATGGGATCAGGCACCTATTACAGCAGGAATGAGGGAAGGTACGGTGGCTTCAGACAGGGGACTGTAATCTATAATAAACTGATGATGAGTTATCTTTCACAGATTGAGGCGCATCTCAGGGAGAAAGGATGGCTTGACAGGGTATATGTATACTGGTTTGATGAACCGGGAAGGATAGACTACCCCTTTGTGCGTGAGGGAATGGAGATCATAAGGCGCGGTGCTCCGGAAATATCAACATTTCTGACCGAGAATGATCCCGGGCCTGAAATAATGGATGTAACAGATATATCCTGCACAATCTGGCACAGGATTGATCCTGACAAGGCCAGAATGGTTAAGGAGATGGGTAATGAGTACTGGTCATACCTCTGCACGGCACCAAAGCATCCATGGCTGTCGGAGTTTATTGATCATGATGGCATTAACCTCAGGATGTGGCTCTGGGGTACCTGGGCCTACGACCTTGACGGTATCCTTATATGGTCAACCAACTACTGGACCTCCCGTTCAGCTTCACCTCCAGGTTACCTGCAAAACCCATGGGAGGATCCGGCATCCTATGTGCAGGGCTATGGCTGGCCGCTGGGGAAACAGACACAATGGGGTAATGGTGACGGAAGGTTATTCTACCCGCCCAACAGAAACCCCGGGAAAGACATCAGGGTCTTTATTGAAGAACCGGTGCCTTCCTTCAGGCTCGAACAGCTGCGTGAGGGCATTGAGGATTATGAATATCTGACTCTGCTTAAGGAACTTGCATCACGCCTCCCTCAAACAGCGGTATATAATGAGAAATTGTACAACAGGGCAATGGATCTGATAACTATTCCGGATTCAATCTTCAGGGATGGCAAAAGCTATACAAAAGATGCGGCAGATCTGCTAAACTACCGCACAGAGATAGCCCTGTTGATAGAGGAACTTACTAACAACGTCAAAACCCGGGAAGATGCAGTCCCGGTAGAGTAATCCCGGAGAGAGCAGTCTGTGATGAGAAACCTGCAGTGATGTGCAGTACTCCTCAGTTCTATCATCTGCTCCGCAGCACTGTAAATACCTTACCGCCTCCCAGACAGGAAGCATTTACTCCTTTCTATTCAGCAGCACGGTAAACTATTTTACCGCCCGTTATGGTAAAGAGAATCTTTGTCTTCATTATCTCATCTTCCGGAACGGTAAGAAGATCCCTGTCGGTAATAACAATATCAGCCAGATAGCCTGTTCTTATCATTCCCTTTCTATCCTCCATAAACTGGCTGTAAGCCGGTTCCAGAGTATAGAGCCTGATTGCCTCCTCCATAGTCAGCTTCTCTTCCGGAAACCATCCGTCACCCTCTTCGCCCACTCTGTCCTTGCGGGTTACTGCAGCATAGAGTCCCTCCATAGGGTTCAGCGGTTCAACAGAATAGTCAGTACCAAAAGCAATCCTTGCTCCGCTGTTCAGCAATGTTCTCCAGGCATATGCCCCCTTACTCCTTTCGAGTCCTATTCTCTTCTCGCAGAACCTTTTATCTGTAATACAGTGTGTGGGCTGCATTGAAGCAATCACTCCCAGTTCAGCGAACCGGGGTATATCCTGTTCTGTCAGAATCTGGGCATGCTCTATCCTGTGCCTTGCTTCCCTGCTACCGTTAACAGATGCACTCTCTTCGTATGCATCCAGTACCCAGCTGTTTGCTTTTGTTCCAATGGCATGGATACCAATCTGGAAGCCGGCAGCATCAGTGGCTGTCACCCGTGATTTCAACTCTTCATAGGTCATCTGGGGAAGTCCGGTTTTATCAGGCTCATCCTCAAATGGTTCAAACATAAGGGCTGTAGCAGAACCAAGCGTGCCGTCAATAAATCCCTTCATATATCCAAATCTGATCCAGTCACCTTCTGACGGAAACTCCTCCTTCATGGCAATACAATGCTCCAGGCGATCCTCATCATCCGTCAGAACCCCTCCGATATCAATTCTGGTGGTTAGCTCCCCCTGGTTCATCAGATTTGTGTACATATCCCAGTCGGCTTCCCCTGGAATCTGAATGGATGTAATTCCCAGCTCCCTTGCCTCTTTAAGGGCCAGCCTGTATCCTGTAAGCTCCCTTTCAGCCTCCTCCTTGGCTGTACGTTCAACCGGGACAGCACCGTACTTAAGCAGCCTCATTGCTGATTCCTTGAAAATACCGGTTGGCTCACCG
Source organism: Bacteroidales bacterium (assembly GCA_020201035.1). Classification (GTDB taxonomy): domain Bacteria; phylum Bacteroidota; class Bacteroidia; order Bacteroidales; family VadinHA17; genus JAIVHO01. The sequence goes on from JAIVHO010000031.1 coordinate 43,242, forward strand.
GTCAGGGGATCCCTCTGTATCTCTCCCCCAAAAGGATCAGGGGTGTCACGTGTAATACCTGAATTATTTATTACATAGCTGTTTACCAGCACACTGTGACCATCTGTGCGTGAGAGCACTACCGGGTTATGTGGTGAAACAAAATCAATCAGCTCCTTAGTTGGCCAGTTACGGTCAGTAAACATCTCATGTTCCCAGTGGCCACCCCGGATAAGTTCGCCCGGCTTGCTTTTTGCTACCTGCTCCCTCACTTTGGTGGTAATAACAGCAGGATCTGTGATATATCTCAATTCAATATAATCAGGGTTGACCGGACCAAAATGGGCATGGGCATCGTTAAAGCCGGGAATAACCAGTTTGCCTTCTGCATCAATTATCTCGGTTGAATCTTTATCAATAAACCTGTTGATTGCTGACAGCGATCCAACAGCCACTATCCTGTCGCCCGAAATCGCTATAGCCTCAGAATAGGGATTATCCGCGTCAATGGTCAGAACCTTCCCATTTACAATTACCATATCAGCCTTCTGCTGCTCACTGCAGGAATCTGCCACCAGTAAAAGCAACGGAAGAAAGAGAATAACAAATAGATGTCTCATTTTTTTTAAAAGATTTATTTTATATCATTAATCAAATACACAATAGATAAATTGAGGGCAGAAAGATATAAAAAAGGTTATTACCGTGATTCATTTATAAACTCTTCTATAACATCCAGGGCATCCCTTCCCTCTTTGAACAGATGGTATAATGATACGAAACCGTGTATCATCCCATCATACTCCCTGTAATCAACATAATTTCCGGCCTTTTCAAGAAGTTCAGCATATCCCCTCCCCTCATCTCTCAGCGGATCACAACCGGCAGTTATAATCAGGGCATCGGGCAGTGATTCGTGAGATTCTGCGAAATGGGGTGAGATAAGCGGATCCTTCGGATTATCAGATTCTGTCAGATAGGCTTCACGTGCATATTGAAAAAAGTTATCTCCCGGTATCAGGCTCCTGTCAGCTCCGGTAAGAAAATAGTATCTGGAAGGGGTAATTGAATCGGTCAGTATGGTGACAGGATATATAAGAACCTGAGATTTTATGGGAGGAATACCATTATCATTGGTGCGTGACATAAGTGACATTACTGCAGCCATGTTGCCCCCTGCGCTGTCGCCCATCAAGGTAATACATGATGGGGAGCCTCCATATTTTTCGATATTTGCATATGTCCACCTGAGAACTGATTCCGAATCCCTGAGTGCATAGGGATAGGTAAATTCAGGAGCGAGTCTGTACTCCAGAGAGATAACAACAGCCCCGGTCTTCTTTGCCAGCTTTGAGCAGAGGTTGTCATAAATCTTAATATCACCCCATACAAATCCCCCTCCATGCAGGAAGAGTATTACCTCCTGATTACCCCTGCGGGATTCACGCTGATTGTTATAAATTCTTACCGGTATTTTGTGATGGTCAAAAGATGCTATAAGTGTATCTGTCTTTAACCTGACCCGTGGGGTAATCGCCTTTACCAGCCACCTCTTACTATCAAAAAGGGAATCAGGACTCTCTGTTATCCTGTCACTCATAACCAGCACCAGGTTAGCGAGTGGATGCAGTTCTGTTCCCGGCTCCAGTGTTTTGCAGCCCTCCCTGATCTCGGATGGCTTATTACCTGTCATCAGGATTATTGCATCAGTACAGGATGTTAACACTGCCCCGGATGCTGCCATGATAATAACCAATAACACTCTGGTGGTCATTTTGTCTCTCTCTAATTCGTTTTTACCAGTTATTGTTGCTCATTATAACCCGAAACTATATAAGCACCCGCTTAAGCTGCCTCTGTTTTTCTCTGCCAGGCTGATATCTGCAGTTCGGCTACCCTGAAAGCAACAGTTCGGCTTCCAGGATATCATCGGTTCCACTTCCCTGATGGCAACGATTCGGTTTCCCGGATTTCAACGGTTCCACAAGTTTCACATCAACGGTCAGGTTCCTGTTTTTCAAGGATTAATCGCTCCTACCCAAACCAGTCCGTATACCTCAGTCATGCTGGGTAATAAAGTTAGTCAATCTCCGGGAAACTGCAGCTTTTTCTCTATCTGTTTGGCCGCCGGGGTCACAGATAACCCTCCCAGACATGTACATCTGTATCGTCTGTCAAGGCTTGTGGCAACCTCCAGCATGGCATCAATCACCTCGGGAAAGGGAATTACCTGCCTGAATCCTCCCAGAGCCATATTTGCTGAAGCAACAGCATTTAATGATGCTGAAATATTTTTACCAAGACACGGCACCTCAACCCTGTCAGCAACAGGATCGCAAATCAGTCCCAGCATATTCTGCAGGGCCATTGATGCTGCAGCCATAATAATCTCTGAAGACCCTCCTGAGAGTGATGCAAGAGCAGCTGCGGTCATTGCCGATGCAGAACCGCACTCATACTGGCATCCTCCCTCTTCACCAGCAAACCCAGCACCCATATCAATCATCAGACCTGTCAGTCCGGCTGCCATCATTCCCTCTTCAACCATCACAGATGAGTAATCAAATCTGCGTACGATAGCTGCCAGTGTCCCTGCAAGCACACCGCAGGATCCGGCAGTAGGTGCTGCAACGATAACACCCATTGAACTCTTGCATTCCATTACAGAGGTAACAGATACAATTATATCATTTATCAGTCCGGCATCCGGAACACGTGCATCTCTTAATCCCTCTTCTATTAAGTGTGACTGCCCCGGCAATATCCTGTCACTGTAGCTGGTACCGGAGCGTCCCCTATGTTCTGATTCGGTCATTACCCTGTAAACATCAAGTGCTGCACCTTTAATCTTTTCAATGTCCACGTTGCAGGCCGCCAGTTCATAATTCTCTGCCAGTGCTGAAACGGAGGCACCTCCTCCTGACAGCAGCTTATAAGCTTCGTGGTGATTGGTAAACGGAAGGGATACACTGCTCCTCACAGGAAAAGGCATTACCATATTTACATATTCCGTATCGTCTGTCACCTCCCTGCCATTAAGTGAAACCAGCCTGATCACCCCACCACCTGTTGACAAAGCTGTAAGTGATATCTCCTTTCCAGAGACACCCTTTGATTCAATAAAATAGGTATTTGGATGATCTGCTTCCGGTCCGGCTATTGTATATTCTATAGTAAGCCCCCTCTCAATGGCTGTTTTTTCTGAATCTGCAACTCTCCTGTCAGTCATCTCCAGGCCAAGAAGCCCGGCAGCAAGCCCCATTGCTGAGCCCTGACCACGGTAGGTTGAGGCAAGTGATCCCGACGGGGCAAATCTCACCCTTACATGGAGAGGTTCCTCATTCAGCAGAGACCTTACAAGCCGTCCTATCCGAACCGACGCGGCAGTGTGTGAACTGCTGGGTCCAATCATCACAGGCCCCAGAACATTATTAAAAATTGACTTTACCATCTGTTGAAAAGAGTTTGATTAAGGATACCGTTTCCGCTGACATCAAAAATAAGCATTTCGCATAACAGAAGATGACTGTTAACATGATATTAATTACAGCATAATTATTTCAAAACATTAGTGTCCACCTAAATCTTTGTTTTATCATCTGTAATGCCCATTATTTAATACTTTGAGAGCATTTTTCAGAGGTGTCGACTTGGATTCAAAAGCCATCAAAAGCATCCAGATCATATCTCATTAAAAAACATAAATGACTTATATGTAATAACTTATAAAATTTACTATGAAAAATAATTCTCACAGTACATTTTTAGTGGCACTAATTATTTTTTAATATTGTTTAAGCCCCTTAAATAGTCAGACTAAATTATATATAGAAATCTGTAATTTTAAACCATAAATAATACACCTTCTTGATACGTTTGGCTAATAATTATCTTTATTAGTATCTTTCGGGATAATTTATTATCCTGCTATTGGAGACTAAGAGATTAACTAAATTACATCCCGTAACTGAAATGAAAAAAGTATTTTCAATTATCATTGCATCCCTTGCCTTAACTCTGCTTAACGGATTGATATCACCATCCGTGGCACAGGTAAACAGCGGCAAAAATTCATCAACTGAAATTATTGTACCACTGATTAAGGATGGTCAGGCGCAGGTTATTGAGCAATTCAGCGATCCCGAAAAGTGGATACGACACGATCTCTGGGTTGAAACAGAGTTTGACTCCGACGGTGATGGCAGGCTTGATCTGGTACATGTTGATGTTACCAGACCACAACAGACTGAAGAGGATAACATCAGGCTGCCTGTCATTTATGTTTCCAGTCCATATTTTGCAGGCACAGGAAGTGGCGACAGGCAATATCTGTGGGATGTACGACAGGAACTCAACAGTGAGCCACCTGTTCGCAAACACGTTCCGGCGATTACTCCCCGGAATAACAGACCAATTATTTCAGAGTCCCATGTAAAGGAGTGGGTTCCCAGAGGTTTTATTGTTGTACACTCCTCATCGCCCGGCACCGGTCTGTCGGAAGGGTGCCCTACTGTAGGCGGCGACAACGAATCACTGGCCCCCAAAGCGGTAATTGACTGGCTTAACGGTCGTGCCAAAGGATATTCAGATACTGACAGAAGCAGCGAAGTAGTTGCCTACTGGACTACCGGTAAGGTTGGAATGACAGGAACATCATATAACGGAACACTGCCTCTGGCAGCAGCCACAACAGGGGTGGACGGACTTGAGGCCATTATTCCCGTTGCCCCCAACACCTCATACTATCACTACTACAGGTCTAACGGACTGATAAGACATCCCGGAGGCTGGCTTGGCGAGGATATTGATTACCTGTATGACTGGATTCACAGCGGAAATCCGGAGAGGGCTGAGTGGTGCGATTGCAACATAAGGGATGAAGAGATGTACGGTAATTTCGACCGCGTTAACGGCGATTATAATGATTTCTGGGCCGGACGGGATTATCTTAATGATCTTGAGCCTCTTAAGGCTGCTGTGCTTATGGCTCATGCATTTAACGACTGGAATGTTGTGCCGGAGCACAGTTACAGAATCACCGAAGCACTTAAAAAGAAGGGTGTCCCTTTGCAGATTTTTTACCACCAGGGAGGACATGGCGGTGAACCACCCCACGAAATGATGAACAGATGGTTTACCCGTTATCTTTTCGGAATACTGAATGGCGTGGAGAATGATCCGTCAGCCTGGATTGTAAGGGAAAATGATGAAAGAACAAACCCTACACCCTATGCAGGCTATCCAAATCCGGATGCTGTTCCGGTAACACTGCACCTGACTCCGGGAGCTCCGGGAGCAGGAGCTTTAAGCATAAACGGAAAAGCCGCGCAGGGCACCGAAACCCTGACCGATAATGTCTCCTTTCCCGGGTCAGCTCTGGCCAGGGCCGAATGGACCAATCACCGCCTGCTCTATCTCACACCCGAACTACAGGAGGATCTTCATATCTCTGGTGTTGCTACCATAAAAATCAGACTGGCTTCAAGCAAGCCTGCTGCCAATCTCTCCGTATGGCTGGTATCACTCCCATGGGAAGAGGGACGGAATACCAAAATAACTGACAACCTTATTACCAGAGGCTGGGCCGATCCCCAGAACTACCGCTCCCTGACCGAAAGCGATCCGCTGGTTCCCGGCAGGTTTTACGAGCTGACCTTTGAGCTTCAGCCTGATGATCAGGTTATCAGGAAAGGACAGAAGATAGGACTTATGATTATGTCAAGTGACAGGGATTTCACCCTCTGGCCTCATCCCGGGACTGAACTGACCGTGGATCTCAGTGCAACAACCATTACAATACCTGTCGTTGGCGGTACCGGAGCATATAAAATAGTTACCGGAGAATAACACCCTGACGGCATATTAACTGTCATCCAGGATGGCCTATCCTCCAGCCTGATGTGGCCGGAGAGTTATAAGTAAAAGACTGGAACAGGGTTGGAATAAGGGTTGGAATAAGGGAATACCTGAGGTGACCAAACGGTTTAATATAAACAGGCATAAAGATCAATGCCAGTGTAAACCGTTGGTGCAGATAATTTTATAAGCCGGAGATGAGAATAGATATTATTACGGTACTGCCAGAGCTGATTGAAAGTACAATCAGCCATTCAATAGTAAAGAGGGCAAGGGAAAAGGGCATTGCAACTATAGAACTTATACAGTTGCGGGAGTATACAAGTGATAAGCACAGAAGCGTTGATGATTACGCCTTTGGAGGAGGGGCTGGTATGGTGATGACGATTGAACCCCTCTATAATGCTATCACCTCCCTGAAGAGAGAGCGCGACTATGATGAAATTATTTATGTCACACCTGACGGCAAACCGTTTAGCCAGAAAACAGCCAACTCTCTTTCCCTGCTTGACAGTATTATAATTGTTGCCGGACATTACAAGGGAATTGACCAGAGAGTCAGGGACCACCTGATCACAATGGAGATTTCAGTGGGAGACTATGTACTATCAGGAGGAGAACTGCCTGCTGCAGTAATCACGGATGCAGTGATCCGACTTCTCCCGGGGGCTCTGGGAGATGAGCAGTCAGCCCTCTCCGACTCATTCCAGGACGGTCTGCTGGCGCCTCCTGTTTATAGCCGTCCGGCCGAATTTAAAGGATGGAAGGTTCCTGATATTCTGCTCTCAGGAAATACACCTGAGATTGAAAAATGGAGACATGAAGAATCTGTTGAACGCACCAGAAAGCTTCGTCCCGACCTGCTGGAAGGTTATGAATAATAATGATTCTCCTTTGAATTCTGCCCCGTTTTTTGTAATATTGCATTCCGCAATCTTTTTTTAAATAACATAAATACAATTAATTATGAACTCACAGGATTATATAAACAGGGAAGATAAATATGGGGCCCACAACTACCATCCGCTACCGGTCGTGCTCGAAAGAGGAGAGGGACCATTCGTATGGGATGTTGAGGGGAAAAGATACTATGATTTCCTGTCGGCATACTCAGCAGTTAACCAGGGTCATTGCCATCCTGCCATTATCTCGGCACTCACTGACCAGGCTTCAAAGCTAACCCTTACCTCCAGGGCATTCTATAATAACGTGCTGGGGGAGTATGAAGAGTTTATCACAAAATTCTTCGGCTATGATAAGGTGCTGCCAATGAATACAGGGGCAGAAGCTGACGAGACAGCCATTAAGCTGTGCAGAAAATGGGCATACAAGAAAAAGGGTGTAAAAAAGGATCAGGCTAAAATCATTGTATGTGAGAATAATTTCCATGGCCGCACAATTACAATAGTTTCAATGTCAACAGATCCTGAAGCAAGAAAGGACTACGGCCCGTTCACACCTGGATTTATAACCATTCCCTATAATGATCTGGATGCACTGGCAGAAGCCCTTAAGGATCCTGATGTTGCAGGATTTCTGGTTGAGCCTATCCAGGGAGAAGCAGGTGTATTTGTTCCGGATGAAGGATACCTCTCCAAAGCTGCTGCAATGTGCAAGGAGAAGAATGTCCTTTTTATTGCAGACGAGGTACAGACAGGTATCGCCCGTACAGGTAAACTGCTGGCATGCGATCACGAGGGAGTAAGGCCAGACATTCTTATCCTGGGTAAAGCACTTTCAGGAGGTGTATTCCCTGTATCTGCAGTGCTTGCTGATGATGACATTATGCTGGTAATAAAGCCCGGTGAACATGGATCCACGTTCGGAGGCAACCCTATTGCCGCCAAGGTTGCAATAGCAGCACTTACCGTAGTAAAAGAGGAGAAACTGGCCGAAAAATCTGAAAAACTTGGTAAAATATTCAGGGATGAATTCAAATCAATTAAGTCGGATATGATTGAGCTGGTAAGGGGTAAAGGACTTCTTAATGCTGTTGTTATAAAGCCCAAAGGCGATAAAACCGCATGGGATGTATGTGTTGCCATGAAGGATAATGGCCTTATTGCCAAACCCACTCACGGTCATATAATAAGGTTTGCGCCTCCGCTTACAATCACTGAGGAGCAGTTGCGTGAAGCTATGAATATCATCAAAGAGACTTTTAAGAAGTTTGAATAGTATTACGGCAGGCAAATAGTTTTTCCAGCCAGGCTGAAAAGAAAAAGAGAGGCCCCGTGACAGCGGAGTCTCTCTTTTGGTAATATTTTTTATTACTATCATATATGGTTTGTAAAAGTGTGCTATTTTTGAATCTTAAATATTTTTTTTTAATGGATTACCTGACTAAAACAATAATAGTGATTTCCATACTGCTGGCTGCCTGCAGTGGTAACAATAAGAGTGTTCCGGAAATTACCACCGAGGATCTCACCAGTCACATCACCTATCTGGCATCTGAGGAATTGCAGGGCCGGCTCCCGGGCAGTGACGGGGATATGGCAGCTACTGAATATTTCAGGGATCAGCTGGCCTCTTTTGGCTTTACACCTGTCACCGGAGATGGATTTCAGGAGTTTGAAGTAGCGGCGAACGTGGTTGCCGGTGATAATAATTCAATGGAGATAAATGGAACTCCATTTACGGAGGGTGCTGATTTTGCACCGGTTGGATTCAGTGGCGACGGATTTGCTGAGTCTGAGGTTATATTTGCCGGTTATGGGTTTGACTTTCAACATGATGAAATTACCTGGAATGACTATTCAGATATAGATGTGGAGGGGAAATGGGTATTGATTTTAAGAGCTGACCCGGAAGTTGAAAACAGTATGAGTCTGTTTACGGATTTTAGTGCCAACCGCTATAAATGTATGGTTGCTGCCGATAAAGGTGCTGCCGGAGTTCTCCTTGTATCGGGTGTGAAGTATGACTCAGGGGATCAGTTTGAAAAACTTTCACGGGGAGAGTTTCCGGTTCCTGTACCCGTATTGAGGGTAAAGAGAGAGCTGACAAACACTATTCTCGAAAAGAGCGGTTTCACTGTTGAAGAGCTGGAAGAGAAACTTAACAGCAGCCGTATGCCGGTATCATTCAATACAGAAACAGTGCTTAAGGCATCGGCGGATATTGATCAGGAGATGATAACTACCAGAAATGTTATCATGCAACTGAAAGGAGAGAACCCTGCTCTGGCCGGTGAATATGTAATAGTTGGAGCGCATATTGATCACCTTGGTACCGGAGGAGCCTCAAGTCGCAGACCGGATAGTGTGGCAGTACACTACGGTGCCGATGATAATGCCTCCGGTATTGCCGCCATTCTGGAGATTGCAGAATATATTGCCACACAGAAAAAAAACAGTCGTACAATCATTGTGGCAGCTTTTGCCGCTGAAGAGATGGGACTACTCGGATCAAAGTATATGGCGGATAATCTTCCTGTTACACCCTTATCCGTAAATGCAATGATCAATCTTGATATGGTTGGAAGACTTAAAGAGAGCAGGGAACTTCAGGCCGGAGGAGCCGGCACGTCTCCCTCATTCCGTGAGATTATTTACCGGAATATTGATACACTCTCATTCGCTCTTGCCATCACCGATGAGGGATACGGGCCATCTGACCACTCCTCATTTTACGGAAAGGATATCCCTGTGCTATACTTCTCCACTGGTGCACATCCCGATTACCACACTCCCTATGATTCTCCCGACAAAATAAATTACAGAGGACTTGAGGAGATCTCAACCTCACTGGCCGGATTAATCATTGATCTGGCAGGTACCGGAGACAAACTTGCATTTACAGAGGCCGGACCAAAACAGGGGGTCAGCAGGGGAACCAGAATGAAAGGGGTTACACTTGGTATTATGCCCGATTTTGCCGGAAACGTTAAAAACGGACTGAGAGCTGACTTTGTAACCCCGGACAGACCGGCTGCTCTTGGAGGTATGATAAACGGGGATATTATAAAATCTATCAATGGAATGAAAATCAACAATATTGAAGATTATATGTTCAGGCTATCCAGCCTGGAGAACGGGGAAACCATTACAGTTGAGGTAGAACGGAACGGTGAAAATCTTGTACTGCTTGTCACCCTTTAAAACTGCCTTAATTAATCTTATATCTGAGTAGCAAAACCAGACACCAAATAATATAAAAATGAAACGAACATGATATTTTTTAAGCATAAATATCACAAAAGAATATGTTTAAAAAATATTATGCGATAGCGAAGCGGTTCCATTCGTTCTCAAATTTTTAATTAACTTCTTATTAGATGATTACAAAATTTTAAACGCATGAAGAAGAGTTTATACTGGATCCTTGCCATCATTATAACCCTGTCGGCTGCCTATTACCAGCGGAAAACCGGTCCAACTTATCCAAAATCCATTGAGATTACAGTCAACGGAACAGCATATTCGGTCAAGCTGGTGAGAAGTATAGAGATTGGAAGCGGGACTGCCGTTAAACTTGGAATAAAAGATACAACAATCAGTGCCGCCATCTTTTACAAAAGGTTTAAGACAGACGATCAGTATACGCCGGTGCAATTCAGGTATGAAAAGAGGCCCGTTGATTCCTTCATAATGAATAAGATCTTTGGCATATACAATGAAGAGGGATGGTTTGCCACACTTCCGGAGCAGCCACCGGCAGGAAAACTACAGTACTGGTTTGAGATCAATGACAGAAGCGGCAGATCAGAATATCTTGAAAACAATCCGATAGTTATCAGGTACAAGGGGGCTGTGCCTCCGGGGATCCTTACACCCCATATCCTTTTTATGTTTGCTGCCATGCTGCTTTCAACCCTTACAGGACTTATGGCTCTTGGCAGAAACAGGTCGTATCGAAAATATGGTATTATGACATGGATACTTCTCCTTGCCGGGGGAATGGTACTCGGCCCAATGGTTCAGTATAATGCCTTTGGAGAGTACTGGACAGGAGTTCCATTGGGATGGGATCTTACTGATAACAAGACGCTTATAGCAGTAATTTTCTGGACAATAGCTGTAGGTATGAATTTGAAGAGAGAACGCAGAGGTTATACCATTCTCGCAGCAATTGTTCTTCTGCTTATATATTCAATTCCTCACTCTATGTTTGGTTCCGAATTGGATTACTCGAGTGGTGAAGTAGTGCAGGGAATAATTTTATCTCCCTTTATGTATCATTAAGTCATTTTTTATAACTTGATGCAGCACTTCCGCTTTTCGTGAGTCATTAAATCGAAAAGTATATGATAAAAGGTGGGTGCAGCATTACATATTATTGAAACAACCATACGCAAGATGGGCGATTCAGAAGCGGCATACCGCAATATACACCAGAACCTGATCGACGGCTGCAAAGCCGGAGATCAAAAAGCACAGTTCCAGATATACAAGCTTTATTATAAGGCAATGTATAATACCAGTCTGCGAATTGTGGGAGACACCATGGAGGCGGAGGACATTATGCAGGAAGCATTCCTTTCAGCCTTTGAGAAGATAAATACCTACTCCGGAACGGTCAGCTTCGGAGCCTGGCTTAAAAGGATAGTGATCAACCGGTCACTGGATGCTGTAAACCGACAGAAAGCGATCTTTGAAGATATTGAAAAGCATCATGAACTTAAATCGGTACCCGAAGATAATAACGGTGATTTTGAGGATTTTGACTTAAAAATTGAGGCAGTAAAATCTGCAATTAACAGGTTGCCCGACGGATACCGTATAATTCTTTCACTCTACCTGCTGGAAGGATATGATCATGATGAGATTAGCGAAATACTCTCCATAACAAGCAGTACATCAAGAAGCCAGCTTTCGAGAGCTAAACAGAAACTGGTCAGTGAACTGGAATATTACAGGAATTGAAAAATGAGAGTAGCAGTATAAAAAAATATAGAGTAGCAACATACAGGATTAATAGGGTAATAAGCAGAACAACAGATAAGCAGAATAACAGATAAACAGAACAACAGGATAACAGACCAGCAGAACAACAGACAAGCAGAATAACAGACCAGCAGAACAACAGAACAACAGAACAGCAGAATAACAGAACAACAGACCAGCAGAATAACAGAATAACAGACCAGCAGAACAACAGAATAACAGACCAGCAGAACAACAGAACAACAGAACAGCAGGATAACAGAACAACAGAACAGCAGAATAACAGAATAACAGACCAGCAGAATAACAGAATAACAGACCAGCAGAATAACAGAATAATAGAATAAAAATATAACAGGATAAAAAAGGAACGGTATAAGATAAGAGAAATATGTCAGGAATATGAAAACGATAGATGAATATATAAGGGAAAACAGGGATCATTTCGACGGCACAGAGCCGCCGGCTGGTCACTTTAAACGCTTCCAGGCCCGGTTAGAGGCACAGGCAGTAATCCTTCCCCAGAGGGTAAGGGTTCTCCCGTACCTGTTGAGGGCCGCTGCTGTGGCCATCCTGGTCACACTCTCTTCATTGTGGACATGGGAACATGTTTTGAGCCCCGGTGCGGGAAAGATGACATTAAGTGATGTCTCACCCGAGTACCGCCAGGTGGAAACATATTATGTTCAGCAGGTTAACCTGATGGAAGAAGAGATCATGGAAATCCCCATGGGGAATGACCCCGTCCAGAAAGAGATGCTGATTGAGGAATTAAAAAATATGGATGCAGCTTACAGTGAACTGCAGACAGACCTCAATGCAAATCCTCAGGATGAGAGAGTCATTAATGCTATGATTGAACACTACCAGAGAAAGGTTGAGGTGATGAACTATATCCTGTCACAATTGAAGCAGGTAAATAATAATAATCAATTAAATGAGACAAATGATGAAACGGTCAGGTTGTAAAACACTTTTCGGGTTGTTGATCTTTCAGGCATTCCTCCTGCTCCCGGCCAGTAGTTTCGGGGTTGAAGTAAAAAAAGAGTTCAGCAAGGAGTTTGACAGTGCAGGTAAGGAATTATTGAAAATTGACAACCGATTCGGTGATGTTACGGTAACAACATGGAACCAGAAAAAGGTATCCATTGAAGTACTGGTTACCATTGATCATCCCGATCAGACAAGGGCGGAGGGATATCTTTCTATGATAGATGTTCTTTTTACAGATAATGATAACACCATTGGAGCCGAGACCGTTATTGACAGTAAGTTTTCCTTCAGGGGACTGGGTAAAGACCGCAAATTCAGTATTGACTATGTGGTTAAAATGCCTGAGAATATGAACCTGAAAATGGAAAACAGGTATGGAAACGTAAATATTGAAAGGCTCTCAGGGCACGCTGATATAACGGTCAGATACGGATCCCTGTATGCCGGGTCACTGACAAGGGGCAACACCAAACCCCTTAACCGCCTAGTAGTTGCCTACGGACACGGTGAGATCAAGGAACTTGGATGGAGTGAACTGTACCTGAGGTATTGTTCAAGAGGCTTCACTGTTGGTAAGGCTGAAGCACTTCTGGTTGACAGCAGATACTCGGAACTCACAATAAACAGTGTTAGTTCGGTAGTAGCAGAAAGCAAATATGACAAGTTCAGGTTTGATGCAATCAGTAATCTGGTTGCTGAATCCGGATACACCTCCTTTAAGCTCGGAGAAGTATCGGGCAAGGTTGATGTTGAAACAACATATGGATCTTTTGATATCACCAGACTTAAGAAGGGATTTGAATCTGTTGATCTTAATACCAGGTACTGCTCAGCCAATATCGATCTTGATGAGGAGACGAGTTACAGACTCAATGCAATGGTTGATTTCGGTAACATCAGCTATGATGACGATCGTGCCGAGATCCGTCGTGACATTAGGGAAAGTAACTCCAGAGAGGTTGAAGCCACTATAGGCAAAGGCAGTTCCCTGCCTGAAATTAAGGTTAGAATCAGTTTTGGCTCACTGAAAATATTCTGACAAAACGAAACCTTATATTATCATCATTAATAGAGTAGGAGGAAAATTAAATGGTTTTCCTCCTATTTTATTTTCCGTCGTCTCAGATGGATAAAATCTATTGTCATACATTTTGTTTTTACTACCCACAGAAGATAGTCAATATTTTGACAAACAGGTATGTTAATCAAGGTTCCATATCAAATATCAAGGTCTATAACGGTAATCCCTGTGCCACCTGATTCAAGGTGTTCATCCCTGAATTTTCTGACTACAGGGAGTGTTGCCAGATACTCCCTGATTACAGAACGCAATATGCCATCACCTTTTCCATGCAGCACCCTGACAGTGGGATACTGAACAACTGCGGCATCATCCACAAGCTTTCGCACGACCTCAATTGCCTCCTCTGCCCTCATTCCTCTCACATCCCTCTCCGGCTTAAAACTCAGTTTTCGTCCGCTAAGACCTGGATCAGACCTTATAAATCTGCCCCTTACCGGCTTCACTGCCTTTATTTCATCATGGGTAAGCTTTTTTATGCCGGAGATATCCACCGTAACAATCATATTATCTGTTTCAACGGTAACTTTTTTCCCTTCAATCCTTACTATCTTACCTGTTGTATTTGTACCTTCAATCCTGACAATATCCTCTGGTCCCGGAGGAGTTATTCCGGATGTTTTACCTCCTTTTACCTGTGTAGCCTGTCTGCTGCTTTTGCCCCGTGACCGGGGATCGTATTGTTTTCCCTTTTCTGACATCCCGGCCTTATGACCGCTCCCGGTTTCTGCCAGAGCTCCTCCTGCTTCATTATCCGCACCCTGGTTCCGTAGTGAAAGAACTTCATTTTTAAACTCTTCAAGGTGCCTGCGTACCTCACGTGTTCTCTTCTTCTCTGCTTCCGACTCCCTTATCTCCCTGATAGTGTTTTCTATCCTCCTGTTTGTCTCACCAAGCAGTGTTTCAGCTTCCTCCCTTGCCTTCTCCACAATACGGCGTCTCTCAGCCTTTATCTCTGACATCTGCTCCTCATACCGGTCAATGGTCTCCTGAAGTTTATTATTCCTTATCCTTATCTCCTGACGCTTATTTTCCCAGTACCTTTTATCCCTAAGCAGATCCTTAAGATGCCTGTCAAAATCAACATTCTCCTCTCCTACCCTTGCAGCGGCATCATCCAGAATAGGTCCGGGCAAACCAATCTTACGTGCAATCTCAAAGGCAAATGAGCTCCCGGGCCTGCCTGTTTCAAGCCTGAAAAGGGGTTGCATAAGGTGGGTATCATACAGCATTGCACCATTCACGGCTCCATCCAGCGATGAAGCAAGATGCTTCAGGTTGGTATAATGAGTTGTTATTACACCATATACACCCCTGCTGTTAAGTGCTACCAGTATTGCCTCGGCGATGGCACCTCCCAGCATTGGCTCTGTGCCTGCACCAAATTCATCAATCAGCACAAGTGTATCCGGACCGGCCTGCCGCATAAAGTATTTCATATTAAGCAGGTGTGAACTGTATGTACTCAAATCATTATCAATACTCTGATCATCACCAATATCAATAAAGAGGGAGCTGAATATTCCGCTTGATGAATTCTCCGAGAGAGGGACTGTGTAACCCGACTGAAGCATATACTGTATAAGTGCCACACTCTTCAGACATACTGACTTACCCCCAGCATTAGGACCTGAAATTAGAATTATCCTTGTCGCAACGTCCAGCGTAACATCCAGCGGCACAACACTTTTATCGGATCGTGACAAATATGAGAGGTAAAGAAGGGGGTGGCGTGCCTCCTTCCAGTCGATACCGGGCTCCTTATTCAGCCGGGGCCTTACACATTTCAGGCGATTGCAGAGCAGGGCCTTTGCCCTGATATAATCTATCTGTGCCATAATGGCGAAGTTGACTTTCAGATCATCCAGAACAGGCCTGATATCAGCCGCAAATGCTGAAAGGATCTTAATTATCTCCCTCTTTTCCTGATGTTCAAGATCGGACAGTCTGTTATTTAGTGCAACAACCTCCGCCGGTTCCACAAAGATTGTTTTGCCGCTCGCCGACTGGTCATGAATAAGGCCGCTGATCTTATTACGCTGTGGGGCCGAAACAGGGATCACCCCTCTTCCGTTTCTTACCGAGACCAGTGTCTCCCGGTCAACAATACCGTCGGTCTGAGCTTTCCGAAGAACGGATGTCAGCTTTCTGGATACCGAAGCAGAGACAGTTCTTATCTCACCTCTTACCGATGCAAGGCCGGGAGAGGCGTTGTCACGTATGATTCCTTCATCTGTAATAATCATGTCTATACGCTCAAAAAGCCACTTAGGAAGAACCAGCCCTGACACTATCTCTTTCAGATTTACAGGATTAAGAACGGCAGGAGACAGCGTGATGAAATATCTCTCCACAGCTTTTTGGGTCAGGAGTGACCTCTTTAGATTAAATATCTCCGCCGGTTCAGGCCATGCTCCTTCAATCCCCAGTTTATCAAGCAGATAGTTAAGATCGTAATAATGGTCTGCCGGGAAAGGGGTGTCATGGTTCAGGATAGCCTGAAATTCTGATGTTTGACCCAGTAATGAAGAGATTACACTGTGATCAACAGTAAAACTGTTAATACCGGCCAGCAATAAGGTTAATTTTGATTTCAATAAATTTAATCCTAAACACACAGACTATGATTAAAAAGTTTTCTTCAGTTACTATCCTGCTGCTGATGTTTACAATAACACCACTTTTCGGTCAACATGAAAAAGTGGATCTTGAAATGATATACAAGATTAAGCAGGAGGGTTTTAAGAACTCAGGAATAGAAGATCTTTCTTTCTGGATGACCGATTATCTGGGATCAAGACTAACAGGATCACAGGCCAAAAAGAGAGCAGACGAATGGGCAGCTAACAGGATGAAGGAGATGGGCCTTCAGAATGTCAAGGTTGAGGTGGTTCGTGATTTCACCCGCGGAAGCTGGGATAACCTTAAGACCTACGCTGCAATGACAGCCCCCTATTATGCAAATTTCACAGCCAATCCAAAAGCATGGACAGGCAGTACCCGGGGAGCGGTAAAAGGAGAGGTAATCCTCCTTGATATAACCAGCTCAGAGGAGCTCCAGGCTCTTAAGGGCAAGTTGAAGGGGAAGATTGTTGTCATGCCTTCTTCGGCAACCTATGAACCCAATTTTGAACCCCTTGCTTCACGCTATACGGACGAGGAGTTGGAGCAGCTTAAGAATCTTAACCTGGGAGTTACAAGAGCGAGAAGGGGCAATTTCAATATGGATGATTACAGGCGCCAGATGCAGCTAATGAGAGAAGCCGCCGAATTTTTACGCAGTGAGGGAGTTGCTGTAATCCTTTCCAGCTCAGGAACCTTTAATGTACCCAGGTCAACCGGTGCCAACCACACAATGGGTGATCCCGAACCAATAGCAGAGCTGAGCCTTCCAGTTGAGGCGCACGGACGTATGGTGCGACTGATTCAGAATGGCGTTAAGGTTGAGATGGAGGTTGAAGTCAGGAATGAATTTACCTCAACCAGAGGTGTAACCAATGTAATGGGCGATATTGTAGGTTCAGATTCTGAACTTAAAGATGAAATAATACTGATCGGTGGTCATTTTGATTCATGGCACGGAGGAACAGGGGCTGCTGATAATGCTTCAGGGTGCATAGTGATGATGGAGGCAATGAGAATATTGAAATCCCTGGGCGTTCAGCCCAGAAGAACGGTCAGGGTTGCCCTGTGGGGAGGTGAAGAGCAGGGACTTAACGGATCAAGAGGTTATGTGGAAAAATATATCAGGGATGCCGAATCAGGCGATCTGCTCCCTGGTTATAAGAATTTTGCCGCATATTACAACATGGATAACGGCACAGGTAAATTCAGGGGAATATATGCCCAGGAGAATGATATGGTCATTCCTGTTTTTGAATCATGGCTGAGGCCATTTGAGGACATGGGATGCTCAACCGTCACTGGCAGAAATACAAGCGGCACGGATCATCTTTCATTTGATGCACTGGGACTTCCTGCATTCCAGTTTATTCAGGATGAGATTGAATACGGAAGAGGCTACCATACTGTTATGGATACCTACGAGAGGCTTGTTATGGCTGATCTGAAACACAATGCAGTTGTTGTTGCTGCAATGGTATACCATACCGCAATGCGTGATGAGATGCTCCCACGCAAACCCCAGATTGAAAGTCTGGTTAACAGGGGAAGTCTCAGATAATAAAGCGCTGTATATACGACATATACAAATGCATGTAAATAACCGGGGAACATTAGTTCTCCGGTTTTGTTATATTTGCAGACCACTTAAAAAATTAATGAAAATACCCGACCGACCCAAAGGCTATATTTTTGCCTTTATTGCCACCATAGCGATGGCCAATGTTTATGTATTCAGCAAGGCTGCCCTCAATGAGCTGACAATTTACCAGTTTGGTTTCTTCTGGTTTGGGATGGCAATAGTCTGGAACCTTATATTCTGGATACAATCGGGTCGGTTCAAACTCGTGAAGCATCTCAGACGAAAGGATTACACAGTACTGCTGATACATGGTGTGCTTGAAGTAGCAGGTACCACTCTATTCTTCCTTGCCATTGAGACCGCCACCCTACCGGCGATAATGTCATTCCTCCAGAACCTTGTGCCTCTCTTTGTGATCATCATGGGAGTATCAATGCTTGGAGAGAAGTTTACCGGAATACAGGTGGCGGGTGTGGTTATAACCATGTCGGGTGCCGCGGTAACCAGTTTTACAGGCAATGTGGCTGAAAACGGATTTTTTGTGGCAGGAACAGGCTATATGATTGCTTCAACCGTTTTCCTTGCTGCCACAACGATTATATCAAAGAGATTTATAAAGAAGATTGATCCCGGTATATTTACCCTTAACAGATCCCTTTTTCTGTTCCTTCTGGCGATTGTGCTGATGGTAACCCGGGGTGAGTCATTCAATATCCCGGGAAGCGCATGGTTTAACGCCATGGTAGGTTCCTTGCTGGGTCCTTTTCTCACATCGCTCTCAACCTACACCGCTTTAAAATATATTGATGCGTCAAAATCCACGATTGTACAGAGTTCGAAGGGACTTTTTGTTACCATTGGTGCATGGATATATTTCAACTCAATCCCGGAAGGTTTTCAGGTAATTGGCGGACTGCTTACAATTATTGGGATAGTGGTTCTGATAACTGCACGTGAGCACGGGGTTGAAAAGAAAGGGACCGTCATTACTGAACGGCCCCTCTGATTATTCTCCGACTGGCATATGCCAGACCTTATTGTTGTTTAATAGCCCTATTACTCTTTAATACCTGCAAGATCAAGCATAAAGGCGTACTCCAGAGCTGTGGTACGCAACCTCTCAAAACGTCCTGAGGCACCACCGTGTCCGGCATCCATATTACACTTCATAATCAGTATGTTATCATCTGTTTTCATATCCCTTAGTTTTGCAACCCATTTTGCCGGCTCCCAGTATTGAACCTGTGAGTCCCAGTAACCTGTGGTAACCAGTATATTGGGATAGTCCATCTCCTTAACCTGATCGTAAGGTGAATAGGAGAGCATATAATCATAGTAGACCTTTTCACGCGGATCGCCCCACTCGTCCCACTCAAATGTGGTGAGGGGGATAGTCGGGTCGAGCATTGTGGTCACTACATCCACAAAGGGTACTCCGGCAACCACTCCGCGATAGAGATCCGGCCGCATATTCACTATCGCACCCATCAGAAGTCCTCCGGCGCTTCCTCCCCTTGCAAAAAGAAGATCGGTCGTCGTATAGTCATTATCCACAAGGTACTGTGCACAATCATTAAAATCGGTAAAGGTATTGATCTTGTTGAGCAGTTTTCCATCTTCATACCACGCTCTTCCCATCTCACTGCCGCCCCTGATATGTGCAAGTGCATACACAAAACCACGATCAAGCAGGCTCAGGACGCTGGAGTTAAAGGAGGGGTCGGTGGAACTTCCGTATGATCCGTATGCATAAAGCAACAGAGGAGCTGTTCCATCCTTTTCAAAACCCTTACGGTATACCATAGAAACCGGAACCTGTGTTCCATCGGTTGCAGTTACCCATATCCTTTCAGATTCATAATTCTCCTTATCAAAATCACCAAGTACCTCAACCTCCTTCATAATGGTTTTCTCCTTTGTGTCCATATTGAAATCTATAACCGAGGAAGGAGTGGTAAGAGAAGTATAGTTATATCTCAGGATTTTTGAATCAGGCTCCCTGTTATCACCCGGTCGGGCCGTATATACCTCCTCGCCAAAATCTATATAGTAGTCGGAAGTACCGTTATATGACATCACCCGTATATTATTGAGGGCATTCATACGTTCACTGAGCACCAGGTAATCATTAAAAAGAGTGAAGCCCTGAAGCAGAACATCCTCCCTGTGAGGAATAAACTCTGACCAGTTATCCCTGAGTGTTGGTTGTTCAGGAACCCTCATAAGCTTGAAATTCTCTGCTTCGTCCGTATTTGTCATTACGTAGAATGAGTTCCCTATATGATCAACAGAATACTCATGATCTGCCTCTCGCGGATTGAACACCTCAAAATCACCTCCCGGATTATCTGTTTTCAGTATTCTGGCCTCGGTTGAGAGTGTCTGACTTGAAAAGATGACAAAATATTTCTCGCTGGTAGTAAGATAAATACCTGTACTGAACTCTTCATCGGACTCAAAAAATACTGTTTCATCATTCTCTTGTGAATCACCAAGTTTATGCCGCATTATCTTATCAGACCTGAGTGTTTCAAAATCTTTTCCAGTATAAAATAGTGTCTCGTTATCGGGAGCCCATACCACGCTTCCTGTGGTATTGGAAAGAGTATCATCAAGCTTCTCTCCTGTCTCCAGATTTACAAAATGGATATCATACCTGCGCCTGCTTAAATAGTCAACTCCATAGGCCATGATCTTGTTATCCATGCTTATTCGCGGTGACGTAACGTTGCAGTAACTCTTTCCCTCTGCCAGGATGTTCACATCTATAAGCAACTCCTCTTCTGCTTCAGGTGCATCCTTTTTCCTGTAATAAACGGGATATTCCTTACCTTCGGAATACTTTGTATAGTAATAATAGCCGTTCTCAAGGGCGGGCACTGACTCGTCATCCTGCTTTATCCTTCCAACTATCTCGTTGAACAGATTCTCCTGAAGCTCTTCTGCATCAGCCATTACAGACTCCAGATATGCATTTTCAGCATTCAGGTAACTGAGCACCTTACTGGATTGCTCATCAGGGGTTTCTGCACCCTTTTGCTCATCACTGAGCCTCATCCAGTAATAGTTATCAATACGTGTATCTCCATGGCTGACAAGATCATGAGGATTTTTTTCAGCCACGGGGGGAGTAACCTTACCCCGGTCAGAACAACCTGCAAAAAGCAGCGTGATGATTAATAAAGAAAGAATTGATCTTTTCATAAATATCTGGTTTTGGATTAAGATGTTGAATATACAAAAAAATCAGTTATTTGACGCCTCACGCTCAATATCTTTCATTGAGAGTTCTATTCTGTTGCGGTTAAAATCCACGCCTGTTATTTTTACTGTTACATGCTGATGCAGCTTAACCACCTCTGACGGATCCTTAACAAACCTGTTGCTCATCTGTGATATATGCACCAGGCCATCATGCTTGACCCCGATATCCACAAACGCCCCGAATCTGGTAATATTTGTTACAATACCCGGTACTACCATCCCCTCCTTCACATCATCAATTGATCTTATATCTGCAAATCTGAACTCCTTTATCCTGCTTCGGGGATCCCGTCCCGGCTTACCAAGTTCCTGCATAATATCGGTCAGGGTGGGTAATCCCGTGGCGCCGTCTACATATCCTTTAATATCTATCTTACTGCGCAGCTCATCGCTCTGCATCAGCTCCGCCACTGTCGAATTAATATTCCTTGCCATCCGCTCTACTATCGGGTAACTTTCCGGATGAACGGCACTATGGTCGAGCGGATTAATACCATTACGTATCCTGAGAAATCCTGCGCTTTGCTCAAAAGCCTTTTCTCCCATCCTTTTTACCTTTTTCAACTCATTGCGTGACCTGAAGGGACCGTTTTCATTTCTGTAATCTACAATATTGGCGGCCAGCCCTGGGCCCAGTCCGGATACATAAGTGAGCAGATGCCTGCTGGCTGTATTCACCTCCACTCCCACCGCATTAACGCAGCTAATAACAACATCATCAAGCGCACTCTTGAGCCGGGGCTGGTCAACATCATGCTGGTACTGCCCCACCCCTATTGAACGGGGGTCAATTTTAACAAGCTCAGCAAGAGGATCGGTAAGCCTCCTTCCTATGGAAACCGAACCCCGTACCGTAACATCATAATCAGGAAACTCGTCCCGGGCCACCTTTGAGGCCGAATAGACTGATGCACCGGCTTCACTTACAACATAAACCTCTATATCGCGGTCAAACCTTATAAAGCGGATCAGATCCTCTGTCTCCCTGCTGGCTGTACCATTACCTATAGCAATAGCTTCAATCCTGTATGAATCTACAAGGGTTGATATCTTTTTAACCGAAAGTGCTGTTTCATTCCTGGGCGGATGAGGATATATTGTCTCGTTATGCAGAAGCATCCCCTGCCTGTCGAGGCAAACCACCTTGCAACCTGTGCGGTACCCAGGGTCTATTGCCAGCACGCTTTTCTCTCCCAGCGGAGGAGCAAGCAACAGCTGACGAAGGTTTTCCCTGAACACATCTATTGCCTCCCTGTCAGCACGTTCCTTAACAAGGTTTCTGAACTCGGTCTCCATTGCCGGGGCTAGCAATCTCTTCCACGAATCACCTGCTGCCTCCCTCACCTGGGAGGAGGAGGGATGGCGCGATTTTACAAAATGGGATGAAAGCAGTTCAACAGCCTGATCATCATCAACCGTAATATGCAGCTTCAGCATTCCCTCATCCTCTCCCCTTCTCATTGCAAGATACCTGTGGCCCGGTATTTTGCGCAGTGCTTCCTGCCATTCGAAATAGTCGCTGAACTTTGCTCCTTCCTCCTCTTTGCCCTTAACCACCTTTGAAACTATTCCTGCCTCCCTTTCAAAGAGTCGCCTTATCCTTTTTCTCGAAGTCTCATCCTCATTGATTATCTCGGCAATTATATCCCTTGCACCTTGCAGTGCCTGGTCAACAGATCTAATATCATCATTCAGAAAACCTTCAGCCATCAAAGCCACATCACCTGCTTCCTGCTTCAAAAGCATTATTGCCAGCGGTTCCAGTCCATTCTCCCTTGCCATTGAGGCTTTGGTTCGTCTCTTTGGCCTGTAGGGAAGATAGATATCCTCAAGCTCGGTAATTGTAACAGCCTCAGCAATCCTGGCGTTAAGCTCAGGGGTCATTACCCCCTGCTCCTCCATGGACTTTACAATAGCTTCACGCCTCTTATCTGTCTCAACCAGTTTACCATACTCCTCCTTTATATGGGCAATCTGCACTTCATCCAGACTGCCGGTCATCTCCTTGCGGTATCGGCTGATAAAGGGAATTGTTGCCCCGTCATCAATAAGCCGTACGGTATTCTCCACCTGCCACAGGTGGTGCCCCAGTCTCTCCGCAATAATTTTAAAATATTTCTCTTTATCCATATGCTTTAATAAATCCTGCATCATACTGCCGGGACATTTATGCTCGTCTCGGCGTAAACCTGCTGTCTATCAATTCAATCTCTGCTGATTATCAGTCATTATACTGCTGATTATCAGTCTACACTAAGCACCAGCCCCTTCAGATACTCACTCTCCGGATGGTAAATATTAACCGGATGATCCCCGGGCTGTGTCAGCTGGTGAATAATCCTGACTTTCCTCCCCGTATTTGCTGCTGCTGCAAAAACAGATTTTCTGAAATTTTCCCTTGACACCACCTGTGAACAGCTGAATGTGAATATCACACCTCCCGGCTCAATCTTCTCTATAGCCTTCATATTAAGTCTTTTGTAGCCCTGCAGTGCATTATGCAGCACATTACCGTGCTTTGCGAATGCCGGAGGATCCAGGATCATCAGATCATAACGTTCAGGTGCATTACCGAGATATTCGAATGCATCCGCCACAAGCGAACGGTGCCTGTCAGAGCCGGGAAAATTAAGCTCAACATTAAGATCAGCCATCTCCATTGCCCGTGCCGATACATCTACCGTATCAACTGACAGAGCATTCCTCAGGGCATAAACCGAGAATCCTCCCGTATAACCGAACAGGTTAAGCACCCTTTTCCCTTCAGAATACTCACCCAGCAGTCTGCGGTTCTCCCTCTGATCAATAAAAAACCCGGTCTTCTGACCGTTTACCCAATCGACACGAAACCTGTTCCCATATTCGGTGACAACATTCTCTTCGGCACTGCCGGCAATAAAGCCCTCAACCGCCGTAACTCCTGAACTGCCGGGCAGACTCTTTTCACTCTTGTCATATACTGCTGTAACCGGAAACCATCTGTTCACCATCAGGATACCGGCTATCTCATTCCTTATCCTGTGGAAACCCATGGAGTGTGCCTGAATTACCGCAACACCATTATAATAGTCAATAATAAGTCCCGGCAGATTATCTCCCTCTCCATGAATAAGTCGCATCAGATTGGTATCGCCGCTCTTAACAAACGGAAGGTGGCTTCTGTACCGCAAAGCATCATCTATCCGCTTTTCAATAAGGGATATCCCGGTCTCCTCCCTAACAAAGGAGAGTATACGAATCATAATGGATCCTGACTGGTAGTGACCGGTTGCCAGAAAATTATCGTGATTGTCGAACACCTCTACCATATCTCCCTCCTGCGGTTTTCCGTATATCTTTTTTATTGCACCCGAGAATATCCAGGGGTGATAGCGACGAACCGACTGGTCCTTACCTGATTTGAGGGTTATCTTTACTAATTCCATCAACTATAGTTATTTATAGATTATCTTCCCCTGACAGGAGACTGCTTTCTACCAGTTTATCATATATCTGCAGCGAAATCCAGGCATCGGTAGCGGCATATATCTTCTGAGCCTGTGTGAGAGTCGGGTTTTCCCAGTTGGTTACCTGTTGCCTCTTTGATATTGTAGAACCCAGGATGATAGCGCTCAGCTTTTTAAGTCCCGCACTGTTGATACCGTACTCCTTTACCATATCCTGCAGCTCAATAAATCCGGACGGTGTAAACTTTCGCAGCTTTTGCAAAGCCTTTATATCATCATGTATTGCAACCCCGATCTTGGCAATCCCGGGGTTTGCCAGAATGGCAGCCACCTGCTGTGGCAAACCAGTCATATTAAGTCTGAAAAGGTATGCCTTATTACCGGCAGACAACTGAAGCAGTGAAACGTCATATTTCTGTCCCTTTTTAAAGGCGGGTCTTGTCTCCGTATCAAATCCCAAACGGGTGTATCTTCCAAGATCAGTTACGGCAGACTTAACATCCTTATCATTATCAATACAGAAGATCTTTCCCTCAAAAGCAATTTTATCATACCCGATAAGTTCCTGCTTACTCACTTCCGGTCTGAATCCCTCATTATTATAATCCGTCATCTTCATTCTCCCTCATTTCTCTCATTCTTTTTGTAATTATCCAGTCAGAAGTATCTATATCTTCCTGGTCACCATCAGCTGTTCTGTTTTTAGTTCCTATTAATCCAGGATTTTTCATGGCATCATGAATTGCCCTTATAGTTACTACAACCTTACGTCCCCAGCTTAGACGGAAGTTTTCAAGACACTGCCAGAGGGCATCATTCATAATCTCTGAAGTACCTATATTATAGGCCACCAGGAAATCCTTAAGATCCTGGAAGATATCCGCCATGTTCTCAGCAATACTTCCTGATACTACTCCCCCCACCGGTGTCTCTTCCGGACCCGGAACATCAATGTAATCGTTTGCCTCACCAAGCATCTTAAGAATTGACTGTTCAACGGCTGTCCACTCCTCCTCTGCGACAAATGTCTCAACCGGGTCTGTCAGTAAAGGATCAAAATCCCTTATAAGAAGTGTCTTGTAATAGAGTAAAGGCAGGAGCTTCTGCTGCACTGCAAGAAACTTAACACCCTCTGAGCCTGCACCCTCACTGCATATACGGCAATATTCATTAGCCACAGCAGTAAATTCAATAACCTCTCTTGAGTATACCAGTTCTTCCAAATCCGCCATATCCTGTAATATTTTAGCACAAAACTACTCATTTCCCCGGGAGAAAGCAGAAATTTTAAGAAGTGAAATAAAGCCACAGGGAAACAACGTCTTCTATTTCTCATGGTTCCAGGTGAGCCTGTTAGCGCTGCTGCTGATAAGCTTATCATGATCAAGGAGCCATCTGACAACCTTCAGATTATCCTCCTCGTCACCTTCAATCTTTGACATAAGTGTCACCATATCAGGATTATCTCTTTCTACAATCTCCCTCACTCTTGAAAGGATAAGATCAAATTCATATTTACTGAGATCAAGTTCATTTCTGTTAAGGCACACATCACAGTGTCCGCATCTTGCCGTCTCCTCACCAAAGTACTCAAGCAGCATAGATGCTCTGCACCTGGTATTTGAAGTAACATACTCAATCATTTTTTCAAGCCTCTCCTGAAACCGGGATCTCACCTCAATATAATTTTCCGGAGTAATAAGGAGCGACTTCCGGGGCAGCCGTTCTTCAGTGAAGATGATCATGGCACTCTTCTTCCCGGGTATATATCTGATTATATCCTGATTACTCAGATGAACCATAAAATTATATATCTGATCCCTTGCAAGTCCCGATTTTTTCGAAAGAAACTCTTCATTAACAGGTACAAATTCACTGAAAAGCCCGGTATATGACCTCAGGATCAGTTTAATAAACCCATCAAGTGATGCATTGGCAACCTGGAACCTGTAAAGATCATCCCTGCTTACAACAAAGTTAACCCTGGAGGGATTATTAATCTCTTCTGTAAGTTCAATATAACCCTCCCTTTCGAGGAACTTAATACTGTTGTAAACCTCTGCCACCTGCAGCCGGTAGTGGGTAACAAATTTTTCAAGGCTGAAATCATATATACCATTCTTTCCGGCACCAACAGGAATCTGCAGAAAATTGCACAGGAGTTCATAAATATCCTTAATCCTGTCAGGTGGGGGGAATGATACCCTGATCCTGTCACGGGCTCTTGATATATCTGCCTTGCTGTAAATAAGAACAGCCCATGAAGGTTTACCGTCACGACCGGCCCTGCCGCTCTCCTGAAAGTACGATTCAATGGAATCGGGAATATCCCAATGCAATACAAACCGCACATCAGCTTTATCAATGCCCATTCCGAAGGCATTTGTGGCAATCATAACCCTCACTCTTCCGCCAATCCAGTCGAGTTGCCTCTGATGCCTTGTTTCCGGAGGAAGTCCTGCATGGTAGTAGGTAGCCTGTATATTCTCCTTTACCAGCATGGCAGCTATCTCTGCTGATCTCTTTCTGCTCCTGACATAAACAATCCCTGATCCCGCTACCCTGGAAAGTGTTTTCAGCAGATATGACTCCTTATCCTCAATCTCCCTGACCAGATATGTAAGGTTTCTCCGCTCATACCCTGTTTTAAAGACATTCTTTGTTTTGAAACGAAGCTTATCAACTATATCTTCAACCACCTTCGGAGTTGCAGTTGCGGTGAGCGCCAGAAAGGGAACTTCCTTAGGTATTACATCCCTTAGTGAGGATATCTTCAGGTAGGATGGCCTGAAATCATATCCCCATTGCGAAATACAATGAGCTTCATCTATGGCTACCAGTGATACATTCATACGTGCCACCCTGTTACGAAATACTTCTGAACCAATCCGTTCAGGTGATATATAGAGAAATTTATAATCACCGTATATACAAT
Source organism: Bacteroidales bacterium (assembly GCA_020201035.1). GTDB lineage: Bacteria > Bacteroidota > Bacteroidia > Bacteroidales > VadinHA17 > JAIVHO01. The sequence goes on from JAIVHO010000031.1 coordinate 70,888, forward strand.
TATCAAGGCTGATACTGATCTCATCCTTCATCATACCGGTATGAATCACCATTGCCCGTATATCCATGCTCAGGAGCCTGTCAACCTGATCCTTCATCAGTGCAATCAGCGGAGAGACAACTATACATATACCTTCACAGGCAAGAGCAGGAACCTGAAAGGTGATTGACTTCCCTCCCCCGGTAGGCATCAGTCCCAGAGTATCATTACCTGACATAACAGAACTGATTATCTCCTCCTGCAAAGGCCTGAAAGAAGAGAAACCCCAGTATTTTGTTAAAATCTTCCTGTATCTGTCAAGACCATCCATCAATTATTGATTTTCGGAGTTTATAAATCCTGCTGCGGAAAATATGAAAGGGCATTAACAAAAATAACAACTGTAATCCAATTTCAGACAACAAGTTAAAAATAAAAGATGTGGCTTCAGCCCATGCTCATTTTTTTGTATCTTTGGCAATCAAAATTTTAACTTGTCAGGTTATGTCATTTATAGAGGATAAAATAGAACTTGAGGGCATTACATTTGATGATGTCCTGCTGATACCAACATATTCAAATGTTCTGCCCAGGCAGGTAGATCTCACTACCAGGTTCTCGAGGAATATTAAGCTGAATACGCCAATCGTTTCTGCCGCAATGGATACAGTCACAGAGGCAGATATGGCCATTGCCATTGCCAGGGAAGGAGGCATCGGTGTTATTCACAAAAATATGTCTATCGAGAAACAGGCAGCTCAGGTCAGAAAAGTAAAAAGGGCGGAGAATGTAATGATTCTTGACCCTGTAACCATTCATCCTGATGCTACCGTGGGTGATGCACTGGGTATGATGCGTGAGTTCAAAATAGGTGGCATTCCTGTAATTGATGATAACAGGGTTCTTCTGGGCATTGTAACAAACCGTGATCTCAGGTTTGAGAAGATTGAGAACAAAAAGATATCAGAGATAATGACTACAGGTCTTATCACTACCAATCAGGCCGCAGATCTCGTTGATGCCGCCGCCATACTCCAGAATCATAAGATTGAGAAACTTCCTATTATTGATGATAAGGGTAAACTGGTAGGTCTGATTACCTATAAGGATATAACCAAAACTAAGGACAGGCCGCTTTCGGCTAAAGACAGTAAAGGAAGACTGAGAGTGGCTGCAGCTCTGGGCATAGCTGCTGATACCGTTGAGAGGGCAAATGCTCTTGTGCATGAGAATGTGGATGCCCTGGTTATAGATACCGCCCATGCTCATACTGAAAACGTTATTAAAATTCTACGGATAATTAAAAAAGAGCATCCGGGCACGGATATTGTTGTCGGGAACATTGGAACGGCAGAGGCAGCAAGAATGCTGGCGGCCGAAGGCGCTGATGCTATAAAGGTTGGAATCGGGCCAGGTTCAATTTGCACTACCAGAGTGGTTGCAGGTGTAGGAATACCCCAACTATCTGCTATCTATGAAGTGGCAAGGGAGGTCAGGGAACTGGGTATACCTGTTATTGCTGACGGAGGCATCAGGTACTCAGGAGATATTGTAAAGGCAATTGCAGCAGGAGCAGATACCATTATGGCAGGTTCACTCTTTGCCGGTGTGGAAGAATCACCTGGTGAGACAATAATATATAACGGTCGAAAGTTTAAATCTTATCGGGGTATGGGATCGATTGAGGCTATGCAGGAAGGATCAAAAGACAGGTATTTTCAGGATATTGAAGATGATATAAAAAAGCTTGTACCCGAGGGAATAGCTGCCAGGGTTCCTTACAAGGGAACGCTTAATGAGGTTATATACCAGCTTACGGGCGGACTGAGAGCCGGGATGGGATATTGCGGATCTGCCACCATAGAGAAGCTTAAGGAAGCCAGATTTGTAAGGATTACACATTCAGGCATAATTGAAAGTCACCCTCATGATGTGACCATTACAAGGGAAGCACCAAACTACAGCAGATAAAGTTTCCCGCAAAGAGAGGAAAAAATGAGAATCATTTTATCAGTACTTATTCTGTTGTCAACACTGCCAAACAGCACTCTGAGCGGACAAACATCCGGACAGGAGGTTATAATGACAGTAAACGGAGAGGGAGTTACTGCAGAGCAGTTCCTCTGGTCATTCGAAAAGAACAGGTCAATGGATCCTGATACCGGCATTGAAGAGTATCTTGATCTTTACACCGACTTCAGGCTTAAGGTTGCAGCTGCAAAGGATGCCGGAATTGATAAAAGAGAAGAGTTTAAAAAAGAACTGGAAGGGTACAGAAAGCAGCTTGCACGCAATTACCTGACAGACACCAGCGTGCGTGACAATCTGCTGAAAAAGGCCTATGACCGCTTCCTTGAAGAGATAAGGGTGCTGCACATACTTATAGCAGTTGAACCGGATGCCTCACCTGAAGATACATTAACTGCATGGCAGAAGGCAATGAATATCAGTGAAAGGATAAGGCTTGGGGAGCCATTTGAATCAGTGGCCAGGGGAGCATCCGATGACCCCAATGTTTCATATAATGGAGGTGATCTTGGATATATTACTGTTTTCCAGACTCCGCGCAATTTTGAGGATGCAATATACTCAATGAGTCCGGGTCAGTTTTCCCGACCGGTACGTACGGCCGCAGGTTATCATATAATCAAGGTTGAGGCACGCCGCAGGTCCGAAGGAAGGGTGAAGGTAGCTCATATTATGAAGGCAGTGCCCCCGGAAGCCCCGGAAAAACAGGCTGAGGAGGCAAAAAAAGCCATAGACTCCCTCTATTCAATCGCAACAAGGGGAGAAGCAGATTTCAGGGAACTGGCTAAAAAGTATTCAGATGATACAGGCTCCGCAATGAACGGAGGAGAGCTGCCATGGTTCGGTGCGGGCGAGATGGTTCCTGAATTTGCTGAAACGGCATTCTCCCTGCTTAGAAACGGTGACATAAGTGCCCCCTTCAGAACAAGATTCGGATGGCATATTGTGAAGCGTACCGGTAAGGAATCCCCGCTTTCATTTGAGCAGGCCAGAGAGATACTCGGAAGCAAGCTTAACCAGTCATACCTCCTTTCATTAAGCAGGAAATCATTTGGCAACAGGCTGCGCAAGGAGTATAATTACAGAGTCAACAACGAAGTTGTTAACTGGCTGTACTCAATAGCTGACTCCTCTTTCAGGTCAGGAAGGCATGATCAGCAGGGTTATGATGCACCAGGAGACTGGGTGTTTTCATTTGCTGATATAAGAATAACCACCGGTGAATTTCTGGAAAAGGCAACCGATCTGGCATCTCAGGTTACCACTGATGATGCGCAAGAATTTATTGACACAATTATCGAGAACTACTCCTATGAGCAACTGGTAAATTACGAGGATTCAAGACTTGAAGATAAATACCCGGAATTCAGATACCTTATTAAAGAATTTCATGACGGTATGTTGCTTTTTGAAATTTCCGACAGCATGGTTTGGAGTCGGGCCGAAACAGACAGCTCTGGTTTGATGAACTATTATGAGTCAAGGAAAGAAGAATTTACAATACCGGAGTCCGCTACAGGTATTATCTACAGTATAGCACTTGAATCAGGAAAAAGAAGCATCAGAAGGCTGACCAGGGCAATAAGAAAGGGTAACAGCGATCAGGATATTATTGAAGCCGTTAACAGGTTTGCCGTCTCCGGTACCGGTACACTGATAACAACTACAATGGGAACATGGGAGAAAGGAGAAAAAAGTATGGTGGATAACGTAAAATGGACTAAAGGGTATCACCAGTTTACAGGTGATGACTACCACTACCTCGTATGGTTCAGCCATTTTAATGAAGAAGAGGTGGTTCCTTTTGAGCAGGCCAGGGAGAAGATTACAGGAGATTACACAAAACTGGTCGCTGAAAGATGGATGGAAGAATTAAGAGCCAGGTATGACGTTACTGTAAACAGAAATCTTCTGAACAGCTTAAGGCAAAATATTGAAAAATAATGAGAAATGTTCCGGCCCTTATAATAATAATGGTGATAATGGCCGCCTGTGCGGATATGAACTCTTCAAACAACCGTACTGTGGTAGCCAGAGCAGGAGACAGAAACCTCTATCTGGATCAGTTGCCCGACCTCCCGGGAAATGCTCTCCCTGAAGAAGATAGTATAAGTATTGTCAGAAATTATATTGACCGCTGGATAAAACGTGAACTTTTGCTTAATAAGGCAGAGGCAAACCTGAGTCCTGAATACCAGGCAGAGATTGATTTCAAACTTGAGGAAACCAGGGCTAACCTGATGATTTACCAGTATGAGCAACAGATGATGCTTCAGAAAATGGATACAACGGTAACAATGGATGAAATCACATCTTACTATGACAAATATAATGAAACACTTAACCTTAGCAGCGACATTGTAAGAGCACTCTTTATCAAAGTGCCGGTTGAAGCCCCTAACAGCAATAAGCTGATTCAATGGCTGAAAAACGGATCCCAGTCTGATATGCAGGAGGTAGAAGCTTACTGCTACCAGTTCGCGGATAAGTATGATGATTTTGGTGAAGGGTGGATTGACCTGAACTTTTTAATGCGGGAACTGCCTGAAAATGTGTCCAGAATATCCCTGCTGAGAAACAACACGGTAATGGAATCCTCGGATGATCATTTCCGCTATATTGTACAGGTAAGGGAACACAGGCTCAGGGGAACACGGTCACCCCTGGGGTATACACAGGAAGATATCCGCAATATCATAATAAACAACAGGAAAATTGAATTCCTTCAGGAGCTGGAAAAAGGAGTTTATAATGAAGCTCTCAGAGAAAACCGGTTTAAAATTTTTTAGCCTGAATCCGTATTTTATTAACCATTCAGAAAGAGAGAACTTAAAAGAGGCAGATTATTCCTGAAGATTTTAATAACTTAGAAATTAATAAGAGAATGAACATAATTAAAAAAGCACTCAGAATTACAGCGATAGCAGCAGCAATTATTACACTCTCCTCTACAACCTCCAGAAGTCAGCAGCTGGTTGACGAGATTTCAGCTATTGTAGGAGATGAAACCATCCTGCTGTCAGAAATCGAGAGTCTTGTGCTTACACAGCGGAGTATGGGTGACCGGACACCTGCAGAAAGATTGCGATGTGAGATACTGGAAGATATGATGGTCCAGAAACTATTCCTTGATCAGGCCAGGATTGACAGTATACAGGTTACTGACGATGATGTTGACCGGAGTCTCAATATGCGGCTAAATGATTTTATAGTAAGAGCAGGATCTGAGAAGAACCTTGAGGAGTATTACAATAAAAGCATGATTGAGATCAGAAGGGATCTGAGAAAAATGATGAAGAATGAACTTCTTACTTCCCAGATGCAGCAGACACTGGCAATGGATATAAAAACCTCACCCTCTGAAGTAAAAAAGTTTTATAACAGCCATAATCCTGACTCCATGCCACTTATTCCGGCAAAGGTAGAACTGAGTATTCTTCAGATTGACCCTCCGGGTAACGAAGAGAATAAGCTGGAAACAAGACAACGACTGCTGGATTTGAGAAGAAGGATAATAGAAGGTGAAAGCTTTAAGGCACTGGCAATACTCTATTCAGAAGATGAAGGAACAGCTGCTATGGGAGGAGAACTCGGATTTACGACCAGAGGGTCTCTTGACAAAGCATATGCCGACGAAGCATTCAGCCTGAAGACAAATATAGTATCGCGGGTAGTGGAATCTCAGTTCGGATTTCATATTATTGAACTCATCGAGCGAAACGGTGATATGATCAATACCCGACATATCCTTATGAGACCAAAGGTTAAACCGGAACAGAGGATCGAAGCTATGAATCGACTCGACTCCATAGCAACGCTTATCAGGAACGATTCGCTTACATTTGCCCAGGCCTCATGGAAGTTCAGTTCAGACACGGAGACCAGGATGAACGGAGGTAAATTTGTAAGCCCTGACAGCAGGGAGAACCTTATTGAAATAGATAAACTCCCTCCTGCCACATACCAGGAGGTAAGGAATCTGCAGGTAGGTGAAATCTCAAACCCATTTATGACTACCGACAGTAAGGGCAATACTGTATTCAGAATTGTGCGTCTCGACCGCCAGACGGAACCGCATATTGCCAATCTGAAAGATGATTACAGCTTTCTGGAGGATGCTACCCTTATGCAGAAGCGTTCCAAAATCTACCAGAAATGGATTGAGGAGAAGATGCAGGTCACCTATATCAGAATAAGTGACCGCTTTAAAACATGCAATTTCGCCACAGAGGGATGGCAAAATTGAATTATGCCTGGCTGACTATCCTTCTGGCTCTGCTTATACCATCTCAGTTTCTTTCAGGACAGGAAAAGGAGAGACCGGAGAAAAGAATAGTTTCTATCCTCCATTCAGACATAGGATTCGGAGAGGGTGGCACACGAACTCTGACAGGGAATGTAAGGCTGAAGCATAAGGAGATGTTTATGAATTGCGACAGTGCTATTCTTACGGAAAACAGCACCATCGTAAAAGCTTACGGCAATATTCATATTTTCAGGGGAGACACACTCCACCTCTATGGCGAATATCTGTACTATAACTCTCAGAGTGAACAGGCTGAAGTAAAAGACAGCGTTTTACTTATTGATCGTGATACAAGACTGTATACCAACCATATATACTATGATCTGGTTAATGAAACAGCCACCTACAATACCGGAGGAAAGATAATCAACGAGGATAATGTACTCACAAGTATCATCGGAATCTACTACTCAATACCGGAAACTGCTCATTTCAAGGACAGCGTCAAACTGGTAAACCCGAACTATACTATAACCTCAGACACACTGATTTACAATACTGTAACCGAAACGGCATTTTTCCACGGGGAATCGGAAATATTTGGTGACTCCCTCTATGCCAGATGTGAGGATGGCTGGTATGATACCAGGCTGGAAGTTTCGGTACTGAAAAAAAACGCGCGCATTGACAATAAAAAGCAGATTATTACAGGTGAATCCCTATACTATGATGAACTGGCAGGATATGGCACCGCATTTCAGGATGTAACTATCACCGACCAAACCCGGGATGTGGTAATAAAAGGGAACAGTGCCTGGTATACCCGGAATCCGGAAGATTTTTTAATCACTGACAGTGCACAGTTTATACAAACATCGGAGGATGAGTTTATTTATCTCCATGCTGACACACTGTGGTCGGCAGCAGTACATGATACAGTACATTCACTACCAGCGCCTGAACCTCAGTTGGTTACAGAAGCGGCTGACACTATCCTGATACCATCAACCTCCGAAAATATGCTGGCACCGGGAGCTTCTGACACCAGTGAGGACAATAGAATAATGCGGGCATGGTACGGGGTCAGAATTTTCGGAAACAGCCTTCAGGCAATATGCGACTCACTCAGTTACAAAAGTGCAGATTCAATCGTAAAACTCTACAAATCACCTGTTATATGGTCAGACAATAATCAGCTGACTGCCGACTCTATTTTTATGTTTATTACAGGAGAATCAGTAGGCCGCATTGAGCTTTACAACAGTGCCTTTATAATTGAACAGGTTGATGCTGAGAGATTCAACCAGATAAGAGGAACAAACCTTACAGGGTATTTCAGGGATAATACCATCTATAAGATTGAAGTTAAGGGTAACGCCGAGAATATCTACTATCTGGTAGATGAAGGCCGTCTGGTAGGTGTAAACCAGGGAACATGTGCATCAATAGATATCTACCTTACTGATGGTAAAATAACGGATATTTATATGTTCCAGTCTCCTGACGGAACGCTGGACCCCCCCCTTCAGAAGTCAGACACTGGAAGGAGATATGATTCTTTCAAATGGATGGAAGAGGTGAGGCCAAAGAACAGATTTGATATTTTCAGGTAAAAAAAAAGAGGCTTACCGCCTCTGAAATTCAATACTCATCTTCATTGAAGAAGAAATCATCCTTACTGGGATAATCAGGCCATATATCCTCAATACTCTCATATATATCCCCTTCATCCTCTATTTCCTGAAGATTCTCAATCACCTCCATAGGAGCTCCTGACCTGATGGCATAGTCTATGAGCTCATCCTTTGTGGCCGGCCATGGAGCATCCTCCAATTTTGATGCAAGTTCTAATGTCCAATACATTTATTACTATTTCTGGTCAATATTAAGGACTGCAAATAAAGAATATTTTATTAAGATACACAATATCAAAAAAAACTTTTTCAGGGAATCCATGCTGGCTGCTCCACTCCTGATTCAGCGGCCACCTTTCTGGACAGAACAAACAGATAATCAGACAGTCTGTTCAGATACTTCACTATCTGCCAGTCTACGTCTGCCTCCCCGGAGAGCCTTATAACAGCTCTCTCAGCTCGTCGTGCTACTGCTCTGGCGACATGTATGGCTGCAATATTGACACTTCCACCCGGCAGAATGAAAGAGTTCAATGGTTTAAGTAAAGATTCCATGGCATCAATCTCACTCTCCATTTCAGCTATATCTGAGTCTGAAGGGGCAGTCATCCTGCTCTTGCTTGCACCCGGCCCTACAGCCAGCAGAGCAGCACAATGCATAAGTCTGGACTGAATACCAACCAGGAAATTCATTCGTTCTCTGTTCTCCGGCATGTATGCCACAACTCCAACCAGTGCAATCACCTCGTCAACATTTCCGTAAGCCTCAATTCTGACTGAGCTCTTGGGTAACCGGGCGCCTCCCGCCAGGGAGGTGGTTCCATCATCTCCTGTTTTGGTATATATCTTCATATTTAATCCTTTACAACGTCACTGGATACTTCACCGTCCATTAGTCTTATTATCCTGCGGGCATTCTGAGCAATATCCTCCTCATGGGTTACAAGAATAACGGTATTTCCAAGGTTGTGAATCTCCCTGAGAAGGTTCATTATATCCACAGATGTCTTACTGTCAAGATTTCCGGTAGGTTCATCAGCCAGGATAATAGATGGCTTATTCACCATGGCACGTGCTATTGCAACCCTCTGCCTCTGTCCGCCCGAAAGCTCATTCGGTTTATGGGTCATCCTGTCAGCAAGTCCCACCTGATCAAGCATATCAGTTGCAATCTTTACCCTTTCTATTTTTGGAATTCCGGCATAAACAAGAGGAAGGGTAACATTCTCAAGTGCCGTGTACCTCGGCAGTAGATTAAAAGTCTGGAAAATAAATCCGATCTCCTTATTCCGTATCTCGGCCAACCTGTTATCTTCCAGTTTGCTAACATCAGTTCCATTAAGCCAGTATTCTCCTCTGGTGGGAGTATCAAGACAACCCAGAATATTCATCAGCGTTGATTTTCCGGAGCCTGAAGGCCCCATGATCGCCAAATATTCATTTTGTTCTATATCGAGAGTAACAGACCTCAGTGCCTTTACAATCACTGAACCAATCTGGTAATGCTTCACAATCCCTTTAATCTCAATTATTTTACTCATAATAGTGCTTAAAAAATTACCCGAAAATAGTTTATATTATCAACAATCTGAAAATTTTATACTAACAAATCTGCTCAATATCTTATTAAAAAATTCTGCTTCGGGATGCCCTTTCTGAAAAACAGAATACCATACCTGAGAAGATCAATTGAAACGGAAACCCTCCTGTCACTTATCAGCCTGTTCCATTCATCCTCTAAATCCGGTGACAAATGAATATTTTCAATAATGACAATTGTTTCATCTGATAATACACCGGCAAGCATATCAAAACAGTAGAACAATTTATTCCGGCAGCTGTTCGCAACTACCAGTATCAGTCCGGCTTTCCCAGCTTCAGAACAAATATTACCCGGGCACCATTCCTTATCAATCAGCCTCATCTCGATATTTCCTGTGACAACTGCGTTGGCTTGATAACTGGTTAGTGCATCTGCCGATCCTGCTCTTTCTGGTTCTTCTTCAGATATTCCTTCGGCTGCTGTCCCTTCTCCCAATGTTTCTTCTCCTGATGATATTACGCCTGATGTTTCTTCTTCCGGAGTTTCTTTTCCTGCGAATACTTCTCCTGGTGTTCCTTCGCTGGATATCCCCTCTTCCGATTCCGTTCTCCTATTAACAATTATCACTTTTGAATCGGGAGCCTCCGCCGCCATGGCAAGTGTGGCCATAGAGAGTACGCCTCCTATCTGCAAAACCGGTAACCCGGTTACCTTTCTGGCCAGAAGGGCCAATAGCCTGCAGTACTTGTCACAGCCATAAATCCGTTCCACCCATCCCCTCCCTTTTTCAGGTATATTGTCAATCTTCAATGAACCATCCCGTAACAGGTTTGCCCCCTGCACTTGCTGAATATGCAGCATCCTGCGCTTTAAATCAACTACTGTTTTGACAACCGCAGGGTCTGGTTTATTCAAAAATATTTCTGAAAAAAGGTTAAAAACGAACGGACTGTGGATACCATGTCCCTTCCTGTGACGGGCCAGTAAAAAATATTTCAGACGGCGTGAAGTAAAAAAGAGATTCATCAGGCAATTTTAAAATTGTCAGGAAAGCCAAAATTAGCTATTTTTCGGTTTCCTAAATGAAGATAATTTCCCTGATGTCAGATTACCTTAAAACAGAAATCACATACCTTGAAGGTGTAGGACCCAAAAGAGCCCTGATGCTGGAGAAAGAGATCGGAATAGCAAACTTTTACGACCTTCTTTACTATTTTCCATATAAATATGTTGATCGTACAAAATTCTATACTATTTCCGAGCTTGAAACCAGCCTGCCATATGTGCAGGTAAAGGGTGAGATCGAAGGTTTCTATTTTGAGGGGGGCGGACGTAATAAAAGACTGGCAGCAAATTTCACAGATGAAACGGGTTCACTTAAACTAATCTGGTTCAAAGGCATAAAATGGATAACCAACCGTTATAAACCAGGAATTAAGTATATACTTTTCGGCAAACCGGCACTCTTCAACGGCCTGATTAATATAATTCACCCTGAACTGGAAGAGGAAGGGGGCAGTGAACGGAAAATTACGGCCGGACTCCAGGCTCACTACAGCACAACAGAAAAGCTTAAAGACAGCTTTATTACATCCCGCACCATTGGCAAGATGGTGAGTAACGTGTTTACAAGGCTCCCAGGCACCATACAGGAGACACTTCCCAGCTGGATGATCAGTAAATATAACCTTAAGGAACTGCACGATGCGCTGCTCACCATTCACTTCCCTGATAGCAACAGGGAACTGGAGAGAGCCATTTACCGGCTTAAATTCGAGGAACTGTTTATTATTCAACTCTCGCTCCTGAGATATAAGGCAACCCGGAATCTCTACCTTAAGGGTCACATCTTTTCAGTGGTTGGTGATAAGTTCAATACCTTTTACAGAAAATGCCTGCCCTTTGAGCTTACGGAAGCACAAAAGAGGGTTATAAGGGAGATTCGCCGCGATTTGGGATCGGGACGACAGATGAACAGGCTGCTGCAGGGCGATGTTGGCAGCGGTAAAACGATGGTTGCACTGATGAGTATGCTGCTGGCAGCTGATAATGGCTTTCAGTCATGCCTGATGGCCCCGACAGAAATTCTCGCCAGCCAGCATTATGCAACCATCAGGGAATTCACCGAAGAGACGGGAACAGTAGTAAGACTGCTTACCGGCTCTACCAAAAAAAAGGAGAGAAATGAGATAGCAACACTGCTGGCTGACGGTACAATTGAAATATTGATAGGAACTCATGCTCTTATCGAGGAGACAGTAATATTCAAAAGACTCGGCCTGGCAGTTATTGATGAACAGCACCGCTTTGGGGTTGCACAAAGGGCAACACTCTGGAATAAGGAGAATTCCCCTCCCCATGTGCTTGTTATGACAGCAACACCGATTCCCCGTACTCTGGCTATGACTCTCTATGGTGATCTGGATGTCTCTGTTATAGATGAATTACCTCCGGGAAGAAAAAGTATTAAAACACTCCACTTTACTGATTCTGAAAGATTGCGCGTATTCGGGTTTATGAAGAAACAGATTGGAGCAGGCCGGCAGGTCTATATCGTTTACCCCCTGATAAGGGAGTCTGAGAAGATGGACTATAAAAATCTTGAAGAGGGAGTTGAGGCAATAACCCGGGCTTTTCCTCCCCCTCTTTACAGCATAAGTGTGGTACACGGCCAGATGAGCTCCGCTGAAAAGGAGTCCTCAATGAGACTTTTCAAAAAGGGGATTGCAAAGATTCTGATTGCAACCACTGTTATTGAAGTTGGTGTGGATATCAGGAATGCAACAGTAATGATGATCGAGAGTGCCGAACGTTTTGGGCTCTCACAACTGCACCAGCTGAGAGGCAGGGTCGGAAGAGGAGCTGACCAGTCATACTGCATTCTTATGAGTGCCGATAAACTGTCAAATGAAGCACGGAAAAGGATTGATATTATGGTTGCAACAGGCGACGGATTTGAAATTGCGGAAGCAGACCTTCAACTCAGAGGGCCTGGTGACCTTGAAGGTACCCAGCAAAGTGGTACAGGTTTCGATCTCAGAATAGCAAATCTCGGTCGCGACGGACAACTGCTTGAATATGTAAGGAGAGTTGCTGAAGAGATTACTGACAGGGATCCTGACCTGCAAAAACCTGAAAACAGTATCTTACGAAAACTTCTTGCAAAGGACAAGATAAGTGAGGTTGACTGGGGAAGGATAAGCTGACTTTTTTCTTCCGGGAAACATACTGTTTCCCGGATGCCTCTTAACCCAATAAATGGTATTATCCCCCAGGGCAAGCCCCGGGGAATTTAACCACACCCTCTCGTCCGCCGAAGCGGAACGCGAAGGTGGATTAAAGAGGAAGACAGGGCAAAGCTTATTTATAATCATACTAAATTATTTTCACTCTGTCCGAAATATGACTTTCAACATATTTTATTCCCGGGGTAATTATAATTTTGCGCATCTGTGAAATGCCCGTAACGGGAAAGCACCGGGTATGAATAAAAGCAATAATAATATAGAACATTCCGGCATTGTGACATCCATTTCCGGAGATCAGGCAACTGTCAGGTTTATTACATCTTCAGCTTGTGCAGGTTGTCAGGCCTCAGGAGTTTGTGATGCTTCCGGAACAAATGAAAAGATTGTCACAGCCACTTCGCATGAAGAGATCCATCCTGGCGACCAGGTCAGTATAATTATGAAGGAGTCTCTGGGATTCAGGGCACTATTTCTTGGTTACCTTTTACCTTTCCTGCTTGTTCTTACCATTCTTATTGTACTGACACTGCTCTCATTCTCCGAGGTGATTGCAGGAGTTGCATCATTGCTTTTGCTGCCTGCCTACTACTATCTGCTATACCTGCGAAAAGAGAAGATTGGCAGTAGATTTTCCTTTATCATAAAAAAATAATCAGATGAGTTCAACAGTACTGATAACAATCATATCACTTAGCACACTGGGATTGCTGGCAGCAATAGTTCTCTTTTTTGTTGCCCGTAAGTTTAAAGTTTATGAAGATCCCCGTATTGATCAGGTAGAGGAAGCCCTTCCCGGAGCAAATTGCGGTGGGTGCGGCTTTGCCGGATGTCGTAATTTTGCAGAGGCACTGGTTAAGGCTGAATCTTTTGAAGGCCTCAATTGTCCGGTTGGCGGCAGTGATACAATGAAAAGTGCAGCGGAGATACTGGGACGTGTTGCACCGGAGGTAGAGCCCAGGGTAGCCGTGGTAAGATGTAATGGCACACCCGAACACAGTCCGCGCACAAACAGTTACGACGGTGCTCCCAACTGTACAATTGCACATTCAGTGTACGGTGGAGAAACCGGCTGTTCATATGGATGTCTCGGGCTTGGAGAGTGTGTTGATGCCTGTGATTTTGATGCTATGTATATGGATTCGGTAACAGAGCTCCCTGTTATTATTGATGATAACTGTGTTGCCTGCGGAGCATGTGTAAGGGCATGCCCGAGAGATATTATTGAACTTAGAAAGAAATCGAAAAAAGAGAGGAAAATATATGTCTGCTGCGTAAATGAAGACAAAGGCGGACCGGCAAGGAAAGCATGCAAAGTTGCATGTATCGGTTGTGGAAAATGTCAGCAGGTATGTGAATTTGACGCTATAACCATTGCTAATAATCTTGCCTTTATCGATTCCGACAAGTGTAAGTTCTGCAGAAAATGTGAACCTGTATGTCCAACCGGAGCAATCCTTGAATTAAATTTCCCCCCCAGGAAGCCCAAAGAGGAGAAAGAGGCAAAAGTTGAAGCATAAAATAAAACGAAGTTTAATTAAAAGATATATATCGTGTTGAAGACATTCCCAAAAGGAGGTGTTCATCCACCTGAAAACAAGCTATCATCAGTATCTCCTGTCGAGGTACTTCCCACGCCGCAGCAGGTCGTTATTCCCGTTTCGCAGCATATCGGAGCACCTGCATCACCTGTTGTAAAAAAAGGTGATATGGTAAAGGCAGGAGAAGTAATAGCCACAGGTCAGGGATTTGTGTCAGCCAATATCCACTCATCTGTTTCAGGCAAGGTGCTCAAGATTGACAAAATGCCCGATTCAACCGGGTACAAACAGTTATCGGTAATTATTGATGTTGAGGGAGATGAGTGGGACCCCGCAATTGACCGCTCAGAGACGGTTGTGCGCGAAATATCCCTTTCTGCTGAAGAGATAGTTAAAAGATGTAATGCCATGGGTATAGTGGGAATGGGCGGAGCTACCTTTCCCAGCCATGTTAAGCTGTCTGTTCCTCCGGGCAAGAAATGTGATATCCTGATAATCAATGGAGTGGAATGTGAACCATACCTCACATCTGATCACAGGATTATGATTGAACGAGGAGAGGAACTGCTCACCGGGGTCACCATAATTATGAAGGCCCTGGGAGTTGAGCGGGCAATTATTGGTATTGAGAATAATAAACCGGATGCAATAGAAAACCTTACATCCCTTGCAGCCGCTTTCAGTGGAATTTCTGTTCAGCCGCTCAGTGTCAAATATCCTCAGGGAGGTGAAAAACAGCTGATCAGGGCACTCATTAAAAGGGAGGTTCCATCAGGAAAACTGCCGATAGAGGTGGGAACCGTGGTCCATAATGTTGGAACAGCAGTAGCAGTATATGAAGCAGTCCAGAAAAATAAACCCCTGATTGAAAGGGTGGTAACTGTTACCGGCAAGGATCTTGCCCGTCCGTGCAACCTGCTTGTAAGAATTGGAACACCCGTTGCTGATCTTATAAATTTTGCCGGCGGAATCCCGGAATCAACAGCCAAGATAGTTAACGGGGGGCCGATGATGGGAAAAGCTATCAGTACACCTGAAGTGCCGGTAACCAAGGGGACATCAGGAATTATCCTCTTTACGGAGGAAGAGGCAGTCCGCAATCCTTCCGGTCCATGCATAAGATGCGGCAAATGTATCACAGCCTGCGCCATGGGTCTTGAACCATTCCTCCTGATGACACTGGCCTCCAGAGCTTTGACTGAAAGAATGGAAAAAGAAAGAATTATGGATTGTATGGAATGTGGTTCATGCAGCTATATCTGTCCGGCTTCCAGACCGCTTCTGGATTATATCAGGCTTGGTAAACAGCTTACCGGGAAGGTAATACGTGAACGAAGCCATAAATAATAACCGGTAATAAACCAACAGTGAGCTGCACTGAAAATTAAAGAAAACTGACTGACAATGAATAAACTTCTCAAAATATCCCCATCCCCTCATGTAACCGGAAAGGAGACCACGGGAAAACTGATGTTCGGGGTGGTGATAGCCCTTCTCCCTGCCCTCGCCGCCACAATATGGTTTTTCGGATGGGCGGCACTTCTTGTAACAGCGGTTTCTGTAGTATCCTGCGTTATTTTTGAATTTCTTATTACAAAGTATATCCTGAAGAAAACGCCCACCATAAACGATGGCTCTGCCGTTGTTACCGGACTGCTGCTCGCCTTTTGTCTCCCTGTCAACCTGCCGGTATGGATTATCATTATAGGGGCACTGGTAGCAATTGGCGTTGCAAAAATGACCTTCGGAGGTCTTGGAAATAATCCCTTCAATCCCGCACTGGTAGGAAGGGTATTCCTGTTCCTCTCTTTTCCTGTACAGATGACCACATGGCCTGTACCGAGAGGGTTTGCCACTGGATATGCAGATGCAGAGACAGGAGCAACTGCCCTCAGCATCCTTAATGAAAACTATGACAAGGGGAATATTGACAGCCTGTTAAACACTCCTGGTTCTGAACTTCCGGGTTACTCCCAGCTGTTCTGGGGGGAGATGGGCGGATCCCTTGGTGAAATTGCCGCATTTGCTCTTATTCTGGGATTGATATATATGCTCGCAAAAAAGATTATTACATGGCATATACCTGTTTCGATACTGGGCACTGTAGCAGTCTTTACCGCTCTTCTGTGGCTGGCCAATCCTTCATCAAACATTGATCCCCTCTATCACCTGATGAGCGGAGGATTGCTGCTGGGTGCAATATTTATGGCAACAGATTATGTTACCTCACCTATGTCAGGGAGGGGGATGATAGTATACGGAATAGGAATAGGTGTAATAACAGTGCTTATAAGACGCTTCGGAGCATATCCTGAAGGAGTACAGTTTGCTATCCTGATAATGAATGCTTTTACACCACTGATAAATACATATTTAAAGCCCGTAAGGTTTGGAGAGGAGGTGAAACATGGCTAAAAAGGAATCCACACTAATCAATATGGTAATAGCACTCCTTACCATAACACTTATTGCATCTGCTTCACTGGGAGCAGTATACGAGGTAACAAAGGGCCCCATAGCCGCAGCAATGCTGGCTAAAAAAAATGAAGCTATCCTTTTTGTAATACCTGAATTCAATAACAGTCCCACCGAAGATGCATACAGCATAGGAACTGACGGTGACTCAATATTCTTCTATCCCGGATATAATAATGGTGAGCTGGTAGGTACAGCCGTTGAATCATTTACAAATATGGGATTCTCTGGAAAAATAAAGGTAATGGTTGGCTTCCTTCCTGACGGCTCAATAAATAACTACAGGATACTGGAGCATGCTGAAACACCAGGTCTGGGAACCAAGATGGAACCGTGGTTCAGGGATGAAACAGGCAGAAGGTCTGTTCTGGGGCTTAACCCGGGTGTAAATAATATCACCGTAAGCAAGGATGGCGGTGAGGTTGACGCTATAACTGCCGCAACTATAAGCTCCAGAGCTTTCCTGGATGCAATACAGCGGGCATATGATAACATGAGAAAAGGAGAGTAATATGAACCAGATAAAAAATTTCACAAAGGGATTTATTAAGGAGAACCCGGTATTTGCACTTTTTCTGGGTCTCTGCCCTACCCTTGGGGTAACCACATCGGCAATTAATGGTATTGCGATGGGCCTCGCGACAACTTTCGTTCTGCTAATGTCAAATATTGTTGTCTCTTTAATCAAGAATTTTATACCTGACAAAGTCAGAATACCCTCTTTTATTGTAATTATTGCTTCGTTTGTTACAATCGTGCAACTTACAATGCAGGCCTATGTGCCCTCACTTTTTGATGCACTCGGCCTCTTTATACCCCTTATTGTTGTAAACTGTGTTGTGCTTGGAAGAGCCGAAGCCTTTGCATCAAAGAATTCACTCTGGTCATCGGCTGTTGACGGAACGGGCATGGGCCTGGGGTTTACCTTTGCACTGGGACTCCTTGGAGCAGTGAGAGAGATTCTGGGATCGGGCTCAATCTTCAACTACAAATTTATTGAGGGTGACGGAATGCTGATTTTTATCCTATCACCCGGAGCTTTCCTTGCTCTTGGATATCTGATTGTTATTGTAAATAAACTGGGTAAAAAAGGATCCTGATCATGGAATATATAATTATAATTATCGCGGCGATATTTGTAAACAACATTGTACTCAGCAAGTTCCTTGGAATATGCCCCTTTATTGGTGTTTCCGGAAAGGTGGAAACATCTCTGGGGATGGCCGGGGCTGTTATGTTTGTTATGACTATTGCAACACTTGTCACCTATCTTATTCAAACCTACGTTCTTGATGCCCTGGGAATAGGCTTTATGCAAACCATTACATTCATTCTGGTTATAGCATCCCTGGTGCAACTGGTTGAAATAATACTGAAAAAGGTGAGTCCCTCCCTCTACGCTGCCCTCGGTATATTTCTGCCACTTATAACAACCAACTGTGCAGTGCTTGGTGTTGCTATACTGGCTGTTCAGCAGGATATGAACCTTATGCAGAGTGTGGTATTTGCCATTGCCAATTCGATAGGCTTCGGCCTTGCCCTTGTACTGTTTGCAGGCCTGAGAGAGCACATGGATCTTGCTGATATTCCAAAGTCATTCAGGGGTGTACCAATCGCCTTTGTAGTAGCCGGACTTCTGGCAATGGCATTTATGGGGTTTGCCGGGATAGTCTGACGGTGACAGTGAGTTCAGAGAGCTCCAGATAATTATCAGCTGTTCTGCCTGAATCATGCTGGCAACTACTGTCAAATCAACTCAGCATAACTGGTGAAATAAGGTGTAGAACTCTGCAAAAACCCGGCAATTCAGGCCATATATAGTTTATGCCCTGATGTAATCTTAAAGTAACAACAGGCTGATACCTATCAGTATAATACCGCTTACCAGACCATATATGGCAACATGGTGCTTCCCGTATTTGTGGGCAGCGGGAAGCAGCTCATCAAAGGAGATATAAACCATAATACCGGCAACCATTGCAAATACAAACCCAAGTATAACAGGCTGGTTGAAAAATGAAAGAATAAGATAACCGAATGCTGCTCCCAGAGGTTCTGATAATCCTGAAAGTGCTGCCCAGGTAAAAGCCTTGCGCCTCGACCCTGTGGCATAATAGACCGGCACTGAAACCGCTATACCTTCAGGAATATTGTGTATTGCAACTGCAAGGGCGATACTTACCCCTACCGTTATATCTGAGACACCTGCTATAAAGGTAGCGATGCCTTCAGGGAAATTGTGTATTGCAAGTGCAATTGCTGTAAAGGCACCTATCCTGAGTAATCCACGCCCCCTTCCGGGACAATGAATATCCATCTGTTCAATGCTCTTCATCTCGTGCGGGTTTTCTCTGGAAGGAATTACCTTATCAATAATTGCTGTCACAAAGATACCCCCCAGAAATGCAATAAAAACAAACCAGGGAGCTGCATCGCTTCCGTAATGAGAAATGATAATTCTGCTTGACTCACCAAGCAGTTCTGTAAATGATATATATATCATTACACCTGCTGAGAATCCAAGAGAATATGCCAGAAAAGTTGTGTTTGTTCGTCGCGCAAAAAAAGCAAGTGCTCCTCCTATTGCAGTAGCAGCACCGGCAAACAACGTAAGTCCGAAAGCAATCAGTACGTTATTCCACTCCAAAATTTTCCGGTTTTTATATTCAGTGACAAAAATATAAAAATATAAAGCTATTTTTAATGATTCTTAATAAAAAGCAATTGGATTTATCCAACACCCTGATTTTGTGAACGTTTTTTTTAAAACATAATTAACATTAACTTTATTAGCCGGCTTAAAAATCTTGGTTAGTGTACAGAATTGCCTATTTATCAAAACTCGGACTTGATTCCGGGGCCTCACTGAATGATGTAAAACAGGCATACAGGAAACTTGCACGGCGATACCATCCTGATCTTAACACTGCACCTGATGCACCGGAAAAGTTTATTGAGGTTACTGAAGCTTACGATTTTCTGGTAAGGTACTTCAACAGTTGCAAAGTCGATGGCAATACCGGCCATACTGACATGGAAAAACACTGGAATTCAGGACAGAGAGACAGGGCCAGGGCCAGGGCCAGAAGATATGCCGGCACTCAGTATACCAGTTTCCGAAAAACAGACTATTACAGGGGTACAGTGATCGCTGAAAGGTCCCGAATCTACTATAACCTGATTATTGCACTGCTATTTATCTTTGTTTCAATCCATGGTTTTATTGTAAGGTCAAAGACCGCTTCCGGGAGTGAAGATGCACCTTCGGTTGCAGGATTTATTTTCCTGCTGTTTATAGGGCTTCTTTTTCTGGGCGTATCACTGCTTTACCTTTTATCAAGCTATAAAAACCATGGACACAGAACTGAAAAATAGAAAAAGATGAGAAAAAAGGTGAAAAACCCCTATAACCAGGGAGAAAATCCATGCTTTGGATGTTCTGACAAAAACCCGATGGGTCTGAAGCTGGAGTTTGAGGAGAGTGAAAAATTTTTGCATGCCCGATGGAATCCTGAAAAGCATTATCAGGGATATATCAATATACTTCATGGTGGTATAATTGCGACGCTGATGGATGAAACATCTGCATGGTGCATAAATGTAAAGGCAGGAAGGGCAGGTGTTACCTCTGAAATAAGAGTTAAATATTTAAAACCAGTATTTGTAAACAGGGGCGAAATTACACTGGAGGCCGGAATAATCGAAGAAAGACCCAGCCATATTGCCGTTCACTGCTCCCTCTTCGACTCCTCCGGGAATCTCTGCGCAGAATCTGAATCCCTCTTCTTTGTCTATCCTGATGAAATTGCCAGGAGGAAATTTAATTTTCCGGGGAAGGAGGCTTTTAGATCTGATTAAATGGTATTATACCCCAGGGCAAGCCCTGGACCCTTCTTTCCGGGGCAAGCCCCGGGGAATTTAACCACACCCTCTCGTCCGCCGAAGCGGAACGCGAAGGTGGAATTAAATTATAACCCCGATGGTACAATTTTTGTTGCTATCTTAGATAAAAACCCGTTACCATGTCTACATTCAGCATTTCTTCACTGGCAACAATTGCAATTATACTTTTACAGATCGCAGGAGGCTGTGCTAAAGATGAGGATCCGGTTTATCCTGACACTCCGCAACCTGTTGAATTAAATCCCGTACAGCTTAAGATTGTTGAAGCGGATAACAGTTTCGCTATCGGGATTCTTAAAAAGGTAAGTGCATCAGAACAGGAGCCCGGGAATATTATGATATCTCCCTTGAGTATTTCCTATGCCCTCACAATGACAGCCAACGGGGCTTCAGGAGCAACACGGGATTCAATGCTTTCAGTGCTGCAGTTCAGCAATCTGTCTATGGAAGATATAAACAGCTCTTACATGGAACTGACTGATAAGCTAATTAACCTTGACAAAAGGGTTACGGTAAAACTGGCAAACTCTGTATGGGTTGAGAACAGACTCAGTCCAAAAACCTCTTTTATGACGATTCTGGAGAAATATTACTCTGCGGAAGTCAGGGAGTTTTCGGTGACTGATCCGGGGATTGTGGCTGTAATAAACGGCTGGATTGCTGATGCAACAAACAACACAATCAACCACGTACTGGATGAAATTTCACAGGAAACAGTAATGATGCTTATTAATGCAATCTACTTCAACGGTAAATGGAAATATAAATTTAACGCTGAGGAGACGAGCAGCATGCCCTTCTACAGGAGCAACGGAACAACAGTGCAGGCTGACATGATGAAACAAAATTTAACAATACCTGTCGCATTCTTTGAAGATTATTCGATTGCTGAAATACCCTACGGTCAGGGTAATTTCGTAATGGATGTGATTCTGCCTGCTGCCGGAAACCATGTCACAGAGATAACAGCAAATATGGACAATGAATTCCTGAATAATGCGCTCGCAGCCATGAATCCTGCAGAGATCGATCTCTATATGCCAAGGTTTACATATGAGTTCAGAACAGAACTGAATGACATACTTGATGAGATGGGGATGGGGATAGCATTTGATCCGGAAAGCGCAGATTTTTCAAATATTTCAGATGATGATCTCTATATAGACAAAGCCATTCACCAGAGTTTTATTAAGAACAATGAGGAGGGAACTGAAGCTTCAGCAGTAACCGTTATTACAATTGGAGTAACCTCCATTGGTGAAACCAGGGTTATTAAACTTGACAGGCCGTTTATCTACTTTATAAGGGAGTCAGAAACCAATACAATCCTTTTTGCAGGTATAACCGGTAATCCGGCTTCTTAAATGTACTGAAACATTATCCTGCCAGCACAAACGGGATCAGTAATCCGGAATCAGAAAAGCGAAAAAGCAGAAAGTGATACAAAAAGCGAAAGAGAAGCAAGACAAAGATTCCGGAAATAAGATGCAACTACACGTTCGCTGCACCAACTGTAAGTATTAAAAGGCTATATAACAATAAAGTTAAACGGGACATCAAGTACAGAGCTTAGATACTCTCCCCTCTCAAGTATATCTTCATCACCCTCCTCGTAAAACCAGTTAACATAAACCTTTCTGTTTTTGAGTGCCACCATCCTGAAACGCTGCAGGAGTTGAACAATATATTTGGCACTGGCACTGTTAAAGTACTCCAGTTGTATATCAATATAGGTATTATCAGGAGGGTCAAGAACATAATTTTCCACCCATTCAAATGCCGGCTTGTAAAAATCTGCAACATTCTCATGGATAGACCGTCCCTTGATCTTCATATTCCCGTCGGGACGAAGAACAATTTCCGGAGTGTTCCTGGATGGCTCTACCCTGTAATAATCCATTCCTTTAAGTTTGATGCAAAATTAAAAAAAAACTGCTTTACTGTCACACTATAATTATCAATCCAACATTAATGGAGCCTGTAAAAACCCGTAATTCCGGCTCCCTAAAGGTTATACCTTGCCAGCGGAGTAATATCGTGGTCTGAAAAATCAGCACTGAGGTATTTATAATAACCGGTAATGGCAATCATTGCAGCATTATCAGTAGTATAGCGCATCGCCGGAAGGAAAATGTTCCATTTACGTTTTTCTGCCTCCCGGGTAACAGCCTTCCTAAGACCTGAATTTGCAGCAACTCCTCCTGCTATACCGATCTCCAGAATTCCTGTTGAATCAGCCGCCTTAATAAGCTTATTCATTAAAATCTCAACAATAGTCCGCTGAAGGGATGCTGCAAGGTGATTCAGGTTATTTTTTACAAAGTCAGGATCCTCTTTCAACCTATCCCTTAAAAAGTAGAGAAAACTTGTTTTAAGTCCGCTGAAACTATAGTCCAGATCCTTGATTACCGGCTTTGAAAAACTGAATTTTGCTGAATCACCCTCCGCTGCCAGCCTGTCGATAACAGGTCCGCCCGGGTAGCCAAGTCCCATCACCTTGGCACATTTATCAAAAGCCTCACCGGCAGCATCATCAATTGTGGATCCAATCTGCTCAATGCTCCTGTGATCTCTGATAATAAGTATCTGAGTATGTCCGCCCGAAACGAGCAGACAGAGAAAAGGAAACCGTGGAAGGCGGTTTTCTGCTCCGTGCTCACTTATCCAGTGAGCCATTACATGAGCATGCAGATGGTTAACCTCAATAAGAGGTAATTTTCTGGCTACTGCAAATCCCTTGGCGAAAGAGGCCCCTACAAGCAGGGATCCAAGAAGTCCGGGACCACGTGTGAACGCTACTGCATCAATCTCATCAGATTTTACACCTGCCTGCTTTATTGCTGTGTCCACAACCGGCACAATATTTGCCTGGTGAGCTCTTGATGCCAGCTCCGGGACAACGCCTCCATACTGACGGTGAACATCCTGATTCGCGATTAGGTTAGACAGCAGAAAGCCATCTCTGACTACCGCAGCCGAAGTATCGTCACATGATGATTCTATCGCTAGAATGGTAACTGACATTTATACTTTTATTAGTTTTTATTCCCTATTTTTGGAATGCCGTTTGAATACCCCTTATTAATGGGCAAAATTAAGAAAATATCAAGATTTACTATCAGATTTCTGATTATCCTTTCGGTAATCCTTGTTGCTCTGTTTCTTTTGCTGAGATCTCCTGCCATACAGACACCTCTGGCCAAATACATTGCAACAAAGATAAATGAGAGAACAGGCAGTGAAATATCGTTCGACGATATTAAAATCACATTCTTCAACAGGATAAATGTTCAAAACGTTTTGATTTTTGACCTGTCAGGAGACACACTGCTATACAGCTCAGAAATTACCGTAGGTTTACGGGGAATATCAAACCGGGACAGAAGTCTGAGACTGGGCCGCATTATTGCTGATAACCCTGTAATAGGGCTTCGGACCGACTCCGCCGGAAACCTTAATGCCATGCATTATTTATCTATGCTTGCGCCTGAGGATACGTCAAAAAGCAAGATTTTCCTGTCTGTTAACCAGATAAAATTAACTAACGGCCGGATAAGTTTCATTGGAAATGAGACAGCAAAAGCACCGTTTGACAGTTTAATGATTGAAGGCATCTACCTTACTGCCGATGATTTAAGAAAGAGAAGAGATAAAATTGACCTGAACATAACCGATCTCTCATTCCGCAGCAACAGGCTGCCCGACATGCTTTCCCTTTCAGCGGGAATTTCAATATCTGAGAATCATATCTACCTGGTTAATCCGCTTATAAGAACCTCTGCTTCTTATGTCAGTTCGGAACTTCTGGGAGTATATTTTCCCCGTATGGATTCTACCTTCAGTTTTTTTACTGATGCCGATTTCACTCTTAATATTGAAAATTCCTGGATTGGTCTGGCTGACCTTAAGCTTTTTGTTAATCTTCCTGAAGACCAAAACCATAATATTTACATTTCAGGAGATATCAATGGCCCGGTAAGTGAACTAAGGGGAAAAGGGATTGATATCAGATACCTGGACACCACAAGGATACTTTTTGATTTCAATATATCAGGACTTCCGGATATCAAAAACACCTATATCTTTACCGATATCGAAGAGTTGGTAACAACAACCACCGAGCTGGAGAAATTACCCCTGACAGGTGACAAACCCATCGACGTACCTCAACAGCTGATGGAAGCAGGGATGATATCCTTCGAAGGAAATTTCAACGGATTCATTACTGATTTCGTAACCTACGGTACATTCCGAACCGGGATAGGCAATATCTATACGGACCTGTTGCTTGAGCCGGACAAAATGCAAAAGTTTGTCTTCAGCGGTTCCGTGAGGTCGGAAGGCCTTGATATCGGAATGATAACGGGTCGACCTGACCTGCTGGGCAGGCTAACTATGTCAGCTATTATTAAGGGCTCTTTAGAATCGTTCAGCCATTTCGCCGGAGAGATTGAAGGAACCATTGATTCCATTGAATTCAATGACTTTCTCTACAGGGATATTGACATTAATGGAAGCTTTACCGAAAACATATGGGATGGATCGGTGATTACCGAATCTGATGATCTTGCCATGGATCTTCTGGGAAGATTCAATTTTAGTGGGGAAACCCCGGAAGTGGATTTTTCGCTGAATCTTAAACATGCAGATCTGCACAAACTTAACCTGGATCCTGATTCAGAAAGCTCTGACCTTTCAGTACTTATGACAGCAACATTTTCAGGCGATAATATTGATAATCTGGAAGGCGACATAAGAGTACTCAATTCAAGTCTGAAAAGAAACGGAAAGAGGTTCGACCTTTATGATGCCAGCATAGTTGCAGGAGAGGATAATGATATATACAGAATAAAGTTCAGATCTGATTTTGCAAATGCTGATATTGCGGGAAAATATAATTTAAGGTCGGTTGCTGATGATATGAAGGGAGTGATGGCCCGACTGGCTCCTACCCTCTTTGAAAGTGAAGAGGACCTGAAGGAAGTCGGCAGCAATGACTTCACTTATGCCATTACATTCAGGGAGAGTGACCAGATAAACAGTTTCTTTGAAACAGGCATCAGAATTGCACCGGAAACCGTTATTAGCGGAAGAATTCATCCCGATTCCCTTATCACCCTCCATGCAGCAGGAGACTATTTTGTCGTGGCAGGGAATACTCTTGCAGATTTTAATATGAACGGGGTCATTAATGGATCTGAGATGGTTTCAGAGGTTAAAAG
Source organism: Bacteroidales bacterium (assembly GCA_020201035.1). Taxonomy (GTDB): domain Bacteria; phylum Bacteroidota; class Bacteroidia; order Bacteroidales; family VadinHA17; genus JAIVHO01. Next base: position 96,704 of record JAIVHO010000031.1, read on the forward strand.
CAGTAATCTTAACCTTCTTAACAGGATTGACCTCAATAATATTGAATTCAAAGTAAGCAGTGAACCAGACAAATTCACCCTATCCGCAAACTGGGATAATCCCGGTAATATCAGGAATACCGGAAATATAACGGCAACGGGGAATATTGAAGCAACAAAATCTGATGAAAACCTGCTTAACCTCAGCTTTTCTGAATCCACTGTTATTATCCGTGATCAGGAGTGGATAATTCATCCCTCGGTTATACAGACTTCACCAAAATCAGTTACTGTTGATAACTTCCTCGTAAGTCATGGCAATGATTATTTCAATATCAACGGAAGAACTTCTCCAGAAGGAAATGATACACTTGCAATATCATTCCAAAACCTAAACCTGGATATCCTTAACAGCATATCAAAAAAGAACCCTGATGATGACACTATAAAAGAGTTCACTATTGAAGGGGTCATTAACGGCAATATACTAGTAAGGGATATTTTCACCACTCTTCTGTTTGAAAGTGATATCCTGATAGATAACTTCAAAACAAATGATCATATCCACGGAGATGTGACTCTCCTCAGCAAATGGGACACGCTGAAAAAGTCAGCAGAAATCTCAATGTTCAATAATCTTGATGGCGATGAGACATTCAGAATAGACGGCAACTATATTCCGGATAACAGTGCCCTTAATCTCTCAGTAGGAGTTGATCGCTTCCCGCTTGACATTCTCAATCTCGTACTGCATTCCTTTGCCTCGGATGTATCAGGTTACGGAACAGGTAACGTCACCGTCTCAGGATCACCCAAAAACCTGATGGTAACTGGCTCCGTGTTTGCGTCTGATGCTTCAATTACAATTGATTACCTGCAGAGTGAATTCATTTTTTCTGACACAATTTTTCTGGAGCCGGCAGGATTGGTATTCAGGGATATTACCGTAAGAGACAACCGGGATAATACTGCCCTGCTTAACGGGATCGTTACACACACAGGATTCCAGGACTTTGGAATTAATCTCAGAATCAATGCTGAGAATATTCTGGCTCTTGATACCCGACAAGCTGACAACTCACTCTTCTACGGAACAGCCTTTGCCTCTGGTGTTATATCAATCACCGGACCTGCAAATAGTCTCCGGTTTGATATTTCGGCCCGTACGGGAAGGAACACCCGGTTGTTCATACCTCTTAATGCTGATGCAGGTTCTGGCGACTACTCATTCTTCACTTTTCAGTCATCTGATACTGTTAAAAGCGATAAAAAGGAGATTTCAGTGTCTTTAATTCCTGAAGAAGTCAAGGGATCCATTGAACTGAATTTTGACCTCACAGTAACACCGGATGCAGAGGTTCAACTGGTCTTTGATTCAAGTGTGGGTGATATTATGAGGGGCAGAGGTACGGGAAATCTGAACATGTCACTGAGCAGAGCAGGAGAGTTTTCTATTTACGGCGACTATGTTATTTCGGAAGGCGATTATCTCTTTACGCTGGGTAACATATTCAACAAGAGATTTATTGTTGAAGAGGGAGGAGTCATATCATGGAATGGGGATATCAGTGATGCCGAGCTTAGTATTAATGCTATTTACAAACTACGGACATCCCTTTATGAACTGCTGCAGGACGAAGCCTTCAGGCAAAGAATCCCTGTTGATTGCCATCTTAATATGTCAGGAAAGCTGATAAATCCGGTTATAGGATTTGACATCCAGCTCCCGACTGCTGATGAACAGACCCGAACCTATCTCCGGAATGCCATAAACAGTGATGAAGAGATGAGCAGGCAATTCCTCTACCTCATGGTAATGAATAGCTTTTACCCGTCTACGGGGTACGCATCATCTATCAATACCCAAAGCGCGGGAGCGTCAGCTATGGGGGTAACCACAACTGAGATGTTATCAAATCAACTGAGCAACTGGCTATCCCAGATTTCAAGTGATTTTGACATCGGGTTTAACTACAGGCCGGGCAATGAAATCAGCAGCCAGGAGGTGGAGGTTGCTCTCTCAACCCAATTGCTCAATGACAGGGTAATTATCAACGGCAACTTCGATGTTGGAGGTGAAGAGACAACATCCAGTACCAATAATATCACCGGGGATTTTGATATCGAGGTTAAGCTCACCGAGAAACTAAGATTTAAGGTCTTCAACAGATCCAATGATAATATTCTGTATGAAACAGCTCCCTATACACAGGGTTTCGGCCTGTTTTTCCGTCACAATTTTAACAGGTTCTCAGACTTTTTCAGAACCGGTCTGGAACTATGAAGCTCGAGGAGGAGCCTAAATAAAAATTAAACGGCATATAATAGAAAAGGTTATATTCCGTTTTTTTTATAACTTCGGGCCAGTCAAATAATTGATTATTAGAGACTCTATCAGGAATTGATAGAGGTTTGACAGATCTGAAATACTAATATGTTAAATTACTTATGATGAAGCTTTTAATGATGACCATGCAGGAGACAGACCTGCTTCTGGAAGAACCCGGTGAGATCACCCTTTCATTTGGAGAACTGGTGCTTAAGGGTGGCTGGGTAATGGTTCCAATTATCTTACTTTCAATTATTGCCATTTATATATTTTTTGAACGGTTTTATGTTATAGCCAAAGCAGGCCGGGAGGATATGAATTTTATGAACAGGATAAAGGACTATATCTATGACAGCAAGATTGATGCTGCAATATCACTCTGTCGCTCGAGTATCAGTCCGGCCGCACGAATGGTTGAGAAGGGTATCAGTAGAATAGGCCGGCCCCAGAATGATGTAAACACGGCAATTGAAAACGTAGGTAAGCTGGAAGTCTATAAGCTTGAAAGAGGCCTCCCCACCCTTGCCACCATAGCAGGAGCAGCTCCCATGATCGGTTTCCTTGGTACGGTTATTGGTATGATTAAGGCATTCTATGATATGTCAAATGCAGGCAACAACATTGATGTATCACTGCTGAGCAACGGTATATATACTGCCATGGTAACAACCGTGGCCGGACTTATAGTTGGAATTCTGGCATATTTTGCGTATAATATACTTGTTGCAAAGGTTGAGAAGGTGATTTTCAGACTTGAAGCAACCGCGACAGAGTTTATGGATATTCTTAACGAACCGGCAAAATAGTATAAAATGGCCATTCAATCCAGAAATAAGATTAATGTGAGCTTCAGCATGGCAGGGATGTCTGATATAGTCTTCCTGCTGCTGATATTCTTTATGATCACAAGTACCCTGATCCATCCTACCGCACTTAAGTTGCTGCTGCCCCAGGGTTCAAGCCAGACTGCTGCCAAACCACTTACAACCGTTTCAATCACACGCGATCTTAATTATTTCATTGAAGATCAGCAAATTGACTTTAATAACCTGGAGGCTGCATTAAGGGAGAAGATTGGTAATAGCGAAGAGACATATATTTCACTGCATGCAGACCGAACTGTTCCTATTGAGCATGTAGTCAAGGTAATGAATATAGCAAAGGATAACCAATACAAACTGATACTTGCCACAAATCCAAAATAGCGGACTCTATAACTTTCCAAAGGAGAGGAATAAAGGAATAATAGGCACACTGATATTCCATGTGGCCCTTTTTGCCCTGCTTATTCTGACCGGACTGCAAACTCCTCTACCCCTACCTGAGGAGGAGGGTATTCTGGTTAATTTTGGCGATGGCGACACCGGATCTGGTCTGTTTGAACCTTCTGCATCTTCGTCATCACCATCATCAGGCGATCCTGATCCGGGGATCCCTGATAATGCAGCTGCTGTTGCCGCTGCAGAAGAACAGCAACCGGTTACCGCAGAGGAGCAGATTCTTACCCAAGATTTTGAAGAGGCTCCGGTTGTTGAAAAGAAGAGAGAAGTTGTAGATCCTGATGCTGAAATTAAAAAACAGAAGGCCCTCGAAGAGCAGAAAAGAATTGAAGAGCAGCGTGAAGCAGATAGGTTACGAAAAGAAGCCGAGGAGGCAGAACGTTTGAAAAGGGAGGCCGAAGCACGGGAAGCTGCAGAACTGGAAGCGAGGCGACAGGCAATTATAAACCGGACAAGAACGGCGCTGGATAATGCTGCCGCTACAGGCACCAGCCAGGGCATTGCCGGAGGAACAGGAAACCAGGGCAGGGACTCCGGGTCAGTAAATTCTGTTCTGTACGGAGTTGGCTCCGGAACAGGAACGCGTGGAGTCTCTTTTAATCTGGCTGGTCGTACACCTTCAAAATTACCTTCACCAACCTATGATATTCAGGAAGAGGGTATAGTGGTGGTTCAGGTTTCTGTTGACAGAAATGGAAAAGTTACCCAGGCAATTCCGGGAGTAAAAGGTTCAAATACACTTAATGAGTATTTCCTGAGGGTTGCAAAGGATGCTGCCCTTGAAGCCAAATTTGATGCAAAACCTGATGCCCCGGTAACCCAGATAGGCACAATCACATACCATTTTACCCTCAAGTAAAGCCAGGGTAATTATCTGATAACTAATATTCCTTAGGAGTTCCCCTTCCCCGTCCATACACAATCATCAATAATTTTAACCTCCGGCAGAAAAAGATTAAATCTCTGTGACTGAATAATACAGAGTAACTGCCAGATACCGGGAAGGAATAATCACATACCATTTTAACCTCAGGTAAAGCCAGGGCGGAGACAAAACCCCACGGTTGACCCGGATATTACAGTGTAACGCTCCTGTTACCCAAAAAGAAAATCGAATAGTCCAAAAAGCTTTAGTCCGGCCAGAAACACGGTAATCAGCAGAATCCACCTTACAAAAACGGCTCCCCTCTTAACGGCACTTTTTGCGGCAATCCATGCGCCACCCATATTCCCGGCTGCAAGAATAAGGCCTATTTTAAGATCAACCTGGCGATTTACAAAAAATACCACTAATGCCACCAGCGTAAAACCCATAACAATAAAAACCTTAAGGGCATTTGCCTTTACCAGATCAGCACCTACCCCCAGCACCAGCCATGCCAGAAGAAAGAACCCCACCCCCGCCTGAATAAATCCTCCGTATATACCAATCAGAAAGGAGATTACAATATTCCAGAAGGTTGGCTTGCTATTAATCTTGTCCGCATGCTCCCTTATCCATTTTTCCGGTTTAACGAGTATGACGAAAAACATAAATATAAGAAGACCGCCTATTATGGTCTCCATGAGTTCTTCGTTCAAATCCACGGCAATAATAGCTCCCAGCAGCGCCCCTGCTGTAGCCGGAAGCAGCAACACTGTACCTTCACTGAAGTTGAATACCTTCTGTTTTCTGAATGAGAAAGCCCCAACAATGCTCTGCATAAGAACACCCACCCTGTTTGTTCCGTTAGCTACATTTGCCGGAAGTCCGAGAAACATTAAGAAAGGAAGTGTCAGAAGGGAACCACTCCCTGCGAGCGTATTTATAAAACCGGTAACCAGCCCGACTGCCACTATTGCAGGGTAGATGTACCACTCCATATGATCAGAGCTCTATTCCGGTTATATCAGTGATTGCAGTCTCAAGATTGGAAACCAGTGAATTATCCTTAATCACATAATCCTGTATCCCCTTCCTGGCAAGTTCAAGAACAACATCTCCCCTGTCCTGCCCTGATAGCATAATAACCGGAATTTCGGGTTTCTGAGATCGTATATGCTCAAAAATTTCCATCCCGTTAAGAACTTTTTCTCCGGACTTAAAAAAGTAATAATCCAGAATTATCAGGTCGGGATCCTTTTCCAGGGCCTCAATACAATCCTCTCCATACTCATATGATTCAACAAGGAAAATCTCCGAGTTAAATCGTTTAACTATCAGCTGAGAGATAAACGGGTCATCATCAACAACAAATATCAGCTTTCGTCCGGCCATCTTATTAAACTGCTACTTAACCAATAATATTTAATTTTCCTCAACGCCTGTCCTGCTGCTATAATCTGAAAAGTGGATAATCCTTCATCATATCATGTACCTTATTGCCAACTGTTGCAATAACCTTCTCATTTTCAATATTTGAGATCACCTCATCGATAAGTAAAACAATAGGTTCCATTGTATCCTCATTAAGTCCGCGTGTCGTAATTGCAGGAGTTCCTACCCTCAGCCCGCTGGTCTGGAAGGGTGATCTTGAATCAAAAGGCACCATATTCTTATTAACGGTAATGTGTGCTTTAACAAGGCTGTTTTCAACCTGCTTTCCAGTAATATCAGGGTACTTTGTCCGCAGGTCTATCAGCATCGAGTGATTATCTGTTCCATCAGAAATAACCTTGTATCCCATTGCAATAAATGCTCTGGCCATTTTATCTGCGTTCTTCTTTACCCGTGCCTGATATCTCTTAAACTCAGGTGTCAAAGCCTCACCAAATGCTATTGCCTTGGATGCTATAACATGCTCAAGCGGCCCCCCCTGTATACCGGGAAACACTGCCGAATTAATTAACGCTGACATCATCCTGACCTCTCCCTTATTGGTGGTAATGCCCCACGGATTTTCAAAATCTTTCCCAATCAAAATAACACCACCACGGGGTCCGCGCAGTGTTTTATGTGTGGTCGAAGTAACTATATGAGCATGCTTCAGCGGATTATCAAGGAGGCCGGCTGCAATTAGTCCTGCAGGGTGAGCCATATCCACCATCAGAATAGCTCCTATGGAATCAGCAATCTCACGCATTCTGCGGTAATCCCACTCCCTTGAATAGGCAGAAGCACCCCCAATAATCATTTTGGGTTTCTCGCGGAGTGCCACCTCCTCCATCATATCATAATCAACCAGTCCAGTATCCTCTTTTACACCATATGAAACAGGCCTGTAGAGTATACCTGAAGAGTTGACAGGAGATCCATGTGAAAGATGACCACCATGCGACAGGTCAAGCCCCATAAATGTATCCCCTGGCTTAAGCACTGAAAGAAAAACCGCCATATTTGCCTGAGCTCCTGAATGGGGCTGTACATTGGCATATTCAGCACCGTAAAGCTCCTTTAACCTGTCAATAGCTATCTGTTCACTCTGATCAACAATCTCACATCCCCCGTAGTAACGCTTACCAGGATACCCTTCAGCATACTTATTGGTCATAACTGAGCCCATTGCCTCCATTACCTGCGGACTTACAAAATTTTCAGAAGCTATCAGCTCAATTCCATTTATCTGACGCTGCCTCTCCTGCTCAATCAGATCAAAAATCAGTTTATCCCTGTTCATTATCCCTTGATTTATAAATTTAATACCCTGTATACCAACTTAATATATCATATTTTCATCTGGTTTAAAATATATCACTGCAAATATAGTTCATTTTATGCTATCCTCCATTATAATACCGGTTTCGCCACAACATGAAACAATTAAGGAGGATAAAACTAAAAAAAGGTATCATAACGCTTATTTTTTCCCATATTCCTTTTGAAATATCAAAACCTGCTTATTTTTGTATCATTATACCATGCCGTATATTAACGGCATAGTCGGGGTAAAAAGGGATACCGGCAACAAAGGAATAACGGCAACATTGACTGTTTTAATTAGAAATATACTGAAAATAGAATGAGCGAAGAAAAAATAAGGGTAATAAAGGATTATGAAAAACTTGATGATCAGATACAGGAACAGATCAAGCTGGTCTACCCCAATGGATTCAGCCAGTACCTGATCAGCTTTACCAATAAGGAGGGTAAACTGGTAAGTGCCCTGCCCTTTGAAACCGATGACAAATATTATCTGGTCAGGATGACTCTCAAGGAGGCCAAACAGATTATAGATGAAGATGAAGATTATGATGATAAAGGAAATCTGAAGGATGAGAGTCGGGAAGAGTATGAAGATAAATATTCTGATCTTGACTATATTGCTGATAATATAGAAGATGATGACTTTGACATTGATTAATGATATAATAACCGGATAATTATCCCCCGGTTAGAAAATTCATCATGATTTATTTACTCAATACATTTTCAAATGCCGGATAGTGAAATAAAAATTTATCCGACGGCTCAGCATATTGCCGAAGTGCTGGCCTCTGAAATAGCCTCGCTGGCAATCGGGGCAAAAGAACAGGGCAAAATCTTCAATATAGCCCTCTCAGGCGGAACAACCCCGAAAAGACTCTATAACGTACTTGCGGAAATTTATGCAGAAGATATTCCCTGGGAATTTGTGCATATATACTGGAGTGATGAGAGGTGCGTGGCACCGGATCACCCCGACAGCAACTATGGGTTCACAAAGGAACACCTGCTCCGGTATGTTCCCATTCCGCAAAAAAATATTCATCCCATTAACGGGGGAGAAGATTCCAAATCTGAATCAGTCAGATACTCGGAAGAGATAATAGAGACCGTACCAATAGCTGATAAACTTCCCAGATTTGATCTGGTAATTCTTGGTATGGGATCAGACGGGCATACGGCATCAATATTTGATGACAGACTTGACCTTATTGAATCGGACCGTATCTGCGTTTCAACTATTCACCCTGCTACCGGTCAGAAAAGAATTACACTAACAGGGAGAGTCATTAATAATGCCGCTTTTATTGCCTTTATGATAACCGGAATGGAAAAAGCAGCTGTTGCAGCTGCCATACTTGATGATAATGAAGATGCGGATGACTATCCGGCTGCCTATATATACCCGGAAAACGGTAAAATTATATGGTACCTCGATGAGGTTGCAGCATCAGATCTTCAATAAAACAGAAATCCCCTGCCGAAGCAGGGGATTTCTCCCATAAATATATGCTATACTTTTATTAGCTAGCAATAACGTTAAAAGCCACAATTCCTTTGTCGCCCTGACGGGTTTCAAATTGTACTTCCTGGCCTTCCTGAAGCCTCTGAAGTGAATCAGAGAGTCCTGTCCTGTGTACAAAGACGTCCCCACTATCGGTCTGAATAAAGCCAAATCCCTTGACTTCGTCGTACCATTTTACAGTTCCTTTTTTCATACTCTGGTATTTAAAAAATTACTCTCTGGGTCTTGCTTCGTTCACAACCAATTTCCTCCCCTGTACGTCTGTTTCGTTCAGGTTTGAAATGGCCTCACGCGCTTCTGACTCATTTTCCATCTCGACAAAACCGAAACCTTTACTCTTTCCGGTCATTTTGTCTTTAATAATTCTAACTGATGATGCTTCACCATACTCTTCAAAGAGTTCTTTAAGGTCATTCTCTCTGACACCGTATGCCAGATTTCCAACATAAATGTTCACGGTAAAAAAAATTAAATTAATAAAAAAAATAACTTACGGAATTCTCAAACAAGGCAGACAGTTTAATGTTTAAAACCGCTATCGTGTTATATTGATATTCCGGGATTTAAAAAGGAGGTCTGAATCGAAGTGAAAAAAATCATCTTAAAACGTCATACACAAACTTTTAAATCGAAGCAAATATAAGATAATTAATTGAATTAAATCCATTTTTGCAAAATGATTTGATAATATTCCATGATTGTAACTAAATTGAACCTCGTTTCAATTAGTGAACAGCGTTTCATTAATGATTATTAAATTTACAGTGCAACGGCAGCAGGAAAACAAAAATATTAATAATATGATGCAGATATCTACTATTAACCTGAAAAAGAGACTCTCTGGATTACTGGTAAAACAGCAAAGTCAGATCTGTTTATAACTGAGTATATCCCCCTGTCAAATCCCATGGAAACAGGTATAGAAACAGGAAAAAGTTACAGGCTTGACAATCTTTATGCAAATATTGAGTATAAAATACTGGAAATTAAAGATAACAGGATTACCCGTATCTGGTTCAGGATCGCTGCCACATCAGAGAAACCGCCCGCTGAAGGATGGATTTAATCATTCAAAACAGTTGATTATGGAAATGGTTACCGGAAATATGGTTGCAGCAATAATGGAGGAACCTATGGCTCCACTTGTAGTCAGGAACATGCCGGTTCCTGTTCCGGGTAAAGGTGAGGTTCTGGTAAAGATGGAAGCTGCAGCGCTGAATCCCTCTGACCTGAGCATGCTCACAGGGGGTTACGCGGTTAAACCCCGGTACCCGTTTATTCCAGGAATAGAAGGAAGTGGAACGGTTGTTGGCCATGGTGGCGGATTGCTTGCAAGACTCAGGATGGGACGTAGGGTTGCCTGCACATCTTCACCCGGTGGAGGAGGTACATGGGCCGGTTACATGGTTACCAGCGCAGCTAAAACTATCCCTCTTCCAACAGAAACAACCTTCGAGGAGGGAGCCTCCCTTATCGTTAATCCGATGACAGTTGTTGCTTTTCTAAGAATACTTAAGGGAGGCCGGTACAGGGCAGCTGTCAACACTGCTGCTGCAAGCGCACTGGGAAAGATGCTGATCAGGTTGCTAAAGAGAGAAAAACTTCCCCTGATAAATATTGTAAGGCGTACAAATCAGGTTGCCACGCTTGAGGAAGCCGGGGCAGAATATATTCTTGTAAGCTCATCACCCGGTTTTGAGGAAAAGTTTGCCTCCCTGGCTGAAAGGCTTGAAGCAGACATTATCCTGGATGCGGTGGGTGGATCCCTTGCAGGCACCCTTATCTCAAAAGCACCACCCGGAACCAGATTTATTTCTTACGCATCACTCTCAGGTGACAATATATCAATCGACCCTAAGGAGTTGTTGCAGCAAAATAAATCTGCAGGCGGGTTCTACCTTGCAACATGGCTTGCATCACAAAGTTTAACCTCAACCCTTTCTGATATCTCAAAGGTCAAAAGGATGATCTCCTCTGAACTGGCAACGGAAGTATCAGCCTCCATGCCTCTTTCAGATATCAATAAGGCTGTTACAGAGTACAGGAAACAGATGACACGGGGTAAAATAATTATCAAACCCTGATTGTATATCAGTAAACCCTGCTTTAAATAAACCACGAAACCGGATCAACAGTATGAAAAAAGAGAACGGAAGAAACAGTTTCAGAGTCATTGCTGTCTTTATCCTAACATCAGTGATCCTGCTTACTGCATGTAATCAAAAATCAGGGAATAACCCTGCAGATGTGCCTGTAATTATAGGAAATGAAGAGGCTGTTCTGTCAACACTATATAATCACTATTCTGCTGAATACAGGGCACTCGCCTGGCAGGCGTTCAATATAGCATCAGAACGCATTCTGGATATTACGAACGGCACAGAATCAACAGATTCCCTTGCTGTTGTTGTAGATATTGATGAGACTCTTCTTGATAACTCTCCTCATCAGGCCCTGACTATCCTAACCGGCGATCCCTACCCTGCCGGATGGAATGAATGGTGCAGTCTGGCGGTGGCAGAAGCAATTCCCGGGGCTGTCAGCTTTTTAAACCTTGCCGACTCTCTGGGCTTCAGTATATTCTACGTATCAAACCGGCATGAGGATCCCCTCTATGAACCCACATTTAAAAACCTTGTTGAAAAGGGATTCCCCCAGGTCTCCAGCAATTCCCTTCTCCTTAGAAAAAAAGCTACAGCAACAAACCCTGACCCTTCAAATAAGGAGGCAAGGAGAAAATTTATTGAATCTGGGGGATTTAATATTATACTATATGCCGGTGATAACATTGGTGATTTCTACAGTGACAAGGAAAAAGGTGATGAAAGGTTGAAAAGAGCAATGGAAGATCGAAGCAGTTTTGGGACAACATACATTGTTCTTCCAAATCCTATGTATGGCAACTGGCCATCTGCTGCCGGCAGTGACGGAACACCTGAGAGTTATGCACGACTCCTGCATATAATGACAGAACCATTCAGAAAAAGATGATATATATTCAGGAATTTCCCGAATACTTATCTGGCAGCATCAGTATGGCACCTGATAAGAATTACTGTATCACCAGTCCCGCTGTCAGGCCTGGTACTTATCAATTTTGGAAAAAGAGAGGCATATTTTTGTACCTTACAATCTGAACAAAAACCAAAGCGTAATGAAACTACCTGAATCCTTCTACAACCCGATCTCAATAGCCGGTGCCCTGATGGCAATTGTCACACTGCTGCTAATGGGAGCCCTGCTTGCTGCCATGTCTCTTTTCGGATCAGCAAGTTCATATGTCGGACTCTTTATTTTTATTATTCTTCCCATTTTCCTGGTAATCGGACTGCTGCTGATACCGGTAGGAGTGATCAGACGAAAAAGGCAGATAAAAAAAGGAGCTGACGAGAGTGATTTTACCAGACGGATGGTGATTGATCTGAATAATCATAAACACAGGAATGCAATACTCCTTTTCGCTGCAGGATCAGTAGTTTTTCTATTTTTGACCGGTATCGGAAGCTATGAGGCATTTCACTATACTGAATCCACAGAATTCTGCGGTCTCCTATGTCACCGGGTTATGGAGCCGGAATATGTTACCTACCAGAACTCGTCACATGCCCGTGTGGCATGTGTTGAATGCCATGTTGGAGAAGGTGCCGACTGGTTTGTAAAATCAAAATTATCAGGGCTTTACCAGGTGTATGCTGTTGTAACCGATATCTATCCCAGGCCAATACCCACTCCTGTTCATAACCTCCGGCCTGCACGTGAAACCTGTGAAAGATGCCACTGGCCAAACAAGTTCTACTCCTACAGAATACATACAGAAAAACACTTTCTCACTGACGAAGCAAACAGTGAATGGAATATTCACCTGAAAATGAAGACCGGACCTGAATACAGTTCCATGGGACTTACTGAAGGTATTCACTGGCATATCAATCCTGATATTAGAATTGAATATATCTCAGATGATGAGAAACGCGAATCCATACCCTGGGTAAGGGCTATTAACCTGGCTGAAGGTGATACGGTAATATACAAAGACATAAACAGTTTTGTTGAAGATTCCGTTATTGCTGAGGCTGAAATCAGGGTAATGGATTGCATCGATTGTCATAACCGCCCATCACACCAGTATCTTTCGCCCAGGGCATTCACCGATCTGATGATTGCATCCGGTAGTGTCCCGGCCAGCCTTCCTGAAATCAAAAGAGTAGCCATGGAGATACTCAATCAGCAATATTCCACCTCAGATTCAGCAGACCATGCAATTGAAGCCGGTATTGCAGGATTCTATGCAGAAAATTATCCTGAACTGACTGACGATCAGAAAAACGAGGTAAAAGCTGCCATAAAGGCATTGCAGAAGGGGTATTCCGAAAATATCTTTCCGGAAATGAAAGCCAGCTGGGATGCATATCCTAACCATATCGGGCATTTCGAGTTCCAGGGCTGCTTCAGGTGCCACAACGGAACACATGCCGATAATGCTGATAACAGGATATCACGAGATTGCAATATCTGCCATACGATAATTCTGCAGGGCGGTCCGGAAACAGAGAGCGTTGCCCTTGCCAACGAATCTCTTGAGTTTATTCATCCCAACGATATCGGCGAAGCGTGGAAAGAGTTCTCCTGCGCAGAATGCCACAGGTATATGTATTAGATATTTTTTATTATATTTGGGAAGGTATATTAAAAATAACAGTACGCTGATCTGAACGTGCAGGTAACTGCCGGTTTAAGGCCGGAAGGTAAATAACGGAACCAGTAAATGGTTTGTTTATTATTATTATCAGATTATGCACGAAAAGATCAGAATCCGAACCAAAACACTTTACTCCTGGATTTTAATTACTATCCTCATTCTTATCCTCTATATTTTCAAGAGAGAGTTGTTTGACATAACCTTCCTGAAAAGCTTTGTAAATGATAACAGACTGATGGTGATAACGATCTATTTGATCATACTTTCACTTATTGGCCTGCTTTTTATTCCTTCAACACCATTTGCAATTGCCGGTGTAATCCTTTTCTCTCCCGGAGAGGCTTATATATTAAATCTGATCGGTATTATCACCTCTTCTACTATAGTGTATTATTTCACTCAATATCTGAGACTTAACAAATGGATTGAATCCCGGTTCCCGGAAAAGACAATAAAAGTAAGAGAAGCACTGAAAAAAAAAGTTCTCCCCATAATTGCCGGCTGGAGCTTTTTCCCGATTGTACCCACCGATTTGATAATATATGTAGCAAGCACCCTCAGTATACCCTACTGGAAATGTGTCCTTGGAGTACTTATCGGTGAAGGAATCCTTAATGCATTCTATATTTTTTCCATTGACCTTCTTATAGGTCTGTGAGCTAACCCTGTATACATATTCCGTTATTGTGCCTGACTCAGGGCATAAACTGCAAAAGAAGCAAGCCAGTGCTCACCCGCATATGATCCGTCAACAACGGATTCCAGCGAAAAGGCAAGATGATTATCAGCCACCTCTGCCAGATGAGCAAGATCATCATCCTGTGAAGCAAGGCCATAAAGGCACCATGCCCTGCTGAAGTTGAGACCGTCAAGGTGAACCAGCTTCCCGTCTGTGCGGTCAGTAACCCTTGCAGGCTCAAGGTAAAAAGCGGGATCAAACAGGTCAGGCATAAAATTTTTTAGCCATACGGTAAACTCATCAGGAGGCAGAATCCTCCTCATAAGATCAGCCTCTTCCAGGCACGGGGAGAGAAAATCATAACCTCCCGGCTCCCAGGTGTAAGGACAGCCGTTATCTTCTCCAAAATATTGTATCGAATAGTTTTTAATTAAACTGCTGAAAGTGGTGTCACCTGCAGCTAACGCATAATCCCAGGCAAAAGCAAGACCAAACGCGGTGTTGGGATGCTCTCCAACCCTGACAGGATAAAGTAGCTTCGGAAGAAAATCCATATACCGTTCTACTATTATATCTGTCAATGGCTGAAGCGATTCAGACAGTCTGGCGGCCAACGGATCATCCCAGTCGGCAAGCTCCTGGGATAGTTTAAGCAGCCAGGCCCACCCATAGGTACGCTCAAAACTTTTTTCACTCTCCCTCTGAAAATACTCCACCTCTTTCAGGATATTCTCCGTGCTGATATTATCTGCGAGTCGTGTCCGTATAAGATCCTCCTTTTCGAGGTCTGGAAACTCCTTTAACAGTCTGATAAGCATCCAGTGTCCGTGAACAGATGAATGCCAGTCAAAACAACCATAAAATGCAGGATGCAACTCTGATGGTTCGCCTGCCTCCGACGGGTTATTTAGAGTCTGATTCAGTTTATTGGGGTACTCTGTTCCGATACATTTAAGTGGTAACTCAGCAAGGCGGTTAGCCTCATCAACGGTAAGCCTGTGCTGTATATCGACCTCAGGTGTACTCAAATTCCGGTTTTCATCTACCCTGCCTCCATTACAGGATGAAACAGCCAGAATCAGTATCAGAAAAAATGTATTCTTCATGTTTTGCTTATTGAATGACTAAAGATATAAAATTATCAATCCGCAGACGAGAATCACGCCCGAATAAACCAGTTATGGCAGCATAATCCAAAACAGAGATTACTTCTATTAACAATATTAT
This sequence comes from Bacteroidales bacterium, assembly GCA_020201035.1. Lineage (GTDB taxonomy): Bacteria > Bacteroidota > Bacteroidia > Bacteroidales > VadinHA17 > JAIVHO01. The sequence continues at coordinate 112,044 of JAIVHO010000031.1, forward strand.
TATTTTTACGGATGAAAATTTCAACCGTTTTGTTAATCCACTCTTATGAGAACCCATGCTCTATCTATCATTTTAATTGTGTTGATGACTTTCAGCCTGCGGGCTCAGCAATTACCTGACGGAGTTAACGCCAGCACAATTATTCAGAACACAACCCTCTCCGGGGAATATTTCCTTGGATTCAGCTACAACGATGTTACAGAGTTAAGCAAATTTGACCTTAAACGTGGATATTTCACACTGAAGACGAGACTGAATGATATGCTTTCGGTTCGATATACCCAGGATATTACCCTTGACAGGGAGGGCGATGATGCAGGTAACGTGGAGATGAGGCTTAAATACCTCTACCTTGCAGTTGACCTCGAAGAGATAGGCCTGATCAGAAACAGCAGCATAGAATTTGGACTGGTGCACAGGCCATGGGTGGATTTTGAACAGAAAATCAACGGATACCGTGTTCAGGGACCTATGTTTACTGACCATTATGATATTTCAACCTCTGCCGACTTTGGAATTATGGTTGAGGGACTTATAGGAGGAGTACTGACAGGGGATAAAACAGACTATCTGGCATCAGGATACCGGGGACGGTACGGCAGTTATGCCATAGGGTTGTTTAACGGAGGTGGTTACCATAGCATTGAACAAAATAATAATAAGGTTGTGGAAAGCAGGCTGACCCTTAGACCCCTGCCTGACATCGCCCCCGGGATACAGATATCATGGGCGCTGGCTGTTGGTAAAACTAACCTTCCGGAAAACCAGGGAGATTACCTTATGAACCTCTTCTTCTTATCCTCGGAACACAGGCTGTTAAGATTTACAGCACAGTATTACCGCGGCACAGGAAGCTATGACGGCTCCCTTACAGATATCTCTGGCACATCATACAATAATGACGGCTATTCACTTTTTGCAGAGATTCCCGTACCGCAGACCCCTCTCTCCCTCTTTTCAAGATATGACTCATTTAATTCACACCAGCTTACCTTACTCCAATCCCGCTCTTTAATAGGAGGCATAACATACAGGTTTTTCGGGAATAAGGTTCTTTTTAATTACCAGCATGACAGCCTGAACGGGATTACTGAAAACATCTGGGAGATAGCACTTGAGATAAGTTTCTGACAGAGGTGTTGAAACTGACTTAAACACCTTGCTCCGGAATCAGGATAAAGACATCTCTTCCTGATGATTTAAGTCTCTGAACTGACAAATGATAATTATTATAGCCGGCCACGGAGTATCATCCAGGCCGCTTCAGGTCAATCACTATTCAAGATATCTTAATAGATCTGCTGAATTGAAGAGAGGAAAAACATTTTCTCTCTTGATCGCTTCGGCTTCCCCGGCAAGGAGTCCTGCAACTAGAATTTTCTTTTGAGGAAACATCTCAGAGATCCTCGTAACATAAAGAGCCGGTGACTCATCTGTAAATCTGGAAACTGTTCCGGTCACGAATAATTCGGAATCCCATACTATATCTGCCTCTGCGAGTGCCTCAACAGGTAACATCTGTCCAAGGTATAAGGAAGAGTGGCCATGCTTCCTTATCAGGTAATTATAGTACAGCAGACCCAGTTCATGAAGCTCATTGCCGGGAAGAAACAGAAGGACACGCTTTTGTGACACCGACCTGTTTACTACCAGTGAATCGGTAGCCGAGATAATTTTCTGTCTCAGAAAATTTGCTACAAAATGTTCCTGCGAAGGTGAAACTGAACCCGTCTGCCACATCAGCCCAACTCTTGAAAGAAAAGGAAATACAATGCTTTCAAACGTCTCTTCAAATCCATTACGGATTACTGCCCTCAGCAAAACTGATGAAAGAGCCTCCTCATTCAGCTCAACCATTGCCATAACCAATCCGTCAATATAGTTGTCATGCTTTTGATTCTCACGAAGCACAACCGCTACCTTGTCATCAAGTTCCTTCAGACTCAGACGGGCAATATGTGAAATTTTTATCCCGTTCCTTGTCAGCACAGCCACATTAATCAGCTTTCTGAGATCGGAATCACTGTAGAGTCGGCGGTTTGTCTTTGAGCGGTCAGGCTCTACAAGATTATATCGCTTCTCCCATATCCTTATGGTGTGGGATTTAATTCCTGACAATTTCTCGAGATCCCTTATTGAATAATGTGACATACCATACCAGTGTTAAAGTGTGTAAATATATAATATTCGTTTAAAATAGAGATCCAATTTATTAAACAATAAAAGAGCCCTGAGGTTCATTCCCCAGAGCTCTCTTAAAGATTATATTACTTGGCAGGAGGAGGCAGAATAACTTTGTTGATAACGTGGATTACACCGTTTGTTCCCAGTATATTCACATCTGTTACTACAGCGTCAGGGTCTGAATTAGCCCCGTCACTTATAGTGACTGAAGATTCACCAACATTTATTGTAAATGATTCACCACCGGCTGTTACAGGCTCAAGTCCGTCTTCAAGGTCAGTTGAAAACACCCTGGCGCTAACAACATGGTAGAGCAATACAGCCTGCAATGTTGCCGGTTCAACTTCCCCGGGACCTTCAACATCCAAAGCGGTGTATAACTCATCAAATGCTGCATCGGTGGGTGCAAATACGGTAAACGGTCCCTCTCCCTTTAAAGTTGAAACCAATCCGGCCTCGGTAAGGGCTGCTGCGAGTTGATTAAAGCCACCGGCTATCGCAATATCAACAATATCCTGAGCCGGAGGAAGAAGGGTACGGTCAATTACATGAACAACTCCGTTTGCTGTTCCTGCTCCTTCTGAAGGATCAATGTCTGTAGCAATTACCTGTGTGCTACCGTTAAGATATACCCCACTGCCTGAATTGGAGAGATAGAAGTCTCCTCCGGCAGAGGTAATGGTAACAGGGGCTGCCGCGGTAGTAGCAGGAAGCTGGCTGCTCATCACAACTCCGTCAAGCAGGTGATAGGCCAGTACTGCATCCAGAGTAGTCTGACCAGGCAGTGATGTTATTCCTGCAGCTGCAAAAGCGTCATTTGTGGGAGCAAAAAGGGTCATACCGTTTCCACTGGGTCCGCTGCTTAAAAGCAGATCAAGGATTGACGGACTGGCTGCCTTTACTGCAGCAATCAATGTTGAAAAGTTTTTATTGAAATATGCAGGTTCCACTATTGTATTTACAAACATAGCTACTGTAGGTGGAACAAGAACTGCATCCATCACATGAACAACGCCATTGCTGGTAACAATATCTGCACTGTTTATTCCTGCTCCGCTGATAAGAAATGAAGATCCGTCAGCGGTAACCTCAATCTCTTCACCTCCTATTGTAGCTGCCTTTAAGCCGTCTGACAGGTTTGTGGAATAAACCTCTGATGCAAGAACATGATATTCAAGTACTGCTCTTAATACCTCAACAGGTATATCACTTACGGAAGTCTGACCAATAACCCCAAGCAGTGCTTCAAACGCAGCATTGGTGGGCGCAAAAACTGTAAATGTTCCGGTTTCGTCTGAAAGCGCTGTTACAAGATCAGGATAGAGTCCCAGTATCTCGACCAGAGATGAAAGTTCAGGAGTTCCCTGTGCTGTTTCAACAATATTTTTTGCTGGCAGCAGAACCTCGTCCAAAGTATGTATTACACCGTTTGTTGCATTAAAATCAAAAGGAGAAACTATTCCGGCATTATCAACTGTAAGTGCAGAAGCATCTATTGAAAGATATTTTCCGGAGAGCGATTCAACTTCACCGGTTGTAAGGTCACCGGACATTATCAGTCCTGCTACCACGTGGTACAGCAGAATAGTCTCAAGACCCTCAACACTGCTCACATTGGAGGGTGTTATACCAATTGAACTGAAAGCCTCATCTGTGGGAGCAAAAACAGTAAATGGACCAACTCCACGCAGAGCGTCAACCAGATCTGCTTCAATGACAGCAGCAGCAAGTGTCTTGTAACCATAGAACAGAGCGGATGTTACCAGATCAAATTCCGGAATAAGAACTCCCTCGATTGTATGAATTACGCCATTTGTTGCCTCAACATCAAATGGAGCTGCAATGGAAATACCATTAACGGTGAGTGCTGAAGCATCAATAGATACATCCTGGTTATTCAGAGTTGCAACATTTCCGGTAGAAAGATCGGTTGACCTTACTGTTCCGGATACAACATGGTAAAGTAATATCTCAGATAAACCGGGTACATCTGCAATATTTTCTGCTGTTATTCCGGCAGCATTAAACGCCGCGTCTGTTGGGGCAAAAACCGTAAATGGCCCAGCACCCTGCAGGTCATCATCAAGTGATGCAGCAACCAGTCCGGCCGCCAGTACATTGTAACCTGCCTCAATAGCTGTCTGAACAATATTAACAGGCGGAATAAGTACTTCATCAATGGAATGGATTACACCATTACGTCCTTCAAGGTCAAAAGGAGCAATAATAGAGGCACTGTTAACTGTAAGATTTTCAGCATCAATAAGGGCATCAGCTCCGCTTAGCATGGTTACCGAACCTGTTGTTAAATCGCTTGAAAGCACCAGGCCTGAAATAACATGATACTTCAGGATACTTTCCAGTCCGGCCACTCCGGAAACATTATTTGCCGTAATACCAGCTGCATTAAAAGCCGCATCTGTAGGGGCAAAAAGGGTAAATGGTCCCATACCGCTGAGATCATCATCAAGTCCGGCCTCAACCACAGCAGCAGCAAGGACATTAAAACCATTATCAACTGCAAGCTCAACTATACTGGGCTGCACAGGCTTCTCTTCCTCCTTTTCACAAGAGCTCAGTAGAAGAGCTCCTGAAATCAGGATAATCAAATTAATCAAAGTAAGCTTTTTCATTTTAAATATGCTTTAGTTATACATTTGGAACAGAAACATCCGTTAAAATACTTTTGTTCATCTTTATTCTTTTTTTATTATACATTAACATTATACAATACAATACATTAATTATGTATATAATTCTATTTGTGTTGCTTATGATATTTTTAAAAACCAATAATATAAACAAAAATATATTACTGTTTATATTATAAAGCCATCTTTGTAAACATTAAAATTCCAGTCAAGCTCAAAATTATATCATTTTGATTTTGTAACTTTGAGTACGGAATGGCTATTTGAAAAGGTAGTCTACATATGGCTTACACGTACAACACCATATTCAAAGAATAAGACTGTTTCCTTATGATTAAGGAGAGACCTGATATGCCGCCAGCCGGCAAACAATTCATTTTATTACTTGTTCTAACAGTAAGGGATATGAGATGATTGCAGGGGGCAACCCATCTGCAGATAATCAGAAATTTTTAATACAAAATATAATCTATACAAAAAAATGACTGCAGAACTATTACAGAAAAGATGGAGCCCCAGATCATATACCGGTGAAACGATTGACGATGAACAGATCGGACTCCTCTTTGAGGCTGCCAGATGGGCTCCTTCCAGTATGAATGAACAGCCATGGAGTTACTACTATGCCCTTAGATCGGATAACGAAAAATTTGAGAAGTTTCTGGAGTGCCTCAAGCCGGGAAATCCGGTTTGGGCAAAAAATGCATCTATACTTATAATAGGTGTAGCAAGGAAACATTTCACCTCAAATGGAAAACCCAACAGACACTATCTCCATGACACAGGAAGTGCCAGCTCAATGATAGCCCTTCAGGCTACTGCAATGGGAATGCAGGCCCACCAGATGGGAGGTTTTTATATGGACAAAACTATCGAGATGTTAAATCTTGATCCTGATAAATATGAACCTTCATCTTTTATCGCAGTGGGCTACCAGGCCGGACCCGATCTTCTTCCTGATGATATAAGAAAGAAAGAGACCGCCCCACGGTCAAGAAAGGATATAAATGAATTCGTTTACAAATAAAGTAAGGAATGTAACTTTTGAAGAATATGCAATGCACTACTGCTAAAGTTCTGTCTTATCACTTCACAAAGTTACCTAATGCCACCTTGCAGAGTTATGTAATGCTACCTTGCAGAGTTATGTAATGCTACTATTTATCAGTCATTTAAACCTCCTCAATAATGCAAAACAAAAATTAAAGTGATAGTTGTCATTGGAATATCAGATCGTTATGCATACGTTTGCATAACGCAAAATATCTTCTTCCCAAAAGTTCTGAAATTAAAATAATTTATGATATGAATAATGCAGTATACAACTTTCCGGTACCGGAGAACGAGTCAGTCCTGGGATACCTTAAAGGAAGCAGTGAAAGGATTGCGCTTGAAAAGGAGCTTACAAGGCAGGAGTCAACCGAGGTGGAAATCCCCCTGATAATTGGAGGGAAAGAGGTAAGAACAGGTAATACAGGAAAAATTACCATGCCGCACAATCATTCGCACGTGCTGGCTACCTATCACAAGGCAGGTGAAAAAGAGGTTAAGATGGCTATAGAGGCAGCACTTAGTGCTTCAAGAGCCTGGGCAAACACTCCATGGACAATCCGGGCATCAATACTTCTGAAGGCGGCTGAACTTATCTCAAAAAAGTACAGGAGTCTGGTCAATGCCTCCACAATGCTCGGACAGAGCAAGAACATCTACCAGTCAGAGATTGATGCAGTTTGTGAAACAATAGATTTCCTTAAATACAATGTGTCATATGCGGGTAAGATATATCAGTTTCAGCCCAAATCATCCTTTAATCAGCTTAACAGGATGGAGTTCAGACCTCTTGAGGGATTTGTATTTGCAGTAAGTCCCTTTAACTTCACCTCTATTGCGACAAATCTCAATTCTGCTCCTGTAATGATGGGAAATACAACCGTATGGAAGCCGGCAACCACCTCTATCCTCTCCAACTACTACCTGATGAAAATCTTTATGGAGGCGGGCCTGCCTGCCGGCGTAATTAATTTTATCCCGGGGCAGGGATCACTGATCGGAAAAGAGGTACTGGCATCCCCCGGGATGGCAGGTATTCATTTTACAGGATCCAACGCTACTTTTAACAACCTCTGGTCGCAGGTGTCTCACAACCTTACATCATACAGATCATATCCAAGGTTAATAGGTGAAACAGGCGGTAAGGATTTTATTTTTGCACATCCTTCAGCTGATCCTACAGAACTTGCGGCAAACGCAATCAGGGGTGCGTTTGAGTATCAGGGTCAGAAATGCTCGGCCGCATCCAGAATGTATATACCTGAATCACTGTGGGACGAAACAACCAGTAAAATGGTTGAGATGGCTGAAGAGATCACAACTGGTGATGTTAAGAATCCTGAAAACTTTATGAATGCTGTAATTGATAAAAAAGCATTTGACAGTATTACGGCATATATAGAATATGCAAAAGAAAGCCCTGATGCTGAAATAATTGCAGGGGGAACATATGATGACGCTAAAGGATGGTTTATAAGACCAACCATAATCGTAACTACTGATCCTCATTTCAAAACAATGGAGGAGGAGATTTTCGGTCCGGTGCTGACACTGTTCAGGTACCGGGACAGCGAACTCGACAATGCAATTGAACTGTGTGACACCACCTCTCCGTACGGACTTACAGGAGCTGTCTTTTCACGCGACAGGGTTGCAGCAGCCAGAATCTGCAACAAGCTGCGTTACGCAGCAGGTAATTTCTATATAAACGACAAGCCCACAGGAGCTATCGTAGGGTTGCAGCCGTTTGGAGGTTCAAGGGGATCAGGCACCAATGATAAAGCCGGCGGAGAGTTTAACCTAATCAGATGGGTTAGTCCGCGTACCATTAAAGAGACCTTTATTCCGGCTACTGACTATAAGTACCCATATATGGAGTAATAGATTATTCTTTGAACAGACTTAACAGAAAAGGAGCAGCCCATAACAGGCTGCTCCTACTGTTTCAGAAATCTCATTACATTATTCTACCACCCCGAATTCTGTTGTCCGGCGAGAATCGGATTTGCATTAATTTCTCTTTCAACATTCTATTCTTTAAAATACGCGGATAGCGAAAGATCTATAGCAGGCTCATGAGAACCCAGGGTCTATTGCAACTGGCAGATAGCAGGAAAATGTAAATAATTATAAATCTCTTTTATTCCTGCAAATCAGAAATATCAGAGAAAAAGAGCGATCAGCAGGTCAATTTACACCGTGATAAATACCATCTGTTTTGCTTTTTAAAAAATAGTAATTACCTTTGCACTGCCTTTTATAAAAGGTTACCGGCGATTCAGTAGCTCAGCTGGTAGAGCACATCCCTTTTAAGGATGGGGTCCTGGGTTCGAGCCCCAGCTGGATCACCAGAACAGAGAGCTTCACATTGATGTGAGGCTCTTTTTTTTAACCCAATTTTTACCGTAAAAAGGGCCCGAAGCCACTTCTGCAGGCTGGCTCCTTCACTAAAAATGCCCACCGGGCATTTTCTTAACGCTCGGCCCGGGTTCGAGCCCCAGCTGGATCACCAGAACAGAGAGCTTCACATTGATGTGAGGCTCTTTTTTTTTATCCCGGGTTTTAATTAATTATTTCTGCCCGTAAAAAAACTATGCAAACCGAAACAGCAGCCAAATTAACTCATATACAAGAAACAGATGGTTGTTAAGGTTTTGTCTAAGAATAAATTATGAAATTAACAGATATCCGGAGCTATTAATCTCAACTATTTAAATAATCAGTCTGAAAATAAGTGATCAGGGGTTCTCAGTCAGGCAGATGAACACAATACGGCAACAACTACATTGCAGGGTGCATAATATTACCGGGTGTTAAGGGTCCCTTACTCCTCTGAAACCTCCATAAGCAGTTCCCTGTATGTTGAGAAGATTCTGGATTTAGAAAGAAATCCCACATATCTGCCGCCATCAAGTACCGGCAGGTTCCAAGCCCCGGTCTTTTTGAATGTCTCCATAACGGCATCTACCTTTTCACTCTTATCAATATATGAGGGGGGCATAATCATCAGATCACTTACAAAGGTATCCTCATACATCCGGGTGTTAAACATTATCTCACGGATATTATCGAGGAGTACTACTCCCTCCAGAATACCATCCGCATCCACAACGGGGAAAATATTCCTTTTTGAGGATGCAACTGTCTTAACAAGCTCACCAAGTGTATCTGTGGACCTGACAGCAGTCAGATCTGTCTCAATCTCCCTGGTCCAGTCGAGAAGGGCAAGCACCGCCCTGTCCTTGTTGTGAGTAATAAGTTCTCCCCGCCGGGCAAGCTGCTTATGATAGATTGAATGCCTCTCAAACCTGAAGATTGTGATAAATGAGACGGTGGATGTAATAATTAAGGGTATAAGGAGTCCGTACCCGCCCGTTATTTCGGCAATAAGGAATATAGCAGTAAGAGGGGCATGCATAATGCCTGCCATTGTACCTGCCATGCCCACAAGGGCAAAATTACTCTCCGGAAGGTCAAGGGAGAATGAATTATTGAGTAATCTGGCAACAAAATATCCGTTAACGCCCCCTATAAACAATGACGGAGCAAATACTCCACCTACCCCACCCGCTCCGTTTGTAGAACTTGTTGCAACAGATTTAAAGAGTGAAAGAGCTGCCAGAAAAACCATTATAAACAGAAAATTATCTGACAGGGATTCAAACAGGGTATTCTCAAGCAACAGCCCTGTATCGCCATCCAGAATCAGCCTTATTGTTTCATATCCTTCACCATACAGCGGCGGCATTACCCAGATCAGAAATCCAAGTACTATACCTCCGGACAGCAATTTTACCCATGGATCCTTTATCCTGTCATATAATCCCTCAATCACCATTGAAGAGCGGGTAAAATAGAGAGAGAGAAATCCTGACACAACTCCCAGAAGGATATACCAGGGGATATTTCCAAGAGAGAAGTATTCAGACAGGGTAAAAGAGAAAAGTACATCCTTCCCCATCAGAAAATAGGAGAGCGTGGCGGCAGTTACCGAAGCAATCAGCAGTGGTACAATTGAAGCTATGGTGAGATCCAGCATCAGTATCTCCAGCGTGAAAATTATTCCTGCAATAGGTGCCTTGAAGATCCCTGCAACTGCACCTGCGGCACCGCACCCTACAAGCAGGGTTATCTGACGGTAGTTCATCCTCATAATCCTGCCAAGGTTTGAACCAATTGCCGCCCCGGTAAGAACAATAGGTGCCTCTGCCCCTACCGAGCCGCCAAACCCGATGGTAAACGTACTGGCAATAATGGAGCTCCACGTATTATGAGGTTTTATCCTGCTGTTCTTTTTTGATATGGCGTAAAGAATCCTGCTGACTCCATGACTGATCTTATCCCTTACAAAATACTTAACAAAAATAACGGTAAGCAGAATACCTGCCAGAGGCCAGGCAAAATAGAGAAGTTTCGTCACTCCTCCTTCCGAGAGCCTGATAACAAACATCTCAATATAATGGATTGTGTTTTTCAGAATGACCGCAGCAAGCGCACTCAGGAGTCCCACCACAAAGGCCATAATATAAATGAACCTCCTCTGATCAATATTAATGATCCTCCACCTCGTAAAACGCCTGATTAGCCGCGAAAATGTTTCCATCCTAAAATTCCATTCCTTAACGTCAATGCTTTACACTCTGGTAATTTTGCCGGAAAAAGTTCCGGATAATAAAAGAATTATGATAATACTCCTTTAGAAAAAGAACTGTTCAGATCAACCGACAAAATTATACTATTCTTCCATGAAATCCTTATAAGGGTGCGATATTTACTGAACACATTTACCCTGGTTAAAAACCTGTATATTTTCCATCCTTCACGGAGGCAGGAAAAGCCAGCCCTACCAGGAAATCCACTTCCCCGCTCAGTATATAGATAAAGGTGACATCAGAAATTCTGCGCCTCCTCCATACAAGAAATGTATCCAGCAAGCCGTTAATAGTCATAATTACAAATATATAAACATTAGAAACCTATCAACCCCAATTTTACTAAGTTTGTACAGGTGAAAAAGAAAATATGTAATATCATTTTAACGGCAGCTGTTCTGTTAGTTATACCAGCATTGCATCTGGCAGCCCAGGATAATGAAAGACCTCTGCCTCCTCTTTTTACTCTTTTGACTGTTGATCCGCTTACAGGTAATACCATCCTTACGTGGACTCCCGGAGGATCACCCGATGTTGCAGGTTATGTCTTTTATGATTTCAGGGAAGGAGCAGGAGAGGCTTTTGACACAATCCGCATTCCTGCTCTGACATCATATACAGATACCAGATCCAATGCCTCGCTCTTCAGTGTATCATATTTTGTCGCTGCAATTGATTCCTCCGATAATATCAGTCCTCTATCAAACAGTCTCTCAACAATATTTATTACGGCAGAGGTTGATTCCTGCATGCATGGCATTGACATTGAATGGACTCTCTGGAATGACCCTGAAAACCAGGCAAACTCCTACTCAATTCTCCAGAGCAGGGACGGTTCAACCTGGTCTTTAGCCGGGGAGGTTCAGGGCACAGTAAACTCATTTTTTCAATCAGAGATAGAATCAGGCTCTCATTACTGCTTCTATCTGGAAGCTGAACTGTCTGATGGAAACATAACCCGTTCAAACAGCGCATGCGCATTTGCATCTCTGGAGCGCAGGCCTGAATGGATAAACGGAGATTTTGCAAAGGTGGATGAAAATCTGCTTACCCTCTCCTTTACCTATGATGATGAGTCTGAAATCACAAGGTTCAGGATTGAGGAAAGCCTCCGTCGGGACGGGCCTTTTACTGAAACGGATATCCTGGAGGCTCCCGGCGGGAGAATATTACTGGAGAAAACTCCGGTACCTTTAAGACCTGTATACTACCGGGCAGTGGCATTAAACAGTTGTAATGAGGGAGTTACATTCTCCAATCCGGTTTCGCTGATACATCCAATAATAGATCAACAGGAAAACCTTCTCCTGATCAGTTGGAACCGTTACCACGACTGGATAGGCGGAGTAGACCGCTATAATCTGTACAGGGATCATGGGGCAGGATTTACGGATATTGCAACTATTGACTCTGCTGATACCATCTTTGCTGACAATATCCACAATTTCCAGTACCTGATTACAGCAGATTCGGTATGCTACTATGTAAAGGCATCAGAAGGGTTCAACCCTTATTTCACAGGTGCTGAAAGCGTTTCGCCAACTGTCTGCCTGGGATCCCCTGTAAAAATTTTTGCACCCACAGCATTCACCCCTGACGGAAACGGCCTGAACGAACTATTCAGCCCCGTGCTCTCATTTACTCCTTCAGTCTACAGGCTGATAATACGGGATAAACGAGGTGCACTTATTTTTGAATCCTCTGATCACATGGAGTCATGGAACGGTACTGTTGGCGGACAAAGGCTACCTGAAGATATCTTTTTCTGGTTTCTTGAAGCAACAACCCCTGACGGTGCAATAATTAACAGACATGGGACGGTAACAATCATCCACAACTGAAAATCGGGTCGTGAACAATGTGCCTTAATAATCGCTATATTTGCAATTAGCGTTTTGAGTATATGGCGAAGAAAGATCTTTTTACGGGAGAGGACATTGCGCTGATCAACCAGGAATTCGGTGACCTTATTGATAATCTTGTCAGATGTAATTCACCTGAGGACATCGACCTGATCACCAGAGCATTCAATCTGGCCAACAAGTCACATATGAATATGAGGCGTCGGTCAGGGGAACCCTATATTATACATCCGATCGAAGTTGCCAAGATAGTAAACAGGGAGATTGGCCTTGGAGCCAAATCCATTGCGGCAGCTCTCCTGCACGATGTTGTAGAGGATACCGAATATACGCTCGAAGATATCAATAAGCTGTTCGGTGAAAGGATAACCTCCATAATAGATGGTCTGACAAAAATTTCCGGCACATATAACAACGAAAACAACTCCCTACAGGCAGAAAATTTCAGGAAAATGTTACTTACGCTCTCGGATGATCTGAGGGTTATACTTATCAAGACGGCTGACAGGTTGCATAATATGAGGACCCTTGATTCGCTGCCTGAAAGAAAAAAGATGAAGGTGGCAGGTGAAACTATCTATCTTTATGCTCCACTTGCTCACCGTCTTGGCCTCTTTGCAATAAAAACCGAACTGGAAGACCTGAGCCTTAAATACCGGCATCCCAGAATCTACGATGAGATTGCCCGTAAGATGAAACATGGAGAGAAGAAGAACCAGCTTATCATCAACCGGTTTTCCCTTCCTATCATTGAAAAGCTGGAAGCAGAAAAGATCTCATTCGACATAAACGGCAGACCAAAGTCTATTTACTCTGTCTGGAAAAAGATGCAGACAAAGAATGTTCCTTTTGAGGAGATTTATGACATCCTTGCCGTAAGGATAGTATTTGATCCCGCTGAGAATATCTCTGAAAAATCTACATGCTGGAACATCTACTCCCTTATAACGGATATCTACATGCCCAAGCCCGACAGGCTGAGGGACTGGATTTCAAGACCCAAGGCAAACGGATATGAAGCCCTCCATCTCACGGTAATGGGTCCGCACGGCAGGTGGGTTGAGGTACAGATACGAAGCAGACGGATGGATGAGTTTGCCGAGAGGGGTTATGCAGCCCACTGGAAATATAAAGGTGATACTGCCCAGGAAAACGAGCTGGACAAATGGATAAAAAAGATACGGGAGATGCTGGAAAACCCGAATCAGGATCCAATTGAGTTTCTGGATGAGTTCAAGATGAATCTCTTCTCTTCTGAAATCATGGTATTTACACCTAAGGGCAACATTATTACCCTCCCCAAGGGGGCCACAGCCCTTGATCTGGCATATGAAATTCATACAGAGATCGGAAATACAGCCATCGGTGCAAAGGTAAACTACAGGCTGATGCCTCTCTCCACTCCTCTGCAGAGTGGTGACCAGGTGGAAATTATTACAAGTGATAAATCCAAGCCTACCTCCGACTGGCTCAACTATGTTACACTGGCAAAAGCCAAATCCTCTATAAGGCACTCGCTTAAAAAGGATAGTGATTACTTTGCCGGCAGGGGAAGGGAACTTCTCACCCTTCAGCTCAGCAATGAGAATCTTCCGGAAGATGAGGAGACCATGGAAAGGCTTAATGACCACTATGAAGCGGAGTCAAAAGATGAACTCTTTACCAAGATAGGATCCGGGGCCATTATCCTTGACAACCTGCGTAAGATAGTCAAAAAAGGTGCCACCAGCAGGCTTATGAAATACTGGGATCTGAAGATATCATCATCCGGCAAAAATCCTGCTCCGGATAAAGCCACGCCTCCTGCTATTGATAAAAAAGTACCGTTTCTTCTTCGTGAAAATATTGACAACGAAAAACGATCCTACGAAATAGCCAGCTGCTGTAACCCAATACCAGGGGACGAAGTTGTGGGTTATCTTGCATCAGACAACAGGTTGATTATACATAAACCAAAATGTCAGGTTGCCATAAGACTGATGTCAAATGAGGGTCACAACCTTGTTGCTGTAAAATGGACAATTCATAAACTGGTATCCTTTCTGGCAAGAATAAACATCAATGGTATTGACCGTATTGGAATAATAAATGATGTTACAAAAATTATCTCCGAGGAGCTGAGCGTAAATATGAGAAACATTAATGTCTCAGTTAATGAGGGTATCTTCGAAGGAACAATTGATCTGTATGTTCACCACACCAGAGACCTTAACAACCTTATACTTGTACTCTCGAACATTAAAGGTGTTGAGCGTGTTAAAAGAGTTGAGGAATTCTGATCAGTAGATAGCTTTCCCTCTTAAGGAAAGCTATATGATACAGTAAGGGACTTATTATTTTGGTAGAATCTAAAAATGAACTAATTTTATTTAAAATTATCCCTGTTATGATAAGCGATGAAACCCGTAAAACGGTAAAACAGATTTTCACAGATTACCTGGAAAAAAAGGGTCACAGGAAGACCCCCGAAAGATTCGCTATCCTTGATGAAATATATTCAAGAACCGGCCATTTTGATATAGAGTCTCTGTATATTTTTATGAAGAATAAGAATTACAGGGTAAGCAGGGCAACACTTTACAATACAATAGAGTTGCTGCTCGACTGCAACCTTGTGATTAAGCATCAGTTTGGTAAAAATATAGCTCAATTTGAAAGAGCATACCAGTGCGGTCAGCATGATCATCTTATTGATACAGAAAGCGGAAAAGTAATAGAGTTCTGCGATCCCAGAATACATGAAATCATTGATACCGCATGTGAACTAAACAACTTCAGACCTCTTTACCACAGCCTTTATATTTACGGGGTCAGCAAGGATAAAAAAGAGTAGATGATTAAAACGGGTAAACCAGCCCAGTATACCTTTAGTATGTCCCTTAAAAACAAGCTGATCATTATAATGATGCTGGCAGCCTTTTCTGCCTGCAAAAAGGAGGAGTTCAATGATCTTGTGCTCACCTCCCATAAACTGGTACGTTCCTATTACAGTGGTAATATAGGTGCATCGTTAAATATATACTCAACCCTCTATCCCGAAATTGCAGATATTGTTTCTGAAGTTGAGTTCAGTGTGAAAGTTTACACTATTGAGTACCGTACCCAATTTGAAGGTAAAGAAGTAATTGCATCTGGCCTGGTAAGTGTCCCTGATGCTTCCGGTTCATTCCCTTTGATAAGCTTTCAGAACGGAACCAACAGCTGTCACTCCAATGCACCATCAGTAAGTTACTCCTCCCAGCTCTATTCACTGCTTAATATGATGTCATCAAACGGCTACATAATTGCAATGACAGATTATCTTGGATTCGGGTCTAGTGATAATATGCTACACCCTTATTACCATAAAGAGTCCACTACAGGGGTGGTTTCGGATATGATCCTGGCCGTTGATGAACTGGTGAACAATCATCTGAAACCTGATCACAACGGAGATCTTTTCCTGATGGGATACTCCCAGGGTGGATGGGCTACCATGGCATCGCTGTATTCTATGGGGAGTGAGCCACCGGCTTCAATGTCCATGGTGGCAGCATCCTGTGGTGCCGGAGCATATTTCCTGACTGATTACGCACGTACAGTTCTGGAAAGCGAAACATTCCCAAACCCATTCTATTTTCCGTATTTCATTGAAGGAAGAAGAGAAAACGCACTTATGGATATATCACTCCCTCTCTGTTTTAACGAACCATATGCCTCATCCATTCCTGCTCTTTTTAACGGCACATTGTGTAATAACGAGATCAATGAAAATCTGACAGAATCAATTCCGGGACTCTTTACCCAGAACATCATTACAAATTTTTCAACCGGTACTGAATTTGCATCTCTCAGAACTGAGCTTGAAGAGGCTTCCGTTACACCATGGAATACAGACATACCTGTCCTGCTTGCACACAGTAACGGAGATGAGAGTGTTCACTACGCACAGTCCCTGCAGATGATGGAGGGACTGATTACTGCCGGCACCAGTGAGGAATTAATCAATTTTTTAACCTTTGAAGGCTTGCTGCATAACGAGGCCATCCTGCCATGGGGTATAGCCAGCATAATCTGGTTTAACAGTTTCAGTTCCCGCTGAAATTAAATCTCCCTGCAACTATCGTGCATACCAGGCTGCAATAATCATGTTCCAGCCGGGAATCTCCACGCAGTAATCTCCGGTAATCATTTTATGCCACCCGGCTACCATAATCCTATTCTGCCAAACATATCATACCACTTATTGACCAGAATCATATTCCTACAATCAGTAGTGTCCACTAAAAAATATTACGGAGTGTGGATTAAATATATTCATTCTTATTATCAATTGATTACAATGCTTAACGAGTTTGTTTTTCGGAAATTGAAATTCAAATCGTGGACATATATTTTCAGTATATATATCGCATAAATTCAATTTGTTATGGAGATTTATCGTTGTTTTTATTGGACACTAATGTCCTACAATCTATAATGACACTTATTGACCAGAGTCATATTCCAACAATATATCATGCCACTTATTGACCAGAGTCATATTCCTATAATATGTCATGCCACTTATTTGCCGGCAACCATCTCCTGGAAATCATTTCCCTGCAACCAATCCGTTTCATTCATGGATCATCCCTGCCATCTATTGAACCAGATTATATCAGGTACTGAGAACATACTGAACAAAAGAGAACAGATTAGAAAGAGAGAAGGGATATGTTTCAGAATTAACTCTTTTTTCGTATTTTTCGGATTCTTTCGGACAAGATAAAAACCGTTTATGACAAAGATTGATATATTACTCGGCCTTCAGTGGGGAGATGAAGGCAAGGGAAAGATTGTGGATGCACTAACCCCTGATTATAACGCTGTTGCAAGGTTCCAGGGAGGACCAAATGCAGGTCATACACTTGAATTCAATAACCAGAAATATATTCTGCATACTATTCCTTCAGGAATATTTCATACTGATAAACTGAATATTATTGGCAATGGTGTTGTTCTGGATCCCTCAGTTTTTCTGGAAGAGGTAAATACCTTAAGGCCGGTACTTCCTGATATTGAAAGGAACCTGGTAATATCATCAAGGGCTCACCTTATACTCCCGACACACAGATTGCTGGATGCTGCATATGAAAAAGTGAAGGGAGTGATGAAGATAGGATCAACTCTTAAGGGTATAGGACCGGCATATACTGATAAAACAGCAAGGCTTGGTTTAAGGATTGGGGATATTCTGAGGGATGATTTCAGGGATCTCTATTATTCTAAAAAAAGTGACCACTTCAAAATCCTTGAGTCTCTGAGTTTCACAATAGATGAAGATTTTGAACAGATGGAAACAGAATGGTTCGATGGAATAGAGCTGCTCAAAAGATTCAGGATTGAAAATAGTGAATACCTTATCAACGGACTATCTGCGAAGGGATCTAAAATACTTGCCGAGGGAGCCCAGGGAACCATGCTGGATATTGATTTCGGATCATATCCATTTGTAACATCCTCCAATACTGTTTCAGCAGGTGCCTGCAGCGGCATGGGTATTGCGCCCGGTTTAATCGGTGAGGTTTACGGAATATTCAAAGCCTACTGCACCAGAGTAGGAAGCGGCCCCTTCCCTACCGAGCAGATAAACACTACAGGTGAAAGACTGAGAATGCAGGGTCATGAGTTTGGAGCTACTACAGGGAGGCCGCGCAGGTGCGGATGGCTTGACCTGCCAGCACTTAAATACTCAATAATGATTAACGGAGTCACAAGGCTCTTTATGACAAAGTCCGATGTAATGAGCGGGTTTGAGACTATCAGGGTTTGCAGAAAGTACCGTATAAACGGAATTGAAACAGACCAGCTGCCGTATGATCACAGCATGGAAATTGAACCGGTATATACAAACTACCCTGGCTGGTCAGAGGATATCAGCAAGCTAAAATCATACGATGAGCTTCCCGAAAATCTCAAATCATATATTGGTATTATTGAAAAAGAGACCGGGGTACCCGTGGCCATAGTATCGGTAGGCCCGGACCGCAGCGAAACTATCTACAGGGATTAATCCTGAACAAAAAGCCACGCCTGAAATTCAACTGTATCCTGAAACCTTTCCAGTCGGGCCAAAGCCCTGGAAAATGATTCATGCACCTCTGCGGCAACAAGGTTAAAAAGACCCTGTGAATCAGGAATGATAACAGGATCATAACCCATTGAACGATAGAGACTCTTATGATCTTCAGCAAATTCAGGTGTAAGAAAACTTCCTACAATAATATGGTACCGGTGACGCGCCTCCCATTCAGCCATCTCCTGCTCAACCATCATAATTGAGTCGAGACGGGCCTGTTCAATCTGCTTCATCCTTTCAACCAGTGTATGAAGTGAATCAGCAACTCTGATACTGTCCTGCCGTGCCTTCAACTCAGCCATTACAGCATCATTTTTCTTCTTTCCAAACCATCCTTTTTCCCTGAAAAAGTTACAGGAGGATAGCGAAAACAGAATTATCAGCAGTGTTACAACAATGTTTCTCATATCCCGGGCATTATAATTAGTAATCTGATTATATAGTAAATATATACAAAAATAAACAATTATTAAGATACTCTCAAATGCAGATATCTTCGCTTTTGCTGATTATTCAACTTACCTTTCGGTTTTGATGGATTGGGTTATAAGACTTTCGTTTAAAACAGTAGTTTGTGAAAATGCCAAAAAGGAGCTCCCTCCTCACTTCAATTGAAATAATTATATATCTTTATTTCCCTTAAACAGCTTTGACATCTGATATGTATCCCGGTATTTTACCGGTAATAACAGTATAATAAAAACCACGAAGATACCTTAAAGGATTAGTATCTGATTACCAACCTGCAACAGGGATGAACCTGTTAGTATAAAAATAACAAACAGAGGAGACAACCAGAGTTCTGAAAGTAGTAAAGAGATCAGGCCTTAAATAGTTTGTATCTTCCTGATCACATCAATTATTAAAAATCTTAAACAGATGAAATCAATAGTTCAGTTTTTTGAGGAGAATGTAGCCAGATATTCAACCAATGTTTATCTATGGGAGAAGCCCAATGACAAGTATGAAGGAACCACCTATGAAACAACCCGTCAGCAGGTTCATGAATTTGCCGCCGGTCTTCATAAAATGGGCATAAAGGAAGGAGACAGGCTTGGCCTTCTTTCAGAGGGATGCAATAACTGGGTTATAGGTGAACTTGGTATGCTTTTCCTGGGTGCTGTGAATGTCCCACTCTCTGTTAAGCTTAATGCCGACGAGGTAAAATTCAGACTGAACCATTCAGAAGCGAGGTTTATACTGGTATCTGCCATCCAGACTCCAAAACTAAAGGAGGTACTTGACGAGTGTAAAACCATTGAAAAAATAATCTATTTTAATAAGCGGGAAGAGTACGCTGAAAATGAGATTCATTTTAATGAAATAAGGAAGATAGGAGCATCATGGCTGGCTGAGCAGGGAAACATGGAACTGTTTGAATCAATTTACAACAGTATAAAACCGGATCATTTTGCCAATATCTGCTACACCTCAGGAACCACTGCTGATCCCAAAGGGATAATCCTGACACATGGCAACTACATTACCAATGTATACCAGGCCTACAGTCTGATTGATATTCCACCTTTCTTTAAAACCCTGCTCTTTTTACCATGGGACCACTCCTTTGCCCATACAACCGGAATCTTTGCCTTTATGGGTAAAGGGGCCAGTATTGCATCGGTCAAAACCGGCAAAACCCCTCTGGAATCACTCCGTAACCTCCCTGCCTGTCTGAAGGAGATAAGGCCAAATATACTAATGAGTGCACCTGCCGTATCAAAAAATTTCCGAAAGAATATCGAAAAGGGTATTAACGAAAAGGGTAAAATGACAGCCCTGCTGTTTAAGATGGGACTGAAAATTGCTTATGCATATAATCAGGAGGGATTCAACAGGGGGAAGGGATTAAGAAGATTGTACGCCCCCCTGTATAAGCTTTTTGACAAACTCATTTTCAGCAAGATACAGGACTTCTTCGGAGGTGAGCTGGAGTACTTTGTAGGAGGAGCAGCACTTCTTGATATGGAGCTGCAAAAATTTTTCTACGCAATAGGAGCCCCGGTATTCCAGGGTTATGGATTGTCCGAAGCATCACCCGTAATATCAGCCAATGCCAAACATAAACATAAGCTGGGATCATCGGGTTGTCCGGTAAGTAATATGGAGCTTAAGATATGTGATGAAGAAGGAAATACCCTGCCTGATGGGGAGAAGGGTGAAATAGTTATTAAAGGTGGTAACGTTATGCATGGTTACTGGAAGAATGAAGCCGCAACACGTGAAACTATCCGTGACGGTTGGTTGCACACCGGTGATCTGGGTTATGTAGACGGTGATGGCTTCCTGTACGTCCTTGGCAGATTCAAGAGTCTGCTGATCTCTGATGACGGGGAAAAATACAGTCCTGAGAGTATTGAAGAAGCAATAATGGAACATTCAAAATATATTGATCAGTGTATTCTTTTCAATAACCAGAAACCATATACTGTGGCACTTATTGTTCCCAACCAGCATGCACTGAAATCATATCTCGAGGAGAAAAGGCTTACTGCCGCTTCCGAGGCAGGACAGAGAGCTATTCTTACCCTTATAGAGAATGAAATTAATGAGTACCGCACCAACGGTAAATACGGTAGGATGTTTCCACAACGCTGGCTGCCAGCTGCCCTTGGAATCCTTCACGAGGGATTCTCTGAAGAGAATGGCCTTGTGAATGCAACCATGAAGGTTATCAGGGGAAAGGTTACAGATAAGTACTCTGACCTGATAAACTTTCTGTATACACCCGCTGCCAAGGTTGTAACCAACGAGATAAACATTGAAGCAGTGGAAAAGATGAAGCTGGGATAAAATTCAGATCCGGGTATAATGAAAACAGGGGGCAGTTGCCCCCTGTCTGTTTTATCATTACTCTCAGACTATCAGCCGGCTCTTAAATGGAAGAAAGGTCATAAAATCGGCATGATGAACGATATATGCTTCAACCGTTCGTTTTATGTGGTCTCCCTCCCCTGCATGAGCTGCAATTATATGGCACACCCCGGGCGGACAACCGCACTCTTCGGCCAGTGACACACCCGAGAATGGATGCCTGAGATATTTACCGTATGATCCCTGCACGGCATTACCATTCCCGTCAAGTTCATATTCAAGTAATTTGCCAACATCTGCAAGGATTGCTCCGGCAAGTAATACATCCATATCTACCGGCATCTCTGAGCCAAAGAAACTGATCATTTTTTCTCCGCTCTCCCTTGCTACATGAACCACGCATCTCTTGTGATCCATAAAGCTGACCTTCAGATCAGGCCCGCACAACAGTGTAAAAGGGATACGGTTCAGGTCATCCGCCGATAATACACTCCTTTCAAGCGCAATTTCCCATGTGTGGGCAACCTTCTCCCTTAACTCCTCATCCTGGATCCATTCTATCTCAGGCCACAGGGCAAATATTTCTCTCTCCATAGCTACTCCTTCCCCAGTTTTGCTATTATTGCATCTGCCATCTGCTCCGTGGTGGCAGCTCCCCTGGAAATTACATCGGGCCGCCCTGTCATTTTCATCATGTCATAGGTGCGCACCTTCCCCTCTTCAATAACGGTTGCGACAGCCCCACGCACCCGGGCAGCAATTGCACCCTCTCCTATATAGTCCAGCATCATAGATGCCGATTCAATCATAGCTACCGGGTTGACAATTGAAACCTCATAATCTGCATATTTTGGGGCCGAACCATGGGTTGGCTCAAAAACGGCTACTCCTTCATCTGACATTTGCGCCGAGCAGGCAAAACCGAGACCACCGATAAGACCGGCAAAAGCATCGGAAACAATATCCCCAAACATATTTCCTGCAACTATTACACCGTAATCCTCAGGGTTTTTCGTAAGCCACATCATCTGCGCATCTATATTGGTATTCCAGAGCTGAATCTCCGGGAAGTCATTTTGCTGAATCTGTTTGGCAATCATCAGCATCATACCTGAGGTCTCCCTGATAACATTGGGTTTCTCACAAACAGTTACACTCTTATAGCTATACTTCCTGGCATACTCAAATGCCGCCCTGACAATCCGTTCTGTTGCACGTCGACTGAAGATCCTTGTTGAGACAGCTAACTCCTCAACAGGGACCTTGCCAAAATTCTTCACAAATTTGGGATGGGTCATCAGAGCATCATACACCTGTTTGGGTGGATTTGACCACTCAACACCGCCATAAAGCCCTTCAGTATTCTGTCTGAAGATAGCAACATCAACAAATGGTTCATCCACAGTGCTATCAACTCCCCTTTTGATAAAATTAAGAGGATTCCCTTTATAGGTACGGCACGGCCGGATACAGATATCAAGATTAAAATGCTGTCGCAGTCCAACAATGGGACTGGCATAGATAAATCCCTTGTCCCTTAACGAGGGATCAAGCTCAGCGGCAGCCTCGTCCTTGGGCTTTGATGTAATAGCGCCAAAAAGGGCAATCTTATGCTCGGAGATCAGATCAATAGTCCTTTGCGGCAGCGGGTTTCCCTCACTGCACCAGTATTCCCAGCCGATATCTCCGTGGACATATTCTGCCTCAAATCCGGCTGCCTTTATTACCCTTATTGCCTGCTCCAGGACAACACTGCCAATCCCGTCACCGGGCATTGTTACAATCTTTCTTTTACTCATATCAGTTTATATGTTTAAGTTATTGTCGCCATCATGAGGGTAAAAATATAAAATATTTATTCAGTTAAAAGAAGATTTGTCCTGATTTATCCTCACTTAAGAGTTATCTTTACAACTGCATACTATTTATGCAGTTAATACATTAAAAACAGGTTAGGTCATGAATATCGGTCACCTTGAGCCTGCCGGGCTGTGGAGCTATTTTGAAGAGATATGCCGCATACCCAGGCTCTCGAAGAAAGAAGGTAAAATTATTGAGTTTCTGGAAGGTTTTGCAGCTGATCATAATCTTGAATGCAAACGAGACAAGACAGGTAACATTCTGATCAGAAAACCGGCATCTCCCGGACTGGAAAATTTAAAGCCGGTGGTGCTGCAGAGCCATATGGATATGGTTGGAGAGAAAGATAGCGATACTCTGCACAACTGGGATAAAGATCCGATAACTCCTGTTATAAAGGGTGACTGGGTTAAAGCAGTTAAAACAACACTGGGTGCTGATGACGGTATCGGAATTGCTGCGCAACTGCTTATACTGTCTGATACTGAGATTAAAACAGGTCCTGTTGAATGTCTCTTCACCGTTGATGAGGAATCGGGCATGACGGGTGCAAAAAACATACAACCAGGTTTCTTTAACAGTCGCATACTTATAAATCTGGATTCGGAGGATGAAGGGGAACTCTTTATTGGCTGCTCAGGCGGTATTGATACCATTGCAACAATGACCTTTTCAGAGGAAAAGTCAGAAAAGGGAATGGATGCTCTATCCCTGTCACTTACCGGACTTTCGGGCGGGCATTCAGGAGATGAGATCCACAGGGGATTTGGAAACTCGGTAAAGATAATGAACCGCCTGCTTCTTGATATTGACAGCATGTTCGGAATCCGAATCTCAACTTTTAACGGTGGAAATCTGCGCAACGCTATCCCCAGAGAGGCATTTGCAACCATCACATTCAATGCAGATCTGAAAGATAAGATTATTGATCACACCAACGAATTTGGGAAAAAGATCTCTTCCGAATACAGAGTAAGTGACCCCTCACTTACCCTGACTGTTGGCAACGCTCCCCTCCCCGGAACGGTTGTGGACAGAAGCCGTCAGGAAAAAATGAATATGGCGCTTGAAAAATGTCCCCACGGAGTTATTGCCTGGTCTGAAACAATGGAAGATCTTGTTGAGACATCAACCAACCTTGCATCAATCAAATTTGCGAAGGATAACACTATCCGGATTGTAACCAGTCAGCGTAGCTCTTCAGACAGTGCAAAAGAGGAGTTATCCACACGTATTGAGAGAATATTCAGGGAATCAGGAGCTGAAGTTTACCACCCTGATGGTTATCCCGGGTGGCAACCCGACACAAATTCTGAGATTCTGAGAATCACAAAGGAATCATACCTGCATAATTTCGGCAGTGAACCAGTGGTAAGAGCAATTCATGCCGGACTGGAATGCGGATTGTTCCTGGAGAAGTTTCCCGGCCTTGACATGATATCATTCGGACCCACAATAAAAGGAGCCCATACACCTGAGGAGCGAATAAGTATTAAATCAACTGTCAGATTCTGGACTCTTTTAACTGACCTCCTGACCCGTATTCCTGCAGAGAACTAGATCTCAAACGGTTCAAACTCTCCCTTTCCTGCCCCGCAAAGCGGACAGTGCCATGATTCAGGAAGCTCTTCAAACGTAGTACCCGCCTCAATACCATTGTCAGGGTCTCCTTCGGCGGGATTATACATATACCCGCATACATTGCATTTGTAAATATCCATTCGGCTAATATTAAGATTTATTTCCTGTTCTGACCTTACGAACAACATCAAGTACAGTACCGTCCACCCACTTTATTGCAGCGATAACTTTCTCATCAAGCTCTGCAGCAGCCGGTCGGCCACATATCTGCTCTGCTTCCATCTTCAGCTCTTCAATTCTCTTTATCGGAAGTCCGGAGCCCTTAACCGCTTCAAGCAGATCTTTTCTGAGAGGGTTAATTGCTATTCCACGCTCTGTAACAATAACATCTATTAACTCCCCGGGGCCGCACAGGGTAGTAACCGAATCAATTATCACCGGTATCCGGTCCCTGAAAAGGGGAAGAGGAAGAATTACTGTTTTTGAGAACAGGCAATTCTGCCAACCACCTATTCCATGCAACAGGTACCCATCAGAGTGAGTTACAACATTTGCATTAAAACTGACATCTACCTCAGTGGCACCAAGTATCACTATGTCAACCATCCCGGCAAAGTTCCCCTTGCCATGATAATTATAACTTGTAAACGGGCTTGTCCATACATGACCGGGGTTTCTGGCCATTGACTTAACTCCATCCAGATCAAATGTCTGCCCATCAAGAATATAATCAACAAGGCCCTCTTCCAGCATTGAAACAAGATACTTATTGCTTCCGCCACGTGCAAATCGCGCCTTTACGCCCCGTTCCCTCATTATTTTTCCAAAGTAGTCAGAGACCGCAAGCGAGGTACCTCCTGCCCCGGTCTGAAAAGAGAATCCGTCTCGGATCAGTCCGGCCGCATCACAGAAACGAGCCGTTAGTTCAGCCAGCAAAAGCCGGTCAGGACTGCGGGTAATCTCCGTTGTTCCGGAAATTATCCTTTCAGGAACTCCAATTTTATCAACCTCCACGGTAACATCTACATAATTCCCCTGTATCTGCCATGGAACACACGGAAAGTCAACCATATTATCCGTTACCACAATCACCCTGTCGGCATACTGGGAATCAGCCAGAGCAAATCCCAGAAGTCCGCATGCAGATGGTCCCTCAAGTCCGTTTGCGTTACCAAAGGGGTCAGATGAGGGAGCACCGATAACTGCAATATCTATATGTACCTCACCATCCTGTACAGCCTGATATCGTCCACCGTGCGACCTCAGAACACCCATTCCCTTCATTCCGCCTTCTGAGGCAAACTTCCCCAGAGGCCCGTTCATACTACCTTCAATATGGTGTATGATTCCCTCCTTCATATAATCTGTAAAGTGCTCATGACATGGAAATGATGCAGAAGGGAACCACACCAGATCCCTGACACCCATCTCTTTGGCAGCGGCAAACACCATATCAGCCACAAGGTCTCCGTTTCTAAAATGGTGATGGGTAGAAATTGTCATCCCATCCCTGAGTCCGCACTTCTCAAGAGCCTCTCTTATACTTCCTGCCCTCTTATCACCATCAGAAGGATAATCTGCACATGAAGCCACCGGGGGTGCATACTTTCTGCCCGCCGGACGATACTTTCCTACTCCCTGAAAAGGTACTGCCGCACTGCCGTTGATATCTGTCACCACACTGCGACCGGCACTATTCTTAACCATTTCCATAACCGTATCTATTTTTCAGGATGAATACTATCACTCTCAATGTCCCATCCGGCTTCTATCAAGCCCATTTTACCAGCGAGATCAATAACCCTGAGTGCCCTGTTGACAACCGGGGGATCTATCATTTTAGATCCAAGCGAGACCACACCAAGACCTTTAACCTCTGCTTCCCTGAATGCCAGTACAATCCTCTTTGCCTTTTCTATCTCAGCAATATCCGGTGCAAATGCCTTCTTTATCACAGGAATCTGTCTTGGATGAATGCACCCCATTCCCTCAAAGCCCAGTGATTTTGACCTTAGGACATTCTCCCGGAGTCCTTCCATATCAGCCACATCGGAAAATACCGAATCAATAGGCTGAATGCCGGCAGCCTTTGATGCATTTACTATCCTCAGCCTGGCATAAAATGACTCGTCACCCCCGGAGGTTCTCGGAACACCCAGATCGGCGGTATAATCCTCAAGCCCAATAGCCATGGCAACCACACTCCTTGTGGCTGTGGCAATTTCATAAGCCATTTCCACACCCCGGGCACTCTCAATAATTGGCATCATATAAACCTCGTTAACCAATCCTGAATCTGATTTAATTTTCTCTATACGTTTCTCAACGTCAATCAGGTAATCAGGGCTCTCACATTTAGGAACCAGAATAAGATGAACATTATGGGGTACAACGTAGTCAAGATCCTGCAGACCCATATCACCCTGGTTAATCCTGACCATTCTCTCAGCACCGTAAAACCTAACCTGCCTCAATGCATTCCTCACCACCAGCCTGGCCTCCTGCTTCCTGGTTACCGCTACCGAATCTTCCAGATCCAGGATAATACCGTCAGGGGCATGTAACCCGGCATTCAGCATCATTGCAGGGGTATTTCCCGGCAGGTACAACCTGCTGAACCGGAACCTGTCCCGTGATGATTTGCCCAGATTTTCCATGATCATCTCAGGAAGGTACTCCTTTGATGAACCAGTAGCTGCCCTTATGGCTGCCTCCATCCGGGCAGCTATAACAAAATCGAGTGCTCCTGAATCTTCTATTTCAACAGTGGCATTCTCTATCCCGTAAAATTGGAAAATATGATGGCAGAGTGACCTGATTGTGTCACCATACATTGAAGCAACCTTTGAATTGAGGTTTATAGATAAACCACCGGAGGAAAATAACTGAAGCCTGATTTCGCAATCGGACCGAACACCCGCTCCTGTATTTCCCTTTACAGTAACTGCCTCTTTCATATCAGAATTTATTATTATGATTCCATTTCCAGCATTCCTGTACGGATCCGGTCACTATTTTTGTCCGGAACATCTTCCTGAATGCTGTCTTATACAAACCTAATAATCAGCCTTCAATTATCCAAGGAAGCTCAGTAAAATACCGGCAGCCACAGCCGATCCTATAACCCCTGATACATTGGGAGTCATAGCATGCATAAGAAGATGATTTGTAGGATCAGATTTCAATCCCTCAAGCTGCACAACCCTGGCGCTGTCAGGCACTGCTGAAACTCCGGCCGCACCTATCAAAGGATTGATCCTGTTGTCCCCCCGGAGGAACAGGTTCATAAACTTTGCAAACAATAATCCTCCTGCTGTAGCAATAACAAATGATATTGCTCCCAGTACAAATATCATCAGTGAGTCGGGAGTCAGAAACACATCAGCCTGAGTTGAAGCACCAACCGTAAGTCCAAGGAGTATTGTTACAATGTCAATAAGAGAATTTCTGGCTGTATCAGCAAGTCGTTTTGTAACACCGGACTCCTTTAGAATATTGCCGAAAAACAGCATGCCCAGAAGAGGCAGGGAACTGGGTGATATAAATGCTGTAAGCAACAAACCTATTATCGGAAACAGTATCTTTTCAAGCCTTGAAACACTCCTCGGTGGTTTCATCCGTATCAACCTCTCCTTTTTTGTTACAAGAAGACGCATTATAGGAGGCTGTATTACCGGTACAAGTGCCATATATGAGTAAGCAGCTATTGCAATAGGGCCTATTAGATTTTTTACCGTGGTACCATCAGGAAGCAGATTGATCCCATTGGCTAGTCTGGATGAGAGGAAGATTGCGGTAGGACCATCGGCTCCGCCAATTATACCTATTGCACCAGCTTCAGGTGGAGCAAAACCAAGAAGCAGAGCACCTATAAAGGTCAGGAATATCCCAATCTGTGCAGCCGCTCCAAGAAGCATAAGGCGGGGATTGGACAGCAGGGAAGAGAAATCGGTCATTGCCCCTATTCCCAGGAAAATAAGTGGAGGATAAATCCCTTTTAATACCCCGAAATAGAGGTAGTTCATCACGCTGCCTTCCTGGTATATTCCCAGCTGAAGGTTGTATCCCCCATCCTGAAAGAACGGAATATTTCCGATAAGGATACCTGTGCCTATGGGGATAAGCAGTAACGGCTCATAATCGTACCTGATAGCAAGAAATATAAAAAAAAGCCCGACAGCAAGCATAATAAGATTACCCTTTGTGGCATTTCTGAATCCTGAAAACTCCCAGAATTTTCTCAACCCTGAAATAGCTTTATCCCCATTCTCATCATGTGCATCCTGGTATTGATAAAATGTAGCTTCAACCTTTGCACTATTACTCTTATCTGCTTCCTTTTCAGGCTTGACAAAGGCAGTCCATATAACTGAGAGGAGTGTGAGTACAGCTATTACGGTAATAAATCTTTTCATAATCAATTAATTTCTAACATCACCTCATCCTGAAGCACAGACTGCCCCGGGGCTACCTTAATAGCAGTTATCACACCATCTGTATCAGACTTGATCTCATTTTCCATCTTCATGGCTTCCATAACCAGCAGCTTCTGTCCGCGTGTAACCTTATCTCCCTGGCTTACATTAATCTGGATTATAACTCCGGGTAGTGGCGACTTAACCGTAATTCTGGCTCCTCCCTCTGTCTTTTCAATTTTCTTGTGCGGCTCCCTTGCTACCGGTCTTACCAGAGTAGGTGTTTTAACCTGTTTCACCTGTTGATGAACCTCCACCATATATGGAGTACCATTGACCTCTATCTTGGCAAGATCACCGTCAAAATCTATAATATCAACCTCATATGAGTTACCGCTGATTGTGAACTTATAATTTTTCATTGCTGGTCTGTTTCCTTGTTTTTCTGTTACTACATTTCCCTAAAGCCACTAAGTCTTTTAAACCTGTGTCACCTCTGATTATGAAGGTTTCTCATATTATAAATTTTAGAGCTCCATGGTGAATATGTCCTGGATACCTTGCGGATAGTAATTACATTACTCTCATAATCATGCTGTTCATTAAAATAGAGGAAAATAGCAGTTGCTATCGCAGCATTAACCTCCCCTGACATCTCTCCCCGTTCAGACTCATCTATTGCCCTGCCTTCACGTGCAGCTCTTCGGTAGAGCTTGAGCCGGAGCACAAACGGCAATAAATACCGGAATACAAAATAAAGGATAATCAGCGAAGCAAATACCACACCGTATCCTACCAGAACTATAACTCCCGTACTACTGTCGAGGGAGAATAGAAAGGGCCACATGTTCCATAGAGATAATATCATAATCCCGTACTCTTAAAGTGGTATATTACTATGCTTCTTCATGGGTGAGAAATCCTTTTTGGTAGCCAGTGACCTGAGAGCCCTTATAACCCTGAACCGTGTATTTCTTGGTTCAATCACATCATCAAGGAAGCCATATCTTGCTGCCTCATATGGATTGGCAAATTTGTCCCTGTACTCATCCTCCTTCTGCTTTGTATACCTGGCGCGTTCATCCGCATCCTCAATCAGGCTGATATTCTTACCCTCGAGCACTTCAATGGCACCTGCGGGCCCCATTACTGCAATCTCGGCCGAGGGCCATGCATAGTTAATATCGCCCCTGAGCTGCTTTGAAGACATTACACAATGGGCCCCTCCGTATGATTTTCTCAGGGTCACTGTTATCTTGGGCACTGTTGCTTCACCGTATGCAAACATCAGTTTTGCACCATGAATAATTATACCGCCGTACTCCTGAGCACTTCCAGGAAGAAAACCGGGCACATCCACCAGGGTAACAATTGGTATATTGAAAGCATCACAGAACCTTACGAAACGGGCAGCTTTCCTTGAAGCTTCAATATCAAGAACACCGGCAAGGAAACTTGGCTGATTGGCCACTATACCAACCGGCATTCCGTCAAACTTGGAAAATCCCACTACAATATTCCTTGCATAGTTTGCATGTATCTCAAGAAACTCCTCATTATCAACTATCTTGTATATAACATCCTTTATATTATATGGCTGATTGGCACTCTCCGGAATAATTTCATTAAGGTCATCTTCAAGCCTGTCGATAGGATCATTACATTCTGTTACCGGGGGATCCTCAAGATTGTTCTGGGGGAGATAACTAAGCAGCTTCCTGATAAGGAGTAACCCTTCCTCTTCATCTTCTGCAACAAACTGGGCAACACCCGACTTGGTTGAATGAACCGATGCTCCACCCAGGTCCTCTATTGAGATGTCTTCACCCGTAACTGTCTTTGTAACCTTAGGACCGGTAACAAACATGTAGCTGCTATCCTGACTCATCACAATAAAATCGGTCAGAGCCGGCGAGTAAACTGCACCACCTGCACACGGGCCAAAGATCGCAGATATCTGTGGAATGACTCCTGATGCAAGGATATTGCGTTCAAAGATCTCTGCATAACCTGCCAGGCTCCTAACACCCTCCTGTATCCTTGCCCCACCGGAATCATTAATTCCTATCACAGGAGCACCAACCTTCATTGCCTGATCCATAACCTTGCAAATCTTCATTGCAAAAGTCTCCGAAAGTGACCCTCCAAATACTGTAAAATCCTGGGAGAATACATAAACCACTCTCCCGTCAATTGTTCCATGGCCGGTAACTACACCGTCTGAAAGATACTTCTGATCACCCAGACCAAAATCTTCTGTCCTGTGAGTCACAAACATATCAAACTCTTCGAAACTACCCTCATCAAGAAGTATCTCTATTCTCTCTCTTGCGGTAAGTTTTCCCTTTCGGTGCTGAGCCTCGATCCGTTTCTCACCGCCACCCAGTTTAGCTTTTTCCCTGAGTTCAATTAGCTCCTTTATTTTATCCTGCCTCTTCATAATTAATGCTTCAACTATTCCTTACTGGACCTGTTTTCACACAGTTCTGTCAATACACCAAAAGTTGATTTGGGATGAAGAAAAGCGATATCAAGCCCCTCAGCACCCTTTCGTGAGCAACTGTCTATAAGTCTGACTCCCGCCGCTTCCGCCTCTTTCAGTCGTTCCGCAATATCTGATACTGCAAATGCAATATGATGAACCCCCTCACCTCTCTTCTCAATAAACTTACCAATAGGTCCTTCAGGATCTGTTGACTCAAGCAGTTCAATCTTTGTCTGCCCTACCCTGAAAAAGGCTGTCTTTACTTTTTGATCCGCAACATTCTCAATGTTATAACACTTCAGACCAAAGACCTTTTCATAAAAAGGAACCGCTTCGTCAAGACTCTTTACAGCAATTCCAATATGTTCAATATGTGTTGGTTCCATATTATTATTATTTATAATAAAAAACAAAATTACTCTATTTAGCATTACAGCCAACAAGATAAATGTCATATTTTTCAGTCATTTTTTTATAATCTGCTCTGCAAAAATGACCCTGAAGAAAATTATCGAACAAAAAGAGGAAAAGCAACTGGCCTGACGGCCAGCTATCAGAAGGGGAATTCTTCAAGCACCTTATCGTCTAATGTGCCGGTTTCAGGTTTTTTAGCATCCAGATGAACAGGATTACCATTCACATATATCGCTTTGAAGGGGACGGTAGGACAGGCATATTCGCATGCTCCGCAACCTATGCAGATATCTTCCTCAACCTCCGGAATAACAAGGTTATCAATAAAAGGAATCATCTTTACTGCCTTGGTTGGGCAGTGCTCTGAACACGCTCCGCAATCCGTTTTTTCTGTCTCAACGATACAGTTCTCCTTAATAAACTTAACCTTACCTATCTGTGTAAGTTTTTTTGCTTCAAGTATCAGTGGCATTAAAGCACCGGTCGGACAAACATCTATGCACACCGTGCATTCAAAATTGCAGAAGCCCTTGTGATAATCCATAACCGGCTGCATTATCCCATCCAGTCCATAAGACCTGAATGAAGGTCTTAATACGGAAGTAGGACAGGCACTTACACATAATGAGCAGGCGGTGCAGTAGTCGTTAAAATGTTCCTGCCCTATACCACCGGGAGGGCATACAGGATATTCCCTGTTTTCACGAACAGTTGAAGCCTTAGTTGGTACCGGTGCGTCCTGACCGTTAGCCAAAGAGGTAAAGGTCGCGGACAATATCAGTGAATTAAAAATAAAGTTTCTTTTGCCATTGTCTACAGACTCCTCATTTATAGACTCCCCAATACCTGATTGCCCGGCCTGAACAGGTTTCTTAATTTGCTCCGGTTCCCCTGCTGCCGCAACTTTACGCCTGCCTTTTGAATTCTCCTCCTCTGAGCCGTCAACCATCTTTCCTGATCGTCTTATCCCAAAAGATATTGCATTATCGTTGCAGGAGTCAATGCAATTAAAGCAGGTAACGCACCTGGTGACATCAATGGACTCATGTAAAAAATCTATGCAGGATGATTTGCATGCAACAGCGCATCTTCCGCATCTTGTACAACTGCTGCTGTCTATCCTGATACCGAAGATGGATACCTTTGAGATCAACCCCAGGAAGGTTCCAACCGGACAAACGGTGTTACAATATAACCTGCCGTGCCTGTATGCCATATATCCTGTAAGTCCGAGAAAAAACAGGGGCAGTATAAATGCCGCTGCAGTGATTCCCTTCAGCTGAATTGTGTAAAGAGTATAGATATCAAACCGGGTCAGAATTGAGGCCAGAAGGTTATTGCCCTGTACCACAGCCGGTTTAAGAAAATAGGTCATCATCCTGCCGAATATACTGTACGGATCCAGAATGGTAACCATCAGCACTGATCCGGCAAGAGCCACAATAACCGTAATCGCAAGAAGAGAGTATCTGGTTATGGTATATGGAATGGCAAACCTGAATTTTCTGTTCTTCCTGTTAATGATCCCTGCAATCCTGTTTACAATATCCTGAAAGATGCCGAGCGGACAAAGAAAAGAGCAGTAAGACCTGCCGGTAAAAACCGTTAGTGCAAGAACCACTAGAAATCCACTTGCCAGAAGTGAAGGAAGGTTGATAAATTTAAGAAGTGAAGGCAGAAACTGAATATACAGAATACCTGTAACCCAGCTTTCAGGAATCATGTGCCTTATATCAAGAAACACAAAAGCAACTGAAATAATCAGCAGAGAAGCGAAGACAACCCTGAATTTCCTAAGAGCAGAAGACTTCATGTAACCCCTTACATTGCAATTTTATGAATATTCATTGAGTCTATCTCCATGGATCCCACGCCCATCTGATGGGCGATCGGAATATGATCCACCCTTTCGGGATCAAGTCCCAGCAACCGGGCCGCAGCAGTATCCGCAGCAACCATATCTGTTGATATAAGCTGTGCCTTCATAGTCTGGACATCTGCCATGGATACTCCCCTTGGACCATTCTTTGTCATAACCGAATAGCAATCAATTATATTCAGATGAGGCTTATAATCAGACATTCCGTAATCAGCAATACACTGATGAAGATTATTGGTATGCCAGAACCGCCTGTCCCAGACAACACCCATCATATTTTTCAATGAGGCTGTCATCTTGGCTGAACTGTGAACCTTAAGAATCGGCACATTTATAAAAACATCACTCTCCAGTATCAGCTCATGCACCTTGGCCTTTTTCAGAACCCTGGCTCCGGGTATTGAAATCTCCTGGTAGTAGTTTTCCGTATTTCCGGGAACAACCTTGGCACCTGCATCCCTGGCCATCTTCTCAATCATTGAGGTCTTATAGCATTTTACCCAGTCGTCGCAGGTATTGTCAAAAACATATACCTCCCCTGCTCCTGCTCTTAAAGCATGTTCAACTATCCTCTTGATAAGGGCGGGATTAGTGTTGGCTGCCTTCTCAGGCACCACATCCCAGCCAATATTTGGCTTTATCACAACCTTCTGTCCCTTCTTCACAAAAGCACTCATTCCACCAAGTGCACTTATACCCTTATCAAACATTGCTGCAGCTTCACCACCACGGATCGCAACCATATCATAAGCAGCAGGTGAAGGTACCCCACCCATAACTCGCCCATATCCACCTATGGTACAGGCTGCCCCGGCTACAACACCTGCAGCCGCTGACTTAAGTAAAAAATCCCTTCGCTTCATAATATTCCTTTCTTTATTATTATCCCTTTATAAATCGTGTGCAAAATACAATTTTAAATCCTAAATTAATATGCTAAGTATTATATTAGCACCGGTTTTATAACAGATTATTAACCTTTCTGCATCATTAATTGTGCAAAAAAACAGAGATAACATGAAGATTTTATATTACGAATGCTTTTCCGGTATCAGCGGCGACATGAACCTGGGAGCAATGATTGACATTGGAGTGGAGGAGTTGTACCTCAGGAATGAACTTTCACGACTTAATCTTAAAGGCTGGGAGCTTGCTGTTGAAAAGGAGAAGAGACACGGTATTACCGGAACAAAGGTTACAGTTATTCCCACCAGGGAAGAACACCATCACCGTCATCCCGGCGATATCGAAAAAATTATTGAAGAGAGTACTCTTTCCGGTAATGTTAAAAGGATTGCGTCTGCAATATTCAGGGAGGTGGCTCTGGCTGAATCAAAGGTGCATGATATCCCCTACGAATCGGTTCACTTTCATGAAGTAGGAGCTGTTGACTCCATTATAGATATAGTTGGTGCAGCCATATGTTATGACAGGCTTGGTATTGATAAAGTACACATATCAACTCTTGAGCTGGGAGGAGGAATGGTAAAGTGTGCCCACGGGGTACTACCCGTGCCGGCCCCCGCAACAATTGAAATAGTAAGGGGCCTGCCTGTGATTACCGGTGGTGTCAGTTTTGAGGCAACCACCCCTACGGGTGCAGCAATTGTAAAAGCCCTCGGAACCTCATTTGGCGCTGCCCCCGGTTTAATTATTGAGAAAACAGGTTATGGCATCGGCCAGAAAGAGGGAATTGAGCGGCCGAATATGCTAAGGGTTTCTGTTGCTGAAACGGTTGAAACAGCCAAATATAAGGATGATGCGTTTATTGCAGAGTGCAATATTGATGATATGAACCCAGAATGGTATGAATATATTACCGGTCTCCTTTTTAAAGCGGGAGCATCAGATGTGTGGCTTACCCCAATAATAATGAAACGAAACCGCCCGGCAACAAAACTCTCACTCCTTTGTGCAGGCGATAAACTGGATATACTAAAAAATATTATTCTCAGGGAATCCACAACGGTTGGATTAAGAATCATCGCTGCAGGCAAGGTTGCGCTGGAGAGATCCATAGAAGTGATTGACACACCTATGGGAAAATTCAGAATAAAGGTATCCCGGCTTGACGGGAAGGTGGCAACGGCTAAAGCTGAATTCAGTGATTGCAGTGATGCAGCCACCAGAAACAATATTCCTCTAAAGGATGTTTACCGGTATATTGACCATGAAACATCAAAATTGTATGATTGAAGATAAACTGCACCATTTCAGGAGTCTCTTTAATAAAGCAGAGATAGTAACACTTGCCTTTTCCGGAGGTGTTGACAGCACACTTCTGCTCTATCTGCTGAGGCATGAAACCAGCGCTGCTGTAAAGGCTGTAACGGTAAAAACACCATATATTCCCGAATGGGAACTGGCTGAAGCAATTGAAATTTGCCGTGAGACAGATACAGAACATGCTGTAATCCGCCTGGATATTCCGGATATTCTGATTAACAATCCTGCCGACAGGTGCTACCTTTGCAAAAAGGAGCTCTTCTCATGGATCATCGATGAAGCTGCAAAAAGGGGACCCGGGATTATCGTTGACGGCACCAATAGTGATGATACAGGCTTACACAGGCCGGGGCTAAAGGCACTTGAAGAGTTAAAGATATTGAGTCCCTTAAGAGATTCAGGATTTACCAAGGGCGAAATCCGGGAGTTACTCAGAAAATATAAGCCTGATATGGCTGATAAACCAGCATATTCATGCCTTATGACAAGACTGCCATACAATACCCGGGTAACCAGAAATGTTCTGGAGATAATTGAAAATGGCGAGCAGTACATTCACTCACTGGGGTTTCCAGGTACAAGATTAAGAGTACATGGAGATATTGCAAGGATCGAAACCAGTCTTAAAAATTTGCCGGAGATTTTATCCGAACCCGTAAGACAATCAATTACGGAAAAAATCAGATCACTGGGAGTTCGATATGTAACAATTGATCTTGAAGGGTACCGGACGGGAAGTATGGACACATAAGACGACGTATCTAAAAATTTTGATAATAAAATAGCAGGCTATATATGGCAAAGCCTTTGTTCAGTAAATAGAGTATAAAAAATCAGAGCAATAAAAAATCCAACCTATGAAGAAGAGTGATCTTGAGAAGTTATTGAATGATGTTAAAGATAGACAGATAACACCAGAAGAAGCTGTTGAAAAGCTTAAGATACTTCCTTTCAGCGATCTGGGATATGCAAGAATTGACCACCACCGGGAGCTCAGGACAGGATATCCGGAAATTGTGTTCTGTCAGGGTAAAAGCATTGATCAGGTAAAAGGTATTTTTGCCCACATCAACTCAACAGGACAACAGGTGATTGGAACAAGAGCCACAGAAGAGATGTACATTGAGGTTGAAAAGTCTGTCCCTGGAGTAAAATGGTATTCTGAGGCAAGAATTATCAGTAAGACTGATCCAAATACTGTTTTAACTGAAACCTCTGTCGCTGTTGTAACTGCAGGCACCTCTGATATACCTGTTGCTGAGGAAGCTGCCGTAACGGCTGAACTGCTGGGAAACAGGGTTGTAAGGATTTACGATGCAGGAGTAGCCGGCATCCACCGGCTATTTGACAAACTTGAGGTGATAAGAAGTTGTAAGGTAATTATTGTTATTGCGGGCATGGAGGGTGCGCTGGCAAGTGTTGTGGGAGGACTGGTTGACAAACCGGTAATTGCTGTCCCCACCTCTGTTGGTTACGGGGCCAATTTCGGTGGGGTTTCAGCCCTGCTGGCAATGCTTACAAGCTGTGCTGCCGGTGTCAGTGTAGTCAATATTGATAATGGATTTGGTGCCGGATATAATGCAAGCATAATCAATAAACTCTGAGAGCAGGTTTATCCGGATGAAGAAGCTGATCCTTTCAACTGCCTACTTTCCGCCTGTCAGCTACTTAAAAGCTATGGCAGGAGCCGACAGGGTATATATTGAATACCATGAAAACTATCTTAAGCAGACCTACAGGAACAGATGCCAAATCCCGGCTTCCAATGGAATACTCTCTCTTACAGTTCCGGTAAAAGAGGGCAGTTTTCATAAAACAGCTGTCCGGGATTTACAGATTGACTACTCCGGGGAATGGGTAAGAACCCATCTCAGGGCCCTTAAGGCAGCGTACAATTCATCAGCATTCTATGAATTTTATATCGATGAAATAAGCACCATTCTGAATTCAGGTAACCGCTACCTTTTGGATATGAATATGGAGCTTCTGCTGAAGATGTGTGAGATGACCGGAGTGGAGGCAGAAATCTCATATACAGATCAATTTGTGCATTCATACACAGATATGGTAGATTTCAGAGAAACCATCACACCGGGCAACAGGAAAAAAAACAGTGCACGTGATGAAACTCCTTACTTTCAGGTATTTTCTGATAAACTCGGCTTTATTCCGGATATGAGCATTCTTGATCTGCTGTTTAATATGGGTCCTGAATCATGGTCGCTGCTCAGAACCGGAACCCAACTGTTGCTGAGATAATACTGTTATTGTTGGTGATGGTTGCAGGTTCAAGATCATAGTAGCCATACATAAAGTATTTCTGACTATTCACGCGCATAGCATATGAAAGATCAAAATAGAAGTTACTCTGCCTGAATCCGAGTCCGGCCGAATAGACCGAATAGCTGTTATCCTCATTGGCTTCTCCCGTGAAAAATCCACTGCCATAAAATCCGTATCCACCTCTCACGTACAACATTGAGTTAACCCTTAATTCACCTCCAAGTCTGAAATTGTGTGCAGGGGCAAATACTGTCTTGATATCACTATTCTCTACATCATATGTATAATCATCCGAGGCCTTTGATAATCGGGCTGTACTGTAATCCACATACTCATAATCAGCACTTACCAGTCCCACTTTCCCAATTTGCAGTGAAGCACCGGCATTTAACCTCAAAGGAGTTGTTAGTGTATAGGAGAATGTAAAGGGATCATTTGCAGCATCATAAAGCCCGTAATCATCGTTTGCAATCATTGAATCATAATAGTACTCATTCAGCTTGTAAACTGTTGGTGAATGGAACGCCAGACCAACTCTTACAGTGGAGACAGGTCTGTATACCACTCCCAGCTTAATGGCATATCCCGTTCCCTCGGTAGAGACAAAGTCCGTATAGGTAAAGTCACGGAATATTGGGATTGAGTTATTATCATCCGATTCAAGATGAGAATAGGTTGATTCATTGTTTATCTTGCTTATTCCCAGAGTAAAGCCAAAATAGAATTTATCATTTATATTACCGGCACCTGAGAATGAGTGTTCTGCCGCATACCCCTCCTTACTGATTATCCGCCTGACACCTTGCCCGTAGACTGAATTGGCACTGTTTCCATATTCAGAGAAGATAGTGGCGTACTGCGTTCCGCCTGTACCCGGAACAGTGTCTATTACATATGTCTGAAATGCCAGCCATTCTGCGTTGCCAAGATAATCAGGTGTTGTGTTACCCCCATCGTTAGCCAGGGCATTCCAGTAATCCGCCATTGAACTGGTTGTGCCGGTACCACGTATAAGTGTATTCTGATTATAATTATTTGTCCGGTTATAGGAGTACCCCAGATTAAACCCCCTGAGACCGTCACGGTCCCTTACTATCAGGGGCATTACTGCACCAAACTGACCAATACCAAAGTTATATGCGTTATCCTCAGCTGTTGTTCCGTTAAAAACTGATGAGGAGTTTGAGAAGTACATCTGAGGGGTAAAACTTATCTCTGTAGCCCTGAAGAGACCCAGTCCGGCCGGATTAAGCTGCAAAACCGACAGATCACCTCCCAAAGATGTGAATGCGGCTCCCATTGCCTGAAATCTGGCGGTGCCACCATAATAGTAACGGGAATAGAGAAATGCTTCATCTATTGTCTGGCTGTTAACCGTCAGTGCGGTTATCAGGACAGTTATTGAAAGGAATATTCGCTTCATCATTTTAACTTTTATATTCAATGACACTAATGAACTTCGTGATTTGATAATAGCTATTATTTATAAGTGTGGCTTTCATTCATAAATACGAATGATGTACTCCAACTCTTTACAATATGTTAATCAGAACTTTACCTCTTCCCTGTCCTTCCAGTAGATGAAGAGGTGCTTCGGCTGGTACTGGTGGTAGATCTGCTACTGCTACTGACGCTACCTGACGATACAGACCGTGAACTTCCTGTACTAATGGAGGATGATCTGCCGGTGACGGATCTTGACCCGGAGCTGACGCCTGAAGAGCTCCTTACCGGAGTCGTTGATGTAGACCTCATTGCAGGAATTCTGGATCCTGTGCTGGTGCTTCTGTTAACCGATGATCCTCTGTTTACAGAATTGTTTCTGTTTACGGATGAGCTCCTGCTAACCGGATTTGTCCGAATAATAGCAGAATTACGATTGTTGTTATTTATTGTACTTCTGCTGTTATTGTTAATTGTGCTCCTGCTGTTATTGCTGTTATTATATGCAGGCCTGGTTGTCATTCTGGGATTTGTGTATGTAGGATTATAGCTTCTCTGTGTCTGGTTATAGACAGGCTTATCAATGCTACGTGATCCCGTTTGTACACTCTCCCTGGTGCGGGTAGAAGCCGCAGACCTCTGAGCTTCAGATCTCCTTACATCAGGATCCTGAGTAACAACTCCCCTGCTCCTGTCGGTTATGGTTCCTGTTGTTGCAGTTGACCTGCTGTCACTTCTTCTTTCACTGACACCGGTCAACGAACTCCTGTCAGCAGTTGCTCTGGTTCCGGAAGAGTAGCTGTCACCCCTGGTCTTACTGGATGTACTAACAGCATTACCTCTGGTAAGAGTACTATATGACCTTCTGCTTGCAATCCTTGAAGATCCGAATTCAGAAGAAGGATAGCCGGTGCTTCCGGGGTAATATCCGTAGTATGGTGAATAACCGTAAAAGGATGAATAATAGGGATCATAGAAGTATGAGTTCCATGAGTAGTAACTGTATGGTGAATAGAAACGCGATGGAGAATAGTACCATGGGGACCCCATTCCATAGTAAAAACTCATGGAAGGATAACCGAATCCGTATGAATAACCAAAATTATTGAATCCCCATCCTCCGTAATATGGATCACGCCAGTATGGATCAAAATAGTTGCCGTAAAAACGATTCAGATATGAAGAGTATCCTGAGCCGTAATTATAGTCAAAGACACTACGGTCATAATCGCCGTAATATGCAATATCATCATCGTACCCAACGGCATCAATATAATCTTCTGCCACCAGTGTATCAACCCCATAGATGCTCTCCAGTTCATCACCCGACGCATATATACCCGGATTTGTCTGAACATCCGTATATACTGCTCTGTCGGACGGAACAAAATAAAGATCATCATACTCCCCGCTCATATAGAGACTTGATGAACAAGACGACAGTATGAACAGTGCAATAACGACTATGTAAATATAAGTTTTCATTTTGACCTCCGATGATTATTTAATTCACTT
This sequence comes from Bacteroidales bacterium, assembly GCA_020201035.1. Classification (GTDB taxonomy): domain Bacteria; phylum Bacteroidota; class Bacteroidia; order Bacteroidales; family VadinHA17; genus JAIVHO01. Next base: position 153,458 of record JAIVHO010000031.1, read on the forward strand.
GTAAATAGTCCAAAAATCATACCAAAAAATAGCTGGCCTTTTTGATACGTGGGCCTCTGAAGACAAATTTAAGATTATTTGGCGAACCTCAGGCAAAAAGAAGAAAAAAGAGCAGGCGATTCACACCTGCCCTTTTTAATTATCTTCTGTTTACCTGTTGCCACCGTTCTTGCTTCGGCTTGTGGTCCTGGTAGTTCCGGACTTATTCGTGGAACGTGTACTTCCTGACTCCGATTTCACAGCTTTGTTTATATTTGATTGCCTTACAGTTGAAGAAACCGCCCTGCCGGTGCTCCTGCTGGTGGTGTTCCTTGCAGGTGCAGCAACCTTTTTACCGGCATTGGAATTACTTCTGGTAACACTGTTCGTCTGCCTGTTTGTATTGACGCTACTTCTTGTGGCGGTATTTACCTGCCTGCCGGTATTTACGCTGCTGCGTGCCGGTGTGGTAACCTGCCTGTTTGTGTTGACACTACTTCTTGTAGGGGTATTTACCTGCCTGCCGGTATTTACACTGCTGCGTGCCGGTGTGGTAACCTGCCTGTTTGTGTTGCCGATATTCTGCCTGCTATTATCAGTCCGGGCCACTGTTCCGGAACTGTTCCGGGCATTTGAACGATCAGTTACTACTGCCTGGTTCCTCCTGCTGAGATTATTATTAACAGCTTGCCTGTCAATTGCACTTCTGCTGTTACCTGCCGTTACCACTGACCCCCTGTTATCGGGACGCACAGCCGACGTTCTGCTAACTGTATTGTAAGTTGTCCTGCGGGCATTCGGCACATTATACATTGGGTAGTTTTTGGAGGAATAACCGTGGTTATAGTTGTTGTGGTTGTTATACCTGTAGTACCTGTCATTGTAAGCGTACCTGTTATTGTGATAATTAGTGTAATAATAGTTGTTTATATTGTAGCGGTACTTGTATTTGATTTTAACAGAATAGTATGCCGGACCAGACCAGTAGGACCATCCCGGGTTGTAACCCCAGTAATAGTCAACAGGATAGTAGTTATCCCATCCGCCGTAGTAGGAAGGGTAGTATGCCGGATAGCCGAAGCTGTATCCGTAACCAAATCCACCACCTGCATAGATGCTTACACCCCAGGTATAGGGCTGATTTGTATACCACCATGCCTCCGTATATACGGGTGAGTAGAATGTAAATGCGGTATAGGAGCTGTGAAAACGCTTTATCCGGGAAGCATAATGGAAATCATAATTAACGTGATACGCTGTTACGCCAACATGTTTTCCCGGGATATTACCGGCGGCTTCAGCCATTACCCGGTCAGCCCCTTTAGCTGTTACGGTTGCTGCAATCATTATTGCTGCGATACCTATGTAATATTTTGCTTTCATGACATCCTCCCGCTTTTAATTTATGACTAAGTTTGCTTTCTTTGCATTTCCGTTTTTAACTTTTCCTTAACGGTTTACTTTTGAATTTACAAATTCCATACCAAACAAAATGGCAGATTTTTTAACAAAGAGGGAGGACAACTACTCACAATGGTATAACGATCTGGTTATCAAAGCAGACCTTGCTGAAAACTCAGCAGTAAGAGGGTGCATGGTGATCAAACCTTATGGTTATGCCTTGTGGGAAAAGATACAGGCGCAGCTCGACAAGATGTTCAAGGCCACAGGTCATGTAAATGCTTACTTTCCCCTTTTTATACCAAAATCATTTTTCAGCAAAGAGGCGGATCATGTTGAGGGATTTGCCAAGGAGTGTGCAGTGGTTACTCACTACAGGCTGAAAAATGATCCTGACGGGAAAGGTGTAATAGTGGATCCCGATGCCAAACTGGAGGAGGAACTGATAGTTCGGCCTACATCTGAAACCATTATATGGAATACATATAAGAACTGGATTCAGTCATATCGTGACCTCCCCATACTTATAAACCAGTGGGCCAATGTAGTAAGGTGGGAAATGAGGACGCGCCTCTTTCTCAGAACATCAGAGTTTCTCTGGCAGGAGGGTCATACAGCCCATGCAACTAAAAAGGAAGCAGAAGAGGAGACAAGGCTGATTATTGACCTCTATTCTGATTTTGCCCAGAACTATATGGGAATTCCCGTGCTTAAAGGAACTAAATCGGAATCTGAAAAATTTGCAGGAGCTATCGAAACATATGCCATAGAGGCTCTGATGCAGGACGGGAAGGCTCTTCAGGCTGGTACATCACATTTTCTGGGTCAGAATTTCGCCAGGGCATTTGATGTTCAGTTCCTCGACAAAACCAGCAAACTGGAATATGTATGGTCAACCTCATGGGGAGTCTCTACCCGCTTAATAGGAGCTATAATAATGGCACATGCCGACAATAACGGACTGGTATTACCTCCCAACCTTGCTCCCATACAGGTGGTTATTATACCTATATATAAAGGCAACAGTGAACTGGAATCTATTAACTCAGCTGCCCTGGAGATAAAGGCTGAACTCGAAACAAAAGGGATCAGCGTTAAATATGACAACCGCGATACCCATAAGCCGGGATATAAATTTGCTGAATATGAATTAAAGGGTGTTCCGGTCCGACTGGCACTGGGATCGCGTGATATAGCCGGAGGTACAATTGAACTGGCACGAAGGGATACCCTTACAAAAGAGATTGTACCAAGAGAAAGTATTGGATCCAGAATAGAAGACCTTCTTAAAGAAATACAGATTAATATTTTCAACAGGGCCCTGCAGTTCAGGGATGATAATATTTACCGTGTCGACACCCGGGAGCAGTTTCTTGAACAGGTTGAAAAGGGAGGATTTATTCTTGCTCACTGGGATGGCACTGCTGAAACAGAAGAGAAAATTAAACAGGAGACAAAAGCAACCATCAGGGTCATTCCGCTCGATTCCCCTGAAGAGGAGGGTAAATGCGTATGGTCAGGTAACCCATCAGTTCGCAGGGTGGTATTCGCACGAGCCTATTAAACTATTGCTTTTTTTCTCTAACTTAGTCGGGTATTGAACTTTTGGCAAACAGCTACATATGGAGAGTAACGATAAAAAAGGCATGATTGTAACCACCCTGAGAGAGAAGGCGGTTCTTAAACAGAAGGTTTATGACAACACCCTCGATCAGTTTGACCGAACACGCAAAATCCTTGCTGCCATGGCCAGAGAGATAAACAGTGATCTCATGGATGCAGACAAAAGAGTAAGGATGGATTTTAAGGAGAGGGGTAAATTTGACGTTCTGCTTAAGGTTGCGGGTGATATCCTTGTTTTCAGCATGCACTCCAACGTATTTGAATTTGATCGTAACCATCCGGTCTGGAAAATTCCCTATGTCAATAAGAATCCTAAAAACTCATATTGCGGGGTAATCAATATCTATAACTTTCTTGCTGACTCCTTTAAGTATAACAGGCTTGAAGATCTGGGCTACCTGATTGCCAGGGTTTTTATCAATCATGAAAACCAGTATTTCGTAGAAGGAAAAAGACAGATGGGAATGATATTCTCAAATTTCGGAGGTGAAGAGTTGTCAAGGGATGCACTGAAAAAGATTCTGTACACGGCTATTCAGTACTCTCTTGAATTTGATCTTCTCGCACCACCATATGATAATGTTAAAATAGCTTCGGTTGGACAGGTAGAGGCAAAGATTCAATACTCCCGAATGGCTACCGGCAAAAGACTGGGATTTCAGTTTAACTCTGATGATGTTATGCCTGAATAGTATAACAGATGGAGATCAACAGCTGAAGAGGCACTCCGTAAACGCTTCCCCCCGGGCAGCGAAAAGCAATATGTTTCTGCTGCTGGTGCTGATTCTGGCTTTCCCTGTAAACACAACCTTAAAATCACAGGATGCCTCAAAAATTACCCTGCCCCTCAAGGTGCGAAAAGGATCATATATAATGATGGATGACTCCCTTCGCTACTTTTCCCGTGACACCGTGATTTATGTTAACAGCTATCACCTGGAGAGTGAGTATGATCCCGACAACCGCACAAAAATCTTTTACGATTCACTCCGGACAAGAGCATCCCGTCATACCCTTACAAAAAGGCTTCACGATCTGGTGGTTGTATCACCCTCTTCAGGGAGTGGTTCCGGATCAACAAGATCAGGAAGTGAATATTTTGATGACCGCAGTGGTGACACTATCAGAAGAATAACCATTGAACGATTGAGTCCTTTCGGCCGAAGTGTTAACCAACCGGCAGAAGAAGAGAAAGAAGCATCAGATAATTTTCTCAACAGGACACACAAAAATACAAGAGAGTTTATCATTAAGAATTACCTCCTGTTCAATGAAGGGGAACAGATTTCCCCCCTTTTGATATCAGAGAGTGAGCGACTGTTGCGCCGACTTCCCTTTATTGATGATGCACGGATAATCATCCTGCCTGTATCACCGGGGAAATCAGATATTCATATTATTACCAAAGATGTCTACTCATTGGGACTAAGCGTATCATTTAACGGACTTAAAGCCGGACGTGTCGACATATTTGAACGTAACCTCTTTGGTCTCGGTCATGAACTTACATTCTCTGTTCCCTATAATTACGATAAAGATTATCCCCCCGGCACCGGTGCATCTTACAAAGCCCACAATATCAGCAAATCACTTATTGATGCTACCATCTCATATTACAATGCATTTGAAAGAAAGTACTGGGATGCCACTCTCGCAAGGGAGTTTCTAACAGCGTCCACAAAATATGCAGGGGGATTATCGGTTCGCGAAACTTATACAAGTGAGAATCTTGACACACTGCCCAAAGCAGAGCCGCTTGAATTCAATAAGTTTGACGCCTGGGCCGGACGCTCTTTCCTGATAGGTGATGATGATATCACCCGGGCAGTCATTGCCTTCAGATATCAAAACAATAATGTATTCAGAAGACCTGTTATTTCAGATAACTCATACCGTGCACTGCAGAAATACAAGCTATATCTTGCTACATTATCCATATCCACCCAGCAGTTTTATAAAACAAGACTGATCTATAATTACGGTAGAAGTGAAGATATTCCGTACGGCGGGCTGCTGCAGATCGGCTACGGGAAGGAATTTAATGAATTTAAAACCAGAGACTACTACTCGCTGGAGTTCTCCTACGGTCAATTCAACACCGGTTTCGGATATATATACACACGGGGCATTATCTCCGGATTTACCAATCAGTCTGTTACTGAGCAGGGATTATTGAAGCTGGAAATGGATTATATATCAAACCTCTCACTCTGGGGAAGATATAAAAACAGGGTGTTTGCATCCGCAGAATATACTACCGGATTCGCACGTTATGATGATGAATATCTTCCTATTGGTGAAAAACAGGGTATCACAGGATTCAGAAATGACTCTGTCAGGGCCGCGGAGAGACTGACCATGTCACTCGAAGCAATAACTTTCAGCCCTATAAATATATATGGTTTCAAACTGATGTTTTTCGGATATGCTGATGGCGCTCTTTACAGGGATAAAGCTGTCGAAAAAGGGATGAACGGCTTTATCACAGGAATTGGCGCAGGACTGAGGATACGTAATGACAACCTGGTGTTTAATACCATTGAGATCAGGGTTGGATGGTTTCCTGTCTACCCACCCTACTCCAGAATTGAAAATATTTCTGTCTTTGGTGAGAAGCTTTTGAGACCACCCGGATTTAATCCTGATGCTCCCGCCATTTACCCATACAGATAAATTGTGATACTTCTTTTTTAATTTTGTACAGATTAAAGTCCCGGCATAAAAAAAAATGATTAAACAGCTGAATGACTATATCACCGCCAGAAATATTCCCGATAACCGCAACCCGGTAATTGTTGGAGTGAGCGGGGGAATTGACTCCATGGTACTGTTACATCTTATGCAATTGTCAGGATACCAGATCACTGCCGCTCACTGCAACTTCTCACTCAGAGGGAAAGAGTCTGATGGCGATCAGCAGTTTGTTACCGAAAAATGTGCCCGGGCAGCCATCCCTCTGAGAACAGTACGCTTTGATACCTCTGAGTATGCCAGAGAGATGGGTATTTCGATACAGATGGCAGCGCGTGATCTCAGGTTCATCTGGTTCAGGAAACTGGCAAATGAACTTGATATCAGCTATATTGCCCTTGCACATAACCGGAATGATATTGCGGAAACCCTGCTTATAAACATGTTGCGTGGTACAGGCCTGGCCGGCCTAACGGGAATAAGACCTGTTAATGGCAATATCATCAGACCACTGCTGTTTGCAACCAGAGATATGATCGAAAACTACGCAACGGATAACAATATCCTTTTCAGGGAAGATTCATCTAACAGCGATACAAAATATATCAGGAACAGGATCCGGCATATTGTGTTGCCGGCAATGGAGGAGATAAGCGATGGAACGGTCAGCAGGCTGGCAGAGACTGCAGAACGGTTGACAGGCAGCTATGATATACTCTTATCTGAAACCGGAAAAAAATATGATCAGATTTTTTCACAAAGAGATAAATTAATTTATGCATCCAGAATTGAATTGTTAAGTCTGGAACCTCTTGAAACATATATTTTTGAACTCTTCAGGCGGTTTGGCATATCATCCCAACAGATTAATGGAGTGATTAACCTTCTTAAATCACCATCCGGTAAGGTTATCAACACTTCCTCTCACAGGATACTGGCCGACAGAAAAAATATCATTATAAAACCCCGCTATGAAAATGAGGCTGAGCAGATGGTAGTAGAAAGTGAGGAGGCGCTGCTCTCAGTGACCAGTCACTTTAAGGCTGAGAAAGTGGAGCCAGCCTACTTTAATCCTTCATCCGATTCATCTGTTGCATGGATAGATGCTGATAAGATAAAGTATCCGCTAAGTATCAGAAGATGGATCCCTGGCGATACATTCCAGCCTTTTGGCATGGGAGGCAGATCAAAAAAGGTAAGTGATTTACTGACTGACCATAAGCTTTCACTCTTCCAAAAAGAGAAAGTCTCTCTTCTTGTCTCCGGAGGTGAGGTTGTATGGGTTATCGGTATAAGGGCAGATTACCGCTACCGGATAACAGCAGAAACAACCTCACTGATTAAGCTGACCTCCCGGAGCAGAATTATCATTTAATTTCCACCTGGATCCGGGGCGGATCAATCATAAAGGAGCATCCACCCTGCCCATATTACTGCGCAGGCTGCTGAACAGTTCATGCAGAGCCTCTTCATCACCCTCTTCAATCATCCCGATCAGTTCCTTGAGCTTATCCATTATCTGGTGCAGTTTCTCTGCTGACCATGGATTAAGTAGGATCCCGCTGAGCAGGTAGTTATCCTCCGACAGCAAACCTCTTGCTATGTCAAGATGTCTCCTGAAGGTTGTACCCGGAACCTCAAGTCGGTCCATGCAGGCTGAAAAGACAATAGTGGAACTGAAAGGAACCGAAAGCGAGTAGGCAATCACCCTGTCATGCTCCTCAAAGGAGTAATCAAAGATGGAGAGTTTCAGCCGGTTGTAAAAATCTCTGAAAAATCGATTTCCTTCAGGGTCTGATTCCTTTATTATTATCGCATTGTAACCCGCCAGATCCCTTATATTACCGAATGTTGGACCAAACATGGGATGCGTTGAAACAAACCTCATCCCACACTCATTGTAGTATTTTGCCAGTCCGTTTTTTACAGAAGCAATATCACTGATAATTGTTCCCTGCTCCAGATACGGCATAATGGAGTTAAAAGCCCTTACAGTATCCTTTAAGCCGGTAGCATTGATAACCAGATCAGGATTAAATGACTTTATCTCCTCCACGCTCATAAAACGATGTGTATTGTAAAGATATTTCAGTTTCTCCCTGTCAGTATCATACACCCCCACCTCATAATCAAGGCAAAGTGTTTCTGCAAGCCATGATCCCATCCTTCCCGCACCTGTAATAAGCACCTTGTCAACCATTTTTGCGTAAATTAGAGTGTATACCCCTGTTCAACAGCATCAGGTCAGCAAGTGCAATTGCTACTGCCGACTCAACTATTACCGGCATTCTCAATGCAATACATGCATCATGCCTCCCCTCAACAATAAGGGTTTCAACTCTTCCTGATTCCATATTAAGACTTTGCTGAGGTCTGGAAATACTACTGGTAGGTTTTACTGCCACCCTGAAAACAATCTCATTCCCGTTTGTTATGCCTCCGTTGATGCCACCAGCATTATTTGTAGATGTCTCACCTCCCGGTCCGGTAATCATATCATTATGCTCTGAACCTCTCATTGAGGCAGACCTGAAACCCGATCCAAACTCAATTCCCTTTATCGCAGGTATTGAAAAGATTATCTGACTGATAGCTGACTCAGCCGACCAGAAAAAAGGTTCTCCCAGTGAAGCAGGCATCTCCCGTACCCGACATTCAATCACGCCTCCTACAGAATCACCTTCCTCCAGAGCCATTGAAACAGCTGCATCGATATCTGTGTTACCACCTGCACTCAGAAGCACTGCCTCAGGTATGGCAGGGGCAATTATCCTTTTAGCAAGGGTACCTGCCACTACTATTCCCCATGTTAAACGGCCCGAGAAATGCCCCCCACCACGCCTGTCGCCATACCCCCCGTACTTCATCTCAACAATCATATCAGCATGCCCAGGCCGGGGATGATTCTTCAGTTTATCATAATCCCCGGAACGTGAAAATGTGTTGGTTGTCAGAACCACCACAGGAGCTCCGGTAGTATATCCATCCAGCACCCCGCTTATTATCTCAGGCCTGTCATACTCTTTCCTGGGGGTAGTTCCCTTTGCCCCGCTTCTTCGGCGGTCAAGATCAGACTCTATCTCCTCAGGGTCAACCTTTATTCCGGGCGGACACCCATCTATCATTACTCCCACTGCAGCACCGTGTGACTCACCAAATATTGATATCCTGAAAAGCTGCCCGAATGTATTCATATTCTGTAGTTTATATAATTTGAAATAGTCTTATCATGTTCGTTTCATTACACTTTTTCCTCAAAACTTTTACTTATCCCTACAGTCACATTTTCTATCATATTTTTCACTGACAATTTTCTGTCAAAATTTTCCGATCTATTCTCCTGCCAACTTTTCCCCCGTCATATTTTCTCATCACCGATAAGATTAACCTCCATACCACATTGTCTTATATCATCAAAAAAACCGGGATAGGATTTTGCAACGGCATCATACCCTGACAGAGTAACTCCGTTAAGCGAGGAAGCTGCAGCTACAGACAGTGCCATTGATATCCGGTGATCACCATGAGATTCACACCTGCCCCCCTTGACCCTGCTGCCCCCCTTAACAATCAGGGATGTGCCTCTATTGGTAATCTCGAATCCTAACTTTCTGAACTCCCTTTCCAGAGCCTCTCCCCTGTCGCTCTCCTTTATCCTGAGTCTTTCTGTTCCGGTGATTACTGAGACTCCCTGACAGCCGGTGGCCAGAGCAACCAGTGGAGGAGCCAGGTCAGGAGCACCAGACACATCAACAGTGAATCCCTTCAAGGGTACGGGCTTAACAATAACCGAATCATCTGTGGTAACGATATCCGAGCCAGCCAGTTTGAGGGAATCAATTATCTGCCTGTCGGGTTGAAAAGAGGCTCCTCTCAGGTTAGTAACTTCAATCCCCCTTCCCAGTGCACCGGCTACCAGCAGAAATGCCGCTCCGCTCCAGTCACCCTCAATCGTAAAGTCGGTATTACTGTATCTCTGTTTCCCGGGAATATAAAAATCACGATAATTATCATTCTCAACGGTAACGCCGAAATGCTTCATTACCTCTATGGTTATATCAATATATGATCTGCTTGAAAGGGAATCAACTGTAAGGTATGAACTCACTTCTGCCAGCGGAAGTGCCATAAGAAGACCCGTCAGAAACTGTGAGCTTGACGTTCCGTCGAGAAATGCCCTCCCCCCACTGAGGGGGCCCTTAACCCGAAGGGGCAGGAACCCGTTATTACTCTCTGCCATGGCACCACAGCCAGTAAGGTATTTAACCACCTCACCCATTGGACGCTTCAGCACGGTTCCCGTGCCGTTAATTGTTATCCATCCGCTGTACGTAGCAGCAACTGCCGAGAAGAGGCGTACGCCAAGCCCGGATTCACCGGCATCCAGAGAGGCAGATAACGGGGTTAACCCACCTGTTATCAGCACCCGGCTATCCTCCCGGGCAACAGTGGCTCCAAGAGCCTGCGCCATACCGATGGCAGCCAGCGAATCATTACACAGCGAGGGTATGAACAGGGTGGAAGTTCCTTTTGCCATCAGTGCTGCAGCAACTGCCCGCTGCATTACGCTTTTGGATGGAGGAGCCTGAACAGAGGCTCCGGTAAACGATCCTGATATTTCTAATTCCACCTTAGTACCCCTTCTTTTTTAACCAACCGTTAATAACTTCGAGTGGCACCTTTTCAATCACCGCCTCACCTATTCCCTTAAGAAAAACAAAACTTATATCCTTCATTGCTCTCTTCTTATCTAAAAACACCAGACCTGATATTTTGCCCTCCGCGACGTCAAGCGGAGGCAATAAGTCCATCTGTTCAAGTAATTTCTCTATGCGCTCCCGCTCATCGTAACTAAGGTAACCCATCTCTTCAGAGACCAATGCAGCAAAAGCTATTCCATGTGCCACTGCAACACCATGGGGAAGTCCGGTTGCCGCTTCAATGGCATGTCCTGCAGTATGTCCAAGGTTAAGAAGCCGTCTTTTACCCCCCTCCTTCTCATCCATCTCAACAATGGCAGTTTTAATTTTTATACACTCAGGAATAACAGACTCACAAAAATCATTTTCCGGGGAACTCCCGCTAACATATCTTTCTTCAAGGCGCAAAAAAATGTCCCTGTTCCCGATAAGTCCGTACTTGACTACCTCGCCAAGTCCTGATCTGTATTCATTAAGCGGTAAGGTTGAAAGAAAAAGAGGATCGCATATTACAAACTCCGGCTGGCGGAATGTACCCGCTATATTCTTTATCCCTCCGGCATTAACTCCGTTTTTTCCTCCTATTCCGGCATCAACCTGAGCGAGAAGTGTTGTTGACACAAATGCACAATCGATACCCCGCATAAAGAGAGAGGCCACTAATCCCGTAAGGTCACTGACCATTCCGCCTCCTATACCCACCAACAGTGAATTTCTGTCGGCACCAAGCCCTGCCAGCCTGACTATCAGCTCTGAAGTCATCTGAAAGGATTTTGACTTTTCACCCGCCTCAACCACCAGAACCGGAAAGTCAGGAAATTTATCCTTATAGAGCGAATTAACATTGGAATCTGTTATAATAAATGTATTACCAGGATAACAGAGCCGGGACAGCAGGCTCTCCCATCCTCCACCAAAATATATCTCGCAGATACCACTCTCTACCCTGAGTCTGATTTTCTCCATCTTTTCTTTTTTTATGCTTAAAGGTATTAAAAGCGTCAGACTAATTCATAACCTTGTTCTGCAAGTTGATAGATTCCTGGTGAATCTGTCTGAACATCTCAATGATAAATGAATCACTTAAGCCCAGTAATCTTGATTTACGAAGTCTTGCATCGAGAAGATCAGCCCACCTTGAAGTCTGCAGAATTGTAATATTCTGACGCTTCTTATATTCTCCTATCTTCTCTGATACCGACATTCTGCTTTTCATTATTCTCAGCAGTTCTTCATCCCAGGCATCTATCTGTCTTCTCAGTTCGAGAAGTATCTCTGTCCCTTCTGTTTCCAGGGCATCTGACTGCCTGCAGACCAGTTTATCGAGCAGCAGTTTAAGATCTGATGGGGTAAGTTGCTGATTTTTATCGCTCAGTGCTGAATCAGGATCTATATGGGACTCTATAAAAAGTCCTTCAAAATCAAGATCCATAGCTGTCTGGGCCACTGAAAACAGAAGCTCCCTGTTGCCACATATATGACTGGGATCAGTTATTACCGGCAGTTCAGGAAACCTTCTCTTAAGCTCAACAGGGATCTCCCATTGAGGCATATTCCTGTAGGGAGACTCCCCGTAATGACTGAACCCCCTGTGAACAGCAGCTAACCTTGATATTCCTGCTTTGTTCAGTCTTTCCAGTGCACCAACCCATAACTCAATATCCGGGTTTACCGGATTCTTCACAAAAACAGGAATATCAATTCCCCTCAGGGCTTCAGCCAACTCCTGGATGGCAAAAGGGTTTGCAGTTGTTCTGGCGCCTATCCATAGTATATCAATATCATACTTCAGTGCTTCACGTATATGCCATACATTGGCTACCTCTGTAGCTGTTAACATCCCGGTCTCCTCCTTTACCCTTCTGAGCCAGGGAAGTGCAACTGAGCCCATTCCTTCAAACCCTCCCGGCCTGGTGCGTGGTTTCCATATCCCTGCCCTGAAAACATCTACCCCCATCCGGCTCAGTTCTGTGGCAGTGGAGATCACCTGTTCTTCACTTTCGGCACTGCATGGCCCAGAGACAATCAGTGGTTTATTCTGCTTGTCAAAAAGCGGCTCCTTATGCAGATTAAGACTCTCCTTCATAATAATTATTTTAAATGTTATCTGTTCAGTTTTTATATCCCGGAAAGGAGGGTTACATTTTCCTTTACCGATTCACCTTCCTGCCGGGCATTAACCCTGGCAACTGCTTCTTCTATCTTCTCAACCGGATTACATAATGAGATCCTGACATATCCTTTCCCGTTTGCACCAAAAACAGCTCCCGGGGTAATGAACAGTGCGAAACGGTCAAGCAGGTAATCAGAAAAATCCATTGAACATGTATGACCGTCAGGTATACGGGCCCATACAAACATGCCCGTCTGACCATCCTCAAAGCGGCATCCCAGACTATCCAGCAGTGCATAAACTGTTTCTCTCCTCTCCCGGTACATCCTGTTCAGTTCCAGAGTCCAGCTGTCGGGTAGCTTCAGGGCAGCGATTGCTGCTCTCTGCAGAGGAAGAAACATGCCTGAATCCATATTGCTCTTCACCCGGAGTATGTAGTCAATATACTCCTTACTACCCCCAACCATTCCTATTCTCCAGCCTGCCATACTATGAGATTTACTCAGTGAATTAAGTTCCAGGGCTGTTTCCATGGAACCCTCTGATTCCATAATACTCAACGGGTGATCATTTAATATCTGGCCATAGGGATTATCATTAACTATCAGTATATTATTCCTTCTGCCAAAATCAACCAGCTTATCAAAGAGCTCCCGTGAAGCCCTCTTCCCGGTTGGCATATTAGGGAAATTAACCCACATCAGCTTCACCCCCTCCACTCCCGTTTTCTCAATATGTTCGGGATCAGGCATCCATCCATTCTCACTGGTAAGATCATAGTATATGCACCTGGCCGAGCAGAGTCTGGCTGCTGCTGCATAGGCAGGATAACCCGGATCGGGAACCAGAACACCATCTCCCCTGTTCAGGAAGGCCATGCTGATATGCATAATTCCCTCCTTGGAACCCAGCAGAGGAAGTATCTCACTTTCCGGATCAAAGGAGACATTATAACGCATCTTATACCACTCTCCAAATGCCTCCCTTAGCTCCCTGACACCCCTGTAAGGCTGATAGTTGTGTGACCCTGGCAGATAAATGGATTCAACCGCATTATTAATAACCTCCGGGGCAGGAGGTGTATCCGGACTTCCAATACCCAGGTTTATGACATCAATACCTCTCTTCTCCATTTGCCTGATCTGATCAAGCCTGGCAGAAAAATAGTACTCACTCACCCTGCTTATTCTCTCTGATGGTTTTACACTCATAATGATTATCCTTTTTTGGTAAATACCCGTTAATTTGAAATAGTCTTTTACTGTTATCAATATTTTTTAGTCATTGGAAATCTTCCGGGGATTAAATCGTCATAATAATTCAAAAAAAAATCCCGATATAACCGGGATCTGCTTTCAGTGGTCCACAGACCAGTTGCAGGAGATCCCGTAAGGTTCCCGGATAATAACCGCAATAAAAATTTCTTCCTTTAAATTCCATAGTGCCAAAAAAAAAGGCCCCGTAACAACGGGACCATCCAATATTATAATGCATATAATCCCTCTTCTAACTCTTGCGGAAGTAGTAATAGAATCCGTAAAATATGTTCTGAAGAGCAATCATGCTGTTTATTTATGCGACAAATGTAGTATATATATTTATTTGAGCAAGGGATTGGATAAATATCTTTACTTTTATTCACATTTTTTAATAGATTACTTTTAATATTTAACCAACACAGAGATGGACCGGAGTGAGATTTACAGGAGAACTATTGAATATTTCCAGAAAGAAATGCCGGTAGCAGAGACTGAACTGGTTTTCAGGAACCCCTATGAGTTAATGGTTGCAGTAATATTGTCAGCTCAGTGTACTGATAAAAGGGTAAATGAGATAACCCCGGCACTTTTCATGAGGTTCCCCTCCGCAGAGAGCCTTGCTGATGCTGTACCTGAGGAGATCTTTCCCTATATCCGTAGCTGCTCTTACCCCAACAATAAGTCGAAACATCTTTATGGAATGGCGTCAGCGCTTGTTAACAATTTCGGAGGAGTGGTTCCCTCTGACGTTGATGAATTGCAGAAACTTCCCGGAATAGGAAGAAAAAGCGCCAATGTTATTGCAAGTGTGGTTTTTAATAAGCCTGCAATGGCCGTTGACACACATGTTTTCAGGGTATCTGCAAGAATCGGGCTGACTAAAGGAGCCCGTACACCACTGGAGGCCGAAAGGCAGCTGGTATCACAAATTCCTGAAAACCTTATACCGTTGGCGCATCACTGGCTGATACTACATGGCAGGTATATATGCAAAGCCCGCAACCCCGGATGTGACAAGTGTGGCCTCTCTGATTTCTGCCACTATTTTAATGCCCAAAAAAAGGAATGATAACTGTTAAATAAAAGTAAATAGATTATTTTTACCCCTAATTCTGTTTTGAGCCTGTAAAATCAATGGATGAGAAACTGACATACGAAGAGCTTCTTAAGCGCTATTCAGATCAAAAAGCAAAAATTAATGATCTGCAACGAAAGAAGGAAGCACTGGAAGCATCAAGAGAGCTAAAATCAAGGGTTGCTGAGGTTTTCAGATCCATCCCAAGAATGATGGCAATATCCGATATGACCACAGGCAGGTATATTGATGCAAATGAGACCTTCCTGACTACATTGGGATATAAAAGAGAAGAGCTGATAGACAAGACATCAGAAGATATTAACCTGTTTGCGGAGCTTGTACAGAGTGATAAGTTTTTAAAGAAACTGGCCCGACTTAAAAAAGTACAAAACTTCCCTGTAAAGCTCAGATGCAGCAATGGAGAGGAGAAAAAATTTCTTTTTTCAGCAGAGACCGTCTTCTTTGGTGATGATAAATATCTGCTGACAACTTTTACCGGGCTCTCTGCCGGAGAAACGGAATCTGAATCAGAATCACGCAAACCTGAAAATATAAGAGCACTTACTCAATATCTGAGTAGTTTTATAGCTACTGTTTCAGTGGAGGAGTCCGGAGACATAATTGTAAGATCAATCAACACAGACTCTGATATTTTCAGGGATATTGATCCTGACCTTGTTTTAAACAGAGAACTCAATAATACAGAGATACCGTTCCACGATAAGATCTCCGAACTTGTAACAACAGTAATCCTTACCAAAGCACCCGCAAGAATTGCACTTTCGCATAAGGATACCAGGGCCGAATGGCAACTGATTGGAATAAAAATCACATCAACAGATATTATAATTATCAGGGAGCCTGATAAGGCTCAAGGTTTAAAGGAGAGGGAGCTTGTTATTCAGGCAGGTCTCTTCCGGAAGTTTGCTGATATTATTCCTGAAATCGTGTTTGAATTCAATCCGCTGGGCCGTATTACCTATGCCAGTTCAAACGGGCTAAGGAGATTGGGCTACACAAAGGATGATCTTAGGAAAGGGTTCTCAATACTGCAGTTACTGAAACCAGGAATGGCCGAAGTTGTTATCAGGAATTTAAAGGAAGTGAATGCTCAAAACGGTACATCCCGGAATGAATATGAGATAGTTGCCAGAGATGGAACTCATATCTCTGTTCTTGTTCAGATATCTGCCAGGCTTAACAATAATAATAAGATTACCGGCTTCAGTGGAGTGGCTACCGACCTTACTGACAGAAAGCTGATTGAGAATGAAATCATAAGGGAGAGGAATCACCTCGATACCCTCTTTGAATCGGCTCCTGAATCCATAGTCCACACATCTCTTGACGGTACTATCTACAAGATCAACACAGAATTCACAAGAACATTCGGATATTCGGCTGAAGAAGCAACAGGCAAAAATATAAACGATCTGATAGTGCCCCCGGAACTTGAAAAGGAGGCTGATCTTTTTACATCCAGAGCGGCAGCAAACGAAACAATCTCGGCCGAAACAACCAGAAGAACCAGGAATGGTGAGGATATTTTTGTAAGCCTCCTTGTTAAACCTGTCAGCTTCGGGGATTCTACAACTTCACTCTTCTCCATCTACCGGAATATTTCCAATACAAGAAAGGATGCTGTAATACGTAATGTTCTCCTTAATATTTCCAATGCAGCACTGGTACAGACAGAATTCAGTGATCTTTTCGCACTTATAAAAACCGAACTCGGGACAGTCTGGGATACAAAAAACTTCTACATTGTTCTTTATAAACCGGAGACCCATGCTCTTACTCTCCCCTTCTACACCGACGAAAAGGATCACTTTACTGATATTCCTGCAAAAGGAACATTAACAGGCTGGCTACTGCAGAAGCGTGAGCCGGTACTGTTAAAGGTTTCTGATATTGATACTCTTGAAATGAATGGAGACATCGGACTTGTAGGAACTCCCTGCCAGGTATGGCTCGGTGTGCCGCTTATCGTTGAAAACGATATTATAGGGGCAATGGTTCTGCAAGACTATGAAAATCAGGATGCGTTTACCCAGGATGACCTCAGGCTTCTGGCATTGATAGGCAATCAGGTCGCCCTGGCTATCCACAGGAAAAATATGATGAATAACCTGATTGCAGAAAGATCCAGAGCCGAGGAAGCTGCCCTTATCAAGCAACAGTTTACCTCAACCATGAGTCACGAAATCAGGACTCCCCTTAATGAGGTAATAGGAATAACCAACCTTTTGTTACAGGGACAGCCCAGGGATGACCAGATGGAGTTTCTTAAGACTCTTCAGTTCTCTGCCAACCACCTGCTGACACTTGTAAATGATGTGCTTGACTATAATAAGATAGAGTCAGGCATGATAAACTTCGAAAAAACTAAATTCAACCTTCACACCCTGCTCGAAGAGTTGAAGAGAACCTACGCATTCAGGACTGACCAGAAGGGACTTGAATTTATTTTCAATATCGGGGATGATGTACCGAAAGAGATTATCGGGGATCAGCTAAGATTAAACCAGGCACTTACAAACCTCCTCTCCAATGCTATAAAATTTACATCTGACGGCTTTGTGGAACTGGCAGTAAGAAAGGTTTCAGGAAATCCCAGACAGGTCAATCTTGAATTTGCAATACGGGATTCAGGAATTGGCATTGCTCATGACAGGCAGGAAATGATTTTCGAAAGTTACACTCAGGCAACGGATGATACAACCCGTAAGTTCGGGGGTACCGGACTGGGATTATCTATTGTCAGAAAACTTGTGGAATTGATGGGTGACCGGGTCTGGGTGGAGAGTGAGCCGGGTGAGGGGTCAACATTCTTTCTGGAGCTTTCCTTTCAGCTACCCGACAAACAGGAGGAGGGAGAAACAACAGAGAGTGACGAGCCTGATGGTGGCTACACATACGATAAACTGGCAGGAAAAAGGATTCTTATAGCTGAAGACAATAAGATCAATTTTTTTGTCGCGAATAAATTCCTTGTAAAATGGGGGGCTATTGTTACCCATGCTGAAAACGGGAAGGATGCTCTCTCCCTGATTGAGCAGAATAGCTTTGACCTTGTGCTGATGGATCTGCATATGCCGGAAATGGATGGAATTGAAGCTACCCGGCTAATAAGGGAATCGGCACAGAAAGAGATCCGCACATTACCTGTTGTGGCTCTTACCGCAGCCATAATGTCAGAGCATCAGGACAAAATCGAAGGTCTCAATATAAACGATTATATTCTCAAACCATTTAAGCCTCAGGAGCTGTATGATAAAATTGTGAGGCACGTCAAATAGATATTACCGCTAAAGAATTATTTTCCCATACAATGCCTGTTAATAAGAGCTGATGCTTTTCGGTTACCATACCTTAAGGCCATTTTCAGGTCATGGCAGGCTTCGTCAATTCGCTTCTCATAAATCAGAACCAGGGCCTTATTGTACCACACATCTCCGTTAAGGGGATCCAGATCCAGGGACATTGAATAGTCAGATCCGGCAAATTCATAACTCCCTGATTTCAGGTAGAGATCACCCCGCTCAGCAAATGCGGCGGCATCACCACGATTATTATCAATATTCCGGGAAAGATAACGGAGAGCATCCGGATAGTTTCCTGAGGAGCCGGCAAGTGATGCTGCCATTGAGAGCAGATCCTTATTTTCAGGATAGTATTGCAGGAGGTCAGTTGAAATTTTGTAGGCACGATCACTGTCCCCTGTCATTTTTAATCCCCCTGCCAGCGAAATCCTGAATTCAAGATTATCAGGAAAGAGAGACGCAGCCTCACCGGAGGCCCTGATCACACCAGGATAGTCACCCTTCATACCAAGGGATTTAATATAAAGACTCCACACTCTGAATTTCCCCTTATCACTGTTCAGGGATTCCCGCAGAAAGGATGAAGCCTCATCGTAATTGCCGGCAGAAAATGCAAGCACTCCGTTGATATAATCAACCGCGGGGTCATCCGAGTACAATCCTTTAAAGGATAATGCAACATCAGCGGCCTCAGTCAGCCTTCCTCTGGATACAAGATACTCTACCTCCTCAACACCCTTCTCCAGAGAGTTGTACCACTCTTTATGCCATAGCCTGACCCAGGGTCTGCTCTCATCAATCCGCAGAAAAAACTGATCCATCATCAGTTCCCTTTCGGGTCTTCTACATGATGAGGAGAGATGCTGCTCAAGGTGATATACAGCCGTTTCCGGGTCACCTTTTGCTGCATATACCCGGGCCAGACCAAGCTGGCCTGAACCATCCATCAACCGGTCCGCCTTCACAAAATAACCCAATGCCAGAGAATAATCTTCTCCCCGGAGAGCGGCCTCTCCACACATCAGTATTGCCCTGTAGTCATCCCTGTCACCTGATTCAGCTACCTCTATAACACTCCCATACATACCCCTGTCAAGCAACGACTTAACCTTTAGAAGGTAGTTATCAATCTCCTGTGATTCTGATATAATAGGAAAAATCAGAAACAGGCTAATCATCACGAAGCGGTCCAAAAATTTATTCATCTAATATTCAATTATAACCGGTTCTGCTCCTTTTTCCGTGATAAGGTGTATAAACCCTGAAAGGCTGAATGTCTCCAGTCCTGTAATTCTCCTTTCAAATACATCGCACTGGTAAAAATAGACTCCAGGCTGAACTACCTGACCCTTATAGGTTCCGTTCCAGTTAATTTCAGGATCCTCAGTCCTGAATAGTAAAGTTCCACTTCGGTTAAAGAGTCTGAAATCGACCTTTTCAACCTGCCCGGTAGTTTTGGCCAAAAGAATGTCATTTCTGCCATCCATATTGGGCGTAAACACATTGGGTATCTCATAGTAGTTACATGAATCTATACATATCAACGGAGAGAGAAGGCTCTCGTTTCCTGCCGAATCAAGAGCGGAGATGGCATAGCACCCGGCAACTGCTTCCCCCGGGACAAACTGATGCGTATAGTTCATCACACTGCGGTTATCAATCTGTGCAAGAAGGGAAAGATCCTCCTCAAACTTGCCCTTGAAAAAAATATTGTATCCTGCAATATCACCAAAACAGTCAGGATCATTAACCATCCAGAAAAGATAATTATACAGGGAATCGCAGTTTGTTGAAACGGAAAGATCAGGAGTACACGGCGGTTCATTATCAAAGGGAACAACACATGACTCCTGTGAATAATTGACCAGGGAGTCTGGTAACCCCGGCGCTGAATAGGCTCCCAGACTTCTTACCATGTAACAATACTCATTCTGATTCATCACTTCCCTGTCGATATATTCAGGAACAACAGATGAACCGATTGAATCAAACTGTGAAGTCAGCGTGTTATACCTGTAGATATCATACCTGCTGTTAATCCATGGTACGTTCCTGTTAATTGTAATAATCGCTTTTCTATCGCCCGGATCAGTTGTAATAAATGTTGAGGATGCAATTCCCGGCTCCCCAATCAGAAACCTGTTGCCAGGTGCATTATTAAACAACTCTACTCTGTAGGTATAACCCAGCTCCAGCGTGTTAACTGGTGTATCGGTATATGTAGTGTCATTCAGATCAGCTGTTGTGAATGTTCCTATAACCTGAAAATCTGACCCTGAAACATCAACGGCACGGGAAATAACATATTCATAGGGTCCTGTGGCAGGAATTGTATCAAGCTGATCAGGCTTTTTCCAGGCAATATAGATCTCCCCGGCATTCAGGTCTGTTGATATCACACTTACATTAGTTATTACAGGCACTCCTGTAACAAGAGAAGCCCTCACTTCATCAGACACCTTCGATTCAGCCTGACCGGGATATACTGCAACAATCCTGTATGCATAATCTACACCGTTATCCAGCCCCTCGCCCCTGTTTGTGTCAACAAATGTGGTGGCATCCGCTCCTTCCGCAAAACCAACCTTTTCAAATCCCAGTGAAGATGGTATACCATTTGTGCATGAATCAGGCTCAAAGAAGGTGGCACCTTCCCTGCGATATATATTAAACCCCTCAATATAGTCGCTCTCATAGCCCGCCCAGTTGATCCTTATATATTTACCCTGCGGAATAGCTTCTGTGAGATCGGGGGCAGGACCGAGCACCTTTATCCTGAAGTTATCAAGGTCAAACAGTTCAATATCCGGATTATTATCTTCAGATTTAATGAGTATATCATAAGGCATATCCCTTACTGTCTCGTGACAGGTTATCCACATAAATGAATAGACTGAGAGGCCTGCCACTCCTGAAATACTGTCAAATGTGGCAATACAGGGAACCGAGTTATATATTCCCGATGTAGATATCATTGTTATCAAATCCCCGTCAGCATCAATGGATTCAACCTGAAACATCACCGTATCGCCAGCTTCAACACAGTAGTCCCTCAGGGCTCCGTTTTCGGGAGGAGTGTTATCGGTTTCGTATACCTCAATCTGCATATCACGCACCACGGAACCAATTCTTATACCGTAACGCCATTCATTTATCTCCATTGCAACATTATACTGCCCAATGGTCGTGGGAGAATCCCAAACCAGGTCCCCCGAGATGGAGTCAACATAGAACGCTTTTGTTGCCGGAGGGTAAGTATAGTTCTCAATAGGCTTACCATCCTCCCGGGTGCAAACAGTAAGTTTATAGGAGAGTGAATCGCCGTTCCTGTCAAAAGCGCCCGGATTATGAATAAATTTGTACCCCACTGCTGCCTTGTCATACGGAGGGTTAAGCAAAACAGGAGTATCATTCTGACCCAGAGACGGGTTTACCATAAGAACGGTAGATATTGAAAAGACGACATTTACGGAGTTTGGTATATTCAGTATACCATAGTTCCTGTTCGGATCCTGGACAACAATCCTGTAGACCCCCGGGCCGGGGAATGTATGCCGTGTTACGTAAACATTCTTCTTATAATAGTTAGGCAGGTTTGTTATGCTCACCCTGGGGGCAATTGAGGTGCTGTTATCACCCCACTCCACATCCAGCTGATTCCGGTCAGCCAGGCTAAGTACATATGTGAACGTAGTAATTGTAATCTCATAAGTCAGATCTGAAATCTGAACATATGTAATCTCTCCGGCCCTGTTATGAGTGCCATAAAGGGATAACCCCGTTGCCACCATGAAGAGGGCAGATCCAACGAGTTTATTAATCATACCTCTCATAATTAACTCTCTCCTTTCAGGTCAAGTAACATTTCTGAAAAATTATCAGGGGTAAATCTGAAAGCCTTCTCATTTTCCGCATCCTTAAAGATAAAAAGATTTACCTGATCCGGATAAAGACCGGTCATTATCCTGTTATCAACAGCAAGTGAAGTTACCTCTGCATCTGGATCAACCATCATCCTTATAACTGTCTCCAGTTCAAGAATCTCAACCTCCCTGAGCTTACCAATTGCCGTATCCCCGTTAATAATCAGTTTAAAATTGTCATTAACATACCTTTCATACCACAGATCGGGACCATGAAAACGATGATCCGCAAAAAAGTTCTCATCCGGCTGATAGAGTCGCCACAAATCAAGAGCAAGATCATCAGAATATAACCTTACAACCACTTCATAACCATCATCTTCGGCCATCCGGGTTACGCTTGACATGGAGATGTGAACCGGATGAATAAAGATTGCCGCAACCAGAATTATTATTGGTTTAATCATAACTTAATCCTGTTAGGACTATCAAAAATCAGACCATTGAACATTGAGAGTGAACGTCATATTTACCCTACTCTTTCACGCAGGTATTCAACCGAGCCTACCTCAATATATGATGACCCGGTACCCCTTGAAAAGTTCCCGGCTATAACAACTATTTTATCATTGTCATCCAGATCGTGATTGGTGGTAAGGTTTTCAAGAGCAATCTTCAGAAACTTATCTGATGTTTTATGTTTCTCCTGCAATGAGGCGTAAACACCATATGAGAGAGCAAGTTCTCTCATTGTCCGGGAACTGTAACACTGGGCTATTATCAGGTTAATTCCCCTGAAGGCACTCATATTCCTGACCGTCCTGCCTCTTACCGTATCACAGACAATACACCTGGCTCCAATCCGTGTAGCTGTTTTAACAGCCACTTTTGAAAGATATGCCGATACTTCCCCTGTCAGGTTACCGGCCGGTATATCCAGAAAGTCAATCTTGTTTTTTTCTACTTCCAGTGCCACCTTTTTCATTATCTCAACCGATTCAACCGGGTAGAGTCCATAGGCTGTTTCACCGCTGAGCATAATGGCATCGGTCTGAGAGTAAATACTGCTGGCAATATCATTGACCTCGGCACGGGTGGGTCTGGGATGTTCTATCATTGAGTGCAGCATCTGGGTTGCAACAATTACCGGTTTACGCTTTTTTATGCACTTATTGATTATCTTCCTCTGTATTGTCGGTATTCGTTCATACGGAATCTCTACTGCCAGATCACCGCGGGCAACCATAGCACCGTATACATTGTCCAGAATTTCATCAATATTATCAACTCCCTGCTGATTTTCAATCTTGGCAATAATTTTCACATTACTTTTATGCCGGTCCAGAATCTCCTGGATATCCTGCACATCACGGGCCGATCTCACAAATGAATGTGCGATAAAATCAATATCGTTTTCAATTGCAAACTCAATATATGCATGGTCCTTTTCACTGATTGAGGGCAGATTCATCCTTACGTTAGGCACATTAACACTCTTCCTTGACCCCAGCGGACCGTCGTTCATCACCTCGCACTGAAGAGTACTCCCATCCTTTCTCAGTACCTTCATCTCAATTACCCCATCATCAATAAGGATCATAGACCCTTCAGGTACATCATCAGCAAAACCGGGGTAATTAACAGCCATACAGGATTCTGTTGTAACAGAATCCGGATCACCGACAACCATTATCTCCTGACCCTTCTTCAGCAGAATCCCCTGATCACTGATAGTTGATCTGACCTCAGGCCCCTTGGTATCAAGTATAAAAGGAATCTTTTCAGACACCCTTTTCACGTTTTCAATCACCATCCTCGTCCCCTCAATATCCTGATGTGCGGTATTGATCCGTACCACATCCATTCCGGCCTTGTAGAGTGCCTCAATAAATACCGGTTCACACCTTTTGTCAGAGATGGTGGCTACCACCTTAGTCCTTTTTCTGTTCATAATCTTAATTACTGTCTTTAGAATTACTGAAATATTCCGCTGCCAGCCTGTAGCCGGCAAGTCCAAAACCAAAAAGAGAGCCCCTGCAGGCCGGAGCAATAAGAGATATATGCCTGTAATCCTCCCGGGCAAGAATATTGGAAATATGCACCTCCACAACCGGCACATCAATTGCCTTCACGGCATCACCTATTGCCACCGATGTGTGCGTGTAACCTCCTGCATTCATTATCACTCCATCGCATTCGGAGGCTGCCTTATGAAGATAATTTACCAGTTCACCTTCAATATTTGACTGAAAGTAGGAAAACCGGATATCAGGAAACCACACACCCAGTTTTTCAAGATAATCCTCAAAACTCTCTCCACCATAAATATCCTTCTCACGGCTACCCAGAAGGTTCAGATTTGGCCCGTTGATTATTGCTACTCTCATAATGATGTGAAATTCATATTTGCAACTTCGTTGCTCCCCTCCGGACTTTTACCATCCGACTCCTGTGGAATAACTGATTAATTAATCCCTGTTTTGATCCTCAAGGTGTTTTAAGGAAGCCGGAAACAAAGATAGTAAATTCATTTAATGGCATTACCCTGCAAAGAAAATCATTCTGATCCGGACCCTATGTACCATACTCCTATCCCGGGATATTGAAGCGGACTCCTGCAGCAGTAGCCTTAAGCGGGCTTTGGGTTTCTGCCCCGAATCCCGGATCCATGGGGCTGTGCAGCTGTGCAGGGTAGCTGTACCGGACTCCACTGTTGAGTTTTGAAGATCAGTCCTAAAATCAATATATTTACACTAAGGTATAATCTGCTGATTTAGGACGCTAACTTTCCAGATTACTTAACCTGACGCAACCGGATATGATTTTCCGGTGACAGAAAGCTGAGAGGGAATAACTCAATACAAACCAAATAATATTCAACACGCTGATGAACAACAAATGGTCTGAGACAGCAGAGGAGTTCAAATATTATCTTACAATAGAGAGATCTCTGTCTGAAAATACCATTTTAGCATATATCAGGGATATAACACATTTTGCCGGATTTATGGCTGAGCACTACCCATCCGCTGATCCGGCCGATACAACTGCAGACCATATCCGTCATTTTCTTAAGGAGCTTAAATCGAGCAAACAGAGATCTGTCTCCCGATGGGTATCAGGTATCAGAAGTTATTTCAGCTACATGGAGACCGAGGGTAAAATAAGTGAAAACCCGGTGGCTCTGATTGATTCGCCACGGGCCGGGATGATCCTTCCTGATGTCCTTACAATAGAAGAGATAGACCGTATTGAGGCTGAAATTGATCTCTCCACCCCATCGGGCCACAGGAACAGGGCAATTATTGAGACCCTCTACGGCTGTGGTCTCAGGGTTTCTGAACTGGTGAACCTCAGGATCACAGATCTTCATTTTAAAGAGGGATATATCTCAGTGACAGGAAAGGGAGACAAACAGCGACTGGTACCGGTTAACAATAATACAATCAGCGAGATATCCTTTTATATGTCCGTAAGAAACAGTATGCCGGTTATTAAGGATCCAAATATACTTTTCCTGAACCGGCGGGGCAGCAGACTCACCAGGGAAATGATATTTATAATAATCAAGGATCTTACCCGAAAAGCCGGAATCACAAAGATAGTATCCCCGCACACGTTCAGGCACTCGTTTGCAACCCACCTTGTGCAGGCAGGTGCAGATCTGAGGGCTGTACAGGAGATGCTGGGACATGAATCTATTATCACCACTGAAATATATACTCATATTGACAGGGTATACCTTCGCGAGGAGATTCTCGAGCATCATCCGAGAGGCATCAGGCACCGGGAAAAATAGCGCTCCTGCCGGATCAGAGATGATATCTGTCACTAATTAAGATATGCAAATTTTGTGTTCTTAATTTTGAACAATTTCACTGCTATATCTATTATACAGCTATTAGACTATAAATAAAATGGAATACCTGAAGGATTTTGGTCGTGAAGCACTCCTTATTATGACTGAAATGGGACCCTGGCTGATGCTCGGATTCATTTTTGCGGGAATTCTATACCTTCTCTTTCCGAAAAAAAGGGTTAAACAGTATATGGGGAGAAACAGCAGAGGAGCCGTTGTTAATGCATCGCTGCTGGGTATTCCGCTTCCTCTGTGCAGCTGCGGTGTTATCCCGACCGGATTATCATTTTACCGTAACGGTGCATCAAGGGGATCAACCGTATCTTTTCTTATTTCAACCCCTCAGACAGGTGTTGACTCGGCCCTTGCCGATCTGTTAACCGGAAAACTTACAATTAAGGGTAAATCCTTTGACACTGATCAGTTAAAAAAAGAGATCGGATTACTTGGATACAGGGTTATATCCTGAAACTTCCTCCTAACCTATACTTCCAATTCAATCAGGTAACCAGCCGGTTCAGCTGCAATCTGATTCAAAATCTCTATGAAAATATGGAGATTTTTACTAAATTTGCGGCTTGTTAAAATCAGGCGATTATCAATTTATGAATATAAAATAATTTTCTATGTCTAACGTAAAAAGAGTGTATACTTTTGGCGACAAGAGGGCTGAAGGTAAAGCAGAGATGAAGAATCTCCTTGGAGGGAAGGGGGCCAACCTGGCTGAAATGAACCTTATAGGAGTGCCGGTACCCCCGGGATTTACCATTACTACCGATGTTTGTACAGAGTATAATAATCTGGGAAGTGAAAAAATGATCGGTCTGCTTAAGGCTGAAGTGGCAGAGGCTATAAAAAATATTGAGAAGATAATGGGAACTAGCTTCGGCAGCAAGGAAAACCCCTGTCTTCTGTCGGTCCGCTCAGGCGCAAGAGCCTCAATGCCTGGTATGATGGATACTGTTCTTAACCTTGGAATGAATGATGAATCTGTTGTCGGGCTTGCTGCACGTACCGGAAACGAAAGGTTTGCATGGGACTCATACCGCAGATTTGTTCAGATGTTCGGAGATGTGGTTCTTGGCATGAAACCTGAGTCCAAAGAGGATACTGATCCGTTTGAGCTGATAATTGAAGAGGTTAAGCTTGAGAAGAATGTCCACAATGATACCGATCTTGATGCTGAGGATCTGAAATCTCTGGTAGCAAAATTTAAAAAGGCTGTCAAGGATAAGACAGGCAGGGATTTTCCTGCTGACCCGTGGGAGCAGCTCTGGGGATCAATCGGTTCCGTATTTGACAGCTGGATGAATCCAAGGGCTAAATATTACAGACAACTGAATCAGATACCAGAAGAGTGGGGAACTGCAGTAAATGTACAGGCAATGGTATTCGGTAATATGGGATCCAACTCCGGAACAGGAGTAGCCTTTACCCGTGATGCAGGTACAGGTGAAAACATCTTTAACGGTGAATATCTTATTGATGCACAGGGTGAAGATGTTGTTGCAGGAGTTCGTACTCCCCGCCAGATAACACTCGAAGGATCAAAAAGATGGGCTGTGCTGGCCGGAATAGAAGAGGACGAGCGGCGTGATGATTTCCCGTCTCTTGAAGAGGTTATGCCTCAGGTTTATCAGGAGTTGTTTACTACACAGAAAAAACTTGAAAACCACTACAGTGACATGCAGGATCTTGAGTTTACCATCCAGGATGGCAAACTATGGCTGCTGCAGACACGTAACGGTAAACGTACAGGTGCCGCAATGGTCAAGATAGCCATGGACCTTCTGAAAGAGGGCAGTATTGATGAAAAGACTGCTCTACTCCGCCAGGAACCCAATAAACTGGATGAGCTGCTTCACCCTGTATTTGAAAAGGGAGCAATAAGCAAGGCCGTGGTACTGGCAAAAGGGCTGCCAGCTTCACCAGGTGCTGCAACCGGACAGATAGTTTTCTTTGCCGATGAAGCAGACCGTTTTACCAACTCAATACTTGTAAGAACTGAAACATCTCCTGAAGATCTTGAAGGGATGAATATTGCACGCGGAATTCTTACCGCAAGGGGAGGAATGACTTCTCATGCTGCCGTTGTGGCACGCGGAATGGGTAAATGTTGTGTATCAGGTGCTGGTACTATCCAGATAGATTACAGAAACCGCACAATGAAGGCTGACGGACGCATCTTTAAGGAGGGCGACTGGCTCTCTCTCAACGGCTCAACCGGTGAAGTATATGAAGGTAAGATAGCTACCATTGATCCTGTTATGGGTGGCGACTTTGGTGAGATCATGGAACTATCGGAAAAGTACACCCGTATGGATGTCCGTACCAATGCTGATACACCAAACGACTCCATTATTGCCCGTAATTTCGGAGCAAAAGGTATTGGCCTCTGCCGTACAGAACATATGTTCTTTGAAGGTGAAAGAATCAGGGCTATGAGGGAGATGATCCTCTCCAATAATGAGAAGGAACGCCGTAAGGCACTCGAAAAACTGCTGCCTTTTCAGCGGGCCGACTTCGAAGGAATTCTGGAGGCAATGGCCGGTTTTGGTGTTACAATCAGGTTACTCGATCCCCCGCTTCATGAATTTGTTCCCCATGAGGAGGAGAATCAGGCTGAAATGGCCAAAGAGATGGGTATCTCTGTTGAAGAGGTAAAGGCCAAGGTTAATTCGCTTCATGAGTTCAACCCAATGCTCGGTCATCGTGGCTGCAGGCTCGGAAACACCTATCCTGAGATTACAGAGATGCAGGCAAGGGCAATCATTGAGGCTGCATGCAACCTGAAGAAAAAGGGTATTGATGCAAAACCTGAAATTATGGTACCCCTGATTGGCACCGTTAAGGAGTTTAAACTGCAGGAAGAGATTATCAGGGAGGTTGCTGAAAAGGTATTTGAAGAGAAGGGTGTCAGGGTTGATTACCTCGTTGGAACGATGATAGAGATCCCAAGGGCAGCACTTACCGCTGATGATATAGCTAAAGTGGCTGAGTTCTTCTCCTTCGGAACAAATGACCTTACCCAGATGACATTCGGATATTCAAGGGATGACGCCGGAACATTCCTGCCGGTGTACCTCAAAAAAGGCATTCTTAAGAATGACCCCTTTCAGATCCTGGACCAGGAGGGTGTAGGTCAGCTGGTAAGAATGGGTACAGACAGGGGACGGTCGGAACGACCGGATCTCAAGGTTGGAATTTGCGGAGAGCACGGAGGAGAACCATCCTCAGTGGAATTCTGTAATTCGGTTGGAATGAATTATGTAAGCTGCTCACCCTACAGGGTACCGATCGCACGGCTGGCAGCTGCCCAGGCTAATATTAAGCAGGCCTGAGATATATCAGGCTTACAGATAAAAGAAGCCTCCTTTCACGGGGGCTTTTTTATTTACCTGCCTTTTTTCTACTTCGCCTCTTTAACAAAGAATTCAAAATCAAGGGTTATGATATCCGATATCAGTTTATCACCCAGATTATCAAAAAACTTACCTGATCCAAATCTTACATCATAAAGTGACCTGTCAAATTCGAGCATGCCCGTAAAACGATAATCATCACCAACCGCTGACATCTCCGAGGCAACCTCTGCCGGATGGCTCTTGCCTTTAATCTTCAGATCACCACGCAAATGCACCCTGCCATCCTTAAGCTCTGATGAGGTTATTGTAAAATGAGCCTCAGGATAATCAGCCACACTGAAAAAATCATCAGATTTCAGGTGTCCGATAAGACGCTCTTTCATGCTCTCCGAATCAAGATCCAGATTAACCATGGATGTCATATCCACAACAACCTCTCCCCTGACAGGAAGGCCTGCCTCAAGATACAATGTACCACTCTTAACCTCAATGGTTCCGTTATGCGCTTTGCCAACGCCCTTTCCTTCCCACTTTACCAGTGTCTTTTCACGGTCTGCATTATACTCCTGTGATAACAGGGTAGCAGCTGATGCGAACAAAACTATTGCAGAAGCAAACAGACCTTTAAATAACTTCCTTTTCATACTTTTAAAATTTTCATGTTTATTGTAACTATTATTATCTCCTTTTAAAAAATGTGATCCCAAGCTCAGAGCTTTAAGCCTCTCCGCATGGATACCGCTGATCTCAGATTACTATACAAATTCCTGTTTTTTGTTTTTTTTGCTATCTTACCTTCGTAACAAATAAAACTCCTCTATAAGACAATTTTTATGACTATTTGTTTAAATATATACGGCCAGATATCTTATTAAATACTGTTTTACAGTTAATTAATATTATTACTTTTATATCCCGGTTCAACTCAAAACACACAAAGCAATGACACTTAAAGAGCAATTAAAATCTTACGGCATTACAGATGCCATTGAAATCATTCACAATCCTTCTTACGAAGTATTGTACAGGGAAGAAACAAATCACGATCTCGAAGGGTTTGAAAAAGGCACCGTAACAGATACAGGTGCGGTAGCCGTTGATACCGGAATCTATACCGGCCGGTCTCCAAAGGACAAGTATATTGTATATGATGACACAACAAAAGATACCGTATGGTGGAAATCTGATAAAGCTACTGTATCTGACAATAAACCTATCAACGGGGAAGTATGGGAACACTGCTACAAGCTGGCTTCTGACCAGCTTACGGGTAAAAAACTCTTCGTTGTCGACTGCTTTGCAGGGGCAAACGAAAGTACACGCCTTAATGTGCGGTTTATTATGGAAGTTGCCTGGCAGGCCCATTTTGTGAAAAATATGTTTATCAGGCCTGATGATAAGGAACTGGCAGAATTTAAACCTGATTTTGTTGCTCTCACAGCCTCCAAAACAGATAATCCTGACTTCCGCGAAATGGGACTCAACTCATCAACCTTTGTCCTTTTTAATATGACCGAAAGAATGGCGGTAATAGGAGGATCATGGTACGGCGGAGAGATGAAGAAGGGTATCTTCTCGGTAATGAACTACTACCTTCCTCTGAAAAATATTGCAGCAATGCACTGCTCGGCCAATGTTGGGAATAAAGGTGATGTAGCAATCTTCTTCGGGCTGTCAGGTACCGGCAAAACAACCCTTTCCACTGATCCGGACCGGGCTCTTATCGGAGACGATGAGCATGGCTGGGATGATGATGGCATCTTCAATTTTGAGGGAGGATGCTATGCTAAATGCATCAGACTGAGCAAAGAGAATGAACCTGATATCTATAATGCCATTAAGAGGGATGCCCTGCTTGAGAATGTTGTTGTGCGTGACGATGGATCAATAGATTTTGACGACGATAGTAAAACAGAGAATACAAGAGTATCCTATCCCATATATCATATCAACAACATTGTAAAGCCGGTTTCCAAGGCAGGTCATGCCGGTAAGGTGATCTTTCTTACAGCAGACGCGTTTGGCGTGTTGCCTCCGGTTGCAAGGCTGTCGGCCGGACAAACAGGATACTATTTTGTGAGTGGCTACACGGCAAAGGTAGCCGGAACAGAGCTTGGCATAAAGGAACCTGTACCATCATTTTCTGCCTGCTTCGGTGCTGCCTTTCTTCTTCTTGATCCGGCCATATATGCACGCGAACTGATCAGAAAGATGGATATGCATAATGCTGATGCATGGCTTGTAAACACCGGCTGGATGGGAGGCCCTTACGGCAAGGGCGAACGTATCAGCATAAGGGCCACCAGAAATATCATCAACTCTATTCTGGATGGATCAATTAAACAGAACAGATTTATAACCTTGCCGGTTTTTAACCTTGATATACCCGTTGAACTTGAAGGTGTTGACAAAAAGATACTTAATCCGGCACTTGCATGGGATTCGGAATCTGACTGGCACAGTGCAGCAATTGATCTCGGGAAAAAGTTTAGGAATAACTTCAGCAAATTTACATATAATGATGAACTGAGCAGGATGGAAAAATACGGTCCGGCGATTTAGAAACGAGATTAACAGGGTACTTATAATTTAAAAAAAATGTCAGGTATAGAGATTATTGCCGTATGCCTTACAGCATACGGGCTGGGGTCAATAGCCACTGCTGTGTGGGCAGGAAAAATATTTCACGGGATAGATGTCAGGGATTACGGCAGCGGAAATGCCGGCGCTACAAATACCATAAGGGTACTGGGATGGTATACCGGTATTCCGGTACTTATTATTGATATAGCAAAAGGTGCAGTGGCTGCTAATCTGCCTGTTATACTGAATGTTGGAGGACCGGGATCCGAGGAACAGATAAATCTTCAGATCGTTGCCGGACTGATAGCCATTATCGGGCATGTTATTCCGGTCTTCTCCGATTTCAAGGGCGGTAAAGGTGTAGCTACAACTTTCGGGGTTCTTCTGGCCCTTGCACCCATTGTTACCCTGGCCAGTCTGGGTGCATTTATGGGGGTACTCCTTATTACCGGTTATGTATCCGCCAGCTCAGTGATGGCCGGACTCCTGTTTCCGGTTATTTTGCATATCTTCTTTGACTCACCATCGTCAGTCTTTACAGCATTCTCAATCCTGATAGCTTTTGCCATTGTGGTCACCCACCAGAACAATATTAAGAGGCTCCTTAAAGGCCAGGAAAACCGCTTTATATGGAAGAACCGACAGGATAGAAGAGAGAAGAGAGCCCAGCGAAGAGAGGAGCGGTCTATCTGAGAAGTGCCAGTGCCTCCTTTATGCGCCTTACCGCCTCAATAAGTTCTTCCTCTGATGTGGCATATGATAGCCTCAGACAATCGGGTGCCCCGAATCCCTCACCGCCTACCACTGCAACATGAGCCTTTTCAAGAAGATACATGGCCAGAGATGCTGAATCAGTAACCTTTCTATCACCATCACTCTTGCCAAAATACCAGTTAACCTCAGGGAAAAGATAAAAAGCGCCCTGCGGCAGCCGTACCCTGAACCCTTCAATTTCTGATACCAGCTTGTAGACAAGGTCTCGCCTCTTTTTAAATGCGTCCCTCATTACCTCTTTGGAATTTGTCTTTGATTGTACTGCAGCCAGCGCAGCTCTCTGGGAGATGGACGATACTCCTGATGTAAACTGCCCCTGCAGCTTGTTCACTGCCTTCGCAATCCACAGAGGAGCTCCTATATAGCCTATGCGCCATCCGGTCATGGCATATCCCTTGGATACACCGTTAAGTGTTATTGTACGGTCATAAATAAAATCGAACTGAGCCATACTCTCATGCTTCCCGGTAAAAATAATATGCTCATATATCTCATCTGAGATAATAAACACCCCCTCATGTCTTTTAATAACTTCTGCTATTGCCTTCATCTGCTCACCGGTATAAACCATTCCGGTGGGATTGGATGGTGAATTGAATATCAAAAGACGCGTTTTGTCAGTTATTGCTTCCTCCAGCTGTGCAGGTGTCACCTTAAAATCATTATCTATGGAAGTGCTAATCACAACAGGTTTACCTTCCGCCAGGATAATCTGGTCGTAATAACTGACCCAGTAGGGAGCCAGAATAATAACTTCATCGCCGGGATTTACAATTGAGAGAATCACGTTTATCAGGCTGTGCTTGCCTCCTCCCGAAACGATAATCTGGTCGGGCGAATAGTCAAGTCCATTCTCTTCCCTGAACTTAACCGAGATAGCTTCCCTCAGATCTGCATATCCGGGAACCGGGGGATATGATGTATAGTTATCGTCAATCGCCTTCTTAGCTGCCTCCTTTATATCATCCGGAGTATGAAAGTCGGGTTCACCAATACTGAGATTAATAACATCAATACCTGAAGCTTTCATTTCACGACTCTTCTGAGCCATAGCGAGGGTCTGGGAGACTGATAATGATTTTATCCTGTCTGATAAATATTCCATGTTGACTGGTTTTATAATTAAAGACCAAATTTATAATTTTCAACGGTATTATTAAATGATATCTTAACTCTTTAATATTTTTCCGTTATCATTACATTGGTGATGTTACATAAAAAGTTTAGGTTTGTGTTAGAATCATTAAGAGAGAAAGATGGAAATTGCAAAAGAGATACTGCTTGTAACCCTGCCAGCCCTGTTTGTTCTTCTGACGGCATGGATTATCCTGCGAAAAACTGTTGAATCAGACCGGGACAAAAGGAGACAGGAAGTTATTCTGCAGAATGCACGTACAATTACACCTGTCAGGTTGCAGGCATATGAAAGACTGACCCTGCTCCTTGAACGGATTTCCATGGAGTCGCTGGTCATGAGAAACTATAAACCCGGGATGGACAGCAAGCAACTCCACACCGAACTTCTTAACAGCATCCGGTCTGAATATGATCACAACCTCTCACAACAGATATATATCACCCCGGCCGCATGGGAGGTGATTAAAACTGCTAAAACAAATACAATAAGGTTTATAAACACTTCAACAGAAAAGATTCCACCTAATGCCTCGGGTGCCGATCTGAGCAGGTTCCTCCTCGAGTCTGTTTCAGAGCTCGAAAAAGAACCTGCACAGGTGGCTGTTGAGTATCTGAAAAAAGAGGTTTCCTCCGTTATGTAACTATAACAGGGAGATACTTCTCTGGACAAATTTACTAAGATCCTCTCCTTTAAGCATATTGTTGGCCAGCAGGGCCAGATCAATAAGCTGCTTAACCACAGGCTGGCCTGATGCAAACTTTGCTATCTCTTCACGCTTCTTATCTTGCAGTTTATCAAGCTTCTTACGGGTCTCCTCTATCCTGTCCTTCTCCTCCTGACTCTTCTCTTCCTCCTTTTTATCCTTTACAACATTCTCTGCCTCTTCAAGCTCCTTGCCGGCGGCCGTAATTGCTGCATCCTTCTTTCTTATCTTCTCTCCCATCTCACTGGTAAAGACCTCTATCAAACCTCCGATCTTTTCATGATTGGTATTTACAACCAGGTTGTATGAATCGGGCAGATCACCGTAAAATCCCATTCCTCCGCCCAGTGCCGACATATCCTTCATCCGCCTCATAAATTCACTGCGGGTAATAACAACCGGCGAGTCATTTTCGCTCATCGCTTCGGTAATCACAGTCAGATGATCTCCTGTACGCAACTGGGTTTCAAATATCTCACGCAGAACAGCCTGCTGATCTTCATTAAGCCTTGATTCAGTCTTTTCATCCTTCTCAATCAGTTTCTCTACCGTATCAGCATCAACCCTTACAAAACGGCTCTCCTTGAATTTTGTCTCAAGGTGATTGATCAGGTGAGTATCAAGCTGCCCGTCCATCATCAAAACATCATAACCCCTGTTTCTTGCCTTCTCAATATAAGTAAACTGACTATCCCTGTCATTGGCATAGAGATAAACCAGAGTCTTGTTTCTGTCGGTCTGATTTTCCTTTATTATATTCGCATACTCTTCGTAGGTGAAATATTTTCCTTCTGTGTTTTTCAACAGGGCAAACTTCTCTGCACGCTCATAGAATTTCTCATCCGAGATCATTCCGTACTCAATGAAAAGCTTAAGATCATCCCACTTCTTTTCGAAATCTTCACGGTTGTTCTTAAATATCTCGCCCAGGCGCTCCGCAACTTTTTTATTGATATGACCCGATATCTTTTTGACGTTTGAATCACTCTGCAGATAACTTCTGGAGACGTTAAGCGGTATATCAGGAGAATCGAGCACACCGTGAAGCAGTGTCAGGAACTCAGGTACTATCCCCTCTACAGAGTCTGTAACAAATACCTGGTTTGAATATAGCTGTATCTTATTCTTCTGTATCTCGAGGTTACTCTTGATCCTTGGGAAATAGAGTATTCCGGTCAGATTGAAGGGATAATCCACATTGAGGTGAATATTGAAGAGAGGTTCATCTCCGGCAGGATAGAGCTCCCTGTAAAAGCTGAGGTAATCCTCATCCTTCAGATCAGCAGGTTTCCTGGTCCATGCAGGTTCGGTATTGTTTATAATTTTATCTCTGTCAGTATCAACATATTTGTCCTTCTTCCACTCCTTTTCCTTTCCAAATGCCACAGGCACCGGCAGAAATTTGCAATATTTGCGCAGCAGCTCCTCTATTCTGGACTCTTCCAGAAACTCTTTCGATTCAGAGTCAAGATGCAGTATTACATCAGTGCCTGTGTGCTCCCTTTCCGCATCCTCAATCTGGTATTCAGGACTGCCGTCACAGGTCCATTTAACAGCCTTTTCACCCTCTTTCCATGACCTGGTAACAACCTCAACCTTTTCAGCAACCATAAATGAAGAGTAGAATCCGAGACCAAAATGGCCTATAATGGCATTGGCCTGCTCCTTATACTTATCCAGGAAGTCATTGGCACTCGAAAAAGCTATCTGGTTAAGGTATTTATCAAGCTCATCGGGTGTCATTCCCACTCCCCGGTCTGAAACCGTGACCGTCTTTTTCTTTTTATCAACTGCAATCCTTATGGTATCATCACCCAGATCACCGTTGAACTCCCCCACTGAAGCAAGTGTCTTAAGCTTTTGGGTAGCATCAACCGCATTGGATACCAGTTCACGTAGAAATATTTCGTGATCTGAATAGAGGAA
Source organism: Bacteroidales bacterium (assembly GCA_020201035.1). Lineage (GTDB taxonomy): Bacteria > Bacteroidota > Bacteroidia > Bacteroidales > VadinHA17 > JAIVHO01. The sequence continues at coordinate 189,836 of JAIVHO010000031.1, forward strand.
TTTCTTTATTATCGGAAAAATGTTCTCTGTTGTAACACCAATTCTTCCCTTTTGCATATCATCAGTTTTTAAAATATTTGACAAATAGTAGTTACACCCATATGACAAAGCATATGCCAACCCATGCGATATGACAAATAGTCACTCTCCGGTGAAAAAATTGCACTCAAAAAAGGAATTACTGTCGGTTACGCAGGTCAACATCCCTGATGTGAACCCATTCACCTCCCCTTAACTCCAGGGCATCATATGAAGAGTCAGGTCCGTAATAGCTATATACTCCGCTAAAAGCGGGTTCGGCAGGAGACAGGTGATCAAACACCATCCACTCCCTTTCGCTTTCATACCTGAGCATCATGGAGCTGTTTGAGGAGTACCTGAACAGCATCCTGGAGATAATGGAGTCACCACTTCTGATTACCTTATCTCCGAAATATGGAATCCCGTCAGAACCAAACCCCATAATCTCGATTACCTTACCGTTGGTATAGAGGTCATTCATATCCAGACCGGGCAAAAGGTAAAGCACACTGTTATCACTTTTAAAGGGAATTATATCGTAATAGAGTGCACCATACCACTCCTCCAATGCAAACTGCTGATGCTGATCAATGGTTAATGTTCCCCTCTCCCCCCTGAGCAGATAAATATGCTTCTCTTCACCTGTGCGTCTTACAACAAAACAGATATAGCTGTTTGATCCGTCATTTAACGGAATATTCCATGATACTATTTTCACCAGTGAGTCAGAAGCCATATAGTATCCCATATATCGGATATCGCTGTATATATGTTCAAATGGTATATCCGATGAGAGGTACTCCCCGGTTACTGCAATCAGAGAATCAGAAATCTGCCTTCGCCTGTTATCATCCGTCTCGTAAGCAGCAGCCAGAAATAGCCGGGAGATATCCTTCCTGTAAAAAGCTGTATCTCCGACCGGTTCCTGTGGCATTGCTTCAGTTACCCATGCCGTTAAGAGCAGTATAAAAACAGAGAGGCGGCTAAAGTGAGTCAAGTGTCTTATGAATTGATTCGCAGGCATAATCTATCTCTTTATCTGTTATGATTAGCGGAGGTGCAATCCTGAATGCGCTGTCACAGAAAAGGAAGTAATCAACAAGTATGCCGTTACCGGGGCTCTTCCTGATAAAACGGGGCACCAGAGAGCTGTCTGTAAGTTCAACTGCAAAGAAAAGTCCTTCACCGCGAATCTCTCTTATCATGGGATGATCAAGGGATGCCTTAATCCTTTCACCCCGGGCTGTGGCGGACTCTGCAAGGTTTTTATCAAGCAGATAGTTCAGAGATGCCATACCCGCTGCGCAGGATACCGGATGTCCTCCAAATGTTGTTATATGACCCAGAGCCGGATTATTTGTAAGGGTTGACATCACAGCGCCGGATGATATAAAGGCACCCAGAGGCATTCCTCCTCCAAGGGCCTTGGCCAGCAGTATAATATCAGGCACTACGCCATATTTTGTGGTTGCAAAGAGGGAACCAATTCTTCCGAATCCTGTCTGTATCTCATCAAATACCAGCAGGGCCCCTGTCTTGTTACACCGTTCCCTCAGCTTTTCAAGATATCCTTCAGAAGGTAATCGCACTCCTCCCTCCCCCTGTACCGGCTCAATAACAACAGCAGCTGTCAATTCAGTAATTAAGGAGAGCTGATCGGTGCTGTTAAAATCCAGAAGCATCACATCAGGCATTAATGGTCTGAATGCACTCTTGTATACCTCACTTCCCTGAATGCTCAGTGCACCCATAGTGCTTCCATGGTAACCATTTCTGAAAGAGATAATACCGCTTCTCCCTGTATACCTGCGGGCAAGTTTTATTGCACCCTCCACGGCTTCACTTCCTGAATTTACAAAATAGACAACCTTCAGGGGATCAGGAAGAAGGGATGTAAGCAGGGCAGCATACTCCACCTGTGGACCCTGAATCAGTTCACCATAAACCATCAGGTGCATATAATCAGATGCCTGCTTTCTAACAGCATCAACAATATGGGGGTTGGAATGACCGGCATTACTGACTGAAACCCCTGAAATAAGATCAAGCCATCTCTCTCCTGCCGGCCCGTATAGCCAGCAGCCTTCAGCCCTTTGAACCTCCAGCATCATTGGTTCGGGTGAGGTCTGACCAATATGCCTGAGAAACAGAGACTTTAATGTCTGCATAAAATCATGGTTACCTGATCATTACATTGATCTCACGAAGCAATCCGTCCCGGTATGATTTTCCGATAGGAATACTCTTGAGATCCTTGTAATCGCCCATTTCAAGAAAGTTGTCACGTATCATTGTGATACGGGTTTTGTTTACTATAAAAGAGCGGTGCACCCTGACAAATATGCTTGAAGGCAATTGCTGATCAATTGCTTTCATAGTGAAATGAATAGTAAACTTCTCGGAATCTGTATGAAGCACAACATAATTTTCGAGAGCTTCAACAACAACAATATCATTCAGTTTGATACGCACCAGTGACGATCCCTTCTTAATAAATATCTCTCTGCGTTCACCAGTCTCCACATTCGCCTTCTCCCTGTATCTAAGGACTTTATCAACAGCTTTTACGAATCTGGAATAGCTTACCGGTTTTACGAGATAGTCGATGACATCAAAATCATAAGCCTTTAATGCCATCCGCTCATTACCTGTAATCATAACAATAGAGGGTGGTCTCTCAAGACTGCCAATAAAATCAAACCCATCCATCTCAGGCATCTCGATATCCAAAAATATAAGCTCAATATCATCCCGGCTCATCAGTACGTTCCTGGCAGAAACAGCGCTGTCAAACACTCCGGCAACAGATACCAGAGGGGTTCTTCTCACATATTCTGAGATAACCTTACAGGACAATTTATCATCATCAACAATAATGGAATTCATTAGTTTAGTCTCGATTGTCTGGTTTACGAATCAAAAATAAACAAAATATTTGTATTTACTGTCTGTTATCAAAATTGTTGGAATAGAACTCCTTTATCAGTAATCCGGAGCTTTTTATCGATTTTGTAAGCCATTGCAGCTTAAGCTCCTTTATCTCATCATTGGTCAGGTGCCAGTCTAAATTTTCTTTCCTGAGCCTGCGCGTCAGTTCATAAAGAATTATCCCTGCTGAAACCGAAACATTAAAACTTTCCGTAAAACCTGCCATAGGAATTCTCATATAGTGATCAGCTTCAGCGACTGCCTCCTTAGACAGTCCCTGCAGCTCAGTTCCGAATACCATCACCGCACGACCTCCGGCAAGATTAAATTCAGCAGGGGTAAAATCTCCTTCATGAGGTGTGGTAGCCACAATACGGTATCCCTGATCTCTCAGCATTCCGTAAACTTCAGCAGTAGTGAACTCCTTTCCGGAGTATGTATTAACCTTAAGCCACTTTTCAGAGCCCAGGGCAATATCTCTGCTAACCCGGTAAGGGTTTCTCTTTTCAATGATATGGACATCCTGAACACCGAAGCATTCGCAGCTTCTGAGAACAGCACTGGCATTATGAGGCTGATAGATATCTTCCAGCAGAACGGTTATGTATCTGGTACGCTGTTGCAGCACATTGTCAAACGCTTTGTTCCGTTCCCCGGTAACAAATCCGGACAGGAATGCCAGCAGTTCATCCAACCTCTCCATATCAGATCCTCCTGATTTATGATATTAAAAAAGGGGGTGATCTCACACCCCCTGAATTGATTGGATAACTTCTCCCCTACAGGCTTTTACCGAGGCCGGGAGCAGCTTTAAATTTCACAACTTTTTTCGCAGGAACATTCAGTTTTGCACCTGTCTGTGGATTGCGTACCACTCTTGCGCTTCTTGTGTCTACCTTAAAAGTACCCATTCCCGGAAGTTGAATTCTTTCTCCCTTTTTCATAGCGCTTCCAAAAGCATCTACAAATGAATTAAGAGCATTGTTGGCATCCTTAATTGAAATACCGGCCTTGTCAGCAATCGCATTTACTAATTCCTTTTTTGTCATGGTAAATAGTTTTATGGTTAGTTAAATTTCGTTATCCAGATACAAATATATTTTTTTTTACACCAAAAGCAAACTTTTATGCCCATTTTTCCATGAACAGCGCATTGTTTAGACTCTTTTTTCCCTCATCCGACAAAAAAGGGTACTATTTGCATCATAATAAAGCAGGGTAAGCCTTTCAGTAAAATTATAGCTTCGTTCTCTTTTCCGGGTAGAAAATTGGTCAGATAATCATTTTTCCGATACCGAAAATTTTCCTTCTCCGTGAAAAAATGAAAAAATTATTATCTTTGCGGCGGAGAAATGGCAGAGTGGTCGAATGCGGCGGTCTTGAAAACCGTTGATCGTTTACGCGGTCCGGGGGTTCGAATCCCTCTTTCTCCGCCAGAGAATATGCAGATAATACCCGCGCAGTGCGCGGGTATTTTTTTTATCTGACCAGACACGTAAAACGAAGTTTTTAAGGGGCGGAAAAGATAAAAAAATACCGCAGGTATTATATCTGCATATTCTCTGAAGCCCCCCTCAGGGATCACCGCGAACCCATTGAGCGGTAATCCCTGAGGAGCAAGGGTGAAGAGAACCCAGTGAGCGGTAATCCCGGTAGCACCAGAATCGCGAACCCAGTGAGCGGTAATCCGATCTTCACCTTATGTTGCATAAATCAAAAAAAATGAGTCAATTTGATCTCCGTTAAAACAACTCCCCCAAAAATGGAAAAAGAGGATTCAGACAAAAGGATTGCCGGAGATTTGGTTCAGACAAGTAACGAGAAATGGTTTAAAACCCTCGTTGAAAACTCAGCACAGGGTCTGTTGGTTGCAACAAGATATCCTCTGCAGATTATATATGCCAGTCCGGCAATGGAAACAATATCAGGCTACACTCCCCTTGAGTTAACCTCCCTTACCTCTCAGCAGATCAATGAACTTGTCCACCCTGATGACAGGGAGTTATTCTTCGTACGTTTCGACCGGGCTTTGTCGGCAGGACTGGAAAATAGAAGAAACGTATACCGGATAATAGATAAGAGTGGAGTGATAAAGTGGTTTGAACTTTTTCCCTCCATAATCATGATTGGCAATATCAAGGCAGTTCAGGGAACGCTTATTGATATAACTGCACGCAAAACAGCTGAACTGAAGCTTTCTGAAAATGAGAAGCGATACCGCACACTGATCAATCTGGCACCTGATGCTTTTTTTCACGGTGATGATTCCGGTAATTTTATAGATGTTAACAGGAACAGCTCTGTTATGACTGGCTATTCGCGAAAAGAGCTTCTGGGAATGAACATAGTCCAACTGTATGCTCCTGAAGATCTGCAGAAAAACCCACTCAGGTATGATAAAATAAAGAGAGGCATAACTGTTACAACTGAACGGATTGTGATGCGCAAGGATGGCACCCGGTTTGTGGCAGAGATGAAGTCCCTGATGATGCCCGACCAGACTTATATTTCTCTTTTCAGGGATATAAGCGGAAGGAAGAGTCTTGAACAGGAACTTATTGCAGCACGCATAAAAGCTGAGGAGAGTGATAAACTCAAAACCGAATTTCTCAACAATATGTCTCATGAAATCAGGACTCCCCTTAATGCAATAATCGGTTTTTCCACCCTGCTTGCTGAAGACGATGGTGATGAAAGCGAGAAAATGCTTTACCGGTCAATAATTGAGGAATCGGGCAACCAGCTGATGATGATTATTTCCGATATTATTGATATCTCAAAAATTGAAGCCGGCCAGATTATAATATCAAAAAGTGAAATTAATCTTAACCAGATAATTGACCAGCTTCACTCAACTTTCAGACATTCACCGCAGCTACGGGTTTCATTGACAGCACATAAGGCATTGCCGGATGAGAATGCGACTCTGGTAAGTGACAGGTACCGTTTGATTCAGATCTTCTCAAACCTTATCTCAAACGCAATTAAGTTTACAGTTACGGGTGAGATATCATTCGGGTACAGTGAGGTTTCAGAGAAGTCAATAGAGTGTTTTGTAAAAGATACCGGCAAAGGCATTGATCCACGGTTTCACCATGAGATATTTGACAGGTTCCGCCAGATTCAGCCTGACGGTTCACTAACATCCACCGGAACTGGTCTGGGGCTCGCAATAGCAAAAGGACTGGTTAGTATGCTCGGTGGTACAATCGGGGTTGATTCTGATGTGAACAGGGGCTCTATCTTCCGTTTCACGCTCCCTGTCAGCAGAAAAAAATAGCAATTGTCTGTCAAACTCCTGCTGCCAGTAACTCCTCCTGTTGATTCTCCGGTCAGGAAACGCTTCGAACATGGAGTATCCCCTTCTCTAATGAATGGCAGCATTTGAAGCTGAAATTGACGCAACCACGCCTGCAGCTATTGTGGTTTGTATCTCCCTGATTATTTTATCAGTACCTGAAGCGACATCACTTTTTTTCATATAGATTACCAGGGCTTTTCTGAGCCTCTTTCTCTTATCCCTGTTTACGGAGAGCGCCTTATGCAGTTTGGTTGCGTAGATAAGACCCAGAAGCATCGCCTCATCTTTTCCGGCCTCTTTGCCGGTTAATAAGATATCCTGTATTCTGAAAATCAACTTTTTCCTGTATCCGGGATCAGCCGGGTACCAGAGTGACCATGGGATAAACAGTATTTTCTTCCTCACTACCCTAACAAGTCCATTAGCAATCATCTCTGCTCTCACCTCATTAAGGTATCGTCCCGAGCGTATCCCTAGTTTCCTTATCCAGGCTGTAACCTGAAGGCTTTTAGTATTGCCTGTAATTCTTGACAATATTTTATCAAGAACCGCTGAGGAAGGGATTCCCTTTGTCTCTCCGGGCACAATACGCCCATTGTCAACTGCAAGATATCCGTCAGTCATAAGGTCCATAAGCAGAGCGCCCAGAAGGCCATATGTCAACTGATTACCGTATATCATGTAATTTCCTGATCTCGGATTGAGTGCCAGAATAAGGAAGTTATCGCAGATCCTGTTTTCCATATCAGCATGTTTTCATTAACTGTTTTCCGCTACATCATCTGAAGCTTATGGAGTTTGCGGTAGACGCCCCCTTTTATGTTCATCAGCTCCTCATGTGACCCCTCCTCAACTATCCTGCCCTCATCTATAACCACAATACGGTCGGCCCGCTGAACTGTAGAAAGTCTGTGTGCAATAACAATAGATGTTCTGTTTTTCATCAGTTTTTCAATAGCATCCTGCACCAGTCTTTCTGATTCCGTATCCAGAGCCGAGGTGGCCTCGTCGAGGATCAGAATAGGGGGATTGGCCATTACCGCCCTGGCTATTGAAATTCGTTGTCGCTGTCCGCCACTCAGCCTGCTGCCACCCTCTCCTACATAGTATTCATATGCTTCAGGTGATTCAATTATAAACTCATGTGCATTGGCAACCATTGCGGCCTGTACAACATCTGCAGTCCCAGGTTCATTACTGCTGAAAGCAATATTATTCCTGAATGTATCATTAAACAATATGGCCTGCTGATTAACAAAGCCAATCAAACTCCGCAGGTTTTTAAGCTTAATATCCTTAAGATCAACACCGTCAATGGTAATCCTGCCACTGTCTGCATCCATAAACCTTGGAAGCAGGTCAACAAGGGTTGATTTTCCTGAGCCTGACTTACCCACTATGGCAACAGTTTCACCTTTCCTTACTACCAGGTTAATATTTTTAAGAACAATATCTTTATCATAGGCAAAGGAGACATTCTTAAACTCTATCTCGCTATTAAAATCATTTATTGCCACTGCATCATCCTTTTCAATGATACGCTCGTCAGCATCCAGAACTTCATTGAGCCTGTCAAGTGAGGCAAAACCTTTCTGAATATGGAAATAAGCTGTGGTAATATTTTTAGCAGGGGGTATAATCTGTGAAAAGATAATTATATAGGCAATAAGCCTGTCGGATGTCATTTCGCCCGATCCGGTAAGCACAAGTGAACCACCGAAATAGAGAACAATCATCAGTACTATTGTTGATAGAAATTCGCTTACCGGGGAGGCCAGATATCTCTTTCGTATTACCCTTCTAAACAGCTTAGTGAACCTTTCATTCTCTCTTACGAATGAGCCGTCCATTTTCTTTTCGGCATTAAAGGCCTTTATTATTCTCAGGCCTGAAAGAGTCTCTTCCACCACTGAGAGAAGTTGCCCCAGATACTGCTGACTGCGGAATGATGAAAATCTGAGGCTCTTACCTATTCTTCCGATCAGCCAGCCACTGACAGGCAACAGAATCAGTGCAAACAGGGTAAGCTGAAAACTCGACATAAAAAGATAGGTAATGAAGATAATAAGTGTTATGGGATCCCTGAACAACATGGTAAGGGAACCCATTACTGATACCTGAACCTCCTGAACATCATTTGACATCCTGGTAAGGATATCTCCCTTTCGGGCATCGGAAAAATAGGTTACAGGAAGCTTCAAAACCTTCCTGTACAATTTGTTTCGCATATCCCTTGTTGTTCCTGCCCTTAAAAACGCCATGGCATTATTAGACAGAAATACAAAAAGGTTTTTAAAGAAACTTGCTATGATGACAAGAACACAGACACCTACCAGTGCTCCAATCTCACCCACCCTTTCAACATAAATAGTTATCAGATAGTTGGAATAATTACCCAGCCAGTCAAGCGATGGTTCAAAATTTCCGGGCCTGACAGATGTTCTTACCCCATCAAATAGTATCCGGAGAAAAGGTGCTATAAGACTATAACTGAAAAGAGCGAAAACAGCAGATAGGATATTGTAGCCAATATTCTGTACCGCATGCCATTTATACGGCATTATATATGAAAAAAGTATTCTTATACGGCTCATTATCCTTATTGTTTCTGACGGCAGCTTAATTAACAATTCTGCCTTTCTGGTAAAAAAGAGAGTGTTTAAGTATCACTGAGAAACGGGTATCACTACCTGTCAATATATACCCGTGTAGTTAAAGGGAGTTATGGCAGCAAGCTCCTCCCTTATGCTCTCATCAATATCAAGAGTGCTTATAAACTCTCTTATACTCTCCCTGCTGATCTTCTCGTTCCGCCGGGTCAGCTCCTTAAGGGCCTCATATGGTTTCGGATATCCCTCACGTCTAAGTACTGTCTGAATAGCCTCAGCCACAACAGCCCAGTTATTGTCAAGATCACTCTCTATCTTCTCCCTGTTTACAATCAGCTTGCCCATTCCCCTGATAAATGACCTGTATGCAATAACAGTATGCGCCAGAGGCACTCCAATATTACGAAGCACTGTTGAATCAGTAAGATCCCTTTGCAATCTTGAAACAGGCAGCTTTTCCGAGAGAAAGCCAAAAAGAGCATTTGCCATACCCAGGTTTCCTTCCGCATTTTCAAAATCAATGGGATTAACCTTATGAGGCATTGCAGATGAACCCACTTCGCCCTCCCTGATCTTTTGCTTGAAATAGTCCATGGATATATATGACCATATATCACGGGACATATCTGTAAGTATCACATTGATTCTGCGAAGTGCATCAAACATCGCGGCCAGGTTATCATAATGATCAATCTGGGTAGTAGGATATGACCGGTTAAGACCAAGTATATCATTCACAAAGTAATTAGCGAACTCGTTCCAGTCAGTATCAGGGTATGAGACAAAATGAGCATTAAAATTACCTGTAGCACCTCCAAACTTGGCAGACCATGGTACTGCAATCAGCTGAATAATCTGCGCATTCAGGCGCTCTGAAAAAACCCTGAACTCCTTACCCAGCATTGTTGGTGAAGCAGGCTGTCCGTGTGTTCTTGCCAGCATTGGTATGTCATCCCACAACTCCGCCATCTCCTCAATAATATTCCGAACATCGTAAAGCAACGGTAGAAATATATCCTCAGAAAACTCTTTCAGCGAAAGAGGAATAGCTGTATTATTGACATCCTGAGATGTTAGACCAAAGTGAATAAACTCTGAGAACTGCCCGAGATCCAACGACTCAAATTTCTCCTTCATATAGTACTCCACAGCCTTGACATCATGATTGGTCACTGCTTCAATATCCTTGACCCTTAAAGCGTCTGCATAACTAAAATCGGTATAGAGCGCCCGGAGATCAAAATATCTGTCAGGATCAAATCCTGACAGCTGTTGGAGAGGAATCTCACACAGGGCTATAAAATATTCAACTTCAGACTTGATCCTGTATCTGATCAGTGCATATTCGGAAAAATAATCTGCCAGTTCACGCACCTTGTCACGGTACCTTCCGTCAACAGGTGAAATGGCGGTCAGTTTGGATAGATCCATTGTAATTCTACTTTTAAGGAGATACCTTTGCTCAGCCGTAAAAATAGCACTTTAGCAGGTGAAAAAAAACTTAATATTTGTAATTTCGAAGTTTAATAAAAGGAGTACCAGGGATGAGTAGAGACAAAATCCGAATTTCTGCTGTAAGGTATGCAAACAGTTATCCTCTTATATATGGTCTTCGTGAATCAGGAATTGAGAATATAGCTGAAATAACGATAGATCACCCCAGTGAGTGTGCATATAAACTATCTGCCGGCCAGGCAGATATTGGTCTTGTTCCCGTTGCTGTATTGCCGGATATCAGGGGAGCTGAAATTATTTCCAACTACTGCATCGGAACACAATCACCCGTCAGAACAGTTATGCTGCTAAGTAATGACCCTGTTTCAAAGATCAAAAAAATCCATCTTGATTACCGGTCAAGAACATCAGTTGCCCTGATAAGGGTTATTGCAGCCAAATTCTGGAATAAAAGCATTATATGGCAGCTAACAAATCCAGGGTTCGATTTCAGTTCAGCGGGGGAAAATGAAGGTGTGGTAATTATTGGCGACCAGTGTTTTGAGATGGAAGGTGTTTACAGTCACAGTACTGATCTCTCTGTTGAATGGAAGAAACACACAGGCCTTCCTTTTGTTTTTGCCGTCTGGGCGGCCAACAAGAAGCTTGATCCCTCCTTTATCAACCATTTCAACGACGCACTCGACTACGGCATCAGAAATATAGGGGCAGCCGTAAGTAAATTCGGAGAGATCAGCACAATGCCTGTTGAAGTGCTGGTATCATATCTATATAATAATATTGACTACCACCTCGATAATGAAAAAAAGATTGCAATGGATACATTCCTTAGCTATCTTAGAGACATCAGATAGTTAGTTTAACTACATATTGTAAAGATGACCAAGAGACACCTACTCACCCTGCTAATGGCTATTACAGTCGGAACAATATCCCTGTTCGCAGATACTGATACACTCCTGATTTATAAATATGAAATCAGGAAAGAGATAGCCGCACCGATATGGCGCACAACACAGAAGAGCATCAGGGAAGCAAAAGATCTGAATGCTGACTATCTCCTCATCCATATGAACACCTATGGCGGGCAGGTTGATTTTGCCGACTCAATCAGGACTGCCCTGCTTAACTTTCACAATCCGGTCATTATATTTATAGATAACCAGGCAATCTCAGCCGGAGCACTGATTTCAATAGCTGCAGACAGCATCTATATGAGGTCAGGTGGAAGCATTGGTGCTGCAACGGTTGTCGACCAGACAGGTACTCAGGTACCTGATAAGTACCAGTCCTTTATGAGAGGTATGATGAGATCAACAGCTGAAGCCCATGGCAAAAAACCGGTTGTAAGGAACGGGGATACCACCTGGGTATGGCACAGGGATCCGGCAATAGCTGAATCAATGGTTGATCCCAAAATTTTTGTTGCAGGGGTGAGTGATACCGGCAGTGTACTTACTCTTACCACCCGCGAGGCTATTGATCTTGGGTTTTGTGAAGGAGAAGCATCATCCATAGAGGAAGCACTTGCCGCTGCAGGTCTTGAAAACTACACAATAACAGAATTTAAACCCTCAACGACTGAAAAGATCATACAGTTGCTTATCAGTCCGGTAGTATCAGGTCTCTTAATTATGGTAATAATAGGAGGAATCTACTTTGAACTGCAGTCGCCGGGAGTAGGATTCCCCCTTATTGCTGCACTGATAGCTGCCATTCTCTATTTTGCCCCGCTCTACCTGGAGGGCGTGGCTGCAAATTGGCAGGCTATAGTTTTTATTGCCGGAGTTATACTGCTTGCGGTTGAACTGTTTGTTATTCCAGGATTTGGCGTTGCAGGGATTGCAGGTATAACAGCTATAATCGCCGGCCTTACTTTCGGCATGATTGATAAAATAGTTTTCAGGTTCGGTCCTACAGAAGAGGGAGTAAAGGAAGTTATAACTGCCTTCACAATAGTTATGATCAGCATGGTTGCATCCTTTGTAATCTCAATATGGGGAAGCAGTAAACTGTTCAGCTCAAACAGGTTCCTCGGTAAGCTGGCGCTGCATAAGACGCAGCAGGTGAATGAAGGGTATGTAGGAGTCGATTCCGTCAGACAGCACTCACTTAAGGGTGCAACAGGAAGGGCTCATACTGTTCTGAGACCCTCGGGCAGGGTTATTATAGATAATGAGATATATGATGCGGTAGCAGAGATTGGATATATTGACAGGAACGATGAGATAAAGGTACTGCATGATGAGGCCGGACAGCTGCATGTAATAAAAATATCCTGATATGAAAGGTCTCATTGTGAGGGATTATATCCGTTCCGATTATCCGGAAGTTCTTAGGATATGGAGTGAAACTGCAATGGGAGGTGCCGAACGGGGCGATGATCATCTGGTTATTGATAAAAGCATTGCCCTGGGAGGACGGCTGCTTCTCCTTATCGATTCAGGGAACGAAAAGATAATAGGTACCAGCTGGATGACTTTTGACGGTCGCAGGATTCACCTGCACCATTTTGGCATTTCTCCCGGATACCAGGGAAAGGGAGCCTCCAAAACCCTGCTGATTGAATCGCTCCGCCATGTTAAGGAAAAGCGGTGCCAGGTAAAACTGGAGGTAAACCAGACAAACAAAAAGGCTGTAAACCTCTACAAAAGACATGGGTTCACCAGACTTGGCGATTACGACATATATATTATCAGGGATGTGGAAAAGATAAACCTTCTTTCTGAACCCGTCAAACCATAACTCCCACTGACTGCGGCCCTACCGGTAAAAACACTTTAAAACTGCTCATGGGCACCTCCGCCTGAGCTGATATTGCTACTGGGCCCCCAAACGGAAAAGGAAACCTTAAAAATGTGTTAAAAAATGAAACAGCTCAATAATAATTTCCTTTTTTATAACTATTTTTGGTACGGACACTATATTTCCGGTGAGATTTTTACCGCGGAATTATTGATATTTATATTTATCACAAAAAAAGTAACTATAATAGGGTTAAATAAGGGTAGAATTTAAAAATAAATTAAAGGGTTATGAGCAGAACGATTACCTTCAACAGACTCAGGGAAATAAAAGACATGTTACCACAGGGAGGGGTGAGGAGTATAGCCCAGAGGCTTTCCCTTAAGGAAGAGACTGTAAGAAACTATTTTGGTGGCTGGAACTATGACAGGGGTGAAAGTATCGGTGTACATATGGAGCAGGGACCTGACGGCGGACTTGTAACATTCGATGATACTACCATACTGGAGCTTGCCGAAGAGATGATACAGGCATAATTTATCTCCCCGGTAATTTTAAGTCATAACAGGCGGTTACCGGAAACGAACCGCCTTGTTTTTTATGGATACCATCAGTAATATCAGACTGGCAGAAGCAGAGCTGCTTGGCTTTGCAATACACAGGCTCAGGATTATTTTCAAAAGCAGCTCCCTCACCGGACACAATACGGATCATCATCTCAGGGTTTGGAAGAATGCTTCCGGAATTGCGGAAGCCCTTTCACTAAAAGGAGAATATTTCACACTGAAGGAGATAAAGGAGCTGATGCTTGCTGCACTTTTTCATGATACAGGGATGATTTATGAAACGGGGGAACGCCACGGAAATGCAGGGGCAGAACTGTTTCTTACCTTTGATGAATTTAAAGGCGGGGATATTGAAGTTGAAAAAGTAGCAATGGCAATAGAGAAGCATGACGATAAAAGCTACCTCAATGGCACCGGAGAGAGAAGATCAACACTGACAATTCTTACAACAGCAGACGACATGGATGCTTTTGGTATTATCGGTTTTCTCAGATATATGGAGATTTATTCACACAGAGATATCAGCAGCTCCCGACTGGCGCAGCATATAATTAAAAACGCATCTTCAAGATTTAGCCATTTCAGGGATACATGGAGCGACCTTGACCAAATTCTTTCTGAAACAACAAAGAGATATAACACTCTCTGCAAATGCTGCCGGGCGATTGAGAATCCCGGCTTTTCAAGGACCATGCAACTTTTTGCTGAGAGATCATTCACCCTTGCCGGTCAGGAGGAAAATAACCTTTATACAGCAGCTACAACACTGCTTAATAGCGAATTTACTGAAGTCAGAGAGATTGCAGGCACCGGAAGAGAGTCAATATCAGATATGCTGTAGAAATGGTTCAGTAATAGAATTTATAGGTGCCGTTTTTGTAATTTTCAGCCCGGTATCAATCCCTCTTATCCGGATGCTAAAAAGGATAATTGAACTTCTTATAATATGAAATGATCACCAACTCTTTTAATCAGACATTCACCGGGTTAACGGCACAACAAAAACAACGAATAAAACATTTATGAAGATTAAACAGATTACTGCTCCGCTGATTATCATCGCCATTATAGCCTTCGGTTGCAAAAGTGAAGGTGAGCCTGACATAACACTTAAATATAATGATAACATCTCCCTGACCTGGGAGGAGACTATTGCCGCCTATCAGGAGCTTGACAGGTTCTACCCTGAAGCCAGGCTTACCGAGGTGGGACTTACCGACATAGGTAAGCCACTGCATCTTTTTATGATCTCTGCAGACCGTGATTTTGATCCTGAATCAATCCGGGAAAAGGGGAAATGCATTGTTCTTGTAAATAACGGTATACATCCCGGTGAGCCTGAAGGCATTGACGCATCAATAGAATTTGCAATGAACCTGCTGAATGATCGTGACGGCAAGGGAAAGATTCTTAAAAACACGGTAATTGCCATTATTCCGGTGTATAATATAGGAGGAGCACTTGACAGAAGTCCCTACTACAGGATGAATCAGCACGGACCCGTGGATAAGGGCAGAAGGAGAAACGCAAAGAACATGGACCTTAACAGGGACTTTGCAAAGCAGGATACAAGAAATGCCGTCAGCTTTGCCCGTCTCTTTACTACACTCAATCCGGATCTCTTCCTTGACACACACACCACAAACGGTTCTGACCACCAGTACGTGATAACCCTTATACCCACACTGCATTCCAAAATGGAGAGCAATATGGGTGAGTTCTTCAAGGAAAAGATGCTCCCTGAGCTATACCGCCGTATGGATCAGGAGTCAGGGTATCCCATGATACCATATGTAATGACGATGAACAGGGGAGATATCCGCAGCGGTATTACCGGCTATAATGATGCCCCCTTTTACAGCACAGGCTATACTTCCCTCTTTAACTGCTTCTCTTTTATGACTGAAAATCTTGTTTATGCGCCTTTCCCCGACAGGGTAAGGTCAGTTATTGCATTCCTTGAACATATGACCTCCTTTGCCAGTGAAAACTGTGAAGAGATACGGAGCCTTAAGGACGAGGCTGACAGAAAGATAGCTGAACAGGAGGAGTTTGTGCTTAGCTGGAAACTGGATCCTACATATTCGGAAAATATTGAGTTCAGGGGCTATGAATATATACAGAAGGAATCACCCTTAACAGGACACCGCACCGGTACATATGACCATAATCAGCCCTGGGTTGATACTATTCCGTACTTTACCAGATACCTGCCCGTTGACAGGGTAACAAGACCCGGGGCATATATTATTCCGCAGGCATGGGAGGAGATTGGCCTGAAGTTCCTTGACAATAATATCACTGTCCACAGGCTTACTGAAGACATGGAGCTTGATGTTGAGGCATACTATATAGATAATGCTGAATCTTCCGCCAGAACAACACAGGGGCATCATCTGAACACAAACGTTAAGGTAAGAAAAGAAACCATAACTATGAATTATTATCGCGGCGATCTGGTTGTGATCCCGAATCAGGCCGGAAACAGATATATTGTTGAGATGCTTGAGCCTCACGCTCCAGCATCATGGTTTGCATGGAATTTCTTCGACTCGGTGCTTGAGTCGCACGATTTCTACTCTGTATGGGGGTTTGAAAGTCATTTTATGGATCTGCTTGATCAGGACCCGCAGCTGAGGGAACTGTTTGAAGCCAGAAAGGAAAGTGACCCTGAATTTGCTGCCGATCCGGTTGCACAGCTTGGGTATTTGTACCAGGTTGCCCCGGTTCATGAAATTGAGAAATGGAACAGGCTATATCCGGTAACCAGAGTGATTAAAACAGAGAATTTGAAAATTGAAAAAGTGGAGGCTGAATGAAAGAGTTTAATCCGGAGCAATTCCGGTCTGAAGGGCACAGAATAGTAGACCTGCTGGCAGAATATCTGGAGGAGGCAACTAAAGGAGAGGGTTACGCCGTACTTCCAGTGAGTGACCCTGATGAACTGGCTGAATATTTTACACTTGACAGCGGAAACGGAAGGCCTGAATCCTACATAACAATTGTGAATGAATTTATAAAATACTCAAACCATCTTCATAACCCTGGCTATATCGGACATCAGTGCACCTCTCCCCTGCCCCTTGGAGCCCTCTCGCATCTTACCGCCACACTGCTGAACAATGGTTCAGCGGTTTACGAGATGGGCCCGGCAAACAGCGCAATGGAGAGGGCGGTAATCAAACATCTGGCAGCCAAAATGGGGTTTGATAAAAAGGCAGACGGTATACTAACACACGGTGGCAGTGCGGGAAACCTGACAGCACTCCTTGCTGCCCGCCAGGCTAAATGCAGCTATAATATCTGGGAAGAGGGTGTAAGGGAAAATATGAAACCGGGATTTCTGGTTTCAGCAGAGTCTCATTACAGTGTTGTGAGAAATCTTAAGATAATGGGCCTGGGTGCAGAGAGTGCTGTTACAGTAAGATCAGGAGATGGCTTCAGGATGGACCCGGGATCATTCAGCCATGCAATGAAAGATGCAGAGAAAAACGGGATAAACGTTATCGGCATGGTTGCCAGCAGCTGCTCCACAGCAACAGGAAGCTATGACAACCTGATGTACGTTGCGGAGTTTTGCAAAAAACATGATCTCTGGATGCATGTTGATGGTGCTCACGGAATGGGTGTTGTTTTTTCTGACCGGTACAGGCATCTGGTAAAAGGTGTGGAAGCAGCAGACTCAGTAATTATCGATTTTCACAAGATGCTGCTTACTCCCGGACTTAATACAGCGGTTCTTTTCAAGGATGGAGACCGCTCCTATGAAACCTTTGAGCAGAAAGCGTCCTATCTCTTTAGCCAGGGCGTAGAAAGGGAGTGGTATAACGGTGCGAAGAGGAGTCTTGAGTGTACCAAGAGTTCGATGGGATTCGTTGCATGGTCACTCTTCAGGTACTATGGTGACTCGCTCTTTAGTGACTATATTGATGACAGATATGATACTGCTGCTCAGTTTGGGGCGATGATAGAAGGGCTACCCGATTTTGAGCTTCTTACACCACCCCAATCCAATATTGTCTGCTTCAGACATATACAGGAAGGGAAATCACCCACGGAACTAAATGCGCACAACGACCTGCTCAGGGAAAAGCTGATTGCCGATGGAACATTTTATATTGTAAAAACCACGGTAGATGGTAATGTATGGCTGAGGGTAACAATAATAAATCCGCTGACAGGGATGGAAACCCTGAAGAGGCTGATTGAAAAATTAAGGGAGATAGCCGGGAAGGCATCTATTTAACTGCAAAATCAAAAACAATCTTTTCGCCAATTAACCCCCTGAGTCTGTCGCCCCTGAATACCCGTCCCACTCCGGCAGGTGTTCCTGTAAAGATAAGATCACCTGTTTTTAGGGTAAAAAACTGTGACACCCGGGATATCAGTGCATCAAAGTCAAAGATCAGATCAGATGAGTTGCCCTGTTGTACAACTTCTTCATTTCTTATAAGTGTAAAATCTATACTGGTGACATCTCCGGCCTCCTCCTTAGGGATGAACATCCCGATGGGTGCTGCACCATCAAAAGCCTTTGAGAGCTCCCAGGGCAATCCTTTCCGGGAAAAGTCCGACTGCAGGTCACGCGCAGTAAAATCCACTCCCAGTGTAATTTCATTATAATATCTATGTGCAAACGCGGGAGTGATATACCTCCCCACCTTACATATCTTGAGAACCAGTTCAGCCTCATACTCTATTCTTTCTGAAAAATCAGGAATAAAGAACGGCTTGTTCTTTTTCAACAGCGAGGAGTCAGCCTTAAGAAATATTACCGGCTCGGTCGGAATCTCCCTGCCCATCTCAAGTGCATGATTCCTGTAGTTCAGTCCGGCACAGATAATCTTCATTGCCCGCCTCCCTTTACTGGTTAAATTCCCTGAGCCTTATCTCTGTCAAAACCTTTTTTGTGTAGAGGGGGAAATCACCGTTCATCATCCATGCATAATAACTTGGTTCCTCCCTTAATACAGTGGTAACCGGTTTACCCTTATGCTTCCCGAAATTGAATACTTCAACTCCATTGTTGTTAAGAACTATCCTGCCGGCAAGATCAACAAGCCTGTTCTGAGAACTGAAGGCGGCAAGTTTCTCAATATCATTACTCAGATCGGAGTAATGATCAAGCTGAGCCTTCAGAATCTCGTAGGTGGCTCTGGTGTCAGCCTCGGCACTGTGTGCATTGGTAAGTTTTTTATTACAATAAAATATATAGGCAGCTGACAGTGTTCTCTGCTCCTTCTTATGAAAAATTACCTGCACATCAACATATCTCCTCCTTCGGATATCAAAATCAACATCACATCTCAAAAACTCCTCTGCCAGCAGTGGTATATCAAATTTTATGGCATTATACCCCGCGAGGTCGCACCCGTCAATAAACCCGGCAACCTCTTTTGCTATCTCCCTGAAGACAGGACAATCCATGACATCCTCATCACTGATTCCATGAATTGCCGTAACCTCCTTCGGTATAGGCATTTCCGGATTGACTCTTTTTGTGAACCATGTTTCAGCCCCTTCGGGTTCAACACGCAGGATGGATATCTCAACTATCCTGTCAGATGCAATGTTAACACCTGTTGTTTCAAGGTCAAAAAAAGCTAGTGGTCTTTTAAGTTCAAGCTGCATAGAATACTATTTAGGAGAAAAACAAAGACTCTCACCCGGCCAGAGACCGGGGAGGGGAAACAGATAGTGGTAAAATTTCTGTCAGCCTGCTGCCCTGCAGAATTATTCAGCAATCAGGCATTTATCATCATCGGCATCAGAAGCATCAGAAGATCCTCATTATCATTTTCAGCTTCAGCCGGAAGCAGCAATCCTGCTCTTGTGGGATCAGCCAGTTCAAGAACAATATCTGTTGAGGATATATTTGAGAGTATCTCCAGCAGGAATACAGACTTAAATCCTATCTCCATCTCCTCGCCTTCATACTGGCAGTTAATTCTTTCATAGGCCGATATTGAAAAGTCAATATCCTGAGCAGATACCTTTATCTGATTGCCTGTTAACTCGAGTTTAATAAGGTTACTTGCCTGATTTGAGAAAACTGAAACCCTTCTCAGTGTATTCAGAAGTTCTATACGATCAACAACAATCCTGCGTGGATTATTCACAGGAATCACTGAATTATAATTAGGATAATTGCCCTCTACCAACCGGCATACCACCCTGTACTCCTCAAGTGTAAAGAAGGCATTCTTATCATCAAATTCAACTCCGACACTCCCCTCTTCCCTGGGAAGGATATTCCTTAGCAGTGAGGCAGGCTTTTTGGGCAGTATAAATGATGCAGATGATTCGGCTGTGGCATCCGTACGCTTGTAACGTACCAGTTTATGGGCATCTGACGCAACAAAATTTATTCCGTCTGTACCTGCCTCAACAAATATACCACCCATCACAGGCCTCAGCTCGTCATCCGCCGTGGCAAAAACAGTCTTGCTAATACCAGAGAGCAATACATTTGCATCAATGAAAAATGAGAACTTTTTATCTTCCCTTATTGCCGGAAGAACAGGGAAATCAATGCCATTCTGCCCAACAATACTGAATTTCCCCTTTTCAGAGCTTATAACCACAGCCATAGTGTCGCTGTTTATCTCAAAAGCAAGCGGCTGATCTGAAAACTCCTTCAGGGTATCAAGCAGAATCCTGGCCGGGATTGCAATAGTTCCCTCCCCCTCTACATTTTCAAGCTTCATTGTTGTTATCAGTGTAGATTCCAGGTCAGATGCTGTAATCTCTATATTTTTACCCTCAATCCTGAAAAGAAAATTATCAAGGATGGGCAGGGTGTTTTTATTGCTGATTACCTTGCTGATTCCCTGCAGGTGACCAAGTAGCTCTGTGCTTGAAACGACGAATTTCATCATTTGGTATTTTTATTTAATGGTATGTTGAACCCCTGAGGGCCCCTTGTTATAAATCCGCTGGTGTTCATTGCGTAACCATTTTCACTATAATTGCTGACCATGCGGATATTTCTTAATATAACTGCTTGATTAAAAGATACATTTATAATATTAAACTGACTACCAATATTAGTAAAAAAACTCTTAACCTCAAATAAAATCATTCAGAAATAAATTTATCCCCCCGTATGATAACCGGATCAATATCAAAATAGGTCACAATAAAGAGTTCTCCGCTTCTGTCCTTCTCTCCCAACAGCCTGTCATTGTCTACGGTACCATCACTACTGATAATCCTCCAGAACCTTACAAAATGCTCCCTGACACCCTGAGACCCCTCAAACTGCCCGGGGATATTCTGATCCCCCTTATACTGTTCAGTGTTATTCTGACCTCCATTCTGCTGCTCCGTTCCATCCTGCAACCCTGCAACCTGCTCCGTAACTCTTATTGTCAGTACCGGATCCTCGGCTAAAATGGAACCCACCCTTGAATCATCAAGCTCAGTGGACCATCTTTCAAAAGGGACAAAGGCATACCATGCAATATACTGTTCCACTGCAGCGGTATCAAAGACCTCTTGCGCAACACCATTCAGTGTCAGCCTGAAACGTCCACCTGCAGATTCAATCAGAAAAGACTCCTCCTCAGGCAACCTCCTGGTAACCTCTACCGAGATAATTCCGGAGGGATTAATCTCAAATATTGTAAAGGGCCTCCAGTATCTGCTGCCGGATATAAACTGAATTGCCGGATTGATATCATATCCCGGCAGGTGTGCAATAAAATAGTCGCCACCCCTCTCCTTCTGAAAAATATTTCCATCAGAATTTCCTGAAAGGAGGTAAACAGTGAAATCAGCAAGCATCCGGCCATTACCCTTAACCTCAACCGAAACAGGTAACACTGCTCCGTTGCCTGTTGCCTGATGGAAGAATTCATCAGAAACCGGTGACTTCACCTCTAATATGGCCAGTGTTCTGAGTAGCATATTTACTGCAGAGGGCCTTGCAACATCCTCCCCGTTTACCAACCAAATCCTTTCGTCGGGGCGGGTCAGAATCACCTCTTCCTTATCTCCGGATATTCTCACGTAATCAATTATTTCAGGGTTCTCTACGACCAGGCGAGCAGTTCCCGTCTCCCTGTTTCTGACTATGATGATGATAACAAGAGTCAGAGCCAGTACAATTGCCAGCAGCAAAAGTTTTGCTATTGTCAGCCGTCTATTAGCTGATCCTGCCATACCGTTTCCTCCTTACAAAAATCACTGTAACAGCCACCGCTGCGAGGATAAGCAGGGGCGCTGCAATATTCAGGAGCTGCCAGAAAAGTCGGTTACCCCTTATCCTGCCGGAATCAAGCAGCCGAAGCTTTACCTCCCTGGATCTCAGACCTGTAATTCCGGTATCATCAACCAGCCAGTTCATCACGTTAATAATAAAATCCTTATTACCGAATGTCTGTCGTGAATAGCGATCATACCCCAGAGGGAGGGGATCGGGCACTCCGCCTGACCAGGAGACCTCGTTACGGATAATATCACCGTCTGCAACAACCACCATACGGGAATAGCGGCTTCTTTCAACCAGCGGATCACCATTATACTCCCTTCTCCTGCCTGCAAAGAGTGACGGAAAGTTTCCTTCCATCTTCACTGCAACAGGAATAAAGGAGCGGTTAAAAAGCTCCTCGGGTGGCGGATTACGATATTCAGACAGGGCAATTATGCGGGGCGGCGTTACTGTTCTGCTGTAAGGCGATGAGGCCAGAAGAAACTCCTTTCTGACTGCTGCGTCGCCACCCACTGTGTCCAATGAATTCACAAATTCTCCCTTTACCTTATTTATATTCCTTGTTACCGGACTCTCGGCTGAGGGGTATAGAAGCGGATAGTATATCCAGGGAACAGGAATGTAGTTTTGCTGACTCTCCGTTATTGTATTCCTGACAGGAATAATCAGGCAATCCATATCCTGTACTATTTCCGGATTGATTCTCACACCGTACTTAAATAACTGATCCTCTATATTCAACGGATTATAAAGTGCCATACTGCCCCCGGAGGTGAGTGAATCCCGGTTAACATAAACCTCATCAATCAGCCACAGTATCCGGCCCCCGTTCATAAGATACTGGTCTATGACCAGCTTATCATCCTCGCCGAAAGCCTGATCAGCCCCGGCAATAATAATTGCGGCATATCTGTCCAGTGCGCCCGGCACTCCTCCTATTGCCCCCCTGTCAATGGTAAAATATTTTGCCAATTCAAGGGTTATATCAGCCACCTCGGTCTCATCATGTTCACCGTGCCCCTCAATAAAGGCTACCCTGTATACAGTATCTGCGGTAACTGTTGCAACAGCCCGTATAAGTTCATATTCCAGCCCCTCAACTGAGCTGATAAGATTCTCACCTGATGAACGACCCGGGTCATTGCGAAGAAAATTGACCGGAATGCTGATATTGTTATAATTGACAATAAAACCGGGAAACAGTATTCTTTCTATATTTCCGCCCTCACGGTCACGATCCATAATGCTAACAGGATCGATACCCCTGTTGATCAGCTCCACCCTCCGGCGATCCCTCTCCATTTCATCCTCAGGGGCAGAAGGGTTAATAAATGTATACCCTATCTTCTTTCCTGATGCAATCCTGAACTCTTCAAGCATATCGCGCAGGTTCCTGCGCAGTCTCTTGAACTCCACCGGCATGTCTCCATCCAGATAGACCTGTATATAAATATCATTTTGAATCGCTGACAGAATATTTTTTGTAGGGTCAGAGAGAGTAAACCTCCTATCAGAAGTGAGGTCTATCCTGAAACTGAACATTGAGGCAATAAGAGCAATAAGGATTGCTGTACCCACCGTCAGCAGGTACATGGTAATATCCCTGCCCCTGCTGTTTTTGCTTTTTATGTTCCTTAACAGGTTCATTTTCTTTTCCTCCAGTTACGTGATACAATCTGAAGCCTGGCAGCCTCAGTAAATATCAGTGCCATCACTGCAAAATAGAGCAGATCCCTGAGATCAATCACTCCCCTGCTGATAGAACGGTAATGCTCATTGATCCCCAGAGAGATAATGGTTTCGTCAATTGCCTTCAGTCCTGGCAGCATTGCAATAGCATCAAATCCTGCATATAGAATAAAGCCCGCGAAGACTGCTATAATGAAGGCTGCCACCTGGTTAGTTGTAATTGCAGAGGCAAACAATCCTGCAGCTGCATAAACAGATGCAAGTAGAAAGAGACCGATATATGCCCCGGCAGTTCCTCCCCGGTCAAGGTTACAAGGGGTTTCACCAAGTATGCATATTGTTATAACATACATTAATGAGGGGAGCAGGGACAGCAGCACCAGTATGACTGCCGAGATATATTTGCCGTAAACGATATCCCTTACTGTAAGAGGTCTTGTAACAAGTAACTCCAGTGTACCGCTGCGCCTCTCCTCAGCGAACATCCTCATGGAAACGGCCGGCACAAGAAACAGGAATACCCAGGGAGATATAATGAAAAATGTATCAAGCGAGGCATATCCGCTGTCAAAGATATTCCACTCTCCGGGAAGTATCCACATAAACATCCCGTTAATTATAATATATACAGCTATAACTACATACCCTGTCAGGGAGCTGAAAAAACTGGTTATCTCTTTCCTTATAACAGATATCATCCCGCTAATCCTTTGGCATTAAAAATAGTCAAAACAAACCGTTTATACCTACCGGTCTTCTTGCATTTTCCATTCCTGTTATCAGAACATCCCTGAAGTAGAATGTTATTATATCATTAAAAGAGAACCCCCTTTCTGCCATAACCATGGCACCCTCCTGGCACAGACCCACTCCGTGTCCGTAGCCTCTTCCCCTGATAATCAAATTATTTCCGTCACGGACCGTTGAGAAGAAGGAAGATCTTAACCCGAGAAAATTTCTTACTCCGCTAAGCATAATCTCATCTCCACCTATATTCAGTGTCCTGATTCTTGAAAGAAAGTTTAGCGTTAGCATGACAGAAGTGTCAGCTCCGGTAAAACCATTTGCCCTTAAAGCCTCTATCCAATCATCAACAGAAACAGTTTTAGTCCATGTTGCATTGCGCGAAAAACTACAGTATGGATCAACAACTGATTGCAGGTGGTTCTCGGATTTCAGCCATGAATGATCAGACGGGGCTGTCAATCCTCCGCAATTTGAGTGAAACGGTGCAAACAGAAGGGTGCTGTCAGGACCAGTTACCACGAGGCCGGCAGTAGCTGCCACACTCTCCTGTATAAGTGGATCACTGCATATGCCATGGAATACCTGGCAGTGCACATCATCGCACATATCATAGCCCTCATCGGCATGGCGCTCCATATTTATTACAGCAAAGGTTCTGACAAGTATTGCCTGAGCCATATAATACTGAGGGTGTGAATTATAACCTCCCTCCGCCTCCACAACAGCAGCAACATAGGATTCAAGTCCGGTTTCATTTATAACCATCAATGTGCCCAGATCATGTGCCAGATGGAGTGTGCCATTGAAAACAGAATAGGTGCTTCCTGAATCGGCCACCCTTATATCAAACATTGAATTTTCATCCTGTGGTGCGAGTATAGCCCTTACAGTAATAAAACCCGGGGCCCCCGGAGACGAAACAGCAATACCCTCACTCTCCCTTGAAACAAAGATGTAATCACCAGGGTTAAGCCTTTTCAGGGTTTTTCCTCCAGCCACCAGCTCATAGCTTCCCGATGCCACTCTTATCACTGCACCGTCCACCTTCTCCCCGGCATAGAGGCGCACCTTCACCTGACCGCTGAGATTCAGGCTGCCGGTAATCAAAAGCAGAATTAAAAAAGTGAAACGGAACTCAGTGATCATCAGACTCAATATTGAGCGAATCAACAATATCTCTGGCCACGGCAGCAGCGGCGCCCCTTCCTGACAGCATATCATTAAGTTTTCGGTAATCAGATTTCATCACTTCCCTTTTCCACCCTCCCTGAAGAAGCAATCCTATCTCCTTTACCAGGTTATATTGGTTCATATCTCCCTGAATCAGTTCCCTTACCACTTCCCTGTCCATAATAATATTTACAAGGGAGATAAATCTAATCCTTAGCACCAGTCTGGCAAGCAGATAGGTTACCGGTGAGGTGTAGTAGCATACTATCTGGGGTACCCCTGCCAGTGCTGTTTCCAGTGTGGCTGTTCCCGAAGCCACCAACGCCACTTCACTACTGTTCAACAGTGCATAAATCTGATCATACACTACCCTCACATCACTTTCCGATAATATCTCTGAATAGAGATCCGCAGGCACTGACCTCACGCCGGCAACCACAAACTGATAATCAGGATATGTCTCCCTCACACTTATCATCAGCGGAAGCATCTTTTTGACCTCCTGCACCCTGCTCCCGGCAAGCAGTGCAATAACCGGTCTTCTGTCAAGTCCATTAAACTCTCTGAATACCTGAGGATCAGGAGCATCAGCCATCCCTTCACTTACAGTATCTGCAAGCGGATTTCCAAAGTAGTGAACCCTGTAGTTATATCTTGCAAAAAACTCCTCCTCAAACGGAAATATAACATACATTCGCTCAATCACTCTTTTGATCTTATACACTCTTCTCTTCTTCCACGCCCACACCTTGGGTGAGATATAGTAAAAGACCCGAACTCCACTCTTTTTCAGATGAGCGGCCAGACGAAGATTGAACCCCGGATAATCGATTAGTATTACCACGTCCGGCCTGAAAGAGGCGATCTGCCGTTTTATAAGAATATAATACCTGACAATACGATGCAGGTTTATCAGGACTTCTGTAAACCCCATAAATGCAAGCTCCCTGTAGTGAATACGGAGATCAGCACCGGCCTCACTCATCCGTTCACCTCCCCAGCAGGCAATTTCAGCATCAGGATCCTCGTTGAACAATTGTTTTATCAGTTCAGAACCGTGAAGATCACCGGAAGCCTCCCCCGCCACTATAAAATACCTCATTACTAAAATATTTTAATTGCAAAGGTCAACAGAGCCCAGATAATTGTGATTCCAAGTATCCCCTTTGAACATCTCAGCATATCAAGCCTGTTACATACCAAAAAGAGAAAAAGGTTGGAGAATACCGCTATACTTATGAAATGTGTCAACACACTGGCTGTAAGAATACGGTCAATATACCTTTCCAGCTCCATTCCGGGAGATGATATCTTCCAGACCACAAAAAACACAATGACAGGAAGAATAATACCACCGGACACCCCGGAAACAATGTTATTGAGTCTTCTTCGCAGTTCCATTCTCAAATATTTTTCTCATATCATCAAGGTGTGCATGAGCTGTCATATCTACCGATACTGGCACAACAGATACATATCCGTTTGCTATAGCCCATTCATCAGTATCTTCAGCTTCAGGTTCCTGATTCATAAAAACACCTGTCAGCCAGTAATAGGTCTTCCCCATGGGATCCTTCCTCTTATCAAACTCCTCCTGCCAGCTGCCCGCAGCCTGTCTGCAAACCCTGATACCTTTTATATCCTCTTCAGAACATGATGGGAAATTGACATTGAGGCAAACGCCAGGGGGAAGAGGATTTTCTGCCAGTGTGTCAAGTATCCCTCTCAGGGAACCGGTCAGGTTATTAAAATTGGCATCTGAAGAGAAGTCATTAAGAGAGAATCCTACTGAGCTTATTCCATAAAGACATCCTTCTATTGCTGCCGCCATGGTCCCGGAATAGATAACACTTACAGAGGCATTTGACCCATGATTGATCCCTGAAACCACCCAGTCGGGCCGCCTTTCCAGCAATCTGCTGATAGCTATCTTCACACCATCTGCCGGTGTACCGCTGCAGACGTAAACACGCTTCCTTTCAGTCTCTTCAAGCAGCTTAACCCTTATCGGTGTCTTAACAGTCAGGGCCTGTGACATCCCTGACCGGCTCTCGGTGGCAGCAATTACCACCACCTTCCCATACTCCTCCATTATTTCGGTAAGCCTCTTTATGCCACCGGCATAAATACCGTCATCATTAGTCAGCAGTATCAGCCTCTCGTCATTTTCAACTTTCATTCACTCTTTTTTTTAATATACAAAGATAATCAATTCATGCTGTATGAAAAGAATCAGCTTCCATTCCTCATCTTTTTCCAAAATTGAGTACTTTTGCCTAATTCAGAAAAAAATGATTTAAACATCGATTATCCGGTATGAAGATTTCCTATAACTGGTTGAAAAACTACATCAGAACTAACAAATCGCCTTCTGAACTTGCTGAGATTCTTACTGGCATCGGCCTTGAAGTTGAAGCGGTAAATGAGTGGGAGTCGGTCCGCGGTTCACTGGAAGGTGTTGTAACGGGCATGGTTGTTGAATGCAAACCTCATCCCAATGCTGACACCCTCTTTGTAACAAGGGTTGATACAGGATCAGGTGACCTGCTCTCTATAGTCTGCGGAGCACATAATGTTGCAGCCGGACAGGTGGTGCCGGTGGCAACAGCAGGCACCACTCTCTACCCAGGGGACAGGGAGCTTACTCTTAAAAGGACAAAGATAAGGGGTGAGGTTTCCGAGGGGATGATCTGTGCCGAGGATGAACTGGGTATCGGCGATGATCATTCCGGTATAGTTGTGCTCCCTCCTGAGACACCGGTCGGCATCCCCGTATCGGGAATTTTCAGTATAGAGAAAGATGTGGTTTTTGAGATCGGACTTACTCCCAACCGTATCGACAGCGGATCACACTTCGGAGTGGCAAGGGATCTTGCAGCATGGCTAAGCCAGACTGAAAAGATCAGTGCCATACTACCCCACAGGGGAGAGTTCAGGGTTGATAACAACAATCTGAATATTCCGGTAACAATTGAAAACCGGCCCGACTGCCCCAGGTATTCAGCCCTTACAATAAGCAATATTAATGTGGGTGAGTCGCCGCAGTGGCTTCGCAACAAACTGAAGGCCATTGGCCTTAACCCTGTGAACAATATAGTGGATGCAACAAACTATATTCTTCATGAAATTGGTCAGCCGCTTCATGCCTTTGATGCTGATAAAATCAAGGGAGGAAGAGTGATTGTAAAAAACATGCCGGAAGGCTCCTCCTTTACCACTCTGGATGGTATTGAAAGAAAACTCTCAGCCAGGGATCTGATGATCTGCAACGAGAGTGAAGCGATGTGTATCGCAGGCGTATTTGGGGGCATAGGGTCAGGAATCACCACCGAAACAAAAAATATTTTCCTTGAAAGTGCCTACTTTAATCCTGTCTCAATCCGCAAAACTGCTCGCAGGCACGACCTGAGTACTGATGCCTCTTTCAGGTTTGAAAGAGGAGCTGATCCTGAAATTACCATTACTGCCCTGAAAAGGGCGGCCTTGCTTATTAAAGAGCTTGCCGGAGGTGAGATAAGCTCCGAAATTATAGATAACTACCCTGAACCTATTTTGCCGGTAACGGTAACGGCTGATATCTCCAGAATTGAGATGATAGCGGGCAAAAAACTCGGGGAGGAAATAATCATCTCTATCCTTGAGTCACTCGATATTAAAACAGTCAGTTCAGCTAACGGCATTCTTGAACTCCTGATCCCACTTTACCGTGTTGACGTTAACCGGGAGGCTGATATTATTGAGGAGATACTCAGAATTTACGGTTACGATAATATTCAGACAGGAAACAGGCTGATTTCTACGCTATCCTATATCAGGCAACCCGACAGGGAGAGGATAATGAATACCATAGCAGATATGCTTTCAGGAGCCGGTTTTAACGAGATTGTATCCAACTCCCTGAATCCCGGTTTATGGTATGAGGAGTCACCCGACTTCGATAACAGCACGCTGGTGAAAATATCCAATCCCCTCAGCTCTGACCTTAATGTGATGAGGCAGTCATTGTTATACGGCGGGCTCTCTGCAATGAGCAGAAATATTAACCGGCAGAACGGGGATCTCCGGCTTTATGAGTTCGGACACTGCTATTTCCGGAAAAAGTCAGATGAGCCAACCAGGGCAGATGATCCCGCCACGCTCTTCAGTGAGGAGACCTCCCTTTCACTCTTTGTGACCGGGGCAAAGAGAAAAGCTTCATGGAACCATAAAGAGGAGATATCTGACTTCTGGTACTTAAGATCAGTGGTAGAGATGATTCTCAGCAGAGCAGGAATTTCATTGAGGGATATCGAAACAGACAACTGTTCAAAGGCTTTTATGGCAGAAGGTGTTGATCTCAGTATGGGTAACAGGGTTATTGCACGGTATGGTAGAATCAGCCGGCAATATCTCGAAAAAGCCGATATAAGGCAGGATGCATGGTTTGCACATATAGAGTGGGACTGGCTTGTTAAAAGGGCGGCAAAACAGGCTGTAACCTACAGTGAACTACCTAAATACCCATCAGTAAGACGAGATCTTGCACTACTTGTAGACCGTGATGTAAAGTTCGGAACAATTCGTGATCTCGCCTTTAAAAATGAAAAGGTGTTACTCAGGGATGTATCACTTTTTGATGTGTATGAGAGTGAATCTCTGGGAAAGAATAAGAAATCATATGCAGTATCCTTTCTGTTGCGTGACGACAGAAAGACGCTGACAGATAAAGCTATAGATAAAACAATCAATAATCTTGCAAGAGTTTTCGAAAGTGAACTGAATGCAAAAATCAGGTAATCTGTCATCCGAAGATACCGGTAATGAGTTTAAAAACCAGCAGAGGAAGGATCAGGGATTATCTCTCCCTGGTAAAATTCAGTCATACAGTGTTTGCTATGCCATTCGCATTGCTGGGCTATTTTACCGCGGTAAAGGGTGATAACTGCGGATTCTCAGGCCGTATTCTGATACTGGTTCTTCTTTGCATGGTCTTTGCCCGCAACGCTGCAATGGGATTCAACAGGTATGCCGACAAAAAGATTGACTCCATTAATCCCCGTACATCGGGTCGTGAGATTCCGGCCGGCATAATCTCGCCCCGCTCTGCGCTCTGGTTTGTAATAGTGAACTCAATCCTCTTTATTACAGCAGCAGCCATGATCAACAGGCTTGCATTTTTCCTCTCTCCTGTCGCTCTTGCCTTGATCCTGGGATACAGCCTTACAAAAAGATTTACCTCCCTCAGTCATCTTTTCCTCGGACTTAGCCTCAGCCTGTCACCTGTTGGTGCCTATATAGCTGTCAGTGGAAAATTTGCAGCTGTCCCTGTGATCTACGGGCTGGTTGTACTGACCTGGGTCAGCGGATTTGATATTATCTACTCCCTTCAGGATGCCCGGTTCGACCGGCAGAACAGGCTGCACTCCATCCCTGCTGCCTTTGGTGAAAGAAGAGCTCTCGGCATTAGTACCATGCTTCACCTGCTGTCGCTTCTTTCTGTAATAGCAGCCGGCATTCTTTCAGAGGCCGGAATAATCTATTATGCCGGAGCTGTAATCTTTTCAACTATTCTAATTTCCGAACATATTATTATAAGACCCGGCAAAACAGACAGAATTGACCTTGCTTTTGCAACCTTCAACAGCATGGCAGGAATTATCTTCTCAGCCCTTGCAATTATCTCTCTCTATTTCTAATCTTATCTTTTCCCATCCGAACTTCCTGAAATGTACCGCAGGGTGCTTGAACGTGTTAACGGACGTAACGGCCTTGAAATTCTTGAATTCAGGACAAAGAGAGAGATGAAGCCCTGGATACCTGATATACTTCAGGTTATGAATGATACCTACGGACACATTTACGGTTTTGTTCCGCTCACAGAGAAAGAGATGGGAGAGCTGGCATCAAGATTCCTTCCTCTTCTTGATCCGCGCTTTATTAAAGCAATAAGAATCAACGCTATCATGGCCTCATTTGTTATAGCAATGCCTGATATTGCTGACGGATTGAGATAGGCAAAAGGAAAGTTGTGGCCAACAGGTTTTATACATATTATCAGATCAGCAAGGAGAAGTACGAGACTCTTGATGCTGCTGGGGGCTATCAGGGAAGAGCACAGGGTAAAAAAGCTGAATATGAGCGTCTTGGAGGTATAGTAAGGAGACGTTAACAATTTACAAAAAGCCGGTCTAGAACCTGAAAATAAGCGATACGCCTATAACCTCCTTAAACTGCACCATAGGCACCTTTTTATGTTTTCCTTCACTGTCGAGCACCTTCTCACCCTCACTGTCATAAACCGGGATAAGGGTATCATCATCATAAATAAAATGTGTATTCAGACGCAAATCGGTATACCAGTTAAGCTTCATCGATGCAATCATCTCCCATTCGATATCCATATTCTGGGGATTATCAATATAGTTTGTAAACAGCCTGAGTCTGTTAACAAGTGTGAGGTCATCAAAGATCGTCATCTTATGATCTATCTGGGCACTGACCCCCGGCTCATGCCTTGAGCGCTGATCAGCCAGCAAACCATGCTTTGTCTGATCAATATTTACTGTATCAAGAACAAAAGTACCTTTATAAGAGAGGGGTGCAAAGTTAATAGAGGTATTCTTATTCGGTTTATAGTTAAGACCGATGCCCAGTGTCAGGGAACCCGGATTCATGAATTTGGATATCATTACCGTATCGGGATAAGCATATCCTGCGGTCAGCTGGGTCTTAAATATCATGGTACCGCTGAAATCAAACTTGCCAAAAGCTTTGGCGTTGTATTTTGAAATAACATCTATCAGGTCAACATTCTTACGCACATCAATTGCACTTCTGTTTTCCTTTTTGCCTGATGCCATATATCCGTATTTAAAACGGCCCACTGTGACCCACGAGATTTTCTTTTGCTTATTGGTATAATCAGCTATTCCTTCCAGGTCAATTGTAAAGGCAACATTGCTTTCGCCCCCCTTTGACCAGTTCTTTATCATTGCCTGGTTAAAGGTAAAAGCAGTTTCAGACAGAAACTTCCAGTAATTGGGTGTAACGTCAAGTCTGGTGACCTCGGCCAGCTTTCTGCTCTCTATCTGCGGAGCATCCATTTTTGCATTTGCAATATTGGTTTCCTTTCCAAGCCGCCTGAAATGCACACCTCTTTCGGCTGCTATTGTAACTGTGTCTCTGCCGGAATTGCCAACCCACACAGAAAGGGCTTCACCCCATTCATTCTCAAGCCATAAACGATAGAGACGACCCGCCCTGCTGTCGAGCCATACAGGTACTGCATTCTGACTACCTTTGAAAACTAAAAGTGAGGAATCCTTCTCAACCATTATATCCATAAGGATATTAAGAGCCTTATAGATTGAATCACCCGTCATGGGATAATCATACCAGGTGAAGGGAAAAGCAGGATCGGGATTGATAACTTCTGTGAGGGTATCTTTTACAACCAGAACTATGCTGTCAATCATCTCCACCCTTCTGACAGGCATATCTACCAGCATGGGAACAGCAATACTGTCTACCGGAATTGCAATCAGTGAATCCCTCTGAAATGTCTTCCCGGCCAAAAGTGAATCAGCATGACTCCTTCTGACAGCAGAAAGGGAATCTGTCAGATTGCCTGTTATATCATCTCCTGATCCTGAAGGGATGGTCCATGACTTCCCTGAACCCCTGTATCTTGCATTAGGGTCAACCAGAATATGCAGTGTATCATAAAGAAAAAAGCGGTCAGAAGGTATAGTGATTGTCTCACGGCTCAGGTCCCTCAGATAGTGTTCCGCCCTGTATAAAGGATCATTTGTTGCTTCAAAAAGGAGGCGCCCCATAACCAGTCGGAGCGGATGATCTTCCGACTTCCACTTATCCTCTGATTTATACCACTGTTCAATTAGATCTAAAGCCTGATCCCTGTCAAGTATAATCTGATCACCCAACTTCTGGGTTCCGAAGCTCAATATTGAGCCAATAATCACTGTATCTGTATGTTGTGATAAATTCAGTGAATCGGTACTGATCTTAATCTGCTGCAAGGTACCCCCCTGCGACAATGCAGGTGTACACAAAAACATATTAAAGAATATAAGCAGATAAAAAGAGAAAAACAGTTTTGATGCCCTGTACATTTTAATAACTTTATCTTGAAAATTACCTCTGTGAGGTTTAAATTAGCAATTTAAATTCCAAAAATAATGGATTTCCCCTATATAACGGAATATTCTTCAGAAGAAGTATACAGGAATCTAAAGAACAGGGACTCTTTTATCCCTTCCAGCCTTTCCTAAAATCGGGTCACCTCCCGTTTGTTTCTTATAATCAAATTTTTACCGTTAACTGAATAACAAATCTTTTTTGTATGAATCTACCGTATACTGAACCCTATAAAATCAAGATGGTTGAAACACTCACCCGATCAACCAGGAGTGAACGTGAAGAGTGGATCAATCAGGCAGGCTTCAATCTGTTCAGCCTGAGATCGGATCAGGTATTTATTGATCTGCTCACCGACTCAGGCACAGGGGCCATGAGCGACCGTCAATGGTCTGAAATGATGCTCGGAGATGAAAGCTATGCCGGTGCTTCCTCCTATTACAAGATGAAAAGCGCTATTCAGGAGATAACCGGATTTGAGTACTTCCTTCCAACCCACCAGGGCCGTGCCGCCGAGAACGTCCTTTTTTCAGCTCTGGTGAGCGAGGGAGATATTATCCCCGGCAACTCGCACTTCGACACCACAAAGGGACATATTGAATTCAGAAAGGCATCAGCCATTGACTGTACTGTTGATGAAGCATTTGACACCAATAGTGTTGCTCCCTTCAAGGGAAATGTTGATCTGAATAAACTGGAGGATCTGCTCAAAAGTACACCTCCCGGGAAAATTCCCTTTATCCTGTTAACACTTACAAACAACAACGCAGGCGGACAACCGGTTAGCATGGAAAATATCAGGAGTACCTCAATGCTGGCAAAAAAACATAACACTCTTCTTATAATTGACTCAGCCCGGTTTGCTGAAAACGCGTGGTTTATAAGGGAAAGGGAACAGGGATATGAAAAAGGGGATATCCGGAAGATCATAAGGGAAATATTCTCCTATGCCGATGGCATGACCATGAGCTCCAAGAAAGATGCAATTGTCAATATGGGAGGATTCGTTGCCCTGAGGGATGAGAAACTGTTCAGGGAAGCATCAGTATATAATATTATGTTTGAAGGCTTTATCACTTATGGAGGATTATCGGGTCGTGATATGAATGCACTTGCACAGGGCCTTTATGAGGGCACATCATCTGATTATCTTAATGCCAGGATAGGACAGGTGGCCTTTCTGGGCGATAAACTCTCCGGATATGGTATTCCTATCCAGCAGCCTGCCGGCGGACATGCCATCTTTGTTGATGCATTGCAATTCCTTCCCCACGTTCCAAGGGAAGAGTTCCCGGCCCAGAAACTTGCTGTGGAACTCTACCTGGAAGGGGGTATCAGGAGCGTTGAGATAGGAACCCTGCTTGCTGACCGTGATCCTGTCACCCGTGAAAACAGGTATCCGGCGCTTGAGTTTGTGCGACTGGCAATTCCGCGAAGGGTATATACTAACAATCATATGGAATATGTGGCTGTAGCTCTCAAAAACCTGTTTGACCGAAGGGAAACAATAAAAAGAGGATTTGCCATCAGGTATGAGGCGCCTATCATGAGACACTTTACCATTGAGCTGGAGGCACTTTAACAGTTTAAGCCGGTAACAGAGCAACGGCGCAGCGTTACGGAAGCCACAGCAGAGAATTAAGAACTCAAAAACCAGACCTGCATATTGATCTGTCTGTATACAGTAATAAAGAGCCTTATCCTTTGGGGGATAGTGATAATAAATAGCTACTTTTGCACACCTGTTAAATTATGAAAAAGTAGCTCTCCGCCATGAAGGATATGACCTCAGGTAACGAGGCTAAACTGATCCTCAATTTTGCCCTTCCAATGCTTGCCGGAAATATATTCCAGCAACTATATAACATTGTGGATACTATTATTGTGGGCAATTTTCTCGGGAAAGAGGCACTGGCAGCTGTTGGTGCCTCTTTCCCGGTCATATTTGTGCTTATATCACTCATTATAGGGATTGCGTCAGGTATAACAATTGTGATCTCCCAGTATTTCGGGGCAGGCGACCTTGTTAGTGTCAGCAAAGCAATAGACACTATGTATATTACCCTCTTCTTCACCTCTCTGGTGGCTACGGTGGCAGGCATACTGCTGAGCGAAGAGATATTCCTGCTGCTGAACCTGCCACTGGAGGTAATGCCTCAGGCTCTGACCTATATGAATATATACCTGCTTGGGATGGTAGGATTCTTCGGTTTTAACGGAACGAGCGGAATACTGAGGGGGCTTGGAGATTCCAGAACACCTGTCTATTTTCTGATAGGCTCTACCCTCGTAAATATTATCCTTGACCTGCTTTTTGTTGTTGTGTTCGGAATGGGCGTGGAGGGTGTCGCCCTTGCAACCGTTATTTCACAGGGAGGTGCATTTGTTGCCATCATCCTTTACCTGAACAGGAAACATGAACTTATAAAGCTGACTATCACAAAGCTGAAGTTTGATAAACGGATATTTGCACAGGGATTTAAGATTGGATTACCAACCGGCCTGCAGCAGACATTTGTGGCAGTTGGTATAATGGCCATAATGGGTATTGTAAACTCTTTCGGAACCGACGTTATTGCAGCCTTTGCTGTTGCCAGCCGCATTGATTCCATTGCCGTTATCCCGGCAATGATACTGGCACAGGCACTGGCCACTTTTGTTGGTCAGAACCTGGGAGGCAATAAACCCGAAAGAGTGCGCCGTGGGGTAATAGCCACCATTAAACTAACTACCTTAATCACTATTATCACTTCTGCACTTATCATCTCTCTGGGTTCTCTCTTTATGAAAGCATTTACATCGGATGAAACGGTTATTTCAATAGGAAGGGAGTACCTCACCATTGTCAGTCTCTTCTATATTATTTTTGCTATGATGTTTATCTATAACGGTGTAATGAGAGGAGCCGGAGACACTCTTATACCAATGCTGATCACCCTGCTGTCACTATGGATAGTCAGGGTTCCGCTGGCCTGGTTTCTTGCAGACCGGCTGGGCAATGAGACCGGTATATGGTGGTCTTTTCCTGCAGGATGGCTGGTAGGGCTTATTCTGGCATGGTCCTATTACAAGACCGGGAACTGGAAGAAAAAGGTGATAGTAAAACCCGGACCTCTTTGATTAACCCATTTTTACTACTTTTACACTACATTTAAAAAAACAAGTATGATCCGTTCCATGACAGGCTTCGGAAAGGCCTCCGCCGATATTCCGGGAAAAAAAATAAATATTGAGATCAGAACCCTCAACAGCAAGCAGACAGATATTAATGCAAAGATGCCATGGATTTACCGTGAAAAGGAGATAGAGATACGGGAGATACTGACACGTACCCTTGAACGTGGCAAGATTGATCTGTCAATCTATACCGATGAGGCTATTTCCCAAAATATACCTGTAATTAACAGCACAGCCGTTCACGGTTACTACAAACAGCTAAAGGAGATAGCCGGTGAGCTCTGTATAGATGCGGATGACCAGCTGCTCTCCATTATTATGAGACTCCCGGAGATACTTAAGACGGAAAAAGAGGTTCTTGCAGCAGATGAATGGAACTCCCTTAAAAAACTAATAACAGAAGCCGCCGGGATTACAGACGCCTACCGCCGGAGCGAGGGACTGGCACTTGCCCG
Organism: Bacteroidales bacterium; assembly: GCA_020201035.1. Taxonomy (GTDB): domain Bacteria; phylum Bacteroidota; class Bacteroidia; order Bacteroidales; family VadinHA17; genus JAIVHO01. The sequence goes on from JAIVHO010000031.1 coordinate 227,047, forward strand.
GGATATGGAAGAAAGAATAGGAACTATTCTCTCTATGATGATAGAGATAGAACCGTTTGAGGAGAGCAGGATAGACAATCTCCGTGAGAGGATTCATGGTAATCTGGTCCGACTGGGAACTGAGAATGTTGATATGAACAGGCTTGAGCAGGAGCTGATCTATTATCTTGAAAAACTTGATATAACAGAAGAGAAAGTGAGGCTGAAGCAGCACTGCGGTTATTTTCTCGAGACGATGAATCTGGAGGGAGCCAATGGGAGAAAACTCGGTTTTATAGCCCAGGAGATAGGCAGGGAGATCAATACAATAGGATCTAAAGCCAACAATGCCACGATACAGGGAATCGTGGTAAGGATGAAGGATGAGCTTGAGAAGATAAGGGAGCAGGTGTTAAATATTCTATAGAGACAGCATGAGTGGAAAACTGGTAATATTTTCAGCTCCTTCAGGGGCAGGCAAGACAACCATCGTCCGTAATGTATTAAGGGAGGAGCTTGCGCTGGAATTCTCAGTGTCTGCAACAAGCAGAAAAAGAAGGGATAATGAAACAAATGGAAGAGATTACTACTTTATGTCGCCTGACGCCTTCAGAAACAGTATCTTAAATGGTGAGTTCATAGAATGGGAGGAGGTCTACCCCGATCATCTGTATGGTACACTCAGAAATGAGATTGAGCGAATATGGGAAACCGGGAAAAGTGTAATTTTTGATCTGGATGTAGCAGGAGGATTAAACCTTAAAAAAATGTTTGGCAACAGGGCTCTTGCTATTTTTGTTATGCCACCATCTCCCGCAGAGCTAGAACGGAGGTTAAGGGCAAGGGGCACCGAGAGTGAAGAGAAGATTGCTCTGAGGATTGATAAGGCAGAGAAGGAGATCAGCAGAGCCGGGGAGTTTGATTATATAATTGTAAATGAAGATATTGAAGATGCAACATCTGAATCTGTCCGACTGGTAAATAAGTTCCTCAGTCAAACAGAGAAAGACGGAATAGCAGAAACAGAAAATCAACAGTAACAGTCCAAAATGAAAACAGGCCTCTACTTTGGTTCATTTAATCCTATTCATATAGGTCATATGGCAATAGCCAATTATGTTGCTGAATATAGTGATCTCAGGGAGATATGGTTTGTAGTAAGCCCGCACAACCCTCTTAAAAGCAAATACTCACTTCTTCCCGATCACCACAGGATCAGGCTTGCCGAACTGGCTATTGGGAATGATACCCGGTTCAGGGTTTCTGATATTGAAACAAAGCTCCCCCGTCCTTCCTATACCATCGATACACTTACCTACCTGAAAGCACAGAACAGCAACAGGGAATTTTGCCTGATCATGGGCGGAGACAATCTTCTGACCCTTCATAAATGGAAAAATATTGAAGATATTATAAGGGAGTACCCGCTCTATGTCTACCCCAGGAAAGAGGAGAATGTCAGGATAACCCCCGATCTTGAGCTGATAATATCACAGGCTGATATTACTCTGGTGAATGCGCCTCAGATGGAGATATCAGGCACCTTTATAAGGGAGGCCGTAAAGGCCGGAAAGGATATCAGACATTTTCTGCCCCCGGGAGTATGGAAATATATTATTGATATGCACTTCTACGAATAAAGAATGGCCGGTTTACCGCCGGCCATTCTTTATATCAGGCTATTGAAAGGTAAACTCAGTTGAGCCTGTTGATAATTTCCATACCCCTCATCAGGGCACTCTCATTCATCGGTATCATATGGTGATACCTTTCCGGCAGCGACTTCTTCAAACCCTTTAATACATTCTCCAGCTTAATAATGGGCCTTACCTTCAGGAAACCACCCAGTACAATCATATTGAATGTCTTTGTACTCTCCAGCTTTGTAGCCTCCTCGGCAGCATCAATACGGTAAACAGTAATGTCTTTACGTTCAGGGTGCCTGGTTATACCATTCCCGTCGTAAATAAGTGTGCCACCAGGCTTTACCGATTTTTCAAACTTATCCATAGACTGCTGGTTAAGTATAATGGCAGTATCAAAGACCCTAATAATAGGGCTGCTAATGCGCTCCTCGCTCAGGATTACCGTGACGTTGGCAGTACCACCTCTCATCTCGGGACCGTATGATGGCATCCAGCTCACCTCCATATCCTGCATGATCCCCGAGTATGCCATAATCTTACCCATGGAGAGCACTCCCTGTCCCCCGAATCCGGCAATTATTATCTCTTCAGTCATAATATCGTCATTTTATTGTTATTAATAATTACTCTGCCGGCACCTTCAGGTCGCCAAGCGGATAGAACGGGAACATATTCTTTTCCATCCATTCGTTGGACTCAACTGGCTCCATCTTCCATCCGGACGGACAGTTTGAAACAATCTCGATAAAACAGGTTCCCTTATTGAGCTTCTGATACTCCAGCGCCTTGCGGATTGCCTTTTTAGACTTTCGTACATTGCCGGGCTTGTGAACACTCTGTCTGGTAACATAATATGTCCCTGGCAGGGTAGCCACAATATCTGTCATTTTAAGGGGGTTGCCCATCATTGCCACATCACGGCCATAGGGTGAGGTGGATGATTTCATGCCCTCAAGTGTTGTGGGTGCCATCTGTCCGCCCGTCATACCATAGATACCATTGTTGATAAAAACTATCAAAATATTCTCACCCCTGTTACAGGCATGAATTGTTTCAGCGGTACCTATAGCTGCAAGGTCACCATCACCCTGGTATGTAAAAACAAACTTTTCAGGCAACAGTCTCTTGATAGCGGTAGCCACTGCAGGAGCCCGTCCGTGTGCTGCCTGTTGAATGTCAATATCCATAAAATTATACATCAGTACCGAGCAGCCCACAGGAGCAACACCTATTGTCTCTGACTGGATACCCATCTCCTCAATTATCTCGGCTATAATCCTGTGCGTGGTTCCGTGTCCGCATCCCGGACAATAGCTGGTAATATTGTCGGTCATTACCCCTGTCTTGGCATAGACAAGATTCTCCGGCTTTATTATCTCTTCAATTGATATATTGTCTGCCATGATTTTAGCCTCCTATAATTTTTGATTTCAAATTCTCAACCGCCTCTTCAGGGGTGGGGACTATTCCCCCCATTCTTCCCCAGTGCTCTACCGGAATTAATCCGTTTACTGCCAGCCTGACGTCCTCTACCATCTGTCCGGCACTCATCTCCACGCAAAGTATTCCTTTTACCTGACCGGCTCTTTCATGTATTATCTTCTTCGGAAAAGGGAAGAGGGTAATTGGTCTGAGCAGCCCAACCTTGATTCCTTCCGCCCTGGCCAGCTGGATAGCCTTCTGACATACCCTTGCACTTGTACCATAGGCAACAAACAGATATTCAGCATCATCGCACTGAAACTCCTCATACCGTACCTCATTCTTTTCCATCTCGCGGTATTTGGCCTGCAGCTTATGATTAAACTGCTCCTGCTTTGCCGGATTGAGATCCAGGGAGGTAATGATATTGCGTTCACGCCCGGGTGTTTTACCGGTGGTTCCCCATTCGGGAAGTTTAAGGTTACGTTCCTTCTGCGGCTTCAGCCATACCTTCTCCATCATCTGACCAATAGCTCCGTCAGAAAGGATCATGGCAGGGTTACGGTATTTGAATGCCAGATCAAAGGCAAGTTCCACAAAATCAGCCATCTCCTGCACCGAGGAAGGCGCCAGCACTATAAGGTTATAGTCACCATGGCCACCGCCCTTGGTTGCCTGAAAATAGTCTGACTGTGCAGGCTGAATAGTGCCGAGTCCCGGACCTCCCCTGACTACGTTCACTATCAGGCATGGTAGTTCAGCACCCGCTATATAGGTTATACCTTCCTGTTTGAGACTCACCCCGGGGGATGAGGATGAGGTCATCACCATCTTCCCGCAACCGGCACCTCCATATACCATATTGATTGCAGCAACTTCGCTCTCTGCCTGCAAAACAACCATTCCTGTTCGCTCATGAGGCTTCTCCTGCATAAGATATTCCATCACTTCACTCTGCGGTGTTATGGGATAACCGAAATAACCATCGGCACCGGCCCTGATTGCTGCTTCAGCCAGGGCTTCGTTGCCTTTCATTAATCTTAATTCCTTTTCCATTATCTTTTTTCTGTTTATTGTTAATTCTTTATACGGTAAACCGATATAACCCCGTCAGGACATACAACCGCACAGTTTGTACAGCCGGTACAAGCATCATGGTTAACAGGCTCCGCATAGTGATAACCTTTACTGTTTACATTTGGTGAGAGCTCAATCACCGAGGCAGGGCATGCTACCACGCATACTCCGCAACCCTTGCATTTTTCAATGTCAACAACTATCGCTCCTCTTACTTTGGCCATTTTTCTATTATTAAAATTGTTACTATTTAATTTCTGTTACTCACCGGATGATCTGATTCAAACTGCCTGAGCCGCTTCTCCAGGTCATCAAAGAGATCTCTCGGAACCATTGACACACATGCCCTTATACCTTCAGTACGGTCGCTGCCAGTGATTGCAAGAGAGATAGCACTGATCCCGTAGCATAAAAGTTCTCTTAGAAGTGTTTCACCATCCATCCCTGGATAGGAGACTGTAAAATAGAAGCCATCTGCCACAGGGGTATCTATATCAGTATCATAAACAATGGTAAATCCGTTATCCGTGAAAAGCTTCTTCATTATGACAGCTTTGCGTCCGTACTCCAGCACATCTTCACGGTAGTTGTACTCCCGGTTATTTATTGCCCTGAACAGGGCTGTCAAGGCAGCCTGAACCGACTGTGGCACTCCTGCTGAAAGAGCATAAAGAGCTCCGAAAATCATTGAGTGCCCAAACCTGTCTGAATTGTAATATCTCAGAAGGTCAGGATATCTCCTGTTATACAGATGATCTGACATAACCAGCATACCGATACGCTGACCTGCATAGCTAAAGGCTTTTGAACTGGAGATAAGCATTATATAATCATCGCAATATTTTGCCACAGAAGGCTGGTAAGGTGGCACACCCGGCTGTGAATAGTCCTGCCTGAAATCCATCCCGAAATAAGCAAGATCTTCAATAACGACCACATCATATTTCTTCGCCAGCGTACCTATAATCTGCAACTCCTCTTCCGTGAAACATATCCAGGAGGGATTGTTCGGATTGGAATAGAGGATACTGGAGACCTTTCCCGTTTCCAGATAGGACTCAAGCTTATCCCTCAGTTTTTCACCCCTGTAATTATATACATCAAAAGAGCGGAATTCCTGACCCAGTATTCTTACCTGCTGCTTCTGTACAGGGAAGCCCGGATCAATAAAAAGCGTCCCTTCCCGGGTGGCATCATTCCTGTTTACAACCAAAAAACTGGCTATTCCGCCCATCATTGAACCGATAGTGGGAACACACCCCTGCGGGCTTATGTCAATATCCAGAAAAAGCTTAAGAAACCTGGAGGTTTCATCCTTGAGTTCTCTCAATCCTTCAATATTGGGATAAACAGACGCAAGACCTGAATCCAGAGCTTTCTTCTCTGCCTCAATTCCAATCTGCGGCGCCTTCAGTCCCGGCACCCCCATCTCCATCCGGATAAACCTTAACCCGGTCTCCCTCTCCAGATTGTTAACAAGCTTAACTACCTCCCTGATACTTGAACGCATCACTGAACTTATCTCAAGTCGGGAAAGTACACTTTCCACTATTTCCCTGCTTACAGGCGTACCATTCATACTTATTTCCATTCAAAAAGAGAGGGCAGCTATTGTGCCACCCTTCCTACATTTATTCAATACTACAGATGATCCCTTTAATAAAAATAATATCACAGGCTATAAGACCTGATGATGTTAACACATCTCCCCTCTTCTCCATATTTCTGTATGTTTTATATGATATCATTGTTATCAGGAACCTTAAATATACAAAATTATCGCTAACCCCATTATGTTATTAATCATTTTTGGCCCGGGCTGAAAATGCCAGTATAATACCCAGTATAATACCGTATATTGCCGCAATCAGCACCCTGAACTTCTCCGGCATAAGAAAATTGAGTGTTTGGGCAGGAATCCAGAAAAGGGGGATGGTCCTTTTAATCACAAATCCCCACAACATCTGCCAGTCGGTTCGCTCCAGTATCTCCCTCACCCTTACAGGCCGGAAAAAACCTGAAATAATGCCGCCGTTCATCACAATATGTGTGTCTGTTACCTTGTGCGTTACCATCAGAACAGGGGCATAAAAAATATTGAGCAAGGCGCTTATGGCAAATGCCACCCCTACCTTACCTGATGTGAGGGGTCCTGCAAGAGTCGATGATGCATCCCCTGCGCCTGCAAAAGTGAGCAATTCAGGGACCCCTCTGGCAAAAATTATAAATGCAGCCTGGATAGTCATACCCAGAAAGCCCCATACTATTGCCCTTGGAACAAGACCGAAGTCCTTTGCTGTATAACTGCCCGTCCTGATCCTCAGTCCTATTATCTCACCCGCAGTTGCCAGTATGGCAAACTTTATAAAACTGGTGATAAAAGGAAATGATCCGTAAAAATTATCATAGAAACTGTATGCTCTTTCAAACAATATAAAGGGAGCGAAAACAGCAGACAGGAACAGCAACGGATATATATCTTTTCTTTTCATCTGCAAACAGTTAATCTCTTTCAATCCTTATCCTGGCATCAACCGCAACAATACTGTCAGGAGTCCCGAGCAGCGGGTTAATATCCATCTCAAATATCTCCGGTGCAGCATCTGCCAGCAGCGATAATCTTACCACTATTCCCCTGAAAGCCTGCAGGTCAACCCCCTCCTGCCCTCTTACACCTTCAAGAATGCGATACCCTTTCAGGGAGCGTATCATATAATCTGCCTCATCTGCACCAACAGGAGCTATCCCTGTTGCAATATCCCTGAGTACTTCAATAAAAATCCCCCCCAGTCCGCACATAACAAGGTGACCGAAGTTACCCTCCCTCTTTACTCCTGCAAAGAGCTCTGTACCTTTTAGCATCGGCTGTACAAGAACGCCGGATGCTCCCTCAATCTCCATCAAACGTTTAAACGAGGAGAGCGCTGCTTCATCAGTATTGATATTAAGAATCACTCCACCCACATCTGATTTGTGAACCGGTCCGGTAACCTTCATTACCAGAGGGTATCCTGTTTTCACAGCAACATCCTCAACCTCTTCCTCCCTTGTAATAACCCTCTCGTAAGGTCTGCCAATACCTGCTGCATCAAGCAGTGCACCAGTATCTTCTATGCCGAGATACCCGTTCCCGGCTCTTTCAACAACTCTTCTGACAGCCTCACTGTCTATTGTATAACCGGCAGAAATAGCCTTTTCCTGAAAATGGGGTATACCGGCTGCCATGCACATCGCCCTTGCCAGTACCACCTCATCCGGAAAGTTTATCCTGCCCCTGCCTATAAAGTCACGCACCTCGCGTTGGGCCGTTATCAACGACGGCAACACAGGGAAGATGGGTTTCTTCATGCTCTTCATCCTCTGGTCAAGAAGAGTATAAACATCATCAACTGGAAAGAGTCCGGGTGTACCAAAAATGACCACCACACCATCTATATCGTCAAAATCATTCTCACAGGCATCCAGTATCTGGCCAAGCTGTTCAGCTGTTCCCGTTGCAAGGAAGTCTATGGGGTTGGCTACTGACGATCCGGGAAAAAGTTTTGCAAGAAGATCTTCAGCCTTTTTGCCACTCAGCGGAGGAACTGTTAGTCCGCCCGAGGAAAGGGCATCAGTCATCATTACCGCCGGCCCGCCGGCATGAGTGACTATTGCAATTCTTTTACCTGCCAGCGGCGGATGAAGCATGACACCGGTTACAGCCACCAGCTCCTGCCTGCTGTAACACCTTATAATTCCTGCCTTGCGGAACAGGGCATCTACTGCAACATCCGGATTTGACAATGCACCGGTATGAGAGGAGGCTGCCCTGCTGCCGGCTTCTGAACTGCCAGCCTTGACCGCAGCTATCCGGCATCCCTTTTCAACAAGTGAAGAAGCATGCTTCAGCAACATTTCAGGCTTTGAAATACTCTCAATATAAAGAATCTTTACCGGGGCACTTTCACCCTCAATATAGGTTTCATCGAGATGCCGTAATACCTCCTCAACTCCGGTCTGAGCACTGTTCCCAACTGACCATATGCTTGAAAATAATATTCCGTCAGGAATGGCTGACTCCATAATAAAGACTGCAGTAGCCCCTGATCCCGAGATAAAATCCACTCCTGCACTGTTGAGTTGTGGTACAGGAGATGTAAATATTCCGTTGTAGTTGTGGTTGAGAAACCCGATACAGTTGGGGCCGATCAAGGTGGCGCCTGCCGACTCAACAATCCTTACTATCTCTCTTTCAAGCTCGGCACCGGCTTCATCCTCCTCACTGAATCCTGCAGACAGGATTATAAAACCACCTGTACCCTTTTCTTCGGCAAGAATGGAAACAATATCCCTGCACCAGGGTGCCGCAACAGCAATTATTGCAAGATCTGTTGCGGGAAGCTCCCTTACATCCCGGTACGATTTTATTCCCTGCACCAGGTCGCATTTAGGATTTACCACCCTCAGCTCACCACTGAAGCCGCCCTCAATAATATTCCTCAGCACCTTGCCTCCTGGCTTGGAATGGTCATCAGAACCACCAATAATGGCAATATGTGACGGATTTAGTAATTTTTGATTTATCATAACGGGTTAATAATTGCTTTTTGGATACCTGTTGAAGCGTGCTGGCAGTTCAGCCCATGAAGAAAAGAATCAGCGTAATTACAATCCTGCGAAACGTTTGCTAAAGCCTGCATTCCGGGCAATATTGTAAAGGTATCGTACAGATATGTATTGAGTTAACATCTTAACATTACTTTTTTTACAACAAGCGAAAGATAAAAAGAATATGATTATTTCCAAATATGAATTATCATCTGATCCTTTTATGGCCCTGAGGCAACAATTTGACTAAAGAAGGTTATTTTTGTCTCCCTGAACAGACAGGCAGATACAAATCAGACGTGCATACTGATCCTGAAAAACAAAGGAGTTGAAAACAATAAGGAAAATTGAGAATAAAGAGCTGAACCCTGTATGGCTTAAAGCATCAGTTCTGGGGAGTATATGGGCTTCCTTTGAGATAATTACAGGCAGCTTTCTGCACAACCTCAATATTCCCTTTTCCGGCACAATACTATCAGTAATGAGTGTTTGGTTACTGGTTGCCTTTCTTCAGGTATGGAAAGATAAAGGTATTGTTTGGAGAGCCGGATTGATCTGTGCCCTGATGAAGTCAATATCACCGAGCGCGGTTATCATCGGGCCTATGACCGGCATAATAATGGAAGCATTCCTTCTTGAGTTCGCTATCCGACTGATGGGAAGGAACCTGGCAGGTTATATCACCGGCGGAGCGCTTGCAGTAATGAGCAGTCTGCTGCATAAAATCATAACCCTCCTTATCATATATGGCTTTGATCTGGTAAGAATTGCAGACTCCTTTTACCGTTTTGCAGTAAACAGAATGGGAGGCAGCAACGGGAATCCGGCTGTAATTGTTACTGCTGTGGTAGTGATATATGCTGCTGCAGGAATTGCTGCCGCAACAGGAGGATATCTGGCAGGAAAAAGATATGTCAAAAACCCTGTAAAGGATAACAGTGACAAACTTATATTAACGGAGGAGAATACACTCTTTGAAAGATCATCGGGGAGATATTCCATTCCCCTGCTGGCAGCTAATATTGCAGCAATGTCAGCATGTATGATTATAATATCCAGGTGCCACTTCCTTTTTGCATCACTCTGCTCCCTTGTTTATATAACCATTGTTGCATTTTACTACCGTAACTCCCTGTACAGACTGGCGAAATGGTCTGTATGGATCCAGTTCATTGCAATTGCAATTGTTTCAGCATTCCTGTGGAACAGCACCTCCGGGGAAGGTATTTTCGGAACAGAGGGCCTTATAGCCGGAGGTTCAATGATACTGCGTGCGGCCGTTATCATCCTTGGCTTCGCAGCTATAAGCGTTGAACTGAAGAATCCCCTGATAAGAAGCCTGCTCTATAACAGAGGGTTTGCACTTATTTACCAGGCACTGACTCTTGGTTTCTCTGCCCTTCCGGCCCTGATAGCGTTAATGCCTGGTATTGGTGAAATCAGGAAGATAAAAGGGAGATTCATAGGCAGAATGCTCCACATCTCAGAACTGTTGCTTCCCGTTATTACAGAAAAGGAGAGAAGGAGACCGGATATCTTTATCCTGGCAGGAGATAAGGGAGAAGGGAAGAGCACTTTCGCTGAGCAGATTACATTGTTGCTTAAACAAAAAGGAGTGAAAACCGCCGGTTTTATATCACGTGGCACATGGGACGGAAATGCCCGGAAAAACTTCACCCTTACTGATATTGAATCGGGTCGCGAGAAGCTCCTCTGCTCGGTTGATAAAAGTACCGGAACGGTAAAACAGGGCCGATTCTGGTTCAACAATGATGCACTTGAAATGGGGGAAAAAATTATTACTGATGCCGCATCGAAAAACGATACAGTAACAATAATTGATGAGGTGGGACCGCTTGAGATCGGGGGAAAAGGGTGGTACCGGGCAATTGAATACCTATGCAGCACATCTGACTCCCCACAGTTATGGAGCGTCAGAAGCTCTCTGGCACATAAAGCCGCACGCAGATGGAATAGTGGAAATATCTATATAATTCAGGTTTCGGAAATTACACCCGAAGCTGCAGCAACGCTGATAGAAAAAAGTATGGCCGGCAGATTATCCGGCCATAACTCCGGTGATTTTAAAGCCTGAGCTTTTTTATCTGGTTCTTCATTATTTCAAGATCTTCAAGCCAGGCCTCTATATCCTCTTCATGCTCGAGCTCCTCATTGAGTATATTGATCGCCATCTGATGGGTTGAATGATCCTTCCCATAAGTAAATTCAGCTATATCCTGATACCTTTGAATGGCACACCTTTCGCCTTTCAGATTCTGATTGAGAATCATCTCCACATATGGATCAACAGGCTCCTCGTAATCACATCCGGCAAGCTTGATCCATTGCGCAGGATTAAGAACGGGAGTACCACCAATCTGAATAATCCGGTTAGTAACCAGTACTGCATGATTCAGCTCCTGATCTGCATGAAGCAGTAATTCAGGCTCTATCTCACTCCTCATGGGACCTTCCATTACCCTTGCTCCTATCCAGTACTGATAATAGGCAAGCCACTCTTCTGCAAGAGCAGCATTAAGCATCTTAATAAGTTCCTTGGCATCTACCTTCAGAATCTTTACTGCATGTTTTCCCATAAATTTCGGTTTTTTAATGTTGTGTTATATAGAATATTATAGTTTTGCCTCGTCATTCACTGCATTATGAGCCGCCATCGGCAGGCTGAAGATTCTTGATTGCTGCAATAACTATTCGATTATATCATCATAGCTACAGGTCAGTACCATCATCCGGCCGAATCTGTAACGGAAATAACAATATAGCCATTTTTCACCGAAGTAAAAAGTATTTTAACGCATCTTTTCTGCAGATATATTAACACAGGCAGAATGCTGCAAATGATGTTCTTTAATATAAATAATAATTGAAGTTAGGTTGCCGGAAAAATTATATTTGTAGATTAGCTTTTCATATAACCTAAACTAAATAATTTATGAATCTGTTACACTTAAAAAGATTAACCGTAATCCTTCTCTCAATGGTTGCGGTGCAGCTCTGGGGACAGGAGATTGATCCGTTCGGACCCGGATACCCGGAGAGTTGCACAAGTATTATGGTGGGAAAAAAGGCCAGTACAGATGGTTCCGTCATGACAGCCCACAGCTGTGATGGCAACTACCGCACATGGATGGAGATTGTGCCAGGTAGAACATTTGAGGATGGTGCAATGCACAAGGTTTACTGGGGAACACTCCATACGGAAACAGCCTGGGATATGAGGAACCTGGAACTGAAAGGAGAGATTCCTGAAGTAAAAGAGACCTATTCATACCTCAGCGTAGCCTATCCCTGCCTGAATGAAAAACAACTTGCAATAGGGGAAACAACAATCACCGGAAGACGTGAGCTACGCAACACGGATGGACTCTTCCTGATTGAAGAGCTTGAAAAGATAGCACTTGAAAGATGCACAACTGCACGTGAAGCAATAAAGCTTATGGGTGCCCTGGCTGAAAAGTATGGCTACGGAGATTATGCAGAATGCCTGACGGTTGCTGACCCCAAAGAGGTATGGCATTTTGAGATATCAGGTGCAGGTACTGATGAGAAGGGTGCGTTGTGGTGTGCCCAGAGAATACCCGACGATCATGTGGGTGTCTCAGCCAATATATCCAGAATATCGGATGTCGATTTTAACAACCCCGATTTCTTTATGACCTCATCAGACCTGCGGGAAAGATCAAAAAATCTTAAGCTGTGGGACGGAAAGGCCCCCTTCAAGTTTTATCAGGTTATAAGTGGCCGTAAGCCTTATTCGCGCCGTGAGCACTTTGTTCTGAGCACTATAGCCCCATCACTGAATCTCACTGACGATATGGAAGAGCTTCCTTTCTCGGTCAGGCCTGAGAAGAAACTTTCACCTGCAGATGTGATGGCATTTTACCGTGCAACATACGAGGGGACAGAGTGGGACATGACTAAGAACCTGATGGTTGAAAGAAGGTCCAGACCAGGAAGCGCATCGGAAGAACCATCGGTTGACACAGCTAAGAGTTCTGTCGCCAATCCCTGGATGAGCAATGACCTGATGACACTGCTTAACACTCTTGCACCCGGCACAGTAACAAGGGAGAGAGCAATAGCAATTGCCGGATGCTCCTATTCACATGTTATTCAGTGCCGCGACTGGCTGCCCGATGAAGTTGGTGCAGTAGCCTGGCTATCATTTGACAATCCTGGCCAGAGTCCCAGAATTCCTGTCTTCTCAGGAACACTATATCTTCCTGAAAGCTTTAAAATATGCGGTCAGCACCGCTATCGCACTGATGCTGCCCTATGGAGCTACCGCGAAGCAAACAGGCTCGCTACAGTAAACTGGGGTCGGGGCCGGGAACTTATTGAACCTGAAGTAATGGCCTTTGAAAAAAAGGGATTTGAAGAGATGCCTATGGTTGAAGAGAAGGTAAAAAAGCTCGTTGCCGAAGGTAAAAATGACGAAGCCCGCGAATATGTTACTGATTATACCAATAACTTCGCTTTTGCCACAATGAAAAGATGGGAAGCACTGAAGGGTGAACTGTGGCATATGTTCGGAAGAGGCTTCTGATAAAGAGGAGACATAATCAGATAAACCGGAAATTACGGGCAGGGGAATAAACTGCCATAGTTGCCTGAAGTTAAGAATGAAGCTGGACCGGAGAGAAAAAATAAGTAAGTTGCTGAACCGGAAACTAAAAATTAAGGAAACAGGCAAACCGGAAGCTAAGGAAACAGCCAAATCTGGCTATATTTACAGGCTTAAAGGGATATGGCAGCAATTGTTTCAGAAATATTAAGGAAGGGTGAGCTATCGAAAGAGGATATTATTTATCTTCTGGGTGCTGATGGCGATGACTTGAGAGAACTCTTCAGAGAAGCAGCACGGATCAAACAGCAATACGTCGGGAACAGCGTATACTACCGGGGACTGATAGAATTCTCAAACATATGCGCCAAGAACTGCTACTATTGCGGCATACGAAAAGGCAACAGGGAGGTAAAGAGGTACAATATAACTGATGATGAGATAGTTGCTGCAGCACAATTTGCCCTCGACAACAATTACGGATCCATTGCCCTGCAGGCGGGTGAACTTGAATCGGATAGCTTCACATCCAGGATTACAGGCCTTCTGAAAAGGATAAAACTTATATCAGAAGGGAAACTGGGTATTACCATCTCGCTCGGTGAACAGACAATGGAGGTCTACAAAGAGTGGTTTGATGCAGGTGCTCACAGGTACCTGCTGCGTATTGAATCCTCAGACAGGGAGCTATATAAAAAAATACATCCGCAGGATGATCTGCACAGTTTTGACAGAAGGACAGAGTGCCTCAGGGATCTGCAAAAGGCAGGATACCAGACAGGAACAGGGGTGATGATTGGTCTTCCGTTCCAGACACTCTCCAATCTGGCAGAGGATATACTATTTATGAGGGATATGGATATAGATATGGTTGGCATGGGACCCTATATAGAACATGAAAACACCCCCCTGATACATTACAGGGACCAGCTGCTGCCCATAGCTGAAAGATTTGATATGTCACTGAAGATGATTGCCGTCCTGAGAATTGTTATGAAGGATATAAATATTGCTGCGGCCACGGCTCTCCAGGCTATTGACCCAATGGGCCGTGAGAAAGCAATCAGGATAGGAGCCAATATTATTATGCCCAATATTACACCCGGAATGTACCGCGACAGCTACAGTCTGTATGAAAATAAACCATGTACCGACGAGGCTGCCGACGATTGCAGGGGATGCCTCGAAGCCAGACTAAGCATGGCGGATGCAGATATCGGTTATGGGGAGTGGGGCGATTCAAAACACTGGCACGCGCGGCAACAGGAGGATAGGGATACCGCTAAATAAATAAAACTATAGCCTATGAGACAGAAAGTACTTGTTATGGGATGTGGCCTGGTAGGCTCAGCCATAGTAAAGGACCTCGCCCCTGAATACAGGGTAACAGCAGCAGATATATCTGGCGAAAATCTCGGAATGATAAATTCAATCGCCGGAGTTGAGGTTGTTACTGCAGATCTGTCAGATGCAGCCACCGTTAATAAGCTGGCAGCGGATCATGACCTTGTAATTGGTGCCCTCCCGGGGTTTATGGGATACAACTCGGTAAAGCACGTTATTGCAGCAGGCAAAAATATGGTAGATATATCCTTTTTCCCGGAGGATCCGTTCGGACTGGACCGACTGGCAAAATCAAAAGGAGTAACTGTGGTTACGGATTGCGGTGTGGCACCGGGTATGGGAAATATTATTCTGGGTTATCACCATCCCAGAATGAACGTTCAGAAGTTTACCTGTATGGTGGGCGGCCTGCCGTTTAAAAGAGAGTGGCCATGGCAGTATAAGGCTGTCTTTTCACCGGCTGATGTGATAGAGGAGTACACCAGACCTGCCCGCTATATCATCAATGGCGAAATGGTGATCAGGGAGGCTCTCTCTGAGCCTGAATATGTGGAGTTTGAAAAGGTCGGTACCCTTGAAGCATGGAATTCAGACGGACTAAGGAGTCTGATTCAAACCATGCCTGTACCCAACATGATTGAAAAAACCCTCAGATATCCCGGAACCATCGATTACCTTAGAATGCTTCGTGAGACAGGTTTCTTCAGTAACGACGAAATAGAGGTGAAGGGCGTCAGGATCAAACCAATCGATCTCACCTCGCAACTGGTCTTCCCGAAATGGAAACTTAAGGAAGGAGAAGAGGATTTCACAGTAATGAGGATTGTGGTGGAGGGTATAAATGCGGGAGTAAAGGAGAGATATACCTATAACCTTTTTGACCGATTCGACAGGGATAACGGGATAACCAGTATGGCCCGTACCACTGGATATACCTGCACTGCCGTGGCAAACCTGATGCTTGAAGGAAGATTCAGCAGACCCGGTATCAATCCGGCCGAATATACCGGCACAGAAGATGGTAACCTTACCTTTATACTGGAATACCTGAAAGAGAGGAATGTAATCTACAGTATGGAAAAAATCAGCTGAAAGAGACTGCTGAAACAGTAATATCTCCTGATTCAGATAACCGCTTAAGCAGATTCATCTGTTCCTGCGTATCACCTGTAAGTTCAAGAACAATTATTCCAATATCGCGGCCGTTGACCCTCTCGTTCAGCCCCAGCCGAGTTCTTATTGAGCAGCCATATCTTGAAAGGATATCCTGCATCTCCGTAACCACCGTCTCCCGGTTATCAATTAACAGTGTTGCAATGGTCCGGTTAGCAATGATCCCAGGCAGTATGTCGGTTCCTACCGAAGAACCAGTCGGGGTAACGTGACGCACCTCCAGCCCGCGGATAGTTTCAAGGCTGTCGAGCAGACTCCTGTATCCATTATCCTCATCCCGCAGCAAAAGAACCATATAGGCCTCACGGCTGCATGTTTCTGAACTGAGTTCATGAAAACCAAGCCTTGCACGTATTGCTCCGGCGTGAGCGGTCAGAGCTTTCTGTGTATTTCCGGCCTCCTTTATCCTGTCTGTTATTCTGAGTGCAACAATTCTGATCATAGTACTCCCTGTTTAATAAATGGTATTATACCCCAGGGCAAGCCCTGGACCCTTCTTTCCGGGGCAAGCCCCGGGGAATTTAACCACACCCTCTCGTCCGCCGAAGCGGAACGCGAAGGTGGATTAAAAATAGAGATCCCTCTCACCGTTCCTTATTCGCTGCAGCCTATCCTTCAGATCACCAACAATCTTCTCATCAATGGTTGCCAGATTTCTTTCGATAGCCTTCCACCCCTTCTCTGCCAGCTCGGGCCCGGCATAATCCTCAATATATTCGGCAAGGGTTAATGCAGCATTTGGTGAGCAGTACCTCTTTATAAATCCCGGAACTGAAAACTCCATAAAGTGTTCACCCGTTCTTCCCAACCGGTAACACGCAGTACAGAAAGAGGGAAGAAAGTCATCGTCCAGGAGCTCATCAATTACTTCGGCCAGACTCCTTTCATCACTTATCCTGAACTGCTCCCTGTTAAGATTCTGATCATTGTTTTTGATATCAGAGTAGGATCCCAGCTCAATCTTTGTACCGCCATCAATCTGTGAAACGCCATACTGAATAACCTCCCTGCGCACATCATGATCTTCGCGTGCAGTAAGTATCAGTCCGGTATATGGCACTGCAAGCCTAAGTATGGCAACAAGCTTCTTAAAATCATCATCACTCACCTGATACCTGTCATCCAGATCAAGTGCAGCAGCATCCTTTATTCTTGGGAAGGAGATGGTGTGGGGACCAACGTTGTAGCATGCCTCAAGGTGGTTGGTGTGTCTTACCAGACCCAGCACCTCAAAACGCCAGTCGTAAAGTCCAAACAACACCCCTATTCCAACATCATCTATTCCGGCCTCCTGAGCACGATCAAGTCCGGTCAGCCGCCATTCATAATCAGCCTTCTTTCCGCTCAGATGATACCATTTATATGCTTCCGGATGATATGTCTCCTGAAATATCTGATAGGTGCCAATACCTGATTTACCAACCGTTCTGAAACCCTCAATATCAAGAGGGGCTGCATTAATATTTACCCTTCTTATTTCACCATTACCTTTTTTTACGCTGTAGACCGTTCTGGCCGTATGCGCAATAAATTCCGGAGAATAGTCACGGTGTTCACCGTAAACAAGGATTAATCTCTTCTGACCATTATCCTCAAGGGCCGCCACCTCCCTGACTATCTCTTCATCGCTGAGTGTCATTCGCTGAGCCTCTGTGTTACCCGACCTGAAACCGCAGTAACTGCAGTTGTTACTGCAGTAATTTCCTACGTAGAGAGGAGCAAACAGAACTATCCTGTTACCGTAAACACGCTTTTTCAGTTCGCGCGCACCTTCTTTAATCTCTTCTATCAGTTCAGGGTCGGAAGCATTTACAAGCACAGCAGTCTCTTCGAGAGTTAGCCTCTGCTTATCCAGAGACTTTGCTATGACACTACGAACCTTCTCCCTGTCTGAAGTGGTATTGTTTATAATGTTCCATATTTCATCGGGATCAATAAAGGGCTTCATCCTTTCATCCCTGATTGACAACTTTTCGGGTGTAAACTTCATCTCCCTTGCTCTCCTATATTATATAAATCACCGAAATATACCAACCTGATCTGAAATCCCATCCTCTTTCCGGTGCTGTCTGGAATTAAACTAAATAAAAAATATACTACAAAAATAGCAAAACCCTGATTAAAAACTTATGAATATTATCATGCAAAACAGCAGAAAATCAGAGAATAAATGGTATTATACCCCAGGGCAAGCACTGGACCCTTCTTTCCGGGGCAAGCCCCGGGGAATTTAACCACACCCTCTCGTCCGCCGAAGCGGAACGCGAAGGTGGATTAAATTTTCGTGTAACCGTATGATTAATAAATAAGATCCTCCACCTCCCGCACAACCGACTCAATAAAACGTGGATCATCCTGAAAGATACTGCTTTTAAAGGGAGCACTCATCCGGCGGTGGAAATTAATCCTGACTGTCCCAACCTGCAGGGAGTGAATATCCTTGCCCTCAAAAAGACTCAGAAAGAGATGGCTGCTTCCAGCCATATCGCTGGTTATCAGAGATATTCCCCTGTGCTCTAATTTGTCTGTAATAACTGTAACTGCATATGCTCCCGCCGGGGGCAAAAGTTTATCTTCTTCATCCGTGGCTACCAGAGCAAAACTGGTATCACCTGATAACAGTGGTGGCACAGGCTCTATATCTGCAATTACCATATAATAGTGATCAAGGTAAGCGTTAACTCTCTGTATAAAGCCCTCCCTCAGCGATCTTCTTATTTCGGTTGAACTGACAGTCTCATTCTGCACCTCCTGCTCAGGTATCATCTCTGTAATAAACCCCAGCCTTTCAGCCATTCCCTCAAGGGAAGAGAAATCTCCCTCCTTGTTATGACCGAAGAAATGATTGAATCCAACCACAATTACCCTTGCATGAAGCAGGCCAACCAGATACTTCTCAACGAAGCAGGCAGAAGAGATATCTGCAAACTGCCTGTTAAATTCTATAATAATCAGATTATCCAGACCCGACTCCCGCAACAGTTCTATTTTTTCCTTCTGGGTATTAATCAGACTTAGACCCTTCCCAACAGTTTCCGGATAGAGAACCTTACGCGGATGCGGGTGAAAGGTTATAAGAACTGACTCTCCGTTATATCTGTGTGCCAGCTGCTTCAGCCGGTTCAAAATCACTTTATGCCCAAAATGAACCCCGTCAAAGGTTCCGGTTGTTACCACAGGGTTAACTATTTTATCACACCCCTCAAATCCCCTGAATATTCTCATCACCCTGCTGCTATCTTGCTTCTTTAACAAAATAGGCAACCTTTTCAAGAAAGGTAATCATATCAAACTCTTCCAGATATACATTTGGCGGCATATTGAGTGCAACCGTGGTAAAGTTCAAAAAACCCTTAAGGCCGTAACGTATCCCCTCCTCGGCAACTGCCCTTGCACTTTCAGGAGGAACGGTAAGGATGGCAATTGAAATATTCTCACTCCGTATTATCTCTTCCATCTTCTCAACGGGGTGACATCTGACACCCGCAATTACCCTGTTAATCTTCTGAGGATCATTATCAAAAGCTGCCACAATATTCAGCTTTGATCGTTTTCCCTTGAAATAGGCGGTAACTGCTCTTCCAAGATTACCAAGGCCTATTACTGCTACATTCTGCCCCTGTTCAGAATCTATTATTTCACCAATAGTTCTGATAAGCTCCTTTACATCATATCCTTTTTTCAGAACGCTTGAATAACCTATAAGCATAAGGTCACGACGCACCTGTACCGC
Source organism: Bacteroidales bacterium (assembly GCA_020201035.1). Taxonomy (GTDB): domain Bacteria; phylum Bacteroidota; class Bacteroidia; order Bacteroidales; family VadinHA17; genus JAIVHO01. The sequence continues at coordinate 246,593 of JAIVHO010000031.1, forward strand.
TGTAATGTGGAGCAATCCGGCGAGCTCATGTGAATAGATGTAGTTATTACCCTCATCCAGATATTTGAGAAGTGTACGCCTGTATTCGCTAAGCCTCTCAACTGTTTTACCGGGGAGTTTATCCATGGTGAGTTTTTTTAAGTTTCTGGTTATCATAATTTCAGGGGAAGTCTTACTGTAAAAACAGAACCTTCACCCGGACTGCTTTTTACATCTATGCTTCCCTTATACAATTCTACAACTTTTTTTACAATTGAGAGACCCAATCCGCTACCCAAAATATTTTTAGTCTGTTCATTCCGTATTCTTACAAACTCATTAAACAGCATTCCTATCTCCTCCTTGCTCATTCCTATGCCTGTATCTGACACGGTGATTACAGCACTTCTTTCATCAGAATCCATAACAATATCCACCCTGCCCCCGTCCCGGTTATATTTTACAGCATTTGACAGCAGATTATTGCATATCATTTCAAGATCATCAGGATCAGCCATCATGGTTACCTCCTTTCTGACCTCCTTATGCAGCTCCACATCTCTCTGTATTGCATAGGGTTGTACTGTTCCCAGTGCATTTTCACACACTGCTCCAAGCTGTACCTCCCGTACTTTATCTTCCCGTATCTCGAATCGTATCCTGGTAAAGTCGAGCAGGTCAAGTATCAGGTTACGCATGCCCTGAATTCGTTTGACCGATCTCTCAATCATGGGCATATAATTGTCTATGCTCTCCCCCTCTCCCTTTTCAAGCATGATCTTAAGATATCCCTCAATCGCATTAAGGGGCGATTTCAGTTCATGGGAGAGAACTGAGAGAAACTGGTATCTTATCTTTTTCCCCTCCTGCTTCATCCGGGATGTAATACGCCTGAGGTATAATTGTTTGGAGATATTCTCAATGGAGGATTTCAGCTCTTGTGGTGTAAATGGTTTGGGTATAAAATCGGATGCTCCGTTTCTGGTTGCCCGAACGGCAACATCAAGAGAAGCGTAGGAGGTAATCATGGCAACTACCATATCATAGTTTCTGTTCCTCACATATTCAAGCACCTCCACACCCTGTATTCCGGGCAGTTTATTATCAAGGAGCAGGATGTCGGGCATCCACTCTTCAATTACTTCTATTCCCTCCTCTCCTGAAGCCACTTCACGCAACAGATAAGTAAAATCATCATCCATAAAGGGATAGGAGACCCTGAAGTTCCGGAGTATCCGTGAAACTCCTGATCGTATTCCGGGCTCATCATCCACCACAAGTATTTTTAGTTCAGCCATCCTGAAACTTTAAAAGTTTAACAATTGCTGCATCCAGCTGTTCGGCTCCGGGACCTTTTTCCAGATAAAGGTCAGCCCTTATCCACTCTCTCTCACGACTGCTGTCAAGTCCGAATGACATACCAGTCTCACGGGTTACTGCAGTTGAGAGGATGACCGGAACATCAGGATACAATCTCCTTATTTTATAGCATAGTATGAACCCGCTGTCCTCATTCTCCATCATCAGGTCAAATACGGCTATATCCGGTTTAATCTTCTCAAGAACCTTCTCGGCCTCAAACTGACCGGTAGCCCGTATCACCTCATATCCTGCCTTCTCCAGTCCATGAGCTATCTGAAACAGGTAATCAGGATCATCATCTGCAATCAGTACCCTTATCTTATTCTTTTCTGTCATCCTTCTATCTGCTAATATAATAACTATATCTGTTTTACAGCTCTGCCGGGGAGCGCATTCAGGTATCAGGTTTGCCCGGCCTGTCTGGGGAGGGTAATCCTGAATAGTGTACCACGTTCCTTAGTTTCATTCCCTGTCTCTGACTCAACCACTATCTTTCCACGGTGCATCTTTACAATGCCATATGCTGTTGCAAGCCCCAGACCGGTCCCTTTACCTGTCGATTTGGTGGTAAAAAAGGGCTCAAAAATTTTAGGCAGGTGTTCAGCAGGTATTCCGGGACCATTATCTGACACCTCAATAATAACGTTATCCTTTTCACCATCCCTGTCACCATCCAGTTTCAGTCTCACAACACCCTCTTCTCCAAGGGCATCCACACTGTTCTTTATAAGGTTTGAAACAACCTGTGTCATCTGTTCCATATCGGCCATCACCTCGGGATCCTTCAGGTTGTCAACAAACTCTATCGATATTCCTGAAGGTATAATAACCGACTCTATACTTTTTCTGACCAGCTGACGCAGATCAATAAAGTCATGACTTACCTGGTTTTTCCTCGAAAAATTGAGAAGACCTGCCACTATTGACTTACATCTTCCTGCCTGTTCAGCAATTAACTGCAAATCACCCCTCAGGGGATCGTTCTTCTCACACTCCTCAAGCAGTATATTGCTGTACATTATAACAACCCCGAGCGGATTGTTGAGTTCATGGGCAATGCCGGCAGAGAGCTGGCCCATATGTGCCAGTTTTTCAGACTGTTTAAGTGCCTGCCGCATCGTTGAAAGTTTCTCATTGGAGAGCGCCAGGTCCTTCACTGAGTCATGCAGCTTTTCAATGGTATGAGGCAGGCACATCTCAACCTCGGCCAGCCCCTTGGTGATGGCAACAGCATGATCAATGCAACTCTCATAGCCGCAGGCGCCGCAATTGAGATGATCTGATTCAACGTACTTTCCCATCTCCCTGAGCACCCTTTCAACCTCTGCCTCCTCCGGGGTCAGCAACCTTCTGTCGTCAGGAGTAAATGAGGCCGAAAGGTTGGTGTTGCTGAATTTCCTGATCCATTGCTTCCAGCTGCTGATGTCAATACTCTTCAGCTTCTCACGGGCATAGCTGCTGACATGTGCGCGCCTGTTGTAATACTTACCCTGCTCTGACATTCCAGGGCCCATAATACAACCCTTACAACAGAGCAGTTCAAGATGCTGATCACTAATCAGACCAGCTTCAAACTCCTTTATCGCCTCCTGGAAGAGAATTCTACCTTCTGCTGCCAGAATATTACCATCAACGGCATCATCATTTATTCCTGCAGTCTGCAACAAGCCCCTTGCCACAGGAAAGATTTCTGGCCATTGCAACCATTGGAGAGACAAGGGGTGCCAGATTATCAATCAGGTTGGGATGGTAATATTTGATATAGTTTACTATGGATGGACAATCTGATGAAATATAGTATTGTGTTTTACGAATATCAACCAGTTCTTTGTATGCATCTGCCACCAGGTCTGCTCCAAAAGCCACCTCATAAACAGATGAAAACCCCAGGGCCCTTACCATCCCGGTAAACTGACCGGAATCCATATCATAAAACTCCGCTGGAAAACTGGGAGCTATCATTGCTGCAACCTTTCCTCCTTTAAGCAGTTCCTCCACCCTGTCGCCGGTTTTCAGGTATACTTTTGCTCCCTGGCTGCATACCCTTGTACAGTTGCCACATCCGATACACCTGTCGCTCATCACCTCTGCCTGACCATTCTCTATCCTTATGGCCTTGGCCGGACACTCCCTCACACAGGTATAACAGGTTCTGCATAGCTCCCGCCGGGTATAAACAAGTTCTGTCAGAATATCTCCTCCCATCACATCAGTACATCACGTTCAATATATTCTCTTCCGGCTATATCTGTATAACCGCTATTTCCATTATCATCTCTCTTATCCTGGATAAGGGTAAGCAATTTCTTTGTTTCGGGGTTCCTTGAAGGAAGAGGCATTGAATGGTTCTCCTCGCCTCTCACTATCTGCCTGTATCTCTCCCTGGGACCGTCAGCACCCGCTCCGAATCCGAGTCCTCCACCATTTACACAACCGCCTCTGCATACGACAACCTCAACAAAGTCAAATTTACGGCCTGCGTCCATACCCTCCTTCAGGCGATCAAAAGAGGTTAATCCATCGACCACTGCAAAAAGGTAATCCCTTTTTGAGGTACTGAATGATATCTCACGGTATAAACCCGGTGTGCGAAACCTTTTTATGTCCTGGGAAGTTAATCCCGGACCTCCCTCTGTCTCTGACAGAATTCTGGCGACCCCTTCGGCCACGCCGCCTGAAATTTCTGCCAAATCTGCCGTAAAGCTCCTGAGGGACAGCGGTTCGTCAGCAAAGCCCGATCCACTGGCTGCAAGGTCAATTCCATACAACTTGAGCAATCTGACAAGTTCCCTTACCGTCAGCACAGAATCAACGCCTGGCTGCGCTCCCTGGATAAGATTGTCTCTTCTGGCATCAAATTTTGCTGCCAGGCATGGTGAAACACTTACCCTTCTTACTTTTACTTCCTCCCTACCCGCCTCTTCTCCCTGAATAAGCGGTATCAGTGTTCCTGTTATTAACTGCGGGGTTTTCAGTTTTGATATATCTTTCAGAAGGTTATGACCCGACTGCTCCGCATGCTTTATCCAGGAAGGACAATGGGATGAATAAATTGGTGTATCCCTGCCGTTCTCCCTCCCTGTCGCCAGCTCTTCAGCCAGCAGCGATAGCATAATATCTGTTCCGGAGCCTGTTGAATAGATTCTGTGAAAACCTATATTCCTGAGTGCACTGTTGAGCTGCCTTTCAAAAAGAGCGGTAAATCTTAACCCCATCTCCTCTGCCACTCCATATGCTGCAAGAGGGGAATAGAACAATGCAGTGAGGGTCTTCTCATCTGCAAGATAGTCCTCCACCTCTGAGATCGAGCTTTTCTCATGCAGTGCACTGGTAGGACACACCTTAACACACTGTCCGCAAAAAAGGCAATTTGAAAGATTAAGATCATAATCCATTGCCACCCCGATATGGGTATTCTCGCCGCGTGAAAGAAAATCAAAAGTTCCTGCTCCCACCTCCTCTTCACAAACTCTTACACATCTGCCACATACAATGCATTTTACCGGTTCCCTGGTTATTGCCTCTCCTGAGAGATCACCCTTGCGGCCCTGCTTCTGATAGTTACCCTGTTGTTTTTCACGAAGATTGAGTTCATAGGCAAGGTTCTGCAGTTCACATGCCAGGTTACGGTCACACGACAGGCAGTCGTGTGGATGACTTGAAAGCAGTAGTTCAACTATTGTACGCCTTGCCTCCACAACCCTGGAAGAGTGTGTTTTAATCTTCATCCATTCAGATACCGGCTGTGAGCAGGCAGTTACCAGTGAGGGTGATCCCTCCACCTCCACCACACATATCCTGCATGCACCTGTAGGCGTTAAGCCGGGCAGTCTGCAGAATGTTGGAATATCAATACCGTTACTGTTAAGGGCAGAGAGAATGGTCTCACCCTTTTCAGCCTTTATCCTTCTGCCGTTTACTTCAATAATTACATGCATGATTATCTAACAATTACTGCCCCGAATTTACAAACCTCAAAACAGAGCCCGCATCCGGCACATCTCTCCTCCACAATAAAGTGAGGCTGCAGCCTGGTACCATATATGGCTCCTGCCGGACATCTCACGGCACACAGGGTACATCCTGTACACTTTTCAACATCGATAGAAAAAATCCTCAGTCCCCTGCAGTGACCGGTTCTGCAGATACGGTCAAATATATGCTCCTCAAGCTCCGCCCTGAATCCGGTCATAAGATCAAGCAGCAGGTTGGGCGCATTTTGTCCCAATCCGCATAACGACGTCTCCTTCATAACCCTTGCAATTGTCTCAAGCTGCATTACACCCCTGAACCTTGAAAGAGCACTCTCGCCTTCCGCTTCCGAGGGCCTTGAGGTAACTGAATTCATAATATAATGCAATCTGCCGGTACCCTCACGGCATGGAATACACTTACCACAGCTCTGGTCTTTTAAAAATGCAAGAGAATACCTTACCAGATCAACCAGGCAGGTAGCTTCACCCAAAAGCACCACTCCTCCTGAGCCGAGTGAAACGGATTGATTGGCCGCTTCATCAAAATCAATCTTTAATCCTGTTGCTGCAGGAGGAAGGATATGGCCGGCCGGACCGCCAAGCAGCACTCCCTTCAGTTCATCTCCTCCCACAACACCGTCACAGACATTATTTATCAGATAGTCTATGCTTTTGCCCATCTCCACCTCAACCAGTCCTTTGAGCCTGGCATCTCCCGTAACATAAAACAGTTTTGTCCCTGGACATCCTTCACTGCCTGTTCCCCGGTAATGATCAGGACCATCCCTCATAATAACCGGAATGTTAGCGAGTGTTTCAGGATTATTTATTATTGTGGGAAACCCCTTGTATCCGTTGGTGGCAGGATAGGGCGGCTTCAGCTGTGGCATGCCTCTTTTCCCCTCCAGACTGCTGATCAAGGCAGTCTCTTCGCCACATACAAATGCACCGGGATTAATCCGTAGCTCTATATTAAAACTGAATCCGCTGTCAAAAATATCATATCCCAGGAGTCCGGTCGCACGTGCCGCCTCTATAGCCTCTGATACAACCCTTACGGCATAATCAGACCTGTTATGTATTGCTATTATCCCCTGGCCGGCACCCGTTGCATATCCGGCAATTGCCATTCCTTCAATAACAGAGTGGGGCTGAGTCTCAAGCAGCAGTGTATCGGTTGAACTTCCCGGATCACTCTCCATCGCATTGCACACTATATACCTGGTAGCTGAATCGGTGGCAAGTGCATTTTTCCACTTTTCTGCTGTGAAATATCCCGATCCGCTCCTGCCCCTGAGCTGCGCAGCTTCTACGGTACTTACAACCTCTTCCATTGTAAAATTACGGATCGTCCTTACCAGACTTGTATATCCACCACGTGCAATGTAACCTGCTGCATCAGATGGATTATAACAATTAAAATTATTCAGTACCTGCCTTCTCTGAGAAACAATCCATTTAATGTCATCTACCCAGACAATACCCGGCCAGGCCTCAAAACCCCTGTTCCCCTGTTGTCCTATAAGGTCACTCTCAGGTATATCATTATGGAAAACACCATTAATGACACCATCTATTTTTTCCGGCGTTACATTCCTGAATATCAATCTGTTTCTGCCAGGCATCTGTACAGACACCATGGGAATATAGTTTAAAGGCCCCTGATAGCCGGCAGCCACAAGATCGGCCTCAATATCATGATCGTCCATAAACTCCCTGACTGCCCGCCAGGTATCCATTGCCCCTGCAAGTATGGCACCACCGGAGAATCCAACCCTGATAACAGGCCTCACAACCTTGTCGCCACGCAACATGGCAAGCCTTACCCTATCTTCAGAGGCGGGTCCGGTTTCGTGAGCCGAAAGAAGTATCCTCTTTAGAAAAGAGATCTCATTTTCAAGCCGAGCAGACTTATTCATTTTTTATCCCCTTGATAAATTTTCTGATCCCGGCCACAGGATCATCTCCATCTTCAAACAACACAGGTTCTCCATTATAAAGAACAACGGGGCCCTTCTGACAGGCACCACGACACCCTGTAAGATCAAGACTCCACTGCGAATCAGTGCTTACACCACCGGGTAATACACCCGTCTCATCTTCAATCATACGGGTGATCATCTCCGATCCTCTCATCCAGCATGTTGCCCCGCAGCATACAACAAAATGGTTACTGCCCCTCCTCCTGAACCTGAATTCATCATAGAACGTGGCAAGGGAGTATATCCTGGCAGTACTGATGCCCAGATATTCTCCTGTCACTGCAACAGCCTCCTCGTCAATAAAGCCCCTCTCCTCCTGTATCTTCATAAGGATTGGAATCAGATGCTCCCTTGATGCTCCGGTGTATTGTCTGAATATATTTGACAGATAGTTTTCCATTCCCTCTGAATAACTAAAAACCTGTTTAAAACGTGATTTGCACAAATATAAAAATAATTATAATTGTTATCACTAAAACAGTGTTATTTTATTAACATCTTAGGACAACGACCATCCTCCATCTGCATTTTCCCGCCCTGCAATACTTAAGCAAGACGCAAAAGTTGAAAAAAGGAAGAGAGTTAACACCGAAGGCACCTGACAGGCAGTTTCCCTATTTGCTTCAGGTTTCAGTTAAATATATAGCGCTGGATATCATCTTTTTAATAATGCCAAAAGCTGTTTAAGTCTCCATCTGCGCCATACCGGAAAGCAATCTTTTAAAATATTTAAGGAATTGTTATTCAGGAATTATGTATTTTTGAACTGTTATTACAAAAACAGGTGACTTTGTCAAAAACATATAACATAACGATTTGCATGGGAAGTTCCTGTTTCTCAAGGGGCAATAAAGAGATACTTGAGAAAATAAGAGAATTTATAACAAGGCATCACCTTACCGACAGGGTTATTCTACGGGGATCACATTGTCTGGGAAACTGCAGTAAAGGTCCATCGATGATTGTTGATGACAGGCTTATCTCTCCTCTCTCAATAGTCACAATTGACTCAATTCTGGAGAAAGAGCTGAAAACCGGATAAATGGTATTATACCCCAGGGCAAGCCCTGGATCCTTCTTTCCGGGGCAAGCCCCGGGGAATTTAACCACACCCTCTCGTCCGCCGAAGCGGAACGCGAAGGTGGATTAAAAACAGAGACTATGTCAAATAATGATCCGGTAATATTTATCAATAACAAGAAGTGTAACAACTCATATTCCTGCGTCAGGGTTTGCCCTGTCAAAGCGATAGAAGTAACTCCGGGAAGGGAGCATCCTGTGATACTGCCCAACAGATGCATAGGGTGCGGACTATGTTTTATTGCATGTGCAACAGGAGCAGTTGAGTACAGAAATTCAACAGGATCAGTTAAGTCAGCACTTGAATCTGACACTCGTACAGTGGCCCTGGTGGCTCCCAGTATTGCATCAGAATTTGATGATATAACGGATTACCGCAAGCTGGTTGCAATGATCAGGTCACTCGGTTTTGATTATGTACATGAAGTATCCTTTGCCGTTGATATAGTTGCATCGGCCTACCGGCAGCTGTTCGAAGAGAGTGGGGGCAAATATTATATTACTTCAAACTGCCCTTCAATAGTAAAGATGGTAAGGAAGTATTACCCTGAGATGGTCCCAAATCTTGCCCCGGTTGTCTCTCCGGCAATTGCGGCCGGAATAATGGTAAAGAAAATCTACGGGGAGGAGATAAAAAGCGTCTTCATTGGCCCCTGTATTGATGCAAAGGATGAGATACTCTCTCACCCCGGGAAACCAGTTGACGAGGTACTTACATTCCTTGAACTTCGTGAACTTTTCAGCCTGCAATCGGTACAGGAAAAAAATGTTTCATTCTCTGACTTTGACCCGCCACACGGCAACTGGGGCGCACTTTACCCCATTCCCGCCGGCATATTGCATGCTGCAGGTATTAAACGCGATCTGATGGAGAGTGGAATTATCACAGCATCAGGAAGGGAGGAGTCAATAGAGGCACTTAACGACTTTAATAAACACATTGATACAATCAGGCACCACTTTAATCTCTTTATTTGCCACGGCTGTCTGCTCGGACCCGGAATGGAACACCATAATGAAAGATTCAGAAGGCGTGACCTCGTAAGAAAATATTCTGCAAAAAGGGTAAATACGCTGGATAAGGAGGAATGGACCGGGGCAATGAACAAATGGTCAGAGCTGGATCTTTCCGCATCATTCACTCCTGACGACCGGCGACTTCCGGAACCACCTGAAGAGGCTATAGATGAGGTGCTTAAAATAATCGGCAAGGAGAATGACAGCAATGATGGCGACTGCCGTGCATGCGGATATGAATCGTGTCGCGACTTCGCCGTAACTGTTGCCCAGGGACTTACAATACCAGAGATGTGCCATAAATTCAATATTCGAAACAAGGAGGATTATATTGAGAAGCTGCGTAAGACAAACAAAAAACTGGCTGAAACAAGAAAGGCACTGATGGAATCGGAGAAAACAGCCCTGCGCGAAAGCGAAACGGCCCTGGAAGCTTCTGAAACTCTCAGCTCAATGATAGAAAAGCTTCCGTCAGGAGTAGTGATTGTTGATAATCACCTTAAGGTGGTGCATTCAAACAGTGCATTTATAACGCTGCTTGGAGAGGATGCCACATCTGTGGCTGAGGTTATCCCGGGACTTATGGGAGCAGATATTAAGTCTCTCCTTCCTTTTAATATATACAATATGTTCAGCTATTCACTGAAACAGGATGAACCTGTAGTAAGCCGGGATATAAGCCTGGGAGACAGGATGCTGAATGTTTCAGTTTTCCCTATCACACCCAAAAAAATTGCAGGAGCTATCCTGAGGGATATCTACTCTCCCGAAGTGCATGGAGAAGAGGTAATCACCAGAATCACGGATGTTATTGACAAAAATCTGGCGATGGTGCAAAAAATAGGTTTTCTGCTGGGAGAAGGGGCCTCTGAGACAGAGAAGATGCTCAACTCGATCCTTGAATCGTATAAAAAAGTAAAAAGAGATTGATTACATTGCAGGCATAGTAAATCAGGCTGAAACAATTTAATAACTATTGAGAAACGAATTTCATACAGAAGTTGACTGCCGGCAGAAAAATCATCATGATTCAAGAATCTGCGGCGATGTCTTTCTCTCCAGAATGATAAAGGAGGAGAAGAGGATTATTGCTGTACTTTCCGATGGCATGGGTCACGGTGTTAAAGCCAATATTCTGGCCACCCTCAGCTCAACCATGGCACTTAACTTCACAATTGAGCATAAGGAGATTGAGCGCATTGCAGAGATAATTATGAATACCCTGCCGGTCTGTGCTGAAAGAAAGATAAGCTATGCCACCTTCTCCATCATTGACATTGATTCACAGGGATTTACCAGAATACTTGAATATGATAATCCCTTAGCCATAATCTTCAGGGGCCCTGCTGTTTTTACTCCACGCTGGGAGAAAGTAATGCTTAAAGGAGAAAACCACAGCGGTAAAATTCTGAATACCTGCAGTTTTACCGCAACCCTTGAAGACCGGATAGTGATTATGAGTGATGGAATAGTACAGAGCGGAATGGGCAGTGAAAAACACCCCTTTGGCTGGGGCAGGGAGAATGTTGAGAGTTACGCCCTTTCTCTGATTGCCGGTGATCCTACTATTTCAGCCACCGCACTCTCCTCAAAAATCCTCAATATGGCTCATAAGAATGATGGGTACCAGCTAAAGGATGATGCCAGCTGCGCTACCGTTTATTTCAGGGAACCCAGGAAACTGCTTATATGTACAGGACCTCCTTTTGACAGTGAAAAAGACAGGGTGCTCGCCGGTATTGTTGAAAATTTCATTGGCAGGGTAATCCTGAGCGGTGGCACAACAGCCGACATAATTGCAAGGGAACTTGAGAGAAAAATCAATGACAACCTGGAATTTACCGATCCGGAGTTACCACCCGAAAGCTTTATGGAGGGAATAGAACTGGTAACTGAAGGGATACTTACACTCCAGAAAGTAAGCAGGATTATTGATATTTACCCGAATCATACTCCCGGAAAGGGCCCTGCCGACAAAATTGTGAAACTGATAATGGACTCTGATGAGATATCCTTTATAATAGGAACCCGCATCAATGAAGCCCATCAGGACCCTACCCTGCCGGTAGATCTGGAGATAAGAAGGAATGTGGTGCGCAGGATAGCCGCCATGCTGGAAGAGAAATGGCTTAAACAGGTTGATCTGGAGTATATCTGAAACAACACCTGCCGCCTCCGGAATTGCTACAGGCTTAACATACCTTTCTTAACTACCAGCGCCTGAATTGTCAGCTATCAGGCATTTCTATTCTTTATCGCCTCTTTTTAGGTGATAACTCTCAAGAAAATTAAAGAGAAGCCTGTGAACTCCAGGGAAGGCAACATCTTCAGGCAATTGGTCAGCAAACTGAATACTGCCTATCTCTTCCCTGTCTATAATCTCGCCAAGTTCTCTTATAATGGCATAATAAAGCCTGCCGGATCCTGCTGCTCCATCCCTGATTACAGTATAGGTAGCCACAGGTTCAATAATATAGCTGACAGCTCCGGTCTCCTCAACCAGTTCACGCTCTGCAGTCTCATCAGGAGTCTCCCCGGCCTCCACATGACCTGCCGGCATTCCCCAGTTACCCCTTCTGTTGTGATAAACAAAAACCCACTTACCAAGGTAGCGTGCTCCTATAATTGCATAGGTAAAGCCATGGGGCGGCTGATCATCATTGGAAGAAAATAGAACCTCTTCGTTCATCCGTTTCCTCTTAAAGAAAGAATACAATATAGTAATAACCCTTTTTAACACCGCCATCATTGGCTATATTTGAATAGAAATAGAGTCAATAATGGTGTTACAATTCATGCTGCTTCTGCTTCTGGATACCCTGTTCTATTTTACCCTGATAAAAAAAGAGGTAATCAAGAACAGGAAGGCCCTGTCGGTGACACTGGTACTCTCTGCCACACACTCCGGCATGATGGTCGTTAAAATAATTCAGATACTGGCATACAATGGGGATATAGCAGTAAATGAGCATATTGATAATTTGCTTGACCTTACACTCCTTTTTGCCGCAGGCTCTCTGCCCAAACTTGTGCTGACAATTGCATCTTTGGTGGTCCGACAGGGAGCAAAAGGGAGGTCAGCCTCTCCTTTAATGCGTGCCGGCTGGATAACTGCATCAATCATAATAATCCTTGTTTTGTCGGGGACATACAGGGGAAGGTACAATTTTACCGTGGAGAAAATTACACTCCCGGTGGCGGGGCTGCATCCCGATCTCTGCTCACTCAGGATAGTATTAATCTCAGACCTCCATCTGAGTTCATTCCATGATAATCCAGACAAGCTAAGTAAAGCAATGGAGATAACAGAATCTCTTGATCCTGATATAATTGTAAATGCAGGAGACTATGTTACCATTGGATGGAAGGAGATGGTGCCCTTTGTTGAAACCCTTGCCTCCGTCAAAGGCAGGTACGGCTCTGTTGGCATACCGGGAAATCATGATACGGGCATCTACCACCCATTATGGAATCAGGAGGAGATGGCTGATAACAGAAGAAGAATTAAGGAGATGATTATAGCCTCGGGCTCAAGGTACCTGAGCAACAGCCACACTTATTTCTCAATCGGAGATGCCATTGTATCCTTTACAGGAATAACATCGACAGGCAGAATCCCCGATATAATCTATGGCGATTCGGACCTTGCAAGGCCAACCGCTGACACGGCAGATTTCGCGGTACTTATCTCACACGATCCAAACTACTGGATTGAAAATCAACAGAAAGTTAAAAGCTTCGACCTTACTCTTGCAGGTCATACACACGGAATGCAGCTCGGTCTGATTGCAGGAAAATTACGTATCAGTCTGGCCGCAATTATCTTCCCCGTATGGAACGGACTTGAAAAAAGAGATTATGGAACACTGTATGTCAATCGCGGACTCGGAACTCTGGGATTTCCTTTCAGGATTGGTATGCCTCCGGAGATTACCCTAATTATTCTGCAGGGAGAGTCATAACCCTTTTTCAGATCAACAGATTGTTCCACTACCACCATTTGCAAAAAAAGCGAAAAGGGGTACACCCTTTCACCGGTGCACCCCTCATCATCCATAACCTAAACCTAACCTGAAAAACTCTTTACATTATAATCCACGGCCTCTTCCTCTCTCCGAACGCCGCTTCTCCATCTCCTTTGTATATTTTTCCATTCTATCTTTCCCGAGTATCTTTGTCAACTCCTCATCTCTTTTCTTCTGCATCTCCTGCATCTTTGCCTGCATCTCTTCGCGGTTACCCGACTGTCCCATATCCTGGAACTGCTTCTGACGCTCCCCGGCCTCGGTTACAAAGACCTCCTTCACTTTGGCCTCTTCCTTCTTATCGAGCTTTATAATCTCTTTCATAACAGTCAGCTGTCTGTCAGCAGCCTGTTCAGGATCCATTGATCTCATTCCTCCGCCTGCCCGCTGCTGAGCGAAAAGGGATGTTGCAAAAAGGGTAAACAGTACTACCCATGCTGTTCTTGCTGCCATTTTCATAATTCCTTTATTCATTAATTGTGATTATACCTGTTTGACACCAGACTTATTAAGATTATTCCGGTCAGATACCCTTTTAAGAAAAATTTAACATTTATAACCTGGTATTCTACCTTATCAGAAATCCTCCTGCCAGTTCATCATCAGGATCAATCCATATCCTGTTGCTTCCTGTAAACGATGATGTTCCTGTAACCTCAGGAATAACAGCGGTATAACCTCCCCACTCAGCAACTTCAACTATTTCAAGATCCATGGTGGTGCCAAGGATACTCTCAATGGTAACTTTTTCACCCCTAAGCAGCTCTCCCTTAGCATAATGCAGTGCAGCCCTTGCACTGAGGCCTGACCCGGTAGGTGACCTGTCCACCTCTCCATCCGCAAATATGCACACATTTCTGCTCCAGTGCCCCTTATCGTAAGAATCTCCTGTAAAGATTGTGCCGTAGAGAAATCCAAGATCATCCTCAAAGGGATGGGTTATAGGGTACTCCTCTGCCACAGCCCTTTTAATCCTCCTTCCGTAATCAATAAGCCTGTGTATATCATTGCCTTCGAGCTTAACACCAATATCCTCAGCATTTACAAAAGCATAGAAAGCTCCTCCATAGGCAACATCAAACCGGATTTTTCCTATGCCCGGCACATCAATCAGTCTGTCTGAATAGAGCAGAAAGGATGGGATATTCCTGAAGGAGACACTCTCAGCCCGATCCCCCCGCATTGTAACAACACACCTGATTCTGCCGGGTGGTGCATCAATAATCAGCTCTGCCTTTCCATTGGTAGTCTCAACCATTCCGCTTTCCGCTGCCAGTCTGCCAAGTGCAATCACTGCGTGGCCACACATAGTGCTGTAACCCTCATTATGCATAAAGAAGGTACCGAAGGCAGATCCTTCACTTACCGGTGGCGTAATAACCGCCCCATACATATCGGCATGTCCCCTCGGTTCAAACATCGTTGCCCTGCGGATAAAATCATGGTTTTCCCTGAAGTGCCTTCTCATCTCCAGAATGGTGTCACCCTTTATCTCCGGCAACCCGGAGATAAAAATCCGTAATGGCTCTCCGCATGTATGCATCTCTATAGTCTCAATAACCTTCCACCCTTCGCGGGGCTTAAAATTTTTAAATATAGTACCCGGCATAATTATGAAGTTTTGTATCGTTCTGTGAAGATAATCCCTTTCCCATTAATATGCATCTACAACATCTGACAGGATATCCCATTTTCTTTTTTTTAAGATCACTTTTGAGTAAATTGGTACCTTGACCTGACTTCACGTAACCCATAAAACCGCAATACAATGAAGAATCTTTTTTCAACCGGCACCATTATTACCGCCACACTGCTCCTTATTGCCTCCTGCTCCACACAGGAGCCAGCATCAGAGGAGAGAATAGCCGCATTTAACCTCCATGTGGAGATGGAAGAGACAACACCGGTAAAAGGTGAATGGACTTTTATAGGACCTGAAATAATGAGCGGCCGGATCTCTGATGTGGATGTTCCTGCCGGTTCAGACAGCATAATCTATGCAGCCTCAGCATCCGGCGGGATATGGAAAAGCGGGAATGGCGGAACAACATGGTTTCCTGTGATGGAAAAAGAGGCCTCTTCATCCGTTGGGGATATTGCCATTGCCCCTTCTGATCCTGACATTATTTATGCAGGCATGGGTGAGGCCAACGCATACCGAAGCGGAATGTCCGGAACAGGTATGTACCGCTCTTCTGATGCCGGAAACAGCTGGACTTATACCGGCCTTGCTGAAACAGGAACCATTGGAAGGGTGATAGTTCATCCGGCAAACCCTGACATTGTATATGTTGCTGCAGCAGGAAAAACATGGATTAATTCACCCGATCGCGGTGTCTACCGCACTATTGACGGTGGATTAACATGGGATAAGATATTCTACCTGAACGAGGGAGCAGGATGCATTGATCTTGTCATGGATCCCTCTGACCCCGACCTGATGATTGCAGCCATGTGGAACAGGAAAAGAGAGAAATGGAATAATCCATATCCCGGCGACAATGACGGGGTGTACCGCACCACTGACGGTGGCACAACATGGGAAGAGTTAACAACCGGACTTCCTGATGCCGCTGATGCCGGACGCATAGGTCTAGATTTTTCAGAGAGTAATCCCGACGTTGTATATGCTGTGATTGATAACCATGCCTCTACCGGTGAGGAGCGACCCGACGGTTACGGGAGAGGGGCAATGGAAACAGTAAAATACGGATGCGAGGTTTACAGATCAAACGATAAAGGAGTGTCCTGGAAAAAGGTGTCGCCCCAGGATGAATTTATGGAACGGGTTTACAACTCCTACGGCTACATCTTCGGGCAGATAGTTGTTGATCCCTCCGACGAGAATCACGTTTTTGTTCTGGGTGTTCCCCTTATCGAATCGGGTGACGGAGGTATTACCTGGAACAGGATATCCTACCAGGGACTCCATTCTGATCATCATGCTCTATGGGTTAGCCCATCGGATCCTGACTATATTATAAATGGCAACGACGGTGGAATTAATATCAGTCGGGACGGCGGCAAAACATTCCACAATGTTGAAAACATGGGTGTGGTTCAGTACTACAACCTCGGATTTGATAACAGGGAACCTTTCAATATCTATGGCTCAATACAGGATAACGGAAGCTATATGGGCCCTGTTACACACCGCCCGGGAATTGATCCTGCTAATCAATGGAAGAGATGCCCGGGAGGAGAAGCCAGCTTCCATCAGATTAATCCTGACAATAACAACATCCTTTATAGTGCCGGCTTTTACGGAACACTCAGCCGATCAGAATGGAACGGAGAAAAATGGGAAACTGAGATTATCAACCCTGAAAATGAAGAGGGTGAATCAATGCAGCGGGGTCAGTGGCTGGCGCCTTTCCTGCTCTCACACCATGATTACAACACTGTTTATCTGGGAAAGCAGTCTCTTTACAGGACAAGGGATGAAGGCCGCACATGGGAGAAGATCAGCGACGATCTCACCCTGAATGACACATCAAAAACAGGAGACATCAACTACCAGACAATCTTTGCTATAGGCGAATCACCTCTAACACCCGGCATCCTCTACTGCGGCACTGATGACGGCAGGCTGCATGTAACCCGTAACGATGGTGAAACATGGAGTGACCTTACCGGTAATCTGCCCGAAAAGATGTGGGTATCACGTGTAGTTCCATCGCGCTACAGCGAAGGAAGGGTTTACGTTGCACTCAACGGTAAGAGGGATGAAGATTACAGAGCATTAATATACAAATCTGAAGACTACGGAAACACATGGGAGAAGATCTCTGATTCAATGCCTGATGCACCTGTGAATGTTATTCGCGAAGACCTGCAGGATAGCTCAACCATATATGCGGGTACAGATATAGGTGTCTACGTTAGCAATGACCCCGGGAAGGAATGGAATGTTATGGGCAAAAATCTGCCAACGGTATATGTACACGACCTGAAGATTCATCCGCGCGATAATATTATTGTAATAGCAACCCATGGCCGGGGCCTGTGGAAATATGATCTTAATTAATCAGGTATGGGAA
This sequence comes from Bacteroidales bacterium, assembly GCA_020201035.1. Lineage (GTDB taxonomy): Bacteria > Bacteroidota > Bacteroidia > Bacteroidales > VadinHA17 > JAIVHO01. The sequence goes on from JAIVHO010000031.1 coordinate 264,052, forward strand.
AAACAATTTATCAGGTAGATGCATTTACCAGTACTCCCTTCAAGGGGAACCCGGCAGGGGTGATGATCTGGGACACCCTCCCAACGGAGGAGTATATGCACAATATTGCCATGGAGATGAACCTCTCCGAAACAGCATTCCTGTCGCCCGATAACGGCAGGTTTAAAATACGGTTCTATACTCCGGAGAAAGAGATCGACCTTTGCGGTCATGCCACCCTTTCATCTGCCCACATCCTGTTTGAACAGGGAATGGCAGCAGACAATATTGAATTCATTTCAAAAGCCGGCCCACTACATATCCGGAAAGAGGGAGATCTTATTGTGATGAACTTTCCCAAATACAGCTACTCCAGGCGTGAAATTCCTGAAGAGTTGATCAGGGGCGCCGGCTTTACTCCGCAGGAACTGTACGACTGTGACTATGACTGGAAACTGGCCCTGCTGAAAGATGAGATGGAGGTGAGAGATGCACGCCCCGATTTCAATGCAATCAGAGAGGCAGGATTCGGGGATCTGATGATCACCGCTCCCTCCTCCTCCCGTGAGTATGATTTCGTAGTAAGGTGCTTTGTGCCTGAAATGGGAATTGATGAAGATCCGGTAACAGGATCAGCGCACTGCGCACTTACTCCATTCTGGTCAGAGAAGCTGGGGCGTAAATCCTTCAGGTCATACCAGGCATCAGCAAGGGGCGGCTACCTGGATGTAAGCATAAAGGGTGACAGGGTGGAAATTGCCGGAACCGCAGTTACTGTAATGAAGGGGGAGTTTCTGATCTGAAACCGGGTGAGCCGGGTGGCTGTTTAACAGAGTGGTTGCAAGGAAGTATTTCTGCGCAGCCAACTATTTGGTTTGCCCGGTATCTGCTGCCGGAAAAGGAAGCTGCCGGAAAAGGAAGCTGCCGGAAAAGGAAGCTGCCGGAAAAGAAGCTGCCGGAAAAGAAAGAAGCCGGAAAAGGAAGCTGCCGGAAAAGATATCAGGCAAAGAAGAGATAACCAATAAATATTGCGGCAATAATACCGGTAAAATCAGCAATCAGTCCGCACGTAACGGCATACCTGGTATTTCGGATCCCGACTGATCCAAAGTAGACCGCAATTATATAGAAGGTTGTGTCGGTAGCCCCCTGGAGCGTTGATGCTAGTCGCCCCGTAAAGGAATCAGCGCCAAAGGTGGTCATTGCATCCACCATCATCCCTCTGGCACCTGCTCCGCTCAAAGGCTTCATAAGGGCTGTTGGAAGGGCATCCACAAAACCTGCATCTATTCCGGTGGCAATTACCACCGCCCTTATTCCCTCAATCAGATAGTCCATGGCACCTGACGCCCTGAAGACACCTATGGCAACCAGTATGGCAACCAGGAAGGGAATAATCCTTACGGCGATATTAAATCCATCCTTCGCCCCCTCAATAAAGGTATCGTAAATATTTACCCTCTTCCGCATGCCCAGAATAATAAAGACCACAATGGTTGAAAAGAGGAGAAAACTGGCAATAAAGGTTGATATGGCTGTTATCTGGTCTTTATCGAGGCGACTGAAATACCAGATTATGCCTGCAATAATAAGTGTCATTCCGCCCAGATAGGCAAGAATCACCCTGTCATACAGTTTGATTTTCTGCATTATTGATACCGATATCAGCCCGGCTATTGTGGAGAAGAATGTGGCAAGCAGTATCGGCAGAAATATGTCGGCCGGATTAACAGCACCCAGCTGTGCCCGGTAAACCATAACGCTTACCGGGATTATTGTCAGCCCTGATGTATTAAGAACCAGAAACATTATCTGTGCATCTGACGCCCTCTCCTTCTCGGGATTAACCTCCTGCATCTGCTCCATGGCCTTGAGTCCCATCGGAGTGGCAGCGTTATCCAGCCCGAGCATATTGGCGGCCAGGTTCATCATAATTGATCCGTAGGCAGGATGATCAGGAGGCAAACCAGGAAACAGCCGTCTGAAAAAGGGTCCCACCACCCGTGACATAATTCGTACAACACCACCCTTTTCCCCAATTTTCATTATTCCCATCCAGAGCGAGAGAACACCTGTCAGACCCAGTGAAAGTTCAAATCCTGTTTTGGCACTATCAAAGGTTGAGTTAAGGATATCACTGAAAACCTGCGTATTACCTGTAAATATCAACTGTACAAGTGCAAAGACAAATGCAATCAGAAAAAAAGAAATCCAAATATAATTAAGGGCCATTTTACCTCTCTTTGCAGCGAATATACCAAATTCCCCTATCTTTGGGGATATCACATTACTTTTTTTCAGACATGGATCACAGTCATCAGCAAAACAGCATCACCAGAAGTTCAAAAGGAGTTTTTTTCAGGTACGGGATGATGTCATCTAAATATTTCCTTTTTACACTGTTTTTGCTGATTCTTACAAGCCAGCATACGAAAGCAGCCGAAAACGACATCCCTAAAATTACTGAATCCTTATCAACACAAACTGTAAATGACGGCATCACCATATCTGGAAGGGTTAATGATATCAATGGTACTTCTGTTGCCGGCGCACTGGTCAGCTTTACCATTTATTCAACACAATTTGCAGCCAGAACAGCCGGTGACGGTACCTATGCAGTTACAATAAACGGCATTCCCCGGGATACAGACGGCAGCTTCAGAACATGGCCTCCCTTTCCCAACCCTACATCAGGGAGTGTAAGAATACCATTCTCCATCCCGTCATCCGGTGATGTTACTCTGGATATATATTCGCTCAACAGTACCAGGGTTTTTTCAGAGAGATTCAGCAACCTGGAGTCGGGTAGCTACCGGGTAGTCTGGAACGGAGCCCTTGAAAATGGCTCCTCCAATGCGGCCGGACTATATATCTACGCACTTACATGGGGTGGCAAAACAGTCTCGGGACGAATTATTCTGACCGGTAACAACGGGTACGGTGACGGATCAGCCTATCTTGAACCATTTATTCTTACCGGAGATTATCAGCAGGATATCACAACAATAGAGACAACAGCCACTATATCAGCAGACGGATACCATACACTGCGGTACACCGGTATATCATTCAGTACCGATACCACTGCCAACTTTACCCTTGTGCCCTTTGATAATATGCCTTATGCCATCACAGGTGATTTTATTGGTAAAAAGGAGGCATCAGGATACCTCCCGGTGATACTTAAGGGTATCAACCTCGGGTCGTCACCTCCCGGTTTTTTCCCGGGAGAGATAGCTTATGCCATTCCGGGCGACACATATGAGAGATGGATTAAAATGATGACCTCAGCGGGCTTCAATTCTGTCAGGGTATATACCCTTCATCCCCCGGTATTCTACGAAAAGCTGGCCGAGTATAACAGTGAGAATCCGGATAATCCTTTATACCTTTTTCAGGGAATATGGCTTGAAGAGATTGATAATCGGACCGACCCTGATGAATACAACCTCTTTCTGAAAGAGGAGCAGTTCAGCCAGAGCATTGTTGAGGTTATTGACTGTATTCATGGTAACAGGGATATCCCGTTCAGGCCGGGAAGGGCGTACGGCGATTACCATACCGATATCTCTCCGTGGGTTGCAGGCTATATTATCGGGAGAGAGGTAGCTCCCCAGGAGATAGATTCAACAAACGCCACAAACAGTACAGTCACCAGCTTTAACGGCCAAAGGTTTTCTGTTACAGACGCCGATCCTTCAGAGGTCTTTTTTACACGCATGCTCGACAAAACGGCATCATACGAGATGAATAACTACTTCACAGGCCGGCCCGTAAGTATATCCAGCTGGCCCACACTCGATCCCCTGACACACCCAACCGAGATATTCACCGATGAGGATGCTGCTTCAGTTGATATTACCATCATTGTGGAACAGGGCGATGAAAATCTCCTCTTCGCCAGCTACCATGCATACCCCTACTACCCTGATTTTATCAGCCAGGAGCCTGGGTACCGGACCTTCAGTGACGCTGTTGGCCCCAACAGCTATCTGGGATACATAACAGACCTTCGGAACCATTATGGTAATATCCCTCTTATTATAGCCGAGTTTGGCGTACCATCATCGCGCGGTGACGCCCATACCTCATTTAGCGGAATGAATCACGGAGGTCATAGCGAGGAGGAACAGGGAGTTAACAATGTGCGGTTGCTTCGCAATATACTCAATGCAGGAGGCGGTGGTGGTTTCATGTTCTCGTGGATGGATGAATGGTTTAAACGGACATGGATTGTTGAATACCTTGAGGCGGTCGGATTTGAATCGGGTAGTTCCTTTATTACAACCCGACAGTTATGGCACAATATTGTATCTCCTGAGCAGAACTTCGGCCTTATCTCATTTGAACAGGAGGAGTATTTTCAATCACACTCCTTTGCAACCGATGATACCTCTCCCGATCCGATAGAGCTTGCCGCATATGCAGGCAACGATTTCCTGAGGATATCCGTTAACACTGGAGATCCTCTGCCTGCAGGGGACTCAGTGATTATTGCCTTTGATACCTACAGGGCAGATCTGGGAGAATCAGTATTACCGGGAGGCAACAGTGTAACCAATCGCGCCGAGTTTATGATTACCAGCACAAGAGGACGTGACACCGCAACCCTTTTTGTTACTGCAGCCTATAATATGAAAGGACTTACACCAAGGTTTAATCTCACCGATCAGGATGTGCAGAAATTCAGGTCAACAGTAAGTGATGGTGCACCATGGGTAAGGGTTGAGTGGTTCAATAACGGTTTTACCGGTGAAGAAGCGTATCCGGGTATATTAAGAGCGGGAATAGATGAAGAGCCAGACAGGGGAAGGGGAGAGAGCATAAGCTGGAACGGATCAGATATAATAATTGATATACCATGGACACTGATCCATTTCTTTGATCCCACACGGATGAGGGTTATTGATGGTGCCACCTCCGTTGACGGGGGCTACAGCTGGAATATCAATGACAGTGAAAGTGACGGCGTGGCCATATCGCTGCTGATCAACGGAGAAGTGATCAGTACCCTTACAAGATTCTCGTGGCCCTCATGGCAGGTGGTTCCTCCAACCGTTGAAAGGGAAAAGGCATCACTAAAAATAATCAGAGAGGGGCTCTCACTTATACCTGACCACAGTTACTGAAAAAAGTGGTACAAGACACTGCTGCGACAACCTGCGCTACGGAGCCTTTGCTGATAATGATTTACTGCTGGTTGAGTTCTGGCTGCTAAAGCTTTGCTGATACCGAAACCATTGCTGGCGGAGTACCTGTTGTCGGAGCCTTGATGATAAAGCCTGATTCTACTTCTTCTTTCGTCTGGGAATTACTGACCGGCGTTTGTTATTCTTCATCTCGAATCCCCGACGGTCGGCTCCACCCCATCCCTTCTTGCCCCTGAGGAACTGGAAATTGCCTATTACTGCAAAGATAGTATGAACAGGATAAAAGAAGGGCTCAAAAAGGGCAGTGACCAATAATCTCAGGACTTCACGCTTCTTCTCATATTTATGAAATGTTATCTCCTCAAACAATACAGCCCAGGTTGAAAGGCAGACGGCAAAAGTATAAACAAACGTGAAAAGAAGCAGGAAAAACGGCCAGTTGATTACTCCGGTAATTGCCAGAAAAATCGAATAAACAATTCCACCAAAAGCAATCAGCGGAGCCATCCATTCAAAAAAGAGCCAGTATGGATAACCAAGAAAGCCGAGCCTTCCGAATTTCGGGTTAAACAATATCTTCCTGTGGGTAATCAGTGACTCGGCCAAACCCCTGGTCCACCGTGTCCGCTGCCTGCGCATTGAACCGAGATCAGACGGCACCTCAGTCCAGCAGAGAGGATCAGGAATATAGGTTACCTCATACTTCTCTTCCTGTTCTGACATATATCTTCTCATCCGTAATACAAGCTCCATATCCTCCCCAACCGTTTTGGTACTGTATCCGCCAGCCTTTATTACAGTATCACGGTCAAACATACCCATAGCTCCGGAGATCAGCATTAACCCGTCAAGATGACTCCATGCCATGCGTCCGAGCAGGAAAGCACGGGTATATTCAAGTACCTGAAGACGTGGAAGTATCTTCTCCGGCAGATTAATCTTCCTGATATGCCCCTTCTCCACATCGCAGGAGTTGACAATCCTGATAACCCCTCCTGTTCCTATAACCTTGCTATCCTTCTCCTCAAGAAAAGGTTTTACCAGTTTAAGGATAGAGCCAGGCTCAATAATTGAATCGGCATCTATGGAAACCACAAGTGAACTACGGGAGATATTGATCCCGGCATTCAGGGAGTCTGCCTTACCACCGTTATTCTTATCAATTACGGTTAACCGGTTAAAAGAGGGATCTTCAGATTTATAGACACCCCTGATCCTCTCGCAGGGAATCCGGTAATCAAAAAAGTAGTTGACCTTTACCAGACTGTAGACCTCCTTTACTTTCTCAAAAGTGTCATCCGTAGAACCATCGTTCACTATAATAATCTCAAAATTATTATAGTACAATGAGAGCAGGGTGCGCACATTGTCAATAATATTCCTGCTCTCATTATAGGCAGGGGCTATAATCGAAACCCTTGGACTGAACGGGCTGGTTACCAGTGAATTATAGTTAATATAGCTATTCTTACGCAGGTAGTTTCTCAGTGCCATGGCTGAAAACACTCCAAGCAGAAGGTAGGACCCGAAAAGAAGAAGGGTCAGTAAAAAGATAATATTTATAAAAAATCCTGCTACCATTACCTTTTAATATATTCTCCTGTCAAGTACATGTCTGATAATAATATTATAGTTTTTATACTCTGACTTCATCAGTTTCACCAGCGCTTTAACTCCCTCTTCACCTATATTTTCTATTGCCTTTGTAGCTTCAATCTGTAACTGCACATCATCCTCCTTGTCCAGCACCAGCTTAAGAAAACTGAGCATTGAGACATGGGGCATTTTGCCCATTGATTTCAATATCTCAAGCGAGTTATTGTATTCCTCATGCTTGTACATCCGTTTCATTACCTTCCGTGCTGATTCCATATTAAGATCACCTGCCACCTCTATCGCCAGGCCCCGTACCTCGGGTGAGTCATGTGACATAATCTTTTTAACATCCTCCTCTGTTTCATACTGTCTAAACTCCCTTATCATTCTGAGGGCAAACATTACAACCGTGTAGTTTTCGGAAGTGAACCATTTGCTGAAAAGAGGTACTTCCAGTGAGTGCTGTACAATCAATTCATGAAGTGAAATCTGCTCCCATAGTGAAAGTGGCTGCTTCATGTGATTAAGGAACTCAAAAGGATCATAATCACTGAGCCTTACAAGGGCGATTTGTGCCTCCATCCTGAGCACTTCATTACCTGAATTAAGGGCACTGAAGATTACATCATTTGCATCAGGTATATTCATAAAGGCAAGTTCTCTGAATCCCTTAACTTTGATATGCCAGGGTCTGGAATGCGCTTTACGTATTGAATCAGCGTCAAGCCCGAGCTCAAGGTAGAGTTCGCGGAGCCGTAACCATGACTCCCCTTTAAGGTTTACAGCCACATCCTTCATCTGATCAATCAACACCTGGCGGCGGTATCTGGAGGATGCAATTTCCCTGAATCTGCCGGCATCAGCCTCACCATACAGGTACTCTATTATCAATCCCTGGTAAGCTTCCAGGAGATACTGGTAAAGTTTTGCACGACGCTCCATCCTTCTCCTGTTCAGAAGGATAAAAACAAGTAATGACATCATGGTTATTATTGATCCTGCTATAACAATTATAAGCAGGTTAACCAGTGCCACCGACCTTCCAAAATAGTTTACACTACTCAGCCATGGATTATCACCATGAAATATCCATCCGTTTCTTACCTCTGTGGTATCAGGCTGTGCAGTTTCCGTGATTGAGGGGGAGAACAATGTACCTGAAGACTGAGAGACTGTTACCTCCGTTCCACTGTAAACAATTTCCTCTTCTCCCCTGCTGCAACCAGAGGAGAGTTGAATTATTATCAACAGAGTCAGTAGTACGGAGAGAGTTATTTTCATTTTCCGACCGGACTGTAAGTTAGTGTAACAAACCCCTCAAAACGGTTTCTCTTCAGGCTACCTGTATACTCCTCACGTGAATACCCCACCCCTGCCTTTACCGATAACTGTCGTCCCAACCCTTTATTAACAGCTGCCTTAAAGGCAATAGCCTTTTGACGATCAAGATCAGTAGCAATATCGAATGGTTCATCTGGAGCGGTACCTGCTCCTGCTGTCAGTTGCAGGTAATCAAAATCATTGAGGTAACGGCGCGCTTTCAGAAAGAATGAAGCCGTAGTGCCAGCATCCTTAAGGTGAACATATGTTTTACCTGAAAACCAGAACTTCCCCAGATATTTTTCAACCGAGAAAGCGGGAATAAAAATATTACGGTCAAAATAGTAGTATGAGGCTCCTGCTGAAACCACCCATCCCTTTGAAAGGTTACGCCAGTATTCTGCTGATATCCTGTGTTGCGGAAAATAGCGGAACGGACTGTAGGCCCAGGCAATCCACATATACCCCTTCTCCCCTGTTTTAGGCCAGTACTCAACCTGAAGCTGAATACCTGTTTCGGATACACCTGACAATTGGTCTGAACGGAGATTCCCAAAATTAACACCTCCCAGCAGAGGTCCTTTTGCAGTGGGGTAGATTGCACCCATCGAAAATATCTGCCAGAATCTCTGGTAGGGCTTATCAAAAGCATCAAAGCTGTATCCTGTATATAGATCAACTCCTCTGAAAGCAGTATCGCTCTCCATGCCCGCTGCCTCAATATCACTCTTCTCCATACCTTCCCCGGTCAAAACAGTGTTGTATTCCTGAATTCCGGCGGCACTGTCCATCCATTCCCGGATGGTCTCACGGGCATCCCGGGCATCTGCATGTTCCGGCTGCAGGATAATCAGTGAATCAAGAATTTCCACGGCCTCTGGATACCTCTCCTGCCATGCAATTATCCGTGCCAACAGAACCACAGCATCACCATACCCGCTATGATTTTCAACAAGATCCCGTGCCATCACCTCTGCTTCCGTCAGCCGGCCGTCAAGAGCAATGACCCTGATAGAATCATAAAGCAATTCAGGCTTTGACTCAATAGTCTGAGCATTAACTGGTGTAATAACAGCCGACACAAAGATTATTATCAGCAGTACTGAATGGATGAATTGATATCTCATTTATTTTTGCTTTAAGAGAGATTCAATCCTTTCGATAAGCGTCCGGGTATCTATAGGCTTTACAAGATAGTCACTTATGCCCAGTTCTCTGGCCTGCTTCTGCACCTGGGGATCACTGAATGCGGAGACTACTATTACCGGGGTCTCCAGTTTCAGATCCTGCCGCATATATCTTACCAGTTCAAGGCCGCTGTGATAAGGAAGGTGGATATCCATTATTACCAGATCATAATCACCGCGGGCTATCTCCTCCATGGCCTTATTACCATCGGTTGCAACATCAATCCCGAACCCCTGCTTCTTAAGCACGGCAGAGATCGCAAGTGATGCAAGCTTATTATCTTCGCAAACCAGTATTTTCATCTTTTGAGCGATTCAGTTTATCGGCCCGGATAATCTTCCTGTAATCCGGGTCCAAAATTGGTTATTTTAATCTGAGTGTCCAAATAATAACCTGCCGTTTTGATCAACCCCCACATTGAATTGTTTAACGTCATAATCTATCACTGCAACAAACACGGCCATCTTTTAACCATCCCCACTGTAACAGAGCATAGGCTGCTTCTATATGTCTGTCAGAGCTCTTTTATCCTGATATTCCTGAACCGTACCACCGATCCGTGTCCAAGAAACCCGATATGCCCCCTATCCCTGAGGAGACCGGGGTGTTCATTATGATCCATGGTTCCGTTCCTGATAGCATCAGAGATATCACCATCAACAATAGTTGTACCGTTGAGTATTACCCTGATTCGTGTCCCCTCAACAATTACCTCCTGGCTGTTCCACTCTCCAACAGGATTCAGGTATCCCCTCCTTGCCGGTATAACTCCATAAACCGATCCGTGGTACTGATAGGGTTCAAGCCCTGCATATACAGGAGCCGTGTTATCGAGTATCTGAAGTTCCATTCCCACATATGCCGGATCACCGGTAATAGGGGTGCGTATGCCCAGACCGTTGTTTGCACCCGGGGTAAGCTGAAAATCGAATCTGAAGTTAAAATCATCATACTCCCTCTCTGTATATAAATTACCACCACTCCCCTCCTGAGGCCTCACAACTATTGTTCCGTTATCTGCACTGTAGGCATTCTTGTTACCTGTCCAGTTATCAAGGTCATAACCGTTAAAGAGCGACACAAACCCATCCTCCATCTCCTCAGGGGTTATTCCATATCCTGCCCTGTCAAATTTTCTTATATATATATCCCTAAAGGCCAATTCATTACCATGCGCCTGCAGCTCAACCGGACCAAACCGGAAGATAGGCCGTGACCTGTCCCAGTAGTTCTCCATCACCACCTCATCAACAACAAGGATACCATTCAGCCATACCGACACAACCTCCCCCTTCATTACTATCCTGAAGCTGTTCCATTGTGTCACCGGATTATCAGCCACCACAAGGGGTCTGCTCTTATGTTCCTGGTTATTATAAAGGCCTCCTGATCCCACCTCCGCACCCACATCGGTGAGTGATGTGTCCCATATCTGCACCTGCGGGGTACCCCTGAGGTATATGCCGCTGTCGCCGTTTTTTGTAATACGCCAGTCGACAAGCAGTTCAAAGTCGCCATACTCTTCCACAGAACAGAGATTTGCACCATTCCCGCTAAACCAGATGGCGCCCCTGTCAACACTCCAGTTCTTTGTCATCTCCATGTCGGCTGCCGCCTGTTTCCCGGCAAGCTCGCGATCTGTCATGCGTGACCGGGCAATAGGGTTTTCCACCAGTCCCTGCCAGCCATCAAGGTCACGTCCGTTGAACATTGAGACAAATCCCTCCTCGCCGGAAATTGATGATACCCGGGCCTCAGCCCTTGCGGCCTTTTCGCTGTCTTTTAACATGCGGACAGCCTTTTTCAGAATCTCCATGGCCATTTCACCTGTGAAACCTCCCTGTTCATCCTCTCCGGGAAGGGCAATATCAATTATTATCCCTGCTGCCTCTCTGGCAATAACATCATCATTATCAAGGTATCCCGACAGCCATACCATACCGGTGAAGCTCCTGATATCCTTCACAGCATTAATAAGCATCAGCCTCCTTTCATCCGATGTTGCCCAGGGCTCTATCCTGCGGGCAAGCAAAAGCTTCTGCTCACCTGGGATATTTCCTTCACCCACCTTCCTGCAGTATTCACTGAATGCTCTATCCTGATAACTCTTGTTTCCTGAGGCAACAATCTCATAAAGTGTATGTACTATTTCAATCTCAGGCCATTGCTCCATCAGGGAATAAATGAATTCACGTGACTCAGCATCCCCCGCCTCAAAAGCCTTGAGTATACACTCTGCCGATCTGATGTCTCCTATCAGGGGCAATGCTGCAACAAGATTTCTGTTATATCCGCTCTTTTCCACCCTCTGCGAAAAGAGCTCAGATACATTGGCCGGATTATCGGAGTATTCAACTGACCGGGCAATGGCAGTCACAACAGACCCCACTCTCTCTTCACTCCTGCTCTGCAATGCCATTGATATCAGCATCTCAATATTTCCCGGCCCTGCCACCCGTGGCAGGGCATCATATGCAGCATCACTGACCAGTTTATCCTGTGAATTGCAATATTGAGCCATCATAGGAAAATATATGCTTTCTCCCCCAGATGCCACAAACATGATCATGTTAGCCTTTGTTACCGGCGGGGAGTCAGCAATTGCTGCGGCAATTTTCTGCATGGCCCCACTGTCGGCAGTAAAGGTCAGTGCTTCCACTGCTGCTGACTGATCCTCGTAGTAAGGATAGGATCTCATATAATCAATAATTGTTTCAACGCTCTCCGATCCTTCCAGTCTGGCATACGCCTTAATTCCGGGAATCCTTATCTCAGGAACGGAATTAAAGAGCAGCACCGAGAGAGGTTCAGAAGCCGAGCGGTCTCCGCGCAAACCTATCACAGCAACTATATCAGAAGCAATACCGGGAGGCATCTCCCTTACCAGTGAGCAGAGTCTTGCTGTAACTGATTCACCTGGAATTCTCCCGGCCAGATTAATAGCGGTACGTCTTATGCTCACATCACCTGACCTGAATTCCCTGATAAGCTGACTCAGCGCCTCTTCTCCCTGATATTCAACAAGGAGAGTCAGGGCAGCCTTACGGTAATGAACCGACCCTGGTGTAAGCGGCCTCCTGAGCAGCAGCGCAGCTACCTCTGCAGGCACATCAGTATCTCCCCTCTCTCCCGCCTTAAATGCAAAATTAATCAGTGCATCCGTTTCACCGGTATAGCCTGCACCAAAACCATTCTTCTCTGCTGCCTCTCTCAGGAAATGATATGGAGCCGCACCTGTTGACCTGCTAATGGCACTTATAGCTGCACGCTTCTCATCCTGGTCTCCCCTGCTGTACCATCCCATAAGCTGCTGAATCGCACTGTCAGCAATATCCCCTGACAGGCAGTTCATTATCCCTGCCGCGCAGGACAGATTGTTATCTTCCAGCAGGGCGATCAGCTGATCCTCCACACCCGCAGTGCCTGTAGCCATCAGCAGTGCTGCCGAGGATTCACACATCAATTCATTCTGAATATTTTCAACTGCCAGCTGTGCCGACTGACTTCCTCCTGAATATCTAAGTTGTGCCAGCATGAACTCTTTTATCTCAGGGAGAGCAGATCGCCTGAAGAAAGCTATACATTCAGATTCCCATATGGCAGACTGGTCTCTTCTCTCCGGAACAGAGAGATAACGTGAGTAGCTCTCCACGGCAAATCTGGCATGGGTGTCATCACCACTACCTGGAACCTTCAGCAATAAGAGTATTCGCTCCCTGCCCTGACTGCCCATACGAGTCATCTCTTTCATCTGCCTCTCCAGTTCATTACTGTTATATACCGGCATCCGGGCGAGCAGATCTGCCACTTCAGTCTCTCTGCTCCTTACATCCTGTGAAACTGCCATAGGTCCTAATATGAGCAGTGCTGCCAGCAGTAATAAATTTTTCATACGTTTAAAATTTTGTTAATTCTGTCTAAATGCTCCAGGGTGGTCTCATTGGCTGGAAAATCATCCTGTTGGCACCTTCATCATCAATAAACCTCTGATTCACCGGGTCAAACTTAAGGTTGCGTCCAAGGCGCAACGCCGTAATCCCAAGATTAACCAGGGTGCACGACCGGTGACCGTTAACCTCATTCAGTGCAAATTTCTGTCTGGTACGCACCGATTCACTGAAACTGGTTATTTCAGGCTCAGGATCAGGCAGAGACTCTGCCAGCCTCTCAATATCCATGATATCTGACCTGAATCCCTTAAATATTTTTCCATCTGGCCCCTCAATATAAGCAGCATCGCGGTCCATGTTGGCACCATCAAGGATTATCCTGCATCCGTCAGCATAAGTATATTCAATCCTGCGCCATGAGCCTACTGCATCATAGTGTTGCTGGGGTGCATCAATCTCAACTGAAACAGGTGAAGTATGATCTTTCCCGAGCATATACTGAACCGGATCAAGGTAGTGCTGCCCCATATCCCCCAGACCTCCCCCGTCGTAATCCCAGTATCCCCTGAAATTAGCGTGAACCCTGGCTTCATTATAGGGCTTCACAGGGGCCGGACCAAGCCACATATCATAATCAAGCCACTCCGGAACCTGCTGCGGTTCAAGGTTATGCTTCCCGCTCCAGTAAAATTTCCAGTCGTAACCGGTAACCCCGCTTACTGTCACTTTCAGTGGCCAGCCAAGCACCCCGCTGTCAATTATCTTCTTAAGAGGCTTAACAGTTGTGCCCAGGCCGTAGAACTGATCCTTAAACCTGAACCAGGTATTAAGCCTGAACATTGCACCGTTTCTCCTGACTGCCTCCACAACCTTAATGCCTTCTCCTATCGTTCTGGTCATTGGTTTCTCACACCATATATCCTTGCCCGCCTCTGCTGCCATAACCGACATAATTCCATGCCAGTGTGGTGGAGTGGCAATATGAATAATATCAATATCAGGCCTCAGGATCATCTCCCTGAAATCGGTGAACAGTGGAACACCTTTCCCTGTAATTGAGAGTGCTGATTCAAGATGTTTGCGGTCAACATCACACATGGCAACCACTCTGGTACCCTCATACGGTATATGGCCTTTCCCCATACCCCCCAGACCTATTACTCCTTTTGTAAGTTGTTCTGATGGTGCTGTATAGCCTTTTCCGCCAAGAACATGCCTTGGCACCACCGTTAATGCAAATGCTGCTGACGCTGATTTCCTCAGAAAACTTCGTCTGCAATATCCTTCTGATTTCATACGTTTAAAATTTTGTAATTATCTGACAAGAAGTTAAATAAATGGTATTATCCCCCAGGGCAAGCCCTGGACCTTTCTTTCCGGGGCAAGCCCCGGGGAATTTAACCACACCCTCTCGTCCGCCGAAGCGGAACGCGAAGGTGGATTAAAAATTTGAGGACGAATGGAACCGTTTCGCTTTCTCATAATACTTTTTAAACATATTCTTTTGTGATATTTATGCTTAAATAATATCATGTTCGTTTCATTTTACTATATTTTTTTAACCTACCGCAGTGCCAATATCATAAAGCAGTGGGTATTATTCACCCGCCCACAATTTACCCGCCCGTAGTATGAGTATAGTCGGGGTATAATTTACCCGTCCGCAGTGTAGGTACAAATAGAGTCACTGGTGCGGAATTATAGCTTAAATATAGTAAATAAGCAGCTAAAAAAAGCAAAACACTGCTTATGCCACAGAAAAAGGTCCGGGCTGTCAGAGAGATTCCATCAAAAAAAAGGGTAAGCCTTCAGGCCTACCCTCCATAATTAGAATCAGTTAACTATTTGAGCAGATCAAGTCCCTCCAGTGCAGAGCTTCCGTTAGGTGTATTGAGCAGTGCCTTCTGAAAAAGGACACGTGCCTCCCGTAAATTTCCTGCCCGGTAATTTGTCCATGCAAGCATTGAAAGGGCATCATAATCGAAAGGATACAGGTTAACAACTTTCTGAAAATATTTCATTGCATTTGTATAATCTTCCCTTCCGTAATAGATAAGTCCCAGCCGGTGCATTGCCACCGAGTTATTGGGGGTTATCTCCAGAATCTTCTCATACTGTTCAATAACCTCCGACCAGTTGCCCATAGCCGCAGCGGGATAAACATATCCGAATCTTGACTCAACCGAATAGGGCATAAGGGTAATTGCCCGGCTGTAGTATGCCCTGGATTCTGTGAAACTTCCCGTGAGATAGGTTAACCATCCCAGCCTTAAATTAATCTCATATGACTGTTCGCTATATATATTCCTCAGGGATTTGGCTGCCTCAGTGTAGTTCCCTGTTGCCTCATCAATATAGCTCTTCTGGAAAGCATCTCTTATTTCGGTAAAAGTCTGACTCTCTGAGCTTAGAGAGAACAGAAAAAATAATATCAGGAGCATTGCTCCCTTTTTTACAGATTTTAAAATAGCCATGATATACCTCCTGTTATTGATATTGATTTATAATTTGTTTCATTATTATCCGGAACCTCTGATCCGGCCGGAATAAATGCTGTATAACCTGAACTGTACCCTGCACCTCCGTAAAGCACCAGACCGGATTTACCAGTCTGAAGTGAGACTATTCCTGAGAACAGATAATCTGTCCTGTTTACAGAGTTGAAAACTACGGATCCCGACCGGTGAATATAATTCCTGAGATCACCTCCAAGAGCTGTAATATCCAGACTGACCCTGCCTGCAACCACAACCCCCAGATATCCTCCGTAAACCATACCACTCTCCTCCCCGGTGGTAGCTGAAGGCGACTTGACCGCAGCCGAGGCTCCCATGCTGAGAGTCTTATTTCCCAGAGGCATTATCTTCAGAGTGCCTCCTGCCTGGAGTCCCGACCCGGATGTAAATCCTGCCCACGATGCTTCTCCTGACAGCGAAATAAATCGTGTCGTTGAGCGTACTGCCAGTGTGGTGATAATATTATGTTCTCTTACCGTGTACAGCCAGGCTCCCGGGGTCATCCCATAGCCGGTGGTAATATTCACCAGTGAGTATCCAGCCGTCAGATAATGGATTGACGGCTCAAATGTAATCCCTGACCCGGAGGCAAGGGAAAGAGCCGCATATAACTGAAACTGGTTTACCCTGTGTTCAGGGTAGTCGTAACTGTAGCCACCGTCATTATATACCAGCAGATTGTTTTTTTGCAGATATGTTGCGGCAAGTGTAAGGGCACTTCTGTCTCCTGTAATTCCTGACCAGGCAAAGGTGGTCCCTGAATACCAGAGCGGAATAATCAGGTTGCCACTATCTCCGTAACCCTCCGCCAGGGAGGGTGCTGATACCAGTTCCTCGCTGCGGGCATTATGAAAAAGGTATTCACCCCACATCCTGTTTTTTGCGGTTGAATCGATACCGTAAAGTTTTCTCTGATCGTACGGCATATCTGCGGCAATAGCAGATGCTGTAAGTGGTTCTCCTGCATAGAGCCATGAATAGTACAGGTATGATGTGGCCACTGGATCACCTTCATTAAACTCAAGTGCTTTTCTGAAATAGGGTATCGCATAGAGATACTGTCGCCTTTCGAAAAGGCTTATCCCGATCCTCATTCTCATGTAGTAATAATCATATCCCAGAGAGAGAGCTCTCCTGCCCTCACCTGTGAGACTGCGCCAGTCACTCTGTTCATACATGGTATATGTAAGTGAGTCATAGTAGAAAAAGCTCTTCTTTCCCTGTGCACCCGCAAGCAGTGATATCACTGCAAAAAGTATTATTAAACCTGCTCTCTGCATTCCGCCATGATATTAATTCCCTTCCCTTTAATACTTATCCTGGATATTCCGGATTCAGTTATTACTATCTCAGATCGTGTTTCACGCGTAACAAAGCCGGCTACCCTGTTTGTGTGCACCGATTCCAATACTATCCGCGTGGGAGAAATTTCACTGTCAGTACTTTTGTAAAATAGCTGGTATTCAGACCTGACAAACAAGAAGAAAGGAGCGACAAAATCCTGAAAGAACTGCAGCCACCGTCGTACATACAGATTAAGCGGATACCTGTCATGCAGTTTCAATCCGGGATAAAAGCCCTGCTGAACCCTGTAGAGGGACAGATGCACCCAGTATAGAAAATCGCGCCTACCGCCGTCATAATGCCTGAATATCAACATGTTGCCATCATTCACAAACCATGACACCGATCCGGTCTCGCTGCACCGCAGATACCGGTTATTATACTCATCAACAGCTGCCTCCCAGGTTTCATCCATCTCTTTCCCGTTAACCGAAACCCTGAACCGGATATCGCGTCCCGGAATAAATTTAAAAGCACTCTTTACAAGATCATTAACGACGGCATTGGAAACCCTGTCACCCTCAGCCGGTGCATAATAATTTTTTAATGAGAACGTACTCTCCCCCTCATGATGGATATAGTAGCTGAGGGGGTATTTTATTGTACGCGACCCTATCCATGGTGTTGCCTGCATCTGGAAATGGAGATGAGGATATGGTGAACGTCCTGAGTTGCCGCAATGTCCTATCACCTCACCCTGAACAACCTTGTCGCCCTCATTTACTGTAACAGAACCGGCACGCAGATGACTGATCTTTGAATAGAGATAATCGGCATGTTTGATTATCACTGTGTTGCCCCAATTTTTCACCAGGTTAACCTCACCCGTAATATTATCCTTTATTCCGTTTTCGACATACTCCACCACTCCGTCGGCAACAGCAATCACCGGCTTGTCAAAGCAATAATAATCAGAAAGTTCAAGCCCTTCACCCTTAAACTGCAACCCTTTGGAATCTGTAATTACAAAATCCCATGCATATTTCCAGTCACCCTTATGAGTATACTCACCCTCATATCCCTGTGATACTTCCCAAACTCCAAAGAAAGGGAGCTTTACCGGAGTAACTCCGTATCTGAACCTGTACAGTTCATTAACATATGAATAGAGATTTCTCTCAGGTGAGTTCTGCTGAATAACTACCTCGGCAAGGGAGGGAGAGGGCCTGGTTCTGAACTTAAGCACATAGATAAAGAGCAGCACCACCAGATTAAAGGGAAGGGCAAACAGCGGCAGGCTGAAAATTGCAAATACCGACGAGAGGCTTATCGTTAGCAGGGCCACCAGCGGAACCATCAGTACAACCCAGAAATAGGATCGGTATGAAGGAATAACAAAAAACCCTCCTATTGCAATAGATGTAAGAATGTAGTTAAACCCGATATAACTGTAACTGAAATCGGATATTCCCGTACCTGTTATTCCATAAAAAAGATAGGCCGTAAAGAATCCCAGCAGGGAGAGAGAAAATGATATACGGGAGTGAAACAGGAGTCCGGCCGCAATAATCATCCCGGCAAGGGTATTGTACTGAAAAAGAATGGCTCCAAGGCTTATAAAATAGATCCTGAGCGGTCTTGCGATCCCTATGCTGTTCCACCACTCATATACCGCCACCATACGGCCACCTCCCAGGATATACATTTCATTAATTGTAAATATACCTCTTTCGCTTATGCCCAGGGTGGTGAACTCTCTTGTTGCCAGTGTAACCATCCATGCGGCCAGAATAAACGGGACGCTCAGGTAAGGGAGGTTATACTTTCCTATTATCCCCTGCATTGCCACAGAGATAAAAAATGTAAAAATGGCCGACAAAATGATTATCAGAGTCAGAACAATTCCCGGCTGAAAATAGATTCCCAGTCCCAGTCCCACCAGCAGGCTGTTGAACCCATACAGCCCTTTTGCCACGGTATTACGGTCAAACCCCATGGCAAACCCGGTCAGAGAAGTTACCAGTACTGCCAGCAACCCGTAAATACCTGCATAGAGATCGGTAAAGGAGACACCCAGCAACATCAGGGCAAACACTCTGTTGTCAGAAAAGAATATCTGTGAATAGCTGTTCAGTATACTCTCGCCAAATTGTCCTGTTGTCCGTTTCATTCACTCTTCAGATGGGTTGGAACAATCTCATTATGTGTTACTGTATCTACAGTTTCACGTTCTCTTATTATATGAGGTTTACCAGCTTCGTCAATCATCACTACAGCAGGCCTGAGAGTGATAAACTGCATCCACTGTGTCATATTATAGGCACCTACCCTCTTAACCACGAAATTGTCGCCACGCCGCAGAAGAGGAAAAGCCACTGATTCCCTCAGGACATCAATATTCATACAGAGAGGCCCGTAGATTGTGGTCTCCTCAAGATGATCCGATGTGTGCTTTGCCGGATAGAACTCATGCTCATACCAGAATGATGTAAATAATATATTGACTCCGGCATCTATAATTGTTGACCGCCTGCCGTCTGAAAGTCTCTTGTTGGCCAGTACTGTTCCCAGCAGGTAACCGGCATCATCAACCAGTGCCCGTCCTGTCTCAAGAATCAGCAGGGGAAGTCTGCCGGGGTTGATCTCCGAATTGAGGAGAGCTCCCGTAATTGCGTTTGCATAATCATCAAATGAGGGTACAGTATCCCTTCCCGGGAGATATGCTCCCTTAAGGGTGTTCCGTGAAGCAAAGCCACCGCCCATATCAATATACTTAATTGATGTTTCATATTTGCGTTCAATGCGTACTGCAAGGTCTGCCAGCTTTGATGCTGCCACTGCGTAAGCATTTACAGCGAGCATGTAGGTGCCTATGTGGGTATGGAGACCTGTGAGCTCCAGCTTGCCTGTCATCATTATCCTGTTGATTGCATCCCATGCCTCACCGTTTTCATAGTTAAAGCCGAAGCGGTCCCACATAGGATAGATACCTGTATCCATATTTATGCGTATTGCCACCCGAGGCTTCTTTCCAAGGGTTTCAGCCACCTCGGTAACCATATAAAGTTCATCAAAATGATCAATATGAATCAGGGAGTTGTTCTCTGTTGCCTTTACTATATCGTCCCGACTTTTTTCAGGTCCGTTAAAAATTATCTGTGAGCCTTTGATCCCGTTTGAAAGCGCCTTATCGTATTCAAATCCTGATACAACCTCTGCCCACGAGCCTTCACTGTGGTATGTCCTGCATACAGCATCCAGGTAATTGGTTTTATATGACCATGCAAACTGCACCTCCGGATACCTGCTTCTGAAAGCTTCCAGAGCCTCCCTGTATGTTCTGCGGATACTCTTTTCTGAAATAACAAACAGGGGTGAGCCGAAATCCGTTATCAGCTCCGCTACCGGCACCCCGTCAATATGTGTCACCGGTTCAGCCTGTACCGGCATGCCAAATTTACTCGGGACACCCGCTCTGATTTTTTTAATATATGGCCTTTCAAATTCTTTCTTTTCCATCTCTTACGATTATTGTGTTGTATTTAATAAATTGTCCCTCTGCTTTTTATAGCCTGGCTATTACCCTGGCCTGCTCTAATACTGATACCGGCATAAAGCTGGTCCAGGTTAATCCGTCACAGTTCACCCTCCATTGAGAGTTTCTCAAACTCTTTTATATCGGTAATAAGATCATAAGAGTACCTTATAAATACCTTGCCTGTCTGATATGTCTTAAAAGGCTTTACCTCCATCCCCAGAGCCAGTTTCACAAGTGCCTCAGGCAGATTTTGTCCTGCCCCAACAGCAAGGTAGACCCATGCAGGTATCCTTGGATTTATCTCTATCAGGAAAAATTTGTTTTCCTCAGATCTTATAAGCTCCAGCTCCATCCCTCCCTTCCACTTTGTTGCATTGATAAGGTCATGTGTCAGGTCCAGCATCCGTTTATCATCAAGCGTTACACCAGACCATGCCTTTCCCTTGTCAGTTATATACTGCTTGCGCATCGGCACCGCCCCTATTGTATTACCCTCACCATCCCCAAGGGCCACAACATTTACCTCTGTCCCCCTGACAAACTCCTGAATAATCACCGGAAGGCCCCATTTGGCAGCAACCCGGGAAAAATATATCCCGGTCTGCTCCCTGTTATAGGCAATATAGGCGTCATAATACCTGCCCTTTACAACGAGCGGATACTCAAAATCATCACGCAGCGAATCAAGGTCTGACTGCGACACCACCTCCTTGCTGAAAGGAACATTTATCCCGTATTTTTTTCCGAAAGAGGGTAGATTGGACTTCTGCCTCTCTTCAAACTGCTCTATGCGAGGAAGAAATGTTTTGATCCCCGCCTCCCTGAGCTGTTGCTCAGCTTTCATAAAAGCAAGCAATTCAGCATCAAAATTAGGAATCAGTACATCTATCATCTCGGTTTCATTGATCTCAAGCACCTTCCTTATCAGGATCTCCGCACCCTCTGAGGGATATGGAATCCGATAGGTATGATCAACTATATCATGCATATAAATCGCAGGCTCCATACTCTCGTAGGCAAGTCCCACGATCCTGGGATCAAACAGCGCCGAATCACGTATACCTCTGATTACAGGAACACCAGGACCCGGATTATCTGTATTATTAAGCCCGGTCAGGGCCACTGTAACCTTAATCCTGTTCATCTTCCAGAAGTCTGAATTGCCGCAACATGGATGCAAAATCAAAGAAATACTTTTCAAAATCGTTTCGTCCTACATTATAAATGCTTACCATGTAATCGGTAATTTCACTTAACTCCTTTCCTTCATTCATAAGTCGTACAACCTCCCTGGCCTCCTGATTCAGAGAGTAGGAGTCGCCCGTTGTAGGGTCAAATACAAACCCTGACTCACTAAGGGCTATGTTCTTTTTCAACTTCATATTCATCTACTTAATTGTTTTCCTGATTTACTATTCAAAATACTCAACTATTTTTCCGGTTTGACTATTCGCCATACATAAACCCTATATACAAACCAAGCAGACCGACCATTACCCTACCACTGTCTGACAATTTTACCGCAACCATGTCAAATATTCGGTTAAAACAAACATGGCACAGTATATGTATATATGTGTATATTTGCATTAGAAACAGAATTAAAAGAAGGTTCATTAAATAGTTTTATTAAATGGTATTATTAAATGGTATTATCCCCCAGGGCAAGCCCTGGACCCTTCTTTCCGGGGCAAGCCCCGGGGAATTTACCCACACCCTCTCGTCCGCCGAAGCGGAACGCGAAGGTGGATTAAAAACGAAAAACAAAAAATCAGGTTCAGGTAATGAAGACCATCGACACAGAATCATTTGACCACCTTTTGGGTGCTACCCGGGAAAAAAACAGGGAGTGGCTGCTATTGTACCGCAGCGGAAGCGAACTCAGTGAATGTGCCCTGAGGTCACTTATTGATACAGAGGCAACTGAAGAGACAGGATATGTTTACATTGCGGATGTAAACAGAACCAGGGATATTCATACCAGGCTTGGGGTGGACAGTGTTCCGGTTCTGGTAGAGCTTGAGAAGGGGTCAGCAAAGAGGGTTTACAAGGGCTGTAACGGAACCGGTTTTTACTCATCACTATTCTCAGGAGGATCAGCAGTAACAGTTTCACAGGGCAAGGAGTCAAAAAGCGTTACTGTCTATACTACTCCATCATGTTCATGGTGTACAACATTAAAGAACTATCTGAGGGAAAAAGGAATCTCATTCAGGGACATTGATGTTTCAAAGGATCAGAAAGCAGCTGAACTTATGGTAAAGAAAAGCGGTCAGCAAGGTGTGCCTCAAACAGATATTAACGGCAGGATTATCGTTGGATTTGACAAAAAGAGTATAGACCAGATGCTTGGCTTATAACCACAAAGTGGACTTAAAGCAGGCAGAAAGAAAGTTAGGTTAAAGAGAGATAAAGCGTAAGAGAGAAGGAAAGAGAGAAGGAAAGAGAGAAGGAAAAGCCAAAGAAAAGAACGATAATCAGGCCAATAGAAAGAGAGAAAAAAAAGCCTGTAGAAAGTCCGCAAAACAGAAATTATTAACCACATCATAAAACAGATTAAAATGAACAGAAAAGCGCTATTAGCAATATTAATGACAGCATCGGTAGTACTGGCCGGTTGTTCAGATACCAATGCTTCAGAGAAGAAAAACAATTCAGAGAAGGGAGTATCAGGCACTGATGGGGGCCTCACTGCAGCAGAATCATCAGATAAATCAGGAGATCCGTCAGACGCCAAAGGCACTATTAACCTTAACAGATCAGATTTTATAAAAAAAGTCTTCAACTACGAGGCCAACAGTGAAGAGTGGAAATATGAGGGAGATCTGCCGGCCATAGTTGACTTTTATGCCGACTGGTGTCAGCCCTGCCGTATTGCCTCACCGATACTGGATGAGCTGGCAAAAGAGTATGAGGGAAAAATATATGTATATAAAATAGATACAGAAAAAGAGCGTGAACTATCATCCGTTTTCGGGATACAGAGCCTTCCTACATTTATGCTTATTCCCATGGATGGCAATCCACAGGTATTCAGCGGCATAGGACAGACACCCGAAGCTACGAAAGAGATATTTAAAAAGGCAATAGATGAAGTATTACTTAAAACAAAAACAGAATCAAAATGAGAGAATTACAGCCAATTAACCAGCACGTTCTCCTTGAACTGGAGAAAGCTGCTGAAGAGAAGACCGCTTCTGGTATTATCATCCCTGACACTGCGCAGGACAAACCACAGTTTGCCAGGGTTGCAGCAATCAGCGGTATTGAGAAACCGGAAATTAGTATCGGAGACACTGTTTTTTATAAACCCTTTGCAGGTAGTGAACTGGAGTATGAAGGGAAGAAATTCCTTATGATACCCTACGCCGATATACTTGGAAAGGTAGTTGAAACAGAAAAGATCTGACAGATAATCAGCTGTAATTAAATTTACCGACAGTAAAACCTTTTGATTGCCAATTCTATTTGCTTTTAGCCTGCCCCTGCCGGGGCGGGCTTTTTTTGATCTGAAGTGTACTGTTTTATGTTTTGCGACATATAAACCATGGATATCTTTTCTTTTCCTTCTACTAATTATATCATAAATTAGTAATGTTATTGAGTAATGCGATAGTTCGGGTATCGCCGGTAGAAAAACCGGTAGAAAAAATCAAATTAAACAGTAGACCAATCACGCTAAACAGGGTTTTATTGTTTAAAAATCAGTACTGTTTTTTAATTAACAACCAGACGATTAAGCCAAAACAACAGTACCTGCAACGAAGATACCTGAACTGTGAGAGACCCGACTTAAAAAATGCTGACATTGAAATTTTTAAAGACTCTTTTATATAAGCTGGCCGGAAAGCGGAACTACCTGAAGATTGTCAGTTCTCTCTTCTTCCTGTTCTACCGTACAGGACTCCTTAAGCTCTTCAATAAATTTGACACGCACTATCTGGCCCCGTCACTTGTCAAAAGGGGCTGGGTCATTATTGATATAGGTGCCAACCTGGGATATTACTCGGTTATCCTGGGAAAAGCAACCGGCGAGAAAGGAAAGCTTTACGCAGTTGAGCCTGTGGATGACTACCGTATTATTCTCAGGCGGAATATTAAAAACCTCCCCTGGGTGGAAGTGGTGCCCTATGCGCTGGGAGTAAGCAGCGGCAGGGCCAGAATGGCAATACCGGGAAACGACAAAACACGTCATGGTCTCACCCGGATTACCGGTGAGGCAGAGAAACCATACGGTAGTCAATTTTCACCTGCGGGAAGCACTGTAACGGCAGAAAATGAACCGGTTCAGGACAGCGGCTGGAATGTAGAGATAAAGAGCCCTGCTGAACTGTTTGGGAATATCGGAACTGTTCACTATATTAAATGCGATATTGAAGGGTATGAAGCAAAACTATTTCCCGCGCTTATGCCACTGGTTACAAAATCCAGACCGGTAATCCAGATTGAGATAGCAAGGGAAAACAGGAGCCTGATAAGGGATCTTATGATTCCACTGGGATATAACAGTTTTAAGGCGGCAGGCAGACGACTGACAGCAGTTGATACCAATGATGCAGAGAGCAGTGATGTGATTTTTATACCTGAAGAAATAACAAGAAATTATTCTGAACTCATAAATAATTAAACACACAATCTAACACCATCAAATTATGCCAAAAGTAACAAAGGAAAATGCGCTCAGGTACCACAGTACAGGACGCAAGGGAAAAGTAGAGGTAATCCCCACAAAACCCTACAGAACACAGTTCGATCTCAGCCTCGCCTACACACCCGGGGTTGCCCATCCATGTCTTGAAATAGAGGCAAATCCAATGGATGCGTATAAATACACAGCAAAAGGAAACCTGGTAGCGGTAATCTCAAACGGGACAGCAGTACTTGGCCTGGGTGATATAGGTGCCATGTCAGGAAAGCCTGTAATGGAGGGTAAAGGTCTGCTCTTCAAGGTATTTGCTGATGTTGATGTATTTGATATCGAAGTAGAAGAGAAAGATCCTGAAAAAATGATCGAGTTCTGCAGGCAGATAGCCCCCACTTTCGGGGGAATCAATCTTGAAGATATCAAGGCGCCGGAGTGTTTTGAAATTGAGGAGAGACTAAAGGAGATGCTTGATATTCCTGTTTTCCATGACGACCAGCACGGTACGGCTATTATTTCAGGAGCAGGACTTCTGAATGCACTGGCCATCTCAGGCAAAAAGATTGAAGAGGTGAAAATGGTTGTTAACGGTGCCGGAGCAAGTGCTATCTCATGCTCCAAGCTCTATGTAGCCCTCGGCGTAAAGAGGGAAAATATTGTAATGGTTGACAGTAAGGGTGTTATTACCAAAAAAAGGACTGATATCAACAAGTACAAGGCTGAGTTCGCCACCGACAGGGATATTTCAACACTTGCTGAAGCATGCGTTGGAGCAGACCTTTTCCTTGGTCTGTCTGTTGCCGGGACTCTTAAAAAGGAGATGCTTGCCTCCATGGCCCCCGAACCTATTGTTTTTGCCATGGCCAACCCCAATCCTGAAATCTCATACGAAGATGCAATGGCAACCCGCGACGATCTGATTTTTGCTACCGGTAGATCCGACTATCCCAACCAGGTAAATAATGTTCTGGGATTCCCCTTTATCTTCAGGGGAGCACTTGATGTTATGGCATCTGACATCAACGAGGAGATGAAGCTGGCTGCTGCATATGCACTGGCCGAGCTTGCAAAGGAGCCCGTTCCGGATGAGGTTGCAAAGGCATATAATGTAGACAAGCTTGAGTTCGGAAGAGATTATATCATCCCCAAACCACTTGACCTCAGACTTATATCAAGGGTGGCCCCGGCCGTTGCAAAAGCTGCTATTGAAACAGGGGTAGCACGGACTATGATAACCGACTGGGATGCCTACACCAAAGAACTTGACCACAGGGTAAGGGAACATATAAACGCAATATCTACCTGCGCGGTTGAGGAGATCGAGTATAACGACTAACTGTAATATTTGAGGTAAAAAAAAGAGAGGCTGTCCGCAAGGGGCAGCTTTTTCTTTGTAGTACCCTTTCATCAGATTAATACCGCTTCATCAACTCAGATTAATACCGCTTCATCAACTCAGATTAATACCGCTTCATCAACTCAGATTAATACCGCTTCATCAACTCACTATCCTGTGAGAGATTTTTTATGGCCTCCACCCGTTTGCCATACATAACGGTGATTATCTCCGCAATCTGGTCAACGCTGTATGAACTTCTGTTTATGGTTGCATCAAACAGGTAATCCAAGTTTAATGGTTTCTTATCCATAAAGTTAACAATAAGATTATACCTCTTTTCATCGGTATCCACAACAAATTCTTCTGCCTCCTCTATGGTAAGATTTCTCTTCTTCATAATATTCTCAACGCGCCAGTAGAAAGGGGCCACCAGCCTTATGTGAAGGGAATTCACAACCTTATGAGCCACCGAGACACCTCCCCTGCCTACAATAATTGCCTCACCCTCATTGCAGATGGTAAGCAGTACCTCCCTGATAACCTTCCTCACTTTCATATCGCTGACAAAACGTCCTGATACAGCCATCAGCATTTCCGACAGTCCTGACAATTCATGACCTGCAATATAACTCTCAACCCGTGATGTATCAGTTTCAAGTTGCCGTGCAGCATTCATCAGCACCTCCTTATCGATCCAGTGCCAGGCTGATGTCTCATACCTGCGGTTAAGCTTCCCGGCCAGACTCCTGGCCACTGCCACAGCATCACACCCTGTCTGCCGGGATATAGTCACTACCGGGCCGCAGTCGTGTTGCCGGCCTTTCACAGAGAGGCGGAAAAAATATTTTTTACCTTCATCTCACGAACCGATAAACAGATCGATGCCTTCAATCCTCAACAATAAACCTCTCCTTGTATTTCTCCTTGCCCTTGCCGTGATAAGCGGACCAGCCTGGGAGTCAATGGATAAACTCATTCAGGATGAATGCGTTGACTGCCAGACATACCTCGCCCTTGCCAAAGGAGATTTTGACCAGAGTGCTGTAAGGCGGTACCGTATTATTATCCCGGTTATTGCAGGATCGCTCGATATGGTTGTTGGAAGAGTAATGAAAAAGGTGAAGCCTGAAACAGGTCCGAATGAGTACTCCCTGCACCTTAGTTTTCTGATTGTCAACTCCCTGATGATGTCACTCTTTGCCCTGCTTGTGTACAGGCTGGCTCTTACATGGGTCTCATCAGATATTCCTGTGCTGCTGGCACTGCTGGCTCTTCTTACCTGCAGATGGACAGCCATCTTTACCGGGTGGCCACTGACCGACTCCCTCTACTTTGTTGCTATCACACTTGCCCTGCTTGGAATAAGGGAGAAAAACAGTGCCTTTATTCTTATTTCAATAATACTGGGCCCCTGGGCTAAAGAGTCATACATCATTATGGCGCCCCTGGTACTCTTCTATGCCCCTGTAAAAAAATGGAGAGTGATCCTCTGGTTCCTGATCTCCGGGACGCTGGTCTTCACCTTCAGGTTCCTCTTTGATTATTTTGCCGGTCTCAGTTTCAGGGAAGGAGTCATTGCCGGTCCCTCTCACATTGAATATATAGGGACTTCCCTGATAAAAATATTCTCACTTCACGGCCTTTATCAACTGCTTTCGGTAACCGGGATATGGGTTGTGCTGCTCCTGCTACCCTCAAAAAAGGGAGACATTGCCGGAAAAATATTCGGCACGCTCCCTTCCTATATGTGGTGGTATACAGCTGTAGTGCTCCTTCAAATGCTTCTATCAACCGATATTGCACGGATGTTTTATCTTATTATGCCACTGCTTGTTACTATCTATGCCATAAAAATTGACAGCTTTACCTCAGGCGTGGTGCCTGCAAACCCTGAAAAAGAAACAGATCCCCATACCGGCTGAAAGGTGACCGTTTTCAGGTGATCGTTTCCGGGCAACCAACATATGGTAACCGTTTTCAGGTGACCGTTTCCGGGCGACCAACATATTGTGACCGTTTTCAGGTAACCGTTTCCGGGCGACCAACATATTGTGACCGTTTTCAGGTAACCGTTTCCGGGCGACCAACATATTGTGACCGTTTTCAGGTGACCGGTACCGGGGAAAATAACTGCTAACCGCTTTTTGCTAGAGTGGTAAACCTTTCGCATGCTCGGCTTCCACATCCTCAATGGATTTGGGCTTTTTCTTACCCAGTAGTTTGAAGCCTGTCTCTGTAATAAGGAAATCCTCCTCATTACGGATACCGCCAAAATTCCTCATCTTGTCAACCTTTTCAAAATCAACAAATTCACTGTTATGACCTGTAGATCTCCACTGGTCTATCAGTTCAGGAATAAAATAGATCCCCGGTTCAATGGTAATAACGAACCCTGGCTCAAGCTTGCGACCCAGTCGGAGCGACTTGATCCCAAACTGTGTTGGCCTGGTTTCGCCTGCCCATCCAACATATTTCTCACCCAGATCTTCCATATCATGGACATCCATTCCCATCATATGACCCAGTCCGCACGGGAAGAACAAGGCATGAGCACCATTCTCAACAGCAGAATCAACATCGCCTTTCATCAGTCCCATATCCTTCAGTCCGCGCACTATCACACGCGCTGACTCAAGATAAACCTCCCTGAAAGCGATTCCCGGCTTTAACATCTCTATTGACCTGTTGTGGCTCTGCAGGGTAAGGTTATAAATATCTCTCTGCAGGGGAGTAAAGTGCGGATCCACAGGTACAGTACTTGACAGGTCAGCTGCATAACCTGACGGCAGCTCAGCACCGGCATCAAGCAGGAACATATCACCGCTCTTAAGGGTGTTTCCATGGTAATGATTATGCAGAGTCTGCCCGTTTATAGTGGCTATAACAGGGAAGGAGATCCTGCAGCCTGCTGACTCAGCCACTGCAGTCACTGCAGCCGCAATTTCGGCCTCTGTAACACCGGGTTCCGCCATACGCATGGCTGTGACATGCATGTCTACTGATATATCTGTAGCCTTACTTATTTCCGCAATCTCTTCAGCACTCTTGTAGTTTCTCTGTGCCACTACCGCCAGAACCAGCTCTTCTGATGATTCGGCATGAGTTTCGGCAGGCAGCACACCAAGCCACTCAAACAGTTTGATCCTGTTCTCAGGCCGGTAAGGCGGTAGAAAATGAATCGTGCGACCCTTTGAGGAAAATTTTCCCAGCATCTCTACAAGCTCCTTAAGCGTTCCCGTCTTCTCAATTCCATATGGTAATGCACGCTCTGCTATTGTCGGCTGCGGACCCATCCATACAAAATCCTCAACGGTAAGGTCATTTCCGAACAGTATCTCTTCACCTGTTTCGCAATCGAGTATCCCGGCCATAAAGGGGTAATTCATACCCATAAAATAGAGGAAGGTGCTGTCCTGCCTGAAATGGTAGGTATTGTCATAGTAGTTCATCGGGCTTTCATCATTACCCAGCAGAAGGATAACACCTGATCCGACATCTTTTCTTAGTCTCTCTCTTCTTTGCCTGTAAGTCTCTTTTTTAAACATAAACTGATTTTTTCAAGTTGGTTTTTACATCGATTCGTGAGCGGTTCTCCTGATAATCTCATTCTGAAGATCTTCGCCCAGATCATTAAAGTAGTCACTGTATCCTGCTACCCTCACAATAAGGTCGCCATACAGTTCAGGGTGAGCCTGTGCATCCCTGAGAGTATCGGCATCAACCACATTAAACTGAATATGGTGTCCGTCAAGCCTGAAGTAGCTTCTGATCAGCGCCGTAAGCTTCTCGTAGCTCCCCTCCTCGTTAAAAAACTGGGGACTGAACTTCTGGTTAAGCAGTGTACCACCTGTTCTCAGGTGATCAAGCTTTGATGCTGATTTGATTACGGCGGTAGGCCCGAGTCTGTCAACACCCTGGAACGGACTTATACCTTCTGACAGAGGCACATACTGTTTCCTTCCGTCAGGTGTTGCTCCTATTACGCTTCCAAAATAGACATGCGAAGTGGTAGGCAACAGGTTTATCCTGTGAACACCTCCCCTTGGGGTAGATCTCCCGTTAACGGCATCGTAGAATATTTCAAATACCTGCACGGCATTTTCATCAGCATAATCATCATCATTCCCGTATTTGGGTGTATTGAAAATGAACTCATACTGCATATCCTCATGACCCTCAAAGTTGGCCTTCATTGCCTCCTGCATCTGTGCCCATCCGAATTTGCGCTTGTCATAGATATTATACCTGATGGAGGTAAGCATATCGGTAATGCTGCCAAGGCCCACACCCTGTATATAGGTTGTATTGTATCTTGCCCCTCCGCAATTATAGTCGCGTCCGTTGGCAATACAATCCTCCACCAGCAGCGAAAGGAAAGGCACGGGCAGGAACTTGCCAAACAGGGACTCAATAACATTATTGCCCCTCACCTTGATATCCACAAAGTAGTTGAGCTGTGTCTTAAATGCCTCCATCAGTTCCCCGAAAGTGGTGAACTCCTTTACGCAACCGGTTCTTAATCCGATAACCTCACCGGTACGTTTATCTGTACCATCATTCAGTGTCACCTCAAGCACCTTGGGCAGATTAAAATAACCTGACAGCCAGTAGCTCTCTGTCCCGAAGGCGCCTGTTTCAACGCACCCCGAAGCTCCGCCGTTCCTTGCATCGGTAATTGATTTACCCTGTCTGAGAAGCTCCTGAATGATTGCATCGGTATTAAAGCAGGAGGGCTGACCGAAGCCTGTCCTGATAATATCCAGTGCCTTGTGCACAAACCTGTCAGGATTTTTTTTGCTTATCTGAACCATTGAACTGGGCTGAAGTATCCTCATCTCCCTGATCACATCAAGAAGCATATAGGACATCTCATTTACAGCATCTGTTCCTTCAGGTGTTACGCCACCAAGGTTAATAAGACAGAAATCGGTATATGTATTGCTCTCCAGTGCTGTTACACCGATCTTTGGAGGAGCGGGATGGTTATTGAATTTAACCCAGAAGCTTCCGAGAAACTCCCATGCCTGCTCCTTTGTAACAACTCCGTTCTTAAGGTCATTACTGTAAACCGGGAAAAGGTGCTGATCGAGCCTGCCTGGATTAAAAGAGTCCCACGGATTCAGCTCTGTCACCACACCAAGGTGAATAAACCAGTAGTGCTGAAGCATCTCATGAAATGTTTCCGGGGCACTGGCAGGCACTTTGCGGCAAACACGCGCCATCTCCTTCAGTTCACCCTTCCTGGTGTTGTCCTGGCAATCTGCTGCCAGCCTGTCAAGCTCCTCTGCATGACGCTCTGCATACATAATAATGGCATCACACGCGATATCCATTGCCTTCAGCTCATCCCTCTTATCAGATGCTGCAGGATCACTGAAATAGTCGAGTCCCTGCAGACTCTCCTCTATCTCCCTCTTCAGATCCCTGAATCCTGTTTTGAAAAGCTTGTATCCCAGTACCGTGTGACCCGGTGCCCTCTGCTCCTGGAACTCGGTGAACACCCCTGACTTATATGCCTTTTTCCAGGCAGGTGTCATATACTCCATTATGCGGTCACGATTGCTTTTTCCCTTCCAGAATGGTATTATCTCATCCCGGTAGATATTTCTGACCTCATCATCAACCTTGAAGAAGACTTTCTCCCTGCTGTCAAGAACATCAAGATCCTCAAGGGAATGCAGGCTGATCTCAGGATAAGTAGGTGTTGCCTTGGGTGCAGGCCCCCTCTCACCCACTATCAGTTCACCATCATTGATGCAAATCTTCTTGTGCCTCAGAATATAGTCAAAAGCCCTTGCGCGCTTTACAGGGGCACACAATTCTCTGGCCTCATCGCTGGCATAAAATTTTGTAACCAGCACTGCCCTTTCTGCTGAGATGGTCTCAACGGCATTAAGACTCTCATCTCTCAGTTTTCTTACTCTTTCACTTAGTACCATATTATTAATCTGTTAATTCCGTAATTATTAAAACCCTGATTTGCTTTTGTGACCTTCACCTGGCACAACTACTTCTCTTTGCTTTCTGATTATTTTTTTCAGTCTGATTTTTCTTCTGTTTTTCAGGTCTCAGCCCCCTATTCTGACTGTTAATCCGTTCTCCCCGAAAAACTCTTTCAGCTCATGCATCCTGCTGCCTGAAGGCTGACCAGTGCCACTCATCCTGTATTCCATATTGAATCGTTTATACTTTGAGGATCCGATATGATGGTAAGGCAGCAGATCCATTTCGGTCACAAAATCCCTGTTCATTCCACCCACAAAATCCCTTACCCGGAGAAGATGCTCACTGTCATCATTAAAACCCGGTATTACCGGAAACCTCAGGAAGATTTTCTTCTTCTCCCTTATCAGCAAATCAAGGTTCTCAAGTATCTGTTCATTGCCCACCCCTGTAAATTCAGTATGCCGGTCACTGTCAAGGTGCTTAAGGTCAAAAAGAAACAGGTCGGTAAGCGGCATCACCCTGTTCATTACACTGTTTGATGCATATCCGGAGGTATCCAGGGTAGTATGCATTCCCGCATCCTTAAACAGACTGAGTGACTCAACAAGAAAATCGGCCTGCATCAGGGGCTCACCGCCTGATAAGGTTACTCCTCCACCCGATTCCTCCATAAAAACCCTCTCCTTTTCAGCAATAGTGAGCAACTCTCCTGCCGTGTAGTATTTCCCGACCTCCTCGGTAACCCTGAACTCTCTCTCTCCTATTCTGTCAATCCTTTCCACCCTCTGCGGCTTCGGCGAAATGCCTTCAGGGTTGTGACACCACCAACAGTTAAGAGGACAACCCTTCAGGAAGAATGTTATCCTTATACCGGGCCCGTCGTGTATTGCGTATCGCTTAATATTGAAAACCAATCCTTTCATAAACATTCTTATCCCTTGAAAATAAAAAACTGAGTATACCGGATGCAAAACTCCGGTCACGGGGAACTAATGTCAGGATTGAGCATAGAACATACGGCACTCATACAACCTGCGACCCAGGCGATTTAACATAAATCTGTATCTGTATGAATTAACCATATATGTGTAATTTCAATGTGCAAGTTACAATATTTTTTATTTACCCAACATGAGTATGCTTTAAAAACATACACTCTGCTATCGGAAAAATTTCGGAATCCGGATGGAGCAGATTCAAGGCGGATCCCCTTTAACAAAACATTAACACCTCAATATGCAATATTAGATTATCATTTAAGTCTTTATTATACGAAAAGGAGTCTGGCAGCTGTTATCTCAGTTTTGTGAAGGCTTAAGTAAAAGCAGCCATTACGGGATGCTCATCTGGTGAAAAGAAGTTCAGGGATCGTGAGAACCCGGAGCAGAAGAACCCGGGGCAGAGAAAAAGTGGCAGAAGAACCCGGGGCAGAGAAAAAGTGGCAGAAGAACCCGGACCAGAGAAAAAGTGGCAGAAGAACCCGGACCAGAGAAAAAGTGGCAGAAGAACCCGGGGCGGTGAACAAGGGGCAGGTAGCTTTAGGCAGACAAACCTGAGGCAGGGAGTCTGAGACAGATAAGCCTGAGGCAGACAAACCTGAGGCAGGGAGTCTGAGGCAGATAAGCCTGAATCAGATAAACACGATGCAGATAGAAGAAAAAGAGAGAAGCCATCTGCATACCTCCGGGCCGGATAAATGAAAAAATGTTTCTTCGATAGTTAAGTTTTAGGTTTGAGTAGCAGGAGTGTCCACAGGGCACCCTGCTTTTCTTTATCCGGACCTTAAACTGCAAATAACTTCTCTGCTTACGGTAAAGGTAAAATTAAAGATTAGTTATCCCAAAAACAAATCATTGCCCGATTACTTTATCAAACTATACCATCACAGGAAAAAAGGATAAAGGTCAGGAAACTGTTTCATCTAATTAACTATTTTTACCGGTTCAGTTTTTTATTAGTAATATGGGGTATTTTTTTCCTGCAACAGTAAATGGAGGGTCTATCTTGCGGTAGATAACAACTAATCTCTCAATAA
Source organism: Bacteroidales bacterium (assembly GCA_020201035.1). GTDB lineage: Bacteria > Bacteroidota > Bacteroidia > Bacteroidales > VadinHA17 > JAIVHO01. The sequence continues at coordinate 298,475 of JAIVHO010000031.1, forward strand.
GCCAATATTTATCACCACGCATTACAGTACTCTGAAATATGATAACTTCATAATAAAATGACAAAAAGAAAAATAAGATTCAGTCTGGTATACAGGGATATGTGGCAATCTTCAGGCAAATACCAGCCACGCGTTGACCAGCTCAGAAGAGTTGCACCACATATTGTGGAGATGGGATGTTTTGACCGGATTGAGACAAACGGAGGTGCTTTTGAACAGGTTCAGCTGCTCTACGGTGAGAACCCGAACAAGGCGGTAAGGGAGTGGACAAGGATATTCAATGAAGCAGGAATAGAGACACATATGCTTGAGAGAGCGCTCAATGGTATCAGAATGTTTCCTGTACCTGCTGATGTTCGCCGTTTAATGTTCAGGGTAAAAAAGGCACAGGGAGTAGATATAGCAAGATCTTTCTGTGGCCTTAATGATCACAGGAACCTCGAACTATCCATTAAATATGCCCGGGAGGCCGGCATGATCTCACAGGCAACCCTCTCAATAACATACTCCCCGGTACACACCGTTAAATACTATATGGATGTTGTAGACAGGGTTGTTGAATACGGAACAGATGAGATATGTCTGAAAGATATGGCCGGAGTAGGCCGGCCTGCAATGCTGGGAGAGCTTGTCAGATCCATCAGGAAGAAGTATCCCGATCTGGTTATTCAGTATCACGGTCATGTTGGACCGGGTCTCTCTATGGCATCTATGTACGAAGTTGCCCATGCCGGCGTTGACTACCTGGATGTTGCAATGGAGCCACTGAGCTGGGGAATGGTGCATCCTGACGTTATTGCAGTACAGGCAATGCTCAGGGATGCAGGGTTTGATGTACCCGATATCAATATGGATGCATATATGAAAGTGAGGTCCCTGACAAAGGAGTTTATGGACGACTTCCTCGGATACTTTATTGATCCCCGCAACAGACAGATGACATCGCTCCTGATTGGCAGCGGGCTGCCGGGCGGAATGATGGGCAGCATGATGGCTGACCTGAAAGGAGTACATACAGGCATCAATAACACCCTTAAAGCAGGAAACCAGCCTGAACTTACAGAAGATGAACTTCTTGTGAGGCTCTTTAAGGAGGTTGAGTATATATGGCCCAAAATGGGATACCCGCCCCTGGTTACACCCTTCAGTCAGTATGTTAAAAATGTGGCCATAATGAACATTATTCAGCTCACAAACGGCAAAGAGCGGTTTTCAATGATTGACAACAATACATGGGATATGTTGCTGGGCAGGGCAGGCATGCTTCCTGCCACCCCTGCCCCCGAGATACTGGAGATTGCAGAAATGGAAGGAAAGAGTCTGTATACCGGAGTACCCCAGGATAACTTCCCCGATCAGCTCAACAAATATATAAAGGAGATGGAGGAGAATGGATGGGACAGGGGGCCTGACGACGAGGAGCTTTTTGAATTTGCAATGCATGAGAGACAGTACAGGGATTATAAATCTGGTATCGCCAGACAGAGATTTAATGAAGAGATAGAGAGTAAGGCAGATGAAGAGAGAGAGTCACGAAAACAGAAGGTGGATGATGGCGATAGAAACCCGGACATTATCTATGCGCCATATAACGGCATAATACTCTTCTCAGTTGGAAGCAGCGAATGCATACCAATGGAAACCCTCGACATAGCCAGGGGCGAGACAGTTACCAAAGGACAGAGAATCTGTTATATGGAATCAGGAACCAACTACAGTGAGATAGTCTCTGACCGCAGCGGAAAAATCAGGAAAATGATGTGTAACCATGGTGATTTCCTGATGAAGGGAGAACCGATTATTGAGTTTGCATAGGGTTTATTTAACCCTGCAGTCTGTGTTTAATTATTTTATACATTTGCTGTAATTCAGCAATTGATGCCGGAAGTGATGAATAGGGGGAAAGCTTTAATTATACTACTTGTTTTACTCGCAGCAACATCCACTGCTCAACCTATAGTAGAACACGGCATTATTAACCTCACAAACAGGGAATTAATTAACAACAAGGTAATTACCCTGAACGGAAACTGGGAATTTTTCTGGAACCAGCATCTCACTCCTTCGGATTTCACCGGTAATAATAACATCTCTCCCGATATTTACGGATATGTCCCTGCCTACTGGACCTCTTATGCCGATACCATCAGGGAGATTACCCCGCAGGGCTTTGCCACCTATCGCCTGAGAATTCTGCTTCCTGAATACTTCAGGAACAATATAACCTTTAAAGTTCCGGTATTTGAGTCATCCTATCGCATTTATATTGACGGTAAGATGATGGGATCCAACGGCCTGCCCGGTACCCGACACGGTGAAACAAAACCGGGATATAAGCCCGCCATCATCGATTATTTCCCTCTTAACGACACCATAGAGATAATAATCAATGTCTCCAATTACCACCACCGGAGGGGCGGGTTCTGGCAACCCATGGCGGTAGGATTGTCAGAAGAGATGCATAATTATATTACCAGGGAAAGGGCTTTCTCATCATCAGCAATAGGTATGCTGGCGGCATTCAGCGGTTTCTTTTTTATCTTCTTTCTGATATTCCGGCGTGACCGTACAATGCTCTACTTCTCCCTGGCTACAGCAGGCATTATGATTAGGTCTCTATTCACCGGCTATTTCACAGCCATGGCCTTTATAAATATTCCATGGATATGGATAGTAAGAATGGAATACACAGGCACTTACCTGGCTCTGATATTCAGCCTTCTCTACTTTCTCAGGATGTTCGGCGACCCTTTTATAAAATATATCAATGCAGTCCTGATCTCTCTTTTCGGATCACTGATTCTGGTTGTTAACTCCACACCGGTGACCTTTTTCTCCTATTCAATACTTATATTCTATCCTGTCATCATTGTCACCCTGCTCTACTATAGTTTAAGGAGCCTGATGGTTCTGATCACCAAACGCAATTACGAAGGACTGATGGCACCCGGATTTCTTATTCTGATCACCGGCACGCTTAATGATATTCTGAACGCATCTTCAGTAAGCCTGATAACAAGGGATTATATACTACCCTATGCGGTACTCATCTTTATTATGATACAGGCCGTGATACTTATTTTCAAATGGGTAAGATCATTTAACGAAGAGAAGAGGTTGCATGATGAGATTGAAAATATTAATTCCAATCTGGAAAAACTGGTTATTGAACGTACCACCGAACTTACAAATCAGAAGGGAATACTGCAGCGACAGTATGAATTGATTGATAACAGGAAGAGGGAACTCGAAAAGAGTATCCAGATTAAAAACAGGGTTTTCTCAATTATTGCCCATGACCTTAAGACGCCTGTTCTGACACTGAAACTGATGCTCGACAACTACCTGGAAAACCCCGACAAAAAGAGATTTAACCAGATCACCGCCACCCTCCGTAGTCAGTCTGATAACGCCCTGGACCTGATCGAAAACCTTCTTCTCTGGGGTCAGGCTCAGCAGGACAGTATAGCCTATAACCCCGGGGTATACAATATGACTGATATTATCCTGAAAAGCTTTAATCTTTTTCGCAAGACTGCAGAGGAAAAGGAGATTACCCTTAGCTATTCACACCGCGGAGATCCTCGGGCTATCTGTGATATTGACCTGACCGATATTGTACTCAGAAACCTGATCTCAAACTCTATCAAGTTTACCGGCAGAGGGGGCAATATCTCCGTTACGGTGACTGAACCTCCACTTAAAAACGGCACCATTGATATCTCCGTCAGGGATAACGGCATTGGTATTCCTGATGACAGAGTCAAAACCCTATTCTCCCCTGACAGCTTTTTCAGCACCTTCGGGACAGAAAATGAAAAGGGTACCGGACTGGGACTCCAACTCTGCTATGAGCTTATAAGAATAAATAAAGGCTCCATCAGGGTTGAAAGTGAGGAGGGTACAGGCACAAAATTCATTATTATGCTTCCGACACCTGCAAAATAGCACGGCTGTACCAATTGTTACACTCCTCCCTCCGGGTTATTACCATCTTTGTACCATATAACCAAAAGCAATAATATGAAACGAACATAATATTTTTAAGCATAAATATCACAAAAGAATATGCTTAAAAAATATTATGCGGGAGTGAAGCGGTTCCATTCGTTCTCAAATTATTAATCCACCTTCGCGTTCCGCTTCGGCGGACGAGAGGGTGTGGTTAAATTCCCCGGGGCTTGCCCCGGAAAGAAAGGTCCAGGGCTTGCCCTGGGGTATAATACCATTTATTTAACTTCTTGTCAGATAATTACAAAATTTTAAACGTATGAAAAGGGATATGGTCAGAATAGACGAGGAGCTCTGTAACGGATGCGGGATTTGCATTCCCAACTGCCACGAGGGAGCACTCCAGATAGTGGACGGAAAGGCTGTGCTGATAAGCGACCTGATGTGTGACGGGCTGGGTGCCTGTATAGGCCACTGTCCGGAAGGAGCCATCACAATTGAACAGAGAGAGGCAGCACCCTATAATGAGGTACTGGTAATGGAGGAGATGGTACAGAAAAGTACCAATACCATTATAGCTCACCTGAAGCACCTTAAGGATCACGGCGAAGATGGTTACTTTAATGAAGCTGTTGATTATCTTCTGAAGCATGAAAGTGAACTGGATCATGATGTCAGAAATATTATTAAGAACACCACACCGCATCCGGGCGGATGCCCCGGATCTGCCCAATCTGAGTTCAGGCGCACAGAAGTCGGCGGTACCGGCCCTGTATCAGAGGAGTCAGCACTGTCACACTGGCCCGTTCAGCTGCACCTTATCAATCCCGGAGCATCTTACTTCAGCAACTGTGATCTGCTTGTTGCTGCCGACTGTACAGCCTTCTCAATGGGAGGCTTTCATCAGAAGTACATAAGTGGCCGCAAGGTAGTTATCGCCTGCCCCAAGCTTGATCACGGAACAGAAATATACGTTGAGAAATTCAGGGCACTGATAGACAGTGCCAGGGTAAACACCATTACTCTCGTTATAATGGAGGTGCCATGCTGTGGAGGCCTGTTGTCAATGATCAGACAGGCTATGGATATGGCAACAAGAAAAGTGCCGCTGAAACTGGTTGTGGCAGGAACAGACGGCACCATTCGTCGTGATGAGTGGATATAAGATCTACTCAATCAGTGTCATCTCTTTAAGCAGATAGCCTGCACCTGCAAACTTATCTATTATAAAGAGTGCATACCTTATATCAAGGCTGATATTACGGCTCTGCTGTTTATTGTACATCAGATCGGAAGCAACGCCCTCCCATGCCCGGTCAAAATTAACCCCAATAAGATGACCTTCGGCGTTAACAACGGGACTACCAGAGTTTCCTCCTGTTGAGTGGTTGTTTGCAATAAAGCATACCGGTATCTCTCCATTCTGAGCATACCTGCCATAATCACGCTCACGGTACAACTCTCTCAGTCGGTCCGGAACATCATAATCATAGATATCAGGGTTGTCCTTCTCCATGATGCCCTTCAGTGTGGTATAGTGCTGGTGGTAGACGGCATCCCTAGCCTCGTAACCGGCAACATTACCATATGCCACCCTCAGAGTGAAGTTTGCATCAGGCCACAGAACCTTATCTGTAACATATTCGAGCTGAGCCTTCATATAGAGGCGGTCAAGCAGGGATAACCTGTCAGAAAGTTCTGAATAGGGACTTACCAATTTCTCAGATATAAGGTCATTTACACTCACCGCAATCAGGTATAACGGATCTTTTTTAATCTTCTTAACACTGCTGCTGCTGAAGTTGGCAAGAAGATCCCTTACCTTTGCCTCGTCAGCAAAAAGGGTCCTTGAATATATCTTATCCACTATCCTGCTGAAATCACCCTTGCATGAAGCGCTAAGCTTTTTGTACTCCTCTGCCTGCCACTCAGGAGAGAGATTCTCACCATACAACTCCATCAAGGCAACAAAAAGCTTCTTGTCGGTAGGCTGGTTATAATTTTTGAAGAAATCTGAAATTCTCCTTTCGATTCCCATCATGGCCCTTTCACTGTTTTCGCCATTCTCAAAAGCAGATACCAGTGACAAAAACTGTCCTGCCAGTCCGATAGCCTCAACGCCTCCCCTGCCAATGGTCTCATTGGAGTAGCTGTTTACCAGTCTTAAAACCTTGTACTTCTCATATATCTCTCTATACTCAGGAAGGATATCACCGTACTCCGCCTGCCTGTCACGTTCAGCGGCAACCCACTCTGTGAATCCCTTCTCGAACTCCTTCTTCTTTGCTATTGCATTCATCTTCTCAAGGCCCTGATTCTCACCTATCCATCTCTTCCATGCATTGGCGATACCCGATTTCTTCGCTGAATACTGGATACGCACACCGGGATCTGCCTCCATATCGGCAATGATAATTTCCAGCTTGCGATCCCTAAGTTCTATCATTGGAGGGTTAATATAATCCTTAAGCATCTCAATATGATACGAGGGGACATACTGAGCGGTGCTTCCCGGGTATCCGAAAAGCATGGTAAAATCGCCCTCCTGAACACCTTTCAGAGAGATCGGAAAATGGTAAGGTGGATTATAGGGAACATTGTCTTCGCTGTAATCGGCCGGATTATTATCATTGTCGGCATAGATCCTGAAAAGCGAAAAATCACCCGTATGTCTGGGCCACATCCAGTTATCCGTCTCACCACCGAATTTTCCTATTGATGAAGGAGGAGCACCAACCAGACGAACATCATTATAAGTCTCATTCACAAAAAGAAAATACTGATTGCCCATATAAAAAGGCCTTACCGAACCAGAATAGTCGGTTCCTGCAGTGGCTTTTTCAATGATAGCCCTGCTGTTTTCTGCTATTTTAGCACTCCGCTCAGATTCGGTCATAGATTCGGTAACACCCTCCAGGGCTCTTTCTGTAACATCTTCCATCCATCTCATAAATACTACGTTAAGGCCGGGGTTTGGCAATTCCTCTTCAGGTGACATTGCCCAGAATCCATCGGTCAGATAATCATGTTCCAGGGAGGAATGGGACTGAATTCTACCATATCCACAGTGATGATTGGTAATCAGGAGTCCCTTTGATGAAATCAGCTCACCGGTACATCCTCCGCCAAAAATCATTACAGCATCCTTCATGGATGCCTGATTTATGCTATAGATATCCTCGGCAGTCAGTTTGAATCCCTTTTCCTGCATCAGTTCAATATTGAACTGTTCAATCAGAATAGGTATCCACATACCCTCATCAGCCTTCAGCGAGGCAGAGAAAAAGAGAAGGAATGAAAAGCTTACAATTAACAGTTTCTTCATAATAGATATTGTTTTCTGGTTTTAATAATCAGTAAATTTAATCAATTCACTATAAACTTTCTGTACAGGAAGTCCCATAACATTAAAATAGGAACCGGAAATCGATTCAACAGCGATATATCCTATCCATTCCTGGATACCGTATGCCCCTGCCTTATCATACGGTGAATAGTTATCAACATAGAAAACTATCTCCTCCTGAGACAACTCACGGAAATGAACCCCGGTAACCGAGGCAAAAGAGGTGACCCGTATAATGGATCTGATTGACACTCCTGTTATTACTGTGTGTGTTTTTCCCGAGAGTAATGTCAGCATGGAAATGGCTTCATCCCGGCTTTCTGGCTTATTAAGCAATTTATCATCACACCATACAATGGTATCGGCAGTAATAACAATATCACCGGGCTCAATACGCCGGGCAACCTGTTCGCTCTTGGAAACTGCCAGGTTGATTGCAACCGATTCAGGTGACTCATGACAGAGGGGTTGCTCAATAAAAGGGTGTTCCCAAATCCTGAATGGTATGCCAAGGTGCGATAACAATTCACGCCTCCTGGGTGATGCAGATGCCAGAACCAGGTGCTGATCCATGGTCTCAAACCGCCGGGAGAGCAGATCAGCCAATCAACCCCCTTTCCACTATCACCCACAGAACAAGGGTATAAAGCACTCCGGATATCATCACCGCCCTCATATAGAATGCGCTGGTTCTGAAGTTTTGAAGAGCAGCCCCTGCATTCAGATAGTATGCAGACAGCATCATCGGGAGTGATATGGCGAATATAATGTAGAGCAGAGTATAGGTATCACCAAGGAAAAGGTACCAGGCTGCTATTATCAACAGTAGAGTAGCAGCCTGCAGTATGCTTACAGTAATGCGGGATGCTTGCACCCCGGCCACTACCGGAAGCGAGTTATGGCCATAGGCACTGTCACCTTCAAAATCGCCGATATCCTTAATTATCTCAAGGGCGAGGGTAGTAAGGAAAGCAAACATGGAGAATCCACCCACCCACCAGACAAGGGGTCTTAGTGAAGGCATAGCCTTTACATCGGGAATATAATGGCTCCAGATAGCAGGAAGCTCATAGGCCAGAACAAGGAATGGCACCATTGCCGTAAGCAGTGCTACCACCAGATTCCCTACCAGCAACTGCTTTTTATAGGTGGCAGAGTAAAAATAGAGAAGCCCTGATGCCAGCATAAAGATCACCCCTATCCAGAAATAGCCTACCCTGTAAGAGATATAGAATCCGGCCGCCACTCCGGCAATATTGAGCAGATTATGCCACAGTATTGCCCTGCGCCTGGAGATATTTTTTCCAACAATCACATCTCCCCTGTTTATCCTGTCAGTACGGATATCAAAATAATCATTAATAACATAACCTCCGGCAGCGAGCATTACAGTTGCAATAACCAGCAGAATGAAATCGAACAACGGCAGTTGCAGGCTAAGTGGCACACTCTCCCCCGTAGAAATAAGAACTACTTTTGTAAGGCCGGCCAGCGGTCGTATTACAGCATACCTCACCAGTACCTGGGTCAGAATAATTATCAGCAGGTTTTGCCAGCGAATCAGTTTAAGGAAATAGTTCATCAGACTGCCATATTAAATATTATAAATAGATTATACCCGGGTGACTGTTACCCCATAAAAACAGTCACCAGCTGTACGCATCATGATTAAGCCAGTTGCCGTGCAGCCGCATTACCTGTTCAATAATATCCCTCACACACCCCTCTCCTCCTATCTTGTCAGATATATATCCGGATATCTGTTTTATCTCACTGTCGGCGTCGCCCGGACATGCTGCCACACCTGCAACGCTCATTACTTCGTAATCGGGAATATCATCTCCCATATAGAGAACCTCATCATCAGTAAGACCATGTTTCTCAAGGTACTCCCTGTATACCGGCAACTTATGCCTGACACCCAGATATACATCACTAACATTCAAGTTATTAAGCCTCTCCCTGTACGGTTCGTTCATTGCTCCGGATATAACTGCAATCCTGTACCCTCTTTTAACTGCCAGCTGCAGTGCATAACCATCGCGTATATTGACTGTCCGCATTGGACTGCCTGTCTGGTCAAGAGTGATTGTCTGGCGGGATAAAACACCGTCGATATCAAAAATCAATGTTCTTACCTCTTTTAATTTCTCCTTAAAATTATTCATTCTCTCTGTTTATCTTTCGTTCAATTATTGAGCGTGTCACAACATCATACACTTCAGACAGCATATCTCTGCCTGTGAGCAGTTCCCTGTGCTTTTTTATAGTTATGGTATCATTGCGGACGGCCGGACCGGTCTGTGACTTATCCGGACCTATACTGAAGGCCTTTTCAACTGTCTCCTTTACCAGCGACTCAAATACAGCAACGTCTACACCGGCTTCACCGGCAATCTCCCCTGCTGCATCAAGCATATGGTTAACAAAGTTACATGCAAATACTGCTGCCAGATGGAGAGATCTCCTGCCCGGAGTATCCATCATAAAGAGGCGGCCCGACAGGCAGGTGGCAAGCTCACTGATCACACTTATACTCTTCTGATTCTCCCCTTCAGCAAAGAAAGGAACACTCTTAATATCCGGTTCCCTTACCCCGGAAAATGTCTGCATTGGATAGAGTACCCCGGCGCTGTATTTATGCTCTGCCGGAAAAACCTCCAGTCCGTAACTCCCTGCCGTATGAAGTACTACGGCATCCGCCCTGACATCAAGTGCAGCAGCCACACTCTCAAGCATCCTGTCGGGAACTGAAATTATAACTACCGAACTTGTTTCCGGAATTATATAGCCTGTTCCGTAACCGGCTCCTGTAACGGAGGCTACTCTGCGGGCGCTTTCAACAGTTGCTGACAAAATCATATCAACAGAATAACCGTTGCGGTAAAGTGCCCCTGCCAGCGCACCGCCTACCCGCCCTGCTCCAATTATGGTAATTCCTGCAATACTCATTCAACTGACAAGTTAATATTTGGCCGGTATCGAAACCCAAAAAACAGCCCCTGAAAGATACAAAAAAATCATTGCAGCCACCTGATATGGCTGGCAAATAGAATCAGGAGACCACCGTTTAACAGCAATCTGAATCGGCACTTTGGCTGTATCGCAATAATAGGGAATGTAAACCGGAAAATAATGGAAAAGGAGAAGGGCCGCCAATGGAAGGGGGAACCAGGTGGAGAACGAAAAAGAGAAAAGCCTGACAATGGAAAAGGAGAAGGGCCATCAATGGAAGGGGGTACCGGGTGGAAAACGAAAAAGAGAAAAGCCTGACAACGGAAAAGGAGAAGGGCCATCAATGGGAAGGGAGAACCGGCAAAGGAGGGAAACAGCAAAGAACCCGGATCAGTGAAGTGAAATGGAGAAATGGTCTGCTGAAGAGAGAAATACGTGCCAGGGTAAATGATCAGTTCCCGTAAAGATCTTCCTTTACGTCTGTCACCTCAGCCATATATTTCTTATACATTGAGCCGTAGTAAGAGTTGCTGGCCTGGTACATATAGTTGCACTCCCAGAAAAATTCGCAGTCGATCTTCACCCTCTCGCCCCAGTCAAAGCCATCCATCTTATCCATCATATCTGACGGATTGCAAAAGTAGTATGTAGAATATGGATCATACTCCGTAATAAAATATGCGGAACTGTTCTCTACGTCAACGTAGATGTATACAGGTGTCTCAACCAGTGTACCCAGGGCATCTCCGTCACATCCGCACTTATCCTGCTTCTTGCATGAACCAATGGTTAGTGGTATAAGGAAGACTGCAACAAGTGAAATTCTGAGAAAAGATTTTAACATATCTGTTTTATTTTTTAAGCAATATAATCTGCTGAGTCCATTACCTGCCGAAAGTAAGAGGCTGCTCAGCCACAAAGATATAAAATCCATACAATTTCCGTTCCTCAATTAGCAGAAGGGAAATTCAACGGAAAACAGGATAAATTAGTAACAAAAAGCCTGCCACACGGCAGGCTTTTAAATATTTAATCTTTATGCCTGTGTAGGTCCTCCGAAGTTCATCGGCATAACAGGTCCGGAGCCCTGAACTTCTCGTATTGGTCCGTGCACTGCCTCATACTTCCCGATATTATCGGTAAGTGCATTCAGCAGGCGCTTTGCATGTTCAGGAGTCAGTATCACCCTTGATTTCACCTGTGCCTTTGGAATACCAGGCATTATCCTGACGAAATCAATAACAAATTCAGATGCGGAGTGAGTTATCACTGCAAGGTTTGAATAGGTACCCTGTGCCACATCCTCTTTCAGTTCAATGCTTATCTGACCCGGATTTTTACTGTTCTCAGCCATAATATTAACTTCTTTCTGTTTCTTCCTCTACGCTGGTCAATTTTTCATCTGCAGTAACGCCAACAAGGGCATCATACTCTTCCCTTGAGCCAACCACTATACCGCCATACTCCCTGAGTCCGGTACCAGCGGGAATAAGGTGACCCACGATAACATTCTCTTTCAGTCCTTCCAGTGTATCCACCTTACCGAGGATAGCTGCTTCATTCAGCACCTTGGTTGTCTCCTGGAATGAAGCTGCCGAGAAGAAGCTGTGGGTCTGCAGTGCGGCTCTGGTTATTCCCTGGAGCACCTGGCTTGATGTAGCCGGAATTGCATCCCTGTATTCAATAACCTTCTGGTCGCGACGCTTAAGAACGGAATTCTCATCCCTCAGTTTCCTGGCGGTAATTATCTGACCGGCTTTTGCCGACGGTGAATCACCCGGCTCCACAACAACTTTTTTGTCGTAGATCCAGTCATTCTCATCCATAAACTCCAGCTTGTCAACAATTTGCTTCTCGAGGAACCTGGTATCACCCGGATCGATGATCTCAACCTTGCGCATCATCTGTCGTACAATAATTTCGAAGTGCTTGTCATTAATCTTCACACCCTGCAGACGGTATACCTCCTGCACCTCATTCACAATATACTCCTGTACCTTTGTAGGACCTTTTATTGCAAGGATATCTGACGGGGTAATTGCTCCATCTGAAAGCGGGATTCCTGCCCTCACATAATCGTTCTCCTGCACCAGTATCTGCTTTGACAGAGGCACAAGGTATTTTTTCGTTTCCCCGGCTTTCGACATAATGATAATCTCCCTGTTACCCCTTTTAATCTTGCCGAAACTTACCTCACCATCGATTTCCGAAACCACGGCCGGATTGGACGGGTTACGTGCCTCGAACAGTTCGGTTACCCTTGGCAGACCACCGGTTATATCACCTGATTTACCTACTGCACGAGGTATTTTAACCAGTATGTCTCCGGCTTTTACCTCCTTACCTTCGTCAGTAACAAGGTGAGCACCCACCGGCAGGTTGTACAGTTTGCTTACCACACCCTTTGAGTCAAGCACCTTGATCGTCGGGTTTTTGGTTTTATCTCTGGTCTCGGTAATCACCATCTCCTTAAATCCTGTCTGCTCATCAGACTCCTCACGGAATGTAACACCTTCAATCAGATTTTCAAACGCTATCTTACCGGATATCTCTGAGATAATAACCGCATTAAACGGATCCCACTCACAAATAAGGTCACCCTTTTTAACTTTATCACCACTCCTGATATATAGTTTTGAACCATATGGCACAGTGTGGGTAGTAAGTACAATTCCTGTATTCTGATCAATTATCCTTAGCTCAGCCAGTCTTCCGATAACAATACTCACCTTACTCTTACCCTTCTGTCCAGCATCCTCTTTTTCTACAGATCTGAGCTCATCAATCTCCACAGCACCATCATACTTGGCTGTGATATTTGATTCAGATGTAATATTTGATGCGGTACCTCCAACGTGGAATGTACGAAGCGTAAGCTGTGTTCCGGGTTCACCGATACTCTGTGCTGCAATTACTCCTACAGCCTCACCTTTCTGAACCATCTGACCTGTTGCAAGGTTACGCCCGTAGCACTTGCTGCAGACACCCTTCTTGGATTCGCAGGTAAGCACTGACCGTATCTCCACCTGCTCTATAGGGGATTCCTCTATTACTTTAGCCAGCTCCTCGGTAAGCTCACTACCGGTTGACACCAGCAGTTCACCTGTCAGGGGATGGTAAATATCATGCACTGTTGTACGGCCCAGAATCCTTTCATAGAGTGACTCAACAACCTCTTCATTCTTTTTTATAGCGGTGGCAATCAGCCCCCTGAGAGTACCGCAGTCCTCTTCGGTAATAATTACATCCTGCGATACATCCACAAGACGTCTCGTCAGGTAACCGGCATCCGCTGTTTTAAGGGCGGTATCGGCCAAACCCTTACGGGCACCGTGAGTTGATATAAAGTACTCCAGTACCGACAATCCCTCCTTGAAGTTTGAAAGGATGGGGTTTTCAATAATTTCAGATCCTGAAGCACCTGACTTCTGGGGCTTTGCCATAAGTCCTCTCATTCCTGAGAGCTGTCGTATCTGCTCCTTTGATCCCCTTGCACCTGAGTCAAGCATCATATATACAGAGTTGAATCCCTGTCTGTCTGTCGACAGCTGCTTCATCAGTGTCTGGGTAAGTCGTGCATTTATATGTGTCCAGATATCAATTATCTGATTATACCTCTCGTTGTTGGTTATGAAACCCATATTATAATTGTTGAGTACTTCCTCAACCTGAGCATAACCATCATTTACAAATTCAACCTTCTCATCCGGAACAATTACATCATCAAGGTTAAACGACAGTCCGCCCCTGAATGCCATTGTATATCCCAGGTACTTGATAGCATCCAGGAATGCGGCGGTTTTTGCCATACCGGCCCTCTTCAGAACTGTTCCGATAATGTCACGAAGCGATTTCTTGGTAAGTAACTCATTGATAAAACCTACCTCTTCCGGGACATGCTCATTGAATATCACCCTGCCCACAGTTGTCTCAACCAGATGATTAACCTTAACACCGTTAACCATATCATCCACCTTAACCTTAATAAGGGCATGCAGATCAACTTTACCTTCATTATAGGCAATTGTTGCTTCTTCCGGCGAATAGAATTTCAGTCCTTCACCCTTTACCACATATTCAGGTACCGACTTTCTTGCCTTGGTCATATAGTAAAGGCCAAGAACCATATCCTGTGAAGGAACGGTAATCGGAGCGCCGTTTGCAGGGTTAAGAATATTGTGTGAAGCAAGCATCAGTATCTGTGCTTCCAGCACGGCAGCATTACCGAGCGGAAGATGCACAGCCATCTGGTCTCCGTCAAAGTCGGCATTAAACGCAGTACATACCAGCGGGTGCAGCTGGATGGCCTTTCCCTCAATCAGTTTTGGCTGAAAAGCCTGTATACCAAGCCGGTGCAGTGTAGGGGCCCTGTTAAGCATAACAGGATGTCCTTTCAGTACATTTTCCAGAATATCCCACACCACAGGATCCTTGCGGTCAACTATCTTCTTGGCCGATTTCACCGTCTTGACAATGCCTCTCTCAATAAGCTTTCTTATAATAAACGGCTTATAGAGCTCAGCGGCCATATCCTTTGGCAGTCCGCACTCATGCAGCTGCAGCTCAGGCCCCACCACAATTACCGAACGTGCTGAGTAGTCAACCCTCTTACCCAGAAGATTCTGACGAAAACGGCCCTGCTTACCTTTAAGGCTATCGCTCAACGACTTAAGAGGCCTGTTGGCATCTGTCTTTACAGCATTTACCTTTCTGGAGTTATCAAACAGTGAGTCTACCGACTCCTGGAGCATCCTCTTCTCGTTACGGAGAATCACCTCAGGGGCCTTGATCTCAATTAGTCTCTTGAGCCTGTTGTTACGGATAATTACCCTGCGGTAGAGATCATTAAGGTCGCTGGTGGCAAATCTGCCTCCATCCAGCGGCACCAGTGGGCGCAGCTCAGGTGGAATTACCGGAACAACCTTTATTATCATCCATTCAGGCTTGTTGATTGATTTGGAAGCCCTGAAGGCCTCCACAACCTGAAGCCTCTTAAGGGCTTCATTCTTACGCTGTTGCGAGGTTTCTGTTCCTGCCTTATGACGCAGTGTATAACTAAGGTCGTCCAGATCGAGTCTTGAAAGCAGGTGATAAAGTGCTTCAGCACCCATTCCGGCAATAAATTTATCCGGATGATCATCCTCGAGATACTGATTCTCTTTCGGCAGGGTATCCAGGATATCCAGATACTCCTCTTCGGTCAGAAAATCGAGATAATTAACTCCATCGGTAGCTTTAATACCGGGGTTAATTACAACATACCTCTCATAATAGATGATTGAATCCAGTTTCTTTGTAGGAAGACCAAGCAGGTATCCTATTTTATTGGGCAGTGACTTGAAGTACCAGATATGTGCCACGGGAACAACCAGGCCAATATGGCCCATCCTTTCGCGGCGCACCTTTTTCTCAGTCACCTCAACACCACAACGGTCACAAACAATACCCTTATAGCGGATCCTTTTATACTTACCACAGTGGCACTCATAATCCTTAACCGGACCGAAGATCCTTTCGCAGAACAGACCATCCCTCTCCGGTTTATAAGTACGGTAGTTGATAGTCTCGGGCTTCAGCACCTCACCACTAGAGCGGTCGAGTATCTCCTCGGGGGAGGCCAGTCCGATTGTGATCTTTGAATAGTTGGTTTTTGCTTTGATATCTTTCCTGAATGACATATGACGTTTTTATTAAAATCAATAGAGCGTAAATAACTTACAAACTTCCAACGGATCAGTCAAGCGTCAGGCTGAGTCCCAGTCCGCGCAATTCGTGAAGAAGTACATTCAGCGACTCCGGAATGCCCGGATGAGGCATTGGCTCGCCCTTGACGATAGCCTCATAGGCCTTGGCCCTTCCCAGCACGTCATCCGACTTGATGGTAAGTATTTCCTGGAGTATATGAGATGCTCCGAAAGCCTCAAGTGCCCACACTTCCATTTCACCAAAACGCTGTCCACCGAACTGCGCTTTACCTCCGAGAGGCTGCTGTGTGATAAGGGAGTAGGGACCTATTGACCTGGCGTGCATCTTGTCATCAACCATATGGCCCAGTTTCAGCATATAGATAATACCCACTGTTGCCGGCTGGTCAAATCTCTGACCGGTACCTCCGTCATACAGATATGTTTTACCATACCTGGGCACACCTGCCTTTTCGGTGTATTCAGTAATCTCATCCAGGGTAGCACCGTCAAATATGGGTGTCGAGAACTTGATACCCAAGTTTTTACCAGCCCATCCCAAAACTGTTTCATAGATCTGTCCCAGGTTCATTCTGGAGGGCACACCCAGAGGGTTAAGAACTATATCAACAGGAGTTCCGTCTTCCAGAAACGGCATATCTTCAGCCCTTACTATCTTGGCCACGATACCCTTGTTTCCGTGTCGGCCCGCCATCTTATCACCAACCTTAACCTTACGTTTCTTGGCAATATAGACCTTGGCAAGCCTTACGATTCCTGCCGGCAGTTCATCCCCTATACTGATATTATATTTCTTACGTTTCTGGATACCGTCAATCTCCTTGTATTTGATAAGGTAGTTGTGAAGAAGCTGCTGAATTGTCTCATTTTTCTTCTTGTCGGTAGTCCACTTGTTGGGGTTGATATTGAGGTAGTCAAGTTCCTGAAGCTGCTTGAGCGTAAACTTGGTTCCCTTGGGAATAATATCTACGTTAAGATAATCCTTCACTCCCTGTGATGTTTTACCATTCACCAGGATAAAGAGTTTATCCACCAGTCTGGTCCTAAGCTCATCGACACCCCTTTCAAAGTCAGCCTCTATCTTATCGATAATAGGTTTCTCCACCGTCTTGGATTTACGGTCCTTTATGGCGCGGGAGAAAAGCTTCTTTTCTATC
Organism: Bacteroidales bacterium; assembly: GCA_020201035.1. Lineage (GTDB taxonomy): Bacteria > Bacteroidota > Bacteroidia > Bacteroidales > VadinHA17 > JAIVHO01. The sequence goes on from JAIVHO010000031.1 coordinate 315,589, forward strand.
ACCACACCGTTGAGTGACGGTCCGGCTTTTAGTGAAGCATCCTTTACATCACCTGCCTTGTCACCGAAGATTGCTCTCAACAGTTTCTCTTCAGGTGAGGGATCTGATTCCCCTTTAGGAGTAATCTTCCCAATAAGTATATCACCCGGTTTTACATGGGCACCTATACGTATCAGTCCGTTCTCATCGAGATCCTTTGTAGCCTCTTCGCTTACGTTTGGAATATCCGAGGTAAGCTCCTCTATACCTCTCTTGGTATCACGTACCTCAAGCTGGTATTCATCTATATGGATTGAAGTAAAGATATCATCCTGTACCACCTTATCGGAGATAACTATGGCATCCTCGAAGTTATAACCCTTCCATGGCATAAATGCAACCATAAGGTTACGTCCGAGGGCCAGTTCACCATCCTTGGTTCCGTAACCTTCAGTCATTATCTGTCCCTTTTTAACCTTCTCACCCTTTTTCACAATAGGGATCAGGTTAACACAGGTATTCTGGTTTGTCTTGAGGTATTTGGGAAGCTTATATCTCCTGATATCATCATCAAAGCTTACAAACTTCTCCTCGTCGGTTCGTGAGTAGCGTATTACTATCTCATTTGCATCAACATACTCCACAACACCGTCACCCCCGGCAACCGTTAGTATTCTTGAATCCTGAACCATCTGTCCTTCAAGGCCTGTACCTACAATCGGGGCCTCAGGTTTCATCAGCGGTACTGCCTGACGCATCATATTGGAACCCATAAGAGCCCTGTTTGCATCATCATGTTCCAGAAACGGGATAAGAGATGCTGCGATGGATGCAATCTGGTTGGGAGCAACGTCCATAAGGTGCACCTTGCCAGCCTCTTCAAGCGGATAGTCAGCCTCATAACGGGCCTTCACCCTTGGATTCTTAAAGGTACCATCCTCAAGCAGGGGCGCATTTGCCTGTGCTATTATCTTTGACTCCTCCTCTTCGGCGCTAAGCCATACAATACCGGTATTGGTAAGGTCAACCTTACCTGTCTCAACTGCACGATAGGGGGTTTCGATAAACCCCAGCTCATTAATCCTTGAATATACGCAGAGAGATGAGATAAGACCGATATTGGGACCTTCAGGTGTCTCAATGGGGCAAAGCCTTCCATAATGTGTGTAATGCACGTCACGAACCTCAAATCCGGCTCTCTCACGTGAGAGTCCGCCCGGGCCCAGTGCCGACATTCGTCTTTTATGGGTCATCTCAGCCAGCGGGTTGGTCTGATCCATAAACTGTGACAGCTGGTTGGTCCCAAAGAATGAGTTTATTACGGATGAGAGTGTCTTGCTGTTTATCAGGTCAACCGGAGTAAACACCTCGTTATCCCTGACATTCATTCGCTCCCTGATAGTGCGTGCCATACGCGCAAGGCCCACACCAAACTGGTTAAAGAGCTGCTCACCAACAGTACGTACACGCCTGTTGCTCAGGTGATCGATATCATCAATATCAGTTTTCGAATTGATTAGTTCAATCAGGTATTTAATAATCTCAATAATATCCTCGCGGGTAAGCACCTTGACATCCATATCGGTATGGAGTCCCAGCTTGGTATTGATCCTGTATCTTCCCACCTCACCCAGGTCATACCTCTTGTCGGAGAAAAAGAGTTTATCAATTACATCACGTGCAGTAGCCACATCCGGAGGCTCAGCGTTTCTAAGCTGCCTGTAGATATATAGTACAGCCTCCTCTTCCGAATTACACGGGTCTTTATGGAGTGTATTGTATATTATAGCGAAATCTGAAAGGTTTGACTCTTCCCTGTGCAGAAGGATATCCTTTGCACCTGAGTCCACAATCAGATCAATATGTTCATTTTCAATCACCGTCTCCCTGTCGAGTACCACCTCATTACGTTCAATGGAAACCAGTTCACCTGTATCTTCATCAACGAAATCCTCAAACCATGACTTCAGCACTCTCGCGGCAAGCTTCCTGCCCACCAGCTTCTTAAGGTTTGTTTTTGAAACCTTCTGTTCTTCTGCCAGGTTAAATATCTCCAGGATATCCTTATCGCTCTCGTAACCGATAGCTCTGAGGAGTGTTGTTACGGGGAGTTTTTTCTTACGGTCGATATAAGCATACATCACGTTGTTTATATCGGTTGCAAACTCTATCCATGATCCTTTAAAGGGGATAATCCTTGCTGAATAGAGCTTTGTTCCGTTGGCATGCACGCTCTGCCCGAAGAATACGCCGGGTGAACGGTGTAACTGGGATACCACTACCCTTTCGGCACCGTTAATAACGAATGTGCCCCTTTCGGTCATATACGGTACAGTACCCAGGTAAACATCCTGTATTACGGTATCAAAATCCTCATGTTCAGGATCGGTACAGTAAAGTTTCAGTTTGGCCTTCAGCGGAACGCTGTAGGTCAGGCCCCTTTCGATACACTCCTCAATGGAGTATCTTGCCGGGTCCACTGAGTAATCCAGGAATTCAAGTATAAAATTATTCCGGGTATCACTTATAGGAAAGTTTTCCATAAAGACCTTGTAGAGACCCTCCGTTTTACGGTTCTCGGGTGTGGTCCCCATCTGGAAAAACTCCGTAAATGACTTTAATTGAACTTCCAGAAAATCAGGATATTCAAGCTGATTTTTAATGGAAGCAAAACTGATTCTATCTCGATTATTTGAGGACATCTAAAATGGAATTATTTGAACTTATTATTAAAACGACAAAAAGGCTTAGTCCCGATTTGCCGGGACTAAACCTGGTAACCTTATATAAGGTAATACTTATTTAAGTTCAACCTCAGCTCCTGCTTCTTCTAACTGTGATTTCAATGCTTCAGCCTCCTCCTTGCTTACACCTTCCTTTACAGGTGCGGGAGCTGAATCAACTACTGCCTTGGCCTCTTTGAGTCCGAGTCCTGTCAGGTCCTTAACCAGTTTTACAATCTGTAGTTTCTGTCCGCCTGCTGCCTTGAGGATCACATCAAATTCTGTCTGTTCCTCGGGCGCTGCATCAGCTGCTGCCGGTCCGGCCACTGCCACTGCTGCTGCCGCGGGTTCTATACCATACTCATCTTTCAGGATTCCTGCAAGTTCGTTTACGTCTTTAACAGTTAAGTTAACCAGTTCTTCTGCTAACTTCTTAAGATCTGCCATTGTTATTATTTTTAATATTGGTTATACTTCGATTAATTCTCTTTGTTTGAGAGTGTTTCCAGGACACCATGAATAGTGTTCTGACCCGACTGCAGTGCAGAGACGAGGTTTTTCATAGGTGATTGCAGCAGGGCCACCAGATCGCCGAGGAGTTCATCCTTCGACTTGATTGCCACCAGTGCGTCAAGCATTTGATCACCGATATAAACAGACTCCTCTACATATGCACCCTTCAGCAGGGGCTTGTCATTTTTCTTCCGGAACTCCTTTATTAATTTTGCAGGATCATTTCCGATATTTGAAAACATGATAGACGTTGAACCTTTGAGTGCGACAAATATCTCATCAAAGTTCTTTCCGGTTTGTTCCAGGGCTCTTTTCAGCAGAGTGTTTTTTACGACAATCATCCTGATGTCTCTTTTAAAACACTCACGTCTCAGGGCCGAGGTCTTTGCAGCATTCAGCTGTGCAGTATCAGTCAGGTAAAAGTGACTGTACTCTCCCAGTGTTTCAGCCAGGCTGTTTACTATAGCATTTTTATCTTCTCGTTTCATTATTCCTCAGGTTATCAGTTATTACTCCTCTATTCCTTTCGGATCAATCTTAATCCCGGCGCTCATGGTACTTGACATGAAGATAGTCCTCATATAGGTACCTTTTGCTGATGCAGGCTTCAGTTTGATTATAGTTGAAATAAACTCTTTTGCATTTTCAACTATTTTCTGAGGTTCAAATGAAACTTTTCCGATTGAGGCATGAACGATTCCATATTTATCTACTTTGAAATCTATCTTACCCTGCTTTACTTCTTTAACAGCCTTACCGATCTCCATGGTAACAGTACCACTCTTCGGATTAGGCATCAGTCCGCGCGGACCGAGTATCCTACCCAGCTGACCGATCTTACCCATAACCGAAGGCATGGTGATGATCACGTCAATATCAGTCCAGCCACCCTTGATCTTCTCGACATAGTCTTCAAGACCAACGTGGTCGGCTCCGGCCTCTCTGGCTTCCTCTTCCATATCGGGGGTACATAGGACAAGAACCCTTGTCTCCTTACCTGTTCCGTGCGGAAGTGAAACGACGCCGCGAACCATCTGGTTTGATTTCCTTGGATCAACACCTAACCTTACATCAATATCGACTGATGCATCAAACCTGGTTTTGGTAATCTCCTTAACCAGCCCTGCAGCCTCGGTCAATGTATAAAGCTTACCGGCTTCTAACTTCTCCTGGGTAAGCTTCTGGTTTTTAGTAAGTTTAGTCATTTTATCCTCTTATTTTTTAGTTACTTGCGGGAAATTTGCCTTTAACGGTTATTCCCATGCTTCGGGCTGTTCCAGCCACCATCCTCATTGCAGATTCAACTGTAAAACAGTTAAGGTCCTGCATCTTTTCCTCAGCTATTCCACGTACCTGGTCCCAGGTCATTGAAGCTACTTTGGCCCTGTTGGATTCAGCTGAACCCTTTTTGACCTTTGTAATTTCAAGTATCTGTACGGCTACGGGAGGAGTCTTGGTAACAAAATCAAACGATTTATCGCTGTAAACCGTAATAATTACCGGGATCACCTTCCCTGCCTTGTCCTGGGTTCTGGCATTGAATTGCTTACAGAACTCCATAATGTTAACACCCTTTGAACCCAGCGCGGGCCCAACCGGTGGAGATGGATTAGCTGCTCCGCCACGAATCTGTAACTTAATTAATCCAGCAACTTCTTTTGCCATAATTTACGTTTTGCTTAGTTTTCGCGAGAGCTTGGTGGTGCTCAGGAAGCATTACTATAATGTTGCATCCACCAATATCCTATTGTTAATAAATCCTAACTATCCTTTTCGACCTGCATAAAGCTTAGCTCCAGCGGAGTTTTACGGCCGAAAATCTTAACCATCACCTTTAGTTTCTTTTTCTCATCATTCACCTCTTCAATAACACCGGAGAAGCTGTTGAAAGGCCCATCAATGACCTTAACCGCTTCACCCACGAAGAAGGGTATATTCAGTTCCTCATCGCCTGCAGCAAGCTCATCCACCTTGCCAAGGATTCTGTTTATTTCAGATTTCCTGAGGGGAACGGGGTCTCCTGTTGTGGATCCCAGAAACCCTATTACATTGGGTACATTATTAATAATATGGATTATCTCTCCAACCAGGGCTGCCTCTATAAGCACATAACCCGGGAAGAAATTCCTCTCCTTGTTGATCTTTTTGCCAGCCCTTATCTGGTACACCTTTTCGGTGGGGATCAGTACCTGTGATATATGATCCTGCAGGTTAAGGCGGGAGATTTCGCTTTCAAGATACTCCTTGACTTTTTTCTCCTTTCCGCCAATTGCACGGATAACATACCACTTCTTTACATTTTCACCCATAAAGCGCTGAAAACCTTTTATTAATAGAGTAATTTATAAATCTGGCCCATAATCTCCTTAAAGCCGAAGTCCATAAGGGCCACGGTTACGGCGATTATTACCGAGGCGATCAATACTACTGTTGTGGAGTTCTGCAGCTCCTTCCAGGTTGGCCATGTAACCTTGTGAACAAGTTCTGTGAACGACTCCTGAAAATACCTTTTTATCTTCATTGTTTACTTATTTTGCACGGGAGGAGAGACTCGAACTCCCGACACCTGGTTTTGGAGACCAGTGCTCTACCAACTGAGCTACACCCGTAACTGTAAGGAGGGGAGTTGTAAACTCCCCCCTGGACAGATATCAATTTATCTCCTGGAGCTATTATTACTCAAGAATCTCGGTCACCTGGCCTGCACCCACTGTTCTTCCACCCTCACGGATAGCAAAACGAAGTCCTGTATTTATAGCAACAGGTGTGATAAGCTCAACGGTAATTGTTACGTTGTCACCGGGCATAACCATCTCTGTTCCTTCAGGAAGGGTAATCTCGCCGGTTACGTCAAGTGTTCTCAGGTAGAACTGCGGACGGTACTTCTGATGGAATGGTGTATGACGTCCACCCTCTTCCTTCTTCAGCACAACAATCTCAGCCTTGAACTTGGTGTGAGGAGTGATTGATCCTGGCTTGCCAAGTACCATACCCCTTTTGATCTCCTTCTTATCAACACCACGAAGCAGCAGACCTACGTTATCACCAGCTTCACCACGGTCAAGAATCTTGCGAAACATCTCAACACCTGTACAAACGGTTTTACGCTTGTTAGCGCCCAGTCCTATCATTTCAATTTCGTCACCTGTGTTTACAACTCCGGTCTCAATACGACCTGTTGCAACTGTACCGCGACCTGTTATTGAGAATACATCCTCAACAGGCATCAGGAAAGGTTTCTCATTGTCACGTAGCGGAATCGGAATATAGGAATCAACAGCATCCATAAGCTCCATTACCTTCTCTTCCCACTGCTCCTCGCCATTGAGTGCTCCAAGTGCCGAACCACGGATAACAGGTGCATTCTCTCCATCAAACTCGTAGAAATCAAGAAGTTCACGTACTTCCATCTCAACAAGCTCGAGAAGTTCCTCATCATCAACCATGTCAACCTTGTTCAGGAAAACCACAATCTTGGGAACGTTCACCTGACGTGCAAGCAGAATATGCTCGCGGGTCTGAGGCATAGGACCATCAGTAGCAGCAACAACAATAATTGCACCGTCCATCTGGGCAGCACCTGTAACCATGTTCTTCACATAGTCAGCGTGTCCCGGACAGTCAACGTGCGCATAGTGGCGGTTTGCTGTCTGATATTCAACGTGAGCAGTATTAATAGTAATACCCCTCTCCTTTTCCTCAGGTGCATTGTCAATTGAGTCAAAGTCCCTGATCTCGGACAAACCCTTCTTTGCAAGTACCATGGTGATGGCAGCCGTAAGAGTGGTTTTACCATGGTCAACGTGACCGATGGTTCCAATATTTACGTGCGGTTTCGACCTGTCAAATTTTTCTTTAGCCATAACTCCAACGTATTTTTAATATTAAAAGTGAATATTCAATCAAAAAAATTTTGAGCCGATGATGGGAATTGAACCCATGACCTCTTCCTTACCAAGGAAGTGCTCTACCCCTGAGCTACATCGGCAAAATAGAGCGGGAGACGGAATTCGAATCCGCGACCCTTAGCTTGGAAGGCTAATGCTCTACCAACTGAGCTACTCCCGCTTATTTCCAACAGAGTTCAGGGTGTGCACCGACTGCAACAGTGAAACGCCTGTTTCTCTGCATAAGTGGGGAGAGCAGGATTCGAACCTACGAAGTCATTCGACAGCAGATTTACAGTCTGCCCCAGTTGGCCACTTTGGTATCTCCCCATTACAGAGATGTCCGTTAAGAACATACACTTGCATTGAATTTTCAAGAGCCGATGAAGGGATTCGAACCCCCGACCTGCTGATTACAAATCAGCTGCTCTGACCAGCTGAGCTACATCGGCTTTTTTAAAGAACGCTCTCCGCAAGGTTATTACCCTTGAAAATCGGTTTGCAAATGTATTAATATATAATTTAAAGAGCAAATAATTGAGAATTATTTTTAAAAGATTGCCATCACCCCTGCCTCAGCTTGCTTTTCTGTTTGGTAATCTGCTTTTTCAGGGCATCTATCACCTGGTCAGTGGACTCCTCGAAAGTTTTACTCTGCTTTTTTGCAAACAGGGGTCCGCCCGGATATTCCAGTTTAATCTCCGAAATCTTATTCTCCTTTTCCTGATCATTTTCGAGACGCAAAAAAACCTCAGCACTTACAATATCATCGCTGAACTGTGTCAGCTTATTCACCTTCTGTGTTACAAAATCTACAAGTTTTTTGTCAGCATCAAACTTGACCGAATGAATCTGGATATTCATAACTCTTCCTCCTATTTTAGTTTTTCGCCCTTGGATGGGCCTGTTTGTAAACTTCCTTCAACTTCTCAAATGTGTTGTGTGTGTATACCTGGGTGGCAGAAAGATTCGCATGACCCAGAATCTCCTTTATTGAGTTCAGGTCGGCGCCATTATTAAGCATATGAGTAGCAAATGAATGACGCAGTACATGCGGACTCTTTTTCTCAACCGTTGACACCATCTGAAGATAGCGATTTACGATATTATAAACTAATTTATCGTACAATTTGTTTCCGCCAGAAGTGAGAAAAAACCACCCTTCAGGGGAGTCAATCCCGGCATCTCTCCTAACCTCCCTGTATGTCAAAAGATCAGTGGCCAGAGATGGTAACAGGGGAATAATACGCTCCTTGTTCCTTTTACCGGTAACCCTCACCGTTCCACTTTCAATATCAATATCGGAATCACGCATACTGATCAGTTCTGACCTTCTGATACCGGTAGAATATAACATCTCTATAAGGGTACGGTCACGTACCCCCTCAAACCCGGCACCAAAATCGTAGATATCAAGAAGGCGTTCCAGCGAACCCTCCTCAATAAACTGGGGGAGCCGCTTTCTTCTCTTTGGCAAAATTACCTTTGAAGCAGGATCAGAATCAGCTTTGCTGTTCCTCTGAAGAAAACGGTAAAATGATCTCAGGGCTGAGATCTTCCTGTGAACCGAAACCTGTGAATAGCCTTTTTCAAGCAATGTGACCATCCATGCCCTTACATCGGAGGGCGCAACCTCCCTCACCTCATTGTGGCCGGCATGCGCCTCAATAAACAAAAAAAACTGCCGGAGATCGTTGCGGTACGATCCGACAGTATGAATAGAGTATCTCTTTTCAAATTGAAGGTAATCAAAAAACGATTCCCTGTAATCCATAAAGGAATCCCCTCTGTTTTTGTAGAAACCCCGGGGAGTAACCCTTACTCTTCTCCCAGATGTAACTGCTGAACGTAAATAGCCTTCTTTAACTCATCCCTCTTACGAACGGATGGCTTAATAAAAGCCTGCCGTGATCTGAGTTCACGAATAACTCCGGTCTTCTCAAATTTACGCTTGAACTTCTTAAGTGCGCGCTCAATGTTCTCACCCTCTTTTAAAGGAACTATTATCATAACTGTTTTCCTGTGTTAAAAAATGAGCCGCAAAGATAAAAACTCAAATCCTCTTTTCAAAACTTCTCAGAAGAAAATAGTTCAGTTTTTCCACCTTACTCCGGTTACTCTACCCTGTTTATAATAATTATGGTAATAAAGATACAAAAAATGACCCGGTAAATCAAATAAACAGGCAACACTATTAATAATTACCAGAGATGTGCGGTATCACCTCCGGCGGTGAGGTATGGAAACACCTTTTCATATCTTTCGCGATCAAAGATTCTGTTTAAGACAAGCTCTGAAACCGAACCTATTGTTCCAACCCTGTCGCGATAACTTATAATCATGGAAGCCTCGCTCTCTGAGATATAGGGGTGTCTCAGAAAATCACCGTATCCGGCACTATTGATATTGACCTGCCTTACAAGTGATCTGTCTGCCACCAGAAGCGGTTTAAGTCTATCGGCAAGCAATGAATCTATTCCATAAACCTCTTCTATCTGATTCACTGAGATAAATCCGCCAAGGATATTCCGGTATTTAACTATCCGTACTGAGAGCACATCTCCTATTCCGGGCAGTGATTTAAGCAATAGTGAATCTGCGCTGTTAAGGTCAATAGCAGGAGGGGGACTCTCCTCTTCCCTGCTCATCTGGTCTCCTCTTTCATGATAAGACGAGGTGTAATGCAACGTTTCACCATAAGACTTTTTATCATTCGGTCTTTCAACATAAGCAGGGTCAATGCCGGGACTTCCTCCCACGGCTCTCTTCTTTTCCGCAGTGCGGGTTTGAGAAGCGTCATGCCAGTGCTCCGGAGGAGCCTCAGCAATATAAATAAATGGAATCAGCCTCTCCCGCACCGAGGAATCAATTCCATAGATCTTTCTGAAATCCTCAGGCTTCCTGAATCTGCCACCTGCCTTACGGTAATTTGAAAGTGTTGTCGCCTGCCTCTGCGTTAGTCCGAGCGAAACCAGTTCATCAATATCTGCACTGTTGGGATCAAACATAAAGGGTTGTGCGGTTGCAGGAATGGTATCTGCATCAGCAATTCCCTCCTCTCTCTCTTCTCCCGGGCCTATAAGTCCTGAGAGTCGGGCCGTAATAACCAGCAGCAGTATTACCGAAAGGAGGTAGGTACCCTGCCTTTCACGGCGCGAATAGCCAAACCATCGCCTGATGCGATCCGATTTAATCATCCTGATGCGTTGAGACACTGCAATATAGAAAAAAATTCTCAATCAGGCATCCGCCCCTGTCCGGTAATTGTTCATATAGCGCTTCATATCGCCGTATATTTCAGGGGCGAGAATCAACAGACCGGTAATATTGGGAAATGCAAGGGTCAGAACCATCATATCCGAGAAGGCAATAACATTTCCAAGGCTGGAGGATGCCCCAAGGATTGTAAAGCTGAGAAAGAAAAAGTAGTATACCCATGAGATAATACGAGGATTAACACTCTCCCTGCCCTCCCTGCCTCCAAACAGGAACCTGAAACCATTAAGACCATAATAGGACCATGATATCATTGTGGAGAAGGCGAAACAGAGTATTGCTGCTACCAGCAGGTAAGGGAACCACGGGAATACGGAGGCAAAAGCTGCCGAGGTGATCTCTGTCCCCTCCAGCGATCCTGCTCCCTGATGAAACCCGGTAAAGATTATTACCAGGGCTGTCATTGTACATATCACCACTGTATCAATAAAAGGCTCAATCATGGCCACAATGCCCTCCTTAACAGGCTCATCGGTTCGTGCAGCGGCATGGGCAACAGCAGCCGATCCCACTCCTGCCTCGTTTGAAAATGCGCCCCTCCTGAAACCGGTAATAATAACTCCTATTATACCTCCTTTTACTGATGTGGGGTTAAATGCCTCGCTGACGATAAGCCTGAAAACCTCACCCACGCGGTCAATATTCATAAAAATTATTACCAGGGCTGCTCCCACATAGAGAAATGCCATAAAGGGAACCAGTCTGGATGTCACCCTTGCAATACTCTTTATACCGCCTATTACCACCAGGCCAATAAGCAGTGAGAGAGCAACTCCGAACCAGAATCCGTGGCCCTGCAGTGCAGGAAATATTGTTGCAAACTGAACATAAGACTGATTTGACTGGAGCATATTGCTGCCTCCGAATGAAGCAAGCACCATCATAACGGCGCTGAACAGAGCCAGCACCTTACCCAGTCCCTTAAGGTTGCGGGCAGCCAGTGCCGCAGAGAGGTAGTACATCGGGCCGCCCCATACCCTCCCTGTGGAGTCAATATACCTGTATTTCAGACCCAGTGTACACTCGGTAAACTTCAGCGACATGCCAAAAAATCCGGCCATTATCATCCAGAAGGTTGCACCGGGGCCTCCAACCGCTATGGCAATCGCCACACCGGTAATATTACCCAGTCCTACCGTGGCAGAGAGCGCAGTTGTAAGAGCCTGAAAATGGCTAACCTCCCCCTTTGATCCGGGTTTGTCATATTTGCCCCTGATAAGGGCAAAGGCATGTCCGAAAGCCCTTATATTGATAAACCGCATCCTGAAAGTGAACCACACTCCGCCGAAAAGGAGCCAGAGAACCACTACAGGAACATCAGCACCTATATCAATCCCGACAGCCTTTACCGGATCCCAGAAGAATACATTTTCAAGGAGTGAAACTACCGGCTTGAATGCAGAATCAATCCTGTCGCTTAGCGTAAGCGGTTCTGATATTTGACCCGGTAACCAGATAATATTTCTCCTTTAGCCTATAAGTCCCAGACCGTAAATAAATACCATTGCTATTGCAAGCGGAGCCACCAATTTGATGATCCACATAAAGATATTAAGCAGGGGCAGCTTAACGGTGCCGTCATTTGACAGCTCCTCCCTGACATTTTTCTTACCAAGTACCCATCCCACAAATACTACAATAAAGATGGCGCCAAGTGGCAGCAGGATATTGGCAGAAAGAAAATCAAACCATCCGAATATGGTACGGTCAAGGATTTTAAATCCGCTTAGCGGCCCAAAGGAGAGGGTTGCAAACAGGCCCACGAAGGTTATGGCTACCGCTGCAATTATTGTTGCCCTGTGCCTGGTCATCTTAAGCTCTTCACTGAAATATGCAACCACCACTTCCAGAACTGAAACGGTTGATGTAAGAGCTGCAATGGCAAGCAGTATGAAGAAAAGAATTCCAAAGAAGTATCCCCCTGCCATCTGTTCAAAGATATTGGGCAACACAATAAATACAAGACCAAAACCCTCTGCAGGGTCTATGTTGAAAGCAAATACAGCAGGAAAGATCATCACACCGGCAAGGATAGCGATAATGGTATCCGTTGCACTGACCTGCAGGGCTGTTACCGGCAGATTATTGTCTTTCTGTATATATGAACCATAGGTTATGAGGGTTCCCATACCTATACTCAATGAGAATGCCGCCTGTCCTAGTGCATCAAGTATTACAGGCCAGGTAATTTTCGAAAAATCAGGCTTAAAGAGAAAAACAAGACCCTCCTTTGCACCCGGCAGGGTAAGTGACCTTATACAGATAACAATAATCAGTAGCAACAGTACAGGCATAAGGATCTTGGTATATTTTTCGATACCGTTTTTAACACCTGAAAAGACTATATAGCCCGTGAGAAACATAAATACCACCTGCCAGACCAATGGTCTGAAGGTACCTCCCTGAAACTTCTCAAAAGAGGTTTTCAGCTCCCCGGCTGTTTTACCGTCGAAACTGTTTGTAACGGCCTGCACAAGATACTCCAGTGTCCAGCCTGCAATGGTGCTGTAAAAGGCAAGAATCATAAATGCCGCTACTATACCCATCATACCAACCATATACCAGGGCTTGCCGGGGGCAAGCTTACGGAATGAGCCAAGGGCATTTCTCTGTGCCCGCCGGCCGATAGTAAGTTCAGCAAGCATCACCGGAAATCCGATGGCAAGAATAAACATCAGGTATATAAGCAGAAAGGCTCCTCCTCCGTTTTGCCCTGTTACATACGGGAACCTCCAGATATTACCCAGACCCACAGCAGACCCGGCGGCGGCTGCTATCACTCCAAGTTTACTTCCAAAACTGTCGCGCGGCATCAGATCCAAATTTCCCATTGAAGTACTTTTTTCAGGTTAGTTAATTGAGCCGGCTAAATTGATAAGAAATCTTATTATCTCCAAGTGATTGCACCTATTTGAATTGTTGCTCTTCAACACAATTTGCAGGTCACAAGCGGGGAGGCGCTGAAAGGGAGACAAAGGGGCAGATGAAAGGGCACTCAGCTTAAGGGGTGGTGGAAGGGAGTGGCGATCAGAAAGGATATCCGATGCTGAAACTAAGGGTAAAATCATCACGCCATGTCATTGGCCTGCTTCCTGGTATCCATGCCTGTGAGAGGGCTGAGCTGGGATCCCTCAGCTTTATGCCAAGATCTGTTCTGATGGTAACAAAACTGAGGTCGAACCTGAGTCCCACTCCGGACCCTACTGCAATCTCATTAATAAAAGTATTAAACTCAAATTTTGATCCCGGCCTGTCCTCATCAGTGTAAAAGGTCCAGATATTACCGACATCCAAAAAGGTAGCGCCCTCCATGATCCAGAAGAGTTTAAACCGGTACTCGGCATTTACCTCCAGCTTTATATCGGCAGTCTGGTTGTAAAAGAAATCTTCGCCGGAAGAGTAGGAACCAGGACCAAGTGAACGTACCTGCCATGCCCTTATACCGTTTGCACCTCCCCCGAAATACTGCTTCTCAAACGGGATAGCCCTTGAGTTGCCATAAGGAATACCTGCTCCCATAAAGAGCCTGTAGGCAACCGATGATGCATCATTTATTCTGGTATTGTATCTTATATCAATATCTCCCTTCAGGTATTGTGCATAGGGTTGTCCAAACACCTCATAACTTTCGTCAACCTTATCTGACCCTGTCAGCATATTATATCCTGCCAAAAGGTTTCCTGCAAGCTCACCATTTATTTTAACGTACCAGTAATCCCTCGATTTCTTGATATTCTGGTTGTTAAATATATAGGTGTAGTTACCTCCCACTATAAAAATATCCTTATAACTGAAAGCAAGATATGTGGATGTATCAATCCTCTGTTCAAAACCTGCCTCGATATATGGAAGATTCACGATATTTAACTGAATGGGGTTAACAGAGTGATTGGTATAGTTGCCGGCTTTCCAGCTGTAGCCGAATGTGGCATTGGCAACAGTGCGGGTATATACGGGAAGTGTCTGGTAGTTATAGGCTGCCTTCAGAACTGTTCTGGGGTTATAATTCTTAACAAATGTCTCTGACTCAAGGAATGGAAGAAGAAATTTCGGGAATGTAAGAGTTGTTTCAAACCCGTACTCCTGTGTGCTCCGTGAGCCAGAGGCACCCTCTGAGAGGGTCTCATATGCACCCTTCAGCTTAATATTCAGCTGCTCTGCTCCCCGGAAAAGGTTCCGGTGCAGATAGATCAGGTTTACAGCTCCCCCGAGGTTACCCCCGCTGTTAGTTCCTTCAAACTCAACGGTAAAGGCCTGCTGCACCACCGGTGTCAGCTGAATAATACAATCAAGGTAACGTTCTCCCGAAGGCCCTGGAGCTGTCGGGGCCTCCCTGTATCTGACATTTACCAGGCGGTATGATTTAAGGGAGTTAAGATGCGCTTCCGATCTCTCCCTGTTGGTAACCTGGTAGAGATCACCCGGCTTAATATACAACGACTGAATAATAACATCATATTTGAGAACCGGTTTTTCAACCCTGTCAATGAAGTTGAAACCACGATAGAGGGTTGTATCAAGCCCTGTAATATAATCCTCACCTCCGGAAAGTGACCTTCCCGGATCAAACTCAGGCAGGATATACATATTTCTTATACGGTATCGCCTGTGAGGCACTTCGGTTATTATCCCGTTGGCTCCTATCCTCTTCTGCAGTGACACCATAAACGTAATGTCTACTCGCCGGTCCCCTGCGGCTGAATCGCCCACAAAATTGATATTATCCCTTGAAAAAGCATAAAACCCAAGGTCACGTATAAACCTCTCGACTCTGAGAATCTCTCCTTCCAGAATATCTATATCATATTTTTCACCCTTGCTAATCAAACAGTTAACCGTATCCATATAGATCAGTTTCCGTATTGTGGTATCTGCTATACGGTACTCTATATTACCGAAACGATAGGGCTTACCGGCTTCCACATCATAGGTTACACTCGTCTTCTCCTTCCTTGTTGAATAATCGGCACGTACTGTTGAGTTAAAATATCCCTTGTAAAAAAGGTAGTTTTCAATCTCACCTGCCGATTTTACCGCGGCAAAAGGATCGAAAACAACCGGTTTCTCGCCTATATTACGAAGCCAGCCGTGCGGCCATCCCTCTTTGTCAAGATTGGAGAGATTATAGAGCCCGAGGTGAAATCTTGTCCCGAAGATCCTCTTGTTTGGCACCTGTCTTATATAAGGTGACAGCCTGCTCTTTCTTATTGCCGGCTCATCAACCTTTATCTCGCTTTTGTCGAGCAGTGTCTCTCCCTCTGGCAGGTATTTGGCCGGATTGCACGATGCGATAATCATTCCTCCCAGCAGAAGAGCCAAGGGGATACGAAAAAAAGAATTTTTATATAAGGTAAAAAAATCCAAAATTTGCATCTGAATGATACGCAAATATATCAATTATTAGTACACGGTAAAGTTAACGTACCCACACAAAAAATATGGTAAGCAACACCAGCATCAGGCTTGTCGCATCCCTGAGGTCAGGCAAACAGAGGCAGAAATCGGATCTCTATATTGTAGAGGGAGATAAACTGGTACGTGAATATCTGGATGAAGGAAGGTGTGTAAAGTATCTGTTCGCCACTCCCCTCTTTCTCTCCTCTCTTTCAGGTCAGGATGTCGCCAGTGCCGGCAGGGTAACCGAGGTTACGGATGAAGAGCTTAAACAGATCAGTTCACTCACCACACCAAACAGTGCCCTTGCACTGGCAGAAAAAAGAGAAGGGTCATACAACAACTCCCTTTTCGCCGGCAGGTTAACACTGGTGTTGGATAATATCCGTGACCCGGGAAATATGGGTACCATACTGAGGCTGGCAGCATGGTACGGCATAGAGCAGGTTATATGCTCGCCGGGATGTGTTGATATCTATAACCCAAAGGTGGTACAGGCAACAATGGGTGCCCTGCTGCATGTAACCGTAAACTACCATCCCCTCACAGAGGTGCTCAATGACGCTGCAGCCGGGGGAACTCCCGTGGTGGCAACCACTCTTGACGGCAAACCGGTGTACAGTGAGCAACTGCCGGCCTCAGCCCTGATATTACTGGGTAATGAATCACGCGGATTATCCGGGGAACTGGTGCCACTGGTAACGGATATGGTTACTATTCCTATGTTTGGAAGGGGAGGTTCTGGTATTGAATCGCTGAATGTGGCAACTGCTGCTGCCATTATTATAAGTGAATTTATGCGTGACCGGCAGCCTTCGCAACAGCACGGGCAACCCTGATTCCATCAACGGCCGAAGAGAGAATACCACCGGCATAGCCTGATCCCTCACCTGCCGGATAGAGTCCCTTCACACCTGTATGCTCAAGTGTCTCCGGATCCCTTGGAATACGAACGGGCGATGATGATCTCGACTCCACACCAGTGATCAGAGCCTCTGATGTAATAAATCCCCGCATCTTTTTGTCAAACTGCAGAAACCCCTCCTTAAGCCTGTTGGCAATAAAGGGAGGCAGCCAGCTGTGAAGGGGCGATGAAACCACACCAGGGAAATATGATACCGCGGGCAGTGATACTGACTCACTCCCCCTGATAAAATCTGTCAGTCGTTGCGCGGGCGCCGACTGCCGCTCACCCCCTTGCCTAAAAGCCTCCTGCTCAAGCAACTCCTGATAATACATTCCACTCAGCTCCCCGTGTTTTGCAAACGCGGCAGGAATATCCTCTACCCTTGTCTCCACAATAATCCCTGCATTAGCCCATTTTGAGTTCCGGTGCGAGGGCGACATACCGTTCACCACCACTTCACCGGGAGAGGTGGCGGCCGGAACAATAAAGCCCCCCGGACACATACAGAAAGAGTAAACACCCCTGTCGCCGCACTGTGTGGCCAGGGTATAGGAGGCTGACGGCAGCCACTCTCCCTTCTGCTGACCGTGATACTGTATCCTGTCAATAAGCTGCTGCGGGTGCTCTACCCTCACTCCCATTGCAAATGGCTTGGCCTCCACAGCTATCCCTGACTCATCAAGCATGGAATAGATATCTCTGGCTGAATGCCCGGTGGCAAGGATCACCCGGGGCGACATAAATATTTCACCACCTTCAGTTTCCACTCCCTTAACCCTTTCTCCATCCCTCATAATCCTTACCACCTTCCTGTTAAACAGAAAGAGGGCACCTGAATCCACCAGCCGCTGACGTATTGCTGTTATTATCCCCGGAAGCCGGTCTGTACCAATATGCGGATGAGCCTCATATAGTATCTCCTCACCTGCCCCGTGAAGTGAGAGCATCTCCAGCACCCTGCTGTTATCACCCCTCTTTTTTGAACGGGTATAGAGCTTGCCGTCAGAAAATGTACCAGCCCCTCCTGCTCCAAAACAGTAGTTTGAATCAGGATTTACTGTATGCTCCCGGCTTATTCTGGCAACATCAATCTTCCGCTCACTGATATCCTTTCCCCTTTCCAGTATCACAGGACGCAGTCCGATCGTGACCAGTTCGAGTGCTGCAAAGAGTCCGGCCGGACCGCTGCCCACTACTATCACCTCCATGGCACCGGAAACATCCTTCCATCCAAAATCAGGAATCAGTGGAACAGGGTTATGATCACTGCTCCAGACTGCCACTCTGAGGTTAATTGAAATTCTTCCGCGACGCGCATCCACTGACCGGCGCAGAAACCTCATCCCACCGAAATCATCATTACGCATACCGGCATTCCGTACCGCCATAGCTTTTACGATCCCCTTATCAGCGGCCTGAGCGGGAGTAAGCGAAAGGTTAACTTCGTGAATCATAGCTATTCAAAATGGAAGGAGAGAACCCAAATCTGTGATTTCATCTTCTCAATTGCAGACACATACTGCGGGTATCCGGGAGCGGGTTCATGCACCAGAATATCACGTATCCCGTTTGACATCTTCAGTTCTATGGATAGCTTAAAATATGGCAGGTAGAAGTCGAGCCCGGCACCGGCCTCCCAGTAGAGATCACTGCGATGAAGCCTCAGATATATCGGCTCCTCCTCATCAAACTCCTTTCGTCCGGCAAGATCAAGACGGTAGTTGAGACCTCCTATCAGGTATGGTCGTACATTGTTCAGTCGCGCCCCTTTATGCTTGACCAGCAACGGAAACTCAAGAAATGAGGACTCTATCGACTGCCGGTCATCAAAAACCGCCTGGTTTTGATAGAAGATAATATTTCTCTGCCCGAAGGATACTCCCGGCAGGAACCTTATATCCCAGTATGTTGCAGGTCTGTAGTCTATTACTATCTGGATGTTTATCCCGGGTGAAAGCATTGCAACCTCAGGATAGAGAGAGTCGGAAAAATAACTGTTATAATCCGGCGTGATCTTAAAGTCCATGGTATTAAACCCCAGGGAGAACCCGAAATGGAGGGGTTTGTCATCATACCACGATTTGTTCATGGGCTTCTCCCTCTGCCCTTTTATCTGGATAAACGGAAGAAGAAAAACAATAAGTAGAAATGGTAAAAATCTCCTGCCAGTCACAGACCGCTATTTTATTTATTTATAAGACACTATTCTGAAGCCCTTCAACAATTATGCATCAACCCGCACAGCTCCCTGATTTGTTTTCCGCCCCGCGTCACCCAGGAATAAAAAATCAGGATCCGTTAAATATACAAAACTATATTTTTTATTCTTTATTGTTTTGAGAATCTTATTTTCTGCCGGTAT
Source organism: Bacteroidales bacterium (assembly GCA_020201035.1). Lineage (GTDB taxonomy): Bacteria > Bacteroidota > Bacteroidia > Bacteroidales > VadinHA17 > JAIVHO01. Next base: position 334,630 of record JAIVHO010000031.1, read on the forward strand.
ATATTGATGCAACACCACCGGTAAGCAGCCGCCTTTTTACATCTTTGAAGCCCGCATTTCCAATTATCTCCATAAACTCCTCTCCTTCGGGGAAACTGCTTACCGATTCAGGCAGGTAATCATACGCTGCAGGATCTTTTGAGAAGAGCCTTCCAAAAAAAGGAAGTACATAATGAAAATAGAAACGGTAAACAGCACTGAAGGGGAATCTCCCGGGGTGAGAAAACTCCAGTATCATTACAACACCATCCTCCCTTATCACCCTGTACATCTCAGCAATACCCACTGCCGGATTCTCAAAATTTCTGACACCGAAGGCTACCATAGCAGCATCAAAATGGTTATCACCAAAGGGCAGCTCCTCAGAATCACCCAGAATCAGTTCAATACGCTCCGACAAGCCCTTGCGGAAAACCTTTTTCCTCCCCTCCTCAAGCATTCTCTGGCTTATATCAACACCTGTAACCTTTTGCGGATTCAGCTTAAGGGATGCTATAGCGAGATCGCATGTTCCTGTTGCAACATCCAGTATATTGCCCGGGGATATCATCCTGCCCATCTCCCTCACTGCCTTCCTGCGCCATGCATAGTCAGTACCGATAGAGAGAAAATGGTTCAGAAAATCGTACCGCCAGGCGATACTGTCAAACATGCTTCTTACATCCTCTTTGCGTGCCATATAAAAAATTTCAAAAGAGTGCAAATATAACATATTTAAATATGTCACTCATAAAGCCGCTTATAACCTGAGAAATATCACTATTTTACAGTGAAATAAAATTCTTCATCCGGCCCAAAGTTACTAATTTTAGGGTCTTAACATGACTTATCAATCCCTATGAAAAAAACAGTACTTATCACAGGCGCAACTTCCGGAATAGGTGAGAGCTGCGCAAGAAAATTTGCTGCCGGCGGCTTTAATCTAATTATTACAGGCCGCCGGAAAGAGCGACTTGAGACCCTGGCAGAAGAGCTTGGATCAGATTCGGGAGTTGACATACTCCCCCTGGTATTTGATGTGCGCAGCCTGAGCGAGGTTAAGTCATCACTCGAAAATATGCCCTCCGGCTGGGATAAGATTGATATACTGATCAATAATGCCGGTCTGGCCGTGGGCCTCAGTCATCTTCAGGATGGAGATACTGAGGACTGGGAGAGAATGATAGACACCAATATCAAGGGGCTTCTCTGGGTTACACGTACTGTATCTCCCGGTATGGCAGCACGCGGCTCAGGTCATATAATAAATGTAGCCTCCATTGCAGGAAAGGAGATATATGAATACGGTAATGTCTACTGTGCCACCAAGCATGCAGTGGATGCCCTCTCCAGATCAATGCGCATTGACCTGCTGAAGACCGGTGTCAAGGTTACCAATGTAGCGCCCGGACTGGTTGATACAGAGTTCTCCCTGGTTCGTTTCAAGGGGGACAGTAAGAAAGCCGATATCCCCTACAAGGGTCTGGATCCTCTCACCGGGGATGATGTTGCCGATGTAATATACTTCTGCGCCACTACACCCGCCCATGTCAACATAAACGATATAGTGGTAATGCCTGCTGCCCAGGGTAGTGCAAATCATTATCACCGAATTTAATCATTTATACAACCTGCTTATGTACAGCTATAACTACCTCTTTGACCTTACCCGGAAAATCTTTTCCGGCATGGGCTGCAGCGATGAACACAGCACAACCATTGCTGAAATACTGCTGAAAGCAGAAATCCGTAATATCTCATCACACGGAATGTTGAGAATATCTGATTATTTCCAGTTGTGGAAAGAGGGAAGGATCAGCGCCACCCCTGATATCAGGGTAGTTCATGAGAGCCTCAGCACCGCGGTGGTGGATGGCGACAAGGCATTTGGTATGATCCCGGCAAAGTTTTCCATGGAGCTGGCAATAGATAAGGCCAGACATGCAGGAACAGGTTGGGTGGCCACAAGAAACTCCAACCACTTCGGTATTGCCGGCTACTACGCCATGATGGCCCTTGAACATGATATGATTGGAATATGTGTTACAAATGCCAATCCAACCGTTGCCCCCACCTTCTCGGTAGAGAAGATGCTTGGCACTAATCCTGTTGCCATGGCGGTTCCCGCACTTAATCAGCCCCCTTTTGTTGCTGACTTTGCAACCACTCCTATCCCAAGGGGGAAGGTAGCCATAGCCGAGAAGAAAGGAGAGCAGCTTGCAACCGGACTGATTCAGGACAGTGAAGGAGTTACCACAACAGATCCATCGGCACTGAGAAGGGGAGGAGCCATACTGCCACTGGGAAGCGATTATATTCACGGAAGCCACAAGGGTTACTGCATGGGCTCTATCGTTGATATACTTTCAGGAGTGGTAAGCGGGGCCAACTTCGGACCATTTGTGCCGCCGGGAGTGGCATACCTTCCAAGAAAGGACCGGGAGACCGGACTGGGAACAGGTCATTTTTTCGGAGCAATGAAAATTGACGCCTTTATGCCTGCAGAGGAATTCAGGGCCAGGATGGACGAATGGATAGTATCACTCCGGGCTGCAAAACCTGCCGCCGGCCATGAGAAGGTTCTTATTCCGGGGGACCCCGAGAGAGAGTGGGAAGAGAAGATTATGAAGGAGGGCATTAATGTTGTGCCCAAAGTAATTGAAGATATGAAGCTGGTGACAACTGAACTGGGAATTGAATTCAATCCCGGTGCTGATATGTAACCCGGGCCGGTTAACTTTGTAAAAAATTTATAAAACAAATTATTATTATGACAGAACTGCTGCAACAACGGCGGACGATACGCAAATACAGTGACCAGGATATAAGCAACGTACTTCTTGATGAGATACTCCAGTGCGGAACAAGGGCGAGCACCACGGGCAATATGCAGCTTTACAGCATCATTGTAACAAGGGACAAGGATATGAAAGAGAAGATGGCTCCGCTCCATTTCAACCAGCCAATGGTCAGGAGTGCTCCCGTCACACTCACCTTCTGTGCCGATTTCAACAGGTTCAACATGTGGTGCAGGCAGCGTAATGCTGAACCCGGTTATGACAACTTCCTGTCCTTTATGACAGCAGCAATTGATGCTCTTCTGGTGGCACAAACCGTATGCGTGGCTGCAGAATCAAAAGGGCTGGGTATCTGTTACCTGGGAACGGTAATATATACTGCCGACAGGATTATTGAACTGCTTGATCTTCCTGCCGGTGTGGTACCCGTTGCCACCGTAACCCTCGGGTGGCCGGCAGAGGAGCCTGAACAGGTTGACCGTCTGTCACTCAAGGCAGTGGTACACGATGAGAGATATCACAACTACAGTGAGAATGATATTGACACTTTTTATGCAGAAAAGGAGGCCCGCGCTGATTCGGCACAGTTCATTAAAGAGAACAATAAGGAAACCCTGGCGCAGGTCTTTACCGATGTAAGGTATAAAAAGGGTGACAACGAGACTTTCTCGGCTATCCTGCTTGAGGTACTGCGTAAACAGGGATTCCTGAAATAGATTGTTTACCTGAAAAGGAGACCCCCGGATCAACACCTGAAGAAGAGGCCTACATGCCTATGGAGCAGAATCCCGGAAAAGATTCCCCGGGATTAGAGCAACTACAGACAGGGGTGATCTCAGAACCGGCTGGTATAGGCGTGGCAATATGGCATTTTGCCGTTGTTGAAGTAGTAGTCCTGGTGGTAATCCTCAGCCTCATAAAATTCTGTAGCCTTTGTAACCTTTGTCGCAACCTTGTAGCCCTTTTCTTTCAGCTGACCCAGCAGATCCCCTGCCACCTCCTTTTGTTTCTCAGAAAGGTAGAATATCTCTGATCTGTACTGATTGCCGATGTCGGGCCCCTGCCTGTCCACCTCGGTAGGATCATGTATCTCAAGAAACATTTTCACAACCTCTTCATAACTTACCTTTTCAGGATCAAAGACAACCTTTACTGTTTCAGCATGACCGGTTCTGCCGGTTGTCACCTCCCTGTATGAGGGATTTTTCACCTTGCCTCCTGTAAACCCGGATACAACCGATTCTACGCCGTCCATCTTCTGCAGGTAATACTCAACTCCCCAGAAGCATCCTCCTGCCAGCAAGGCGGTCTCATATCTCCCTCTCTCCAGCTCTGCTTCAGCAAAATCGAGTGACACAGAATTTACACAATGCCTGATGTTTTTGGAAGTAAAACCCTCCCCTTCAAAGACATGTCCAAGGTGTCCGCCACAATTGGAGCAGACTATCTCGGTACGCATACCGTCAGCATCGGGAATCCTTTTTACTGCTCCCGGCAGAGCATCATCAAAGCTCGGCCATCCGCAATTGCTGTCAAACTTATCACCGGACCGGTAGAGTGCTTCACCACACTGCTTGCACAGGTATGTTCCGTTCCCTTTGTGATCGGTAAATTTACCTGTCCATGCTCTTTCAGTCCCCTTATTGAGGATAACCCCGCTCTCCTCAACGGTAAGTATTCTGTAGAGGCCGCTGTTCTGGCCATTTATGCTGCCTGTCATAATAATTATATTAAGTATTAATAGATATATTTTTGCCCGTTTCATTCGCTTAAATTTTAATTTTTCCCGTTTCATCATCAATCATTATATCATCACTCAGTGTAATATAATAGTACATCATATATATTGTACATCTTCACCAGTTTTTATATGTAACAAACCGCCATGCTCTCCTGTTCAAAAACGCTCTGATATTTTTATTTATCCCCCGCCTGTTTTTTAACAACCTCTGTTGCTAACAGAGATTAATGAGAATGTTGTAGTTTTACGGTATAGTGAAAAATTAATTCAAACCGATAAAAATCATGAAAAAGAGTTACAAACTTACAGTAGTGCTGCTTCTGTTGATTGCCATCATGGCAGGTTCAACAATAACGGCATCTGCACAACGGCGCAGAAGCGGCTCAGACCAGGAGACGGAGAAATACTCCCCTGAAAGCTCAATGTTCAGCGCACTGAAATTCAGGCTTCTGGGACCGGCATCCTACTCCGGCCGCATAGCTGATTTTGCCGTCAATCCTGATAACCCGTCTGAATATTATGTTGGCGTGGCTGCGGGCGGACTCTGGAAAACAGAAAACAAGGGAACCACCTTTGATCCCATTTTTGACAGCCAGCCGGTATTCTCCATTGGAGCCCTTGCAATTGATCACCATAACCCGAATGTTCTCTGGGTTGGAACAGGTGAAAACAATACACAGCGCAACCTGGCTTACGGAGATGGTGTGTATAAAACCACTGACGGAGGCCGCACATTTAAGAATATGGGACTGAAGAAATCGGAACATATTGGCAAAATCATGATTGATCCGCGCAACAGCAATGTAGTATATGTTGCAGCACAGGGTCCTGCCTGGGGCCCGGGCGGTGACCGCGGTCTTTATAAAACCACCGATGGCGGAGTTACCTGGGACCAGATACTTTATATAGGTGAATATACCGGTATAACAGATATGGAAATTGATCCCGGAAATCCGGATATTATCTATGCTGCAGCCCACCAGAGAGAGAGAAGAGTCTATTCAAAGATTAACGGCGGACCGGAATCTGCACTCTATAAATCAGAGGATGCAGGAAAGAGCTGGAAAAAGCTGACCACCGGTTTTCCGGGAGGAGATGTGGGAAGAATAGGTATAGCGCTTTCACCGGCCAATCCTGATATTGTCTATGCCATTGTGGAGCTTCCTGAAGGAAAAGGAGGATTCTACCGTTCGTTAAACCTTGGTGAGAGCTGGTCACGAATGAGCGATATGGTAGCCGGAAGTCCACAGTATTACAATGAGATCTATGCTGATCCTGTTGATCCCGACAGGGTGATATCCATGGATGTACGCAATATGGTTACCGATGACGGAGGAGCTACCTGGAGAGTCCTTGGTGAAAAAAACAAACATGTTGACAACCATGCGCTATGGATTGATCCTGATAATACCAACTACTATCTTATGGGTTGTGACGGAGGTATCTACGAAAGCTGGGACCGCGGTGCCAACTGGGTCTTCAAGAGCAACTTCCCTGTAACCCAGTATTACCATGTAAGGGTAGACAATGATCTGCCGTTCTATAATGTATACGGTGGCACACAGGACAACGGATCATGGTTTGGTCCGTCACGGACACTCAGAAGAAATCTGGTAAATGCCGACTGGACCTACACTATTGGCGGCGACGGATACCTTTCCATCCCGGATCCTGATGTTCCTGATATTCACTATGCCGAGTCGCAGTACTGCGGATTACGCCGCTATGACAGAAGAACCGGCAACTCCGTATCTATCAAGCCCCAGCCCGTTGAAGATGAAATTTACAGGTTTAACTGGAACACCCCCTATTTTATCTCCCCTCACAACAGTAAAACGCTTTATGTAGCTGCCAACAAGGTTTTGAAGAGTACTGACCGGGGCGACTCATGGACCGAGATAAGTCCTGATCTCACAAGACAGATAAGCATGGATGCACTACCTATGATGGGTAAGATATGGCCACCTGAGGCAGTAGCCAAAAACCTCTCCACATCACCCTTCGGTAATATCTTTGCGCTTGCGGAATCACCACTCAGCCAGGGAATGATCTATGCCGGAACCGATGACGGACTGATATGGATAACAGAGGATGACGGGGGCAACTGGACAAAATACAGCAGCTTCCCCGGAGTACCTGATATGACCTTTGTAAATTATGTTCTCCCTTCAATGCATGATAAGGGTACTGTATATGCCTGTTTTGACGGTCGTAAAAACAGCAGCGACTTTACTCCCTACCTTATAGCAAGCAGCGATAATGGAAAAACGTGGAGATCAATTGCCTCCAACCTGCCTGAAGGAACTGTATATGCGATCCAGGAAGATCATCTGAATCCGGATATCCTCTTTATTGGTACGGAGTGGGGAGTATGGGTTACCCTGAACGGTGGTGAGAAATGGACTCAGCTGAAGAATGGTCTCCCAACCATCCAGGTAAAAGACCTGACAATCCAGAGAAGAGAGAATGACCTTGTTGTTGCAACATTCGGAAGGGGATTCTATGTACTCGAGGACTACTCCTACCTGAGGCAGCTCAGCAATGAAACAGAAGCCTCTCCAGCCACTATATTTGATATAAAGGACGGTCTTCTCTACTACCCGGCTACCAATCAGAACTATCAGGGAGAGGTGCACTTCAGTGTTCCAAACCCCACTCCGGCAGTAACGATAAGATACTGGGTAAAGGATGGCTACACAACACTATTGCAGAAGAGGCAGCAGGCACAGAAAGAGGCTGAAAAGGCAGGAAGGGAGATCGATTTCCCCACCAGGGAGGAACTGATCGCTGAAGCAGAAGAGGAGAGCGCTCTTCTATTGTTTACATTAAGTGATGAGGGAGGCAATATTATGCGTAAAATTGAAACTCCTCTTCGCAGGGGAGTAGGAAGCATATCGTGGGACATGAGCTATCTTGACAGGCGGGGACCGGCAGTACCGCCCGGTATCTATTCAGTTAAGATGGAGAAATATGTAAACGGTAAGTTTGAGACACTGGCAGAGAATAAGGAGTTCAGGGTCAACACCCTTAACAACAATGCTCTGGGCACACCAGACTACAGGGCAAAGTTCGAATTTATGAAGAAAGCCATTGACCTTAGTGAGGTGATCTCTGAAACAGCCAGATATGCATCTGATCTGAAACAAAAAATCGGAACCATCAAGAGTGATCTTATGGCAACCCCGGCAGTGACTCATGAACTGCTCCTTATGGCAAAGGAGACAGAAAAATCTATTGATGAGTTTATCGCGGTGGTAAGTGGCATAAGAAGCTCTGCAAGAGTGGATGCTGAAGTTCCAACCATAGCATCAAGAGCACGATTTGCCGTCTCTGCCGTTTCATCCGCTGAAGATAATATAATGGGATCACAGATAGAGCAGTATGAAATTGCACGGGAAAAGTTCAGTGCAGAATATGATAAGCTTAAGGAGATAGTGGAAAATGACTTCCCTGGCCTGAAGCAGGAACTGCGCAATGTGGGAATTTTGTGGACCCCGGGGGAATTTCCTGAATTCAGGTAACCCCCCGAACAAAGTAATCAGTCACCCTGTTTTAAAGGGGCGACCAGGTGCCAGCGGCCCGGTTAAAGATGGTTTTCCGGGCCGCTCTTATTTGTAAACAGTTTTAATAAATGATATTTTCGGCATAAAAGTTGTATTTTTACAGAAAAGATTATTTTTGTGAAGATTAAGATTCCTCCAAATTGATTGCTGAGGATCAGTTTTGTACCGGCCTGGGAACGGGAATAAATAATTATCCGCCGGGTAGCGAAAATAGACATTAGGGAATCTGTTAAATTTTAAGATATGAAAAAGTTTGCGCTTCTGACAATTCTGGCCTTTGCTTTCGTCATGATAATGAGTGCCTGTAACAGGGAAGTCTGTCCGGCCTACACCATGGCAGACAGCGGCACAGAATTTGTGGGATAAATCCCGTGCATATACCAATAAAATTCAGCAGAAGATGAATAAACTGCTGACAATTTCTCTATTACTGCTTATTTTACCTGCTTCTCTACTGGCTCAGGGAGAGATAGATGAGCAACAACGTATATTTTACCGTAATGAACGTACGGTAGGACTGTTGTTCAACAGCAACGGTTACGGCATAAGCTACCGTGAGGGGAAAAGACTCAACCTGCTGAACAAAAGGCTTATAGATATTGACCTCAACCTGATCAAGCATCCAAAGGAGATAAAACTGGTTAATCCCTATGTTATATCAGGAAGCTCGTTCGTTTACGGAAAGCTTAATCATACTGTAACTATAAGAGGTATGATAGGTCACCAGCAGGAACTGTTCAGAAAAATTGACCTTGGTGGAGTTGCAGTACGCTATTTCTATTCAGGCGGTCCCACGCTGGCAGTTACCAAGCCCATCTATTACAACATTCTCTACCCGGGTGCCGGCGGATCATGGGAGATAAGGGCAGAAAAATTTGTTGAGGGAACCCAGCCTACAGATATTTACAATAAGGCATCCTTTTTCAAGGGTTTCCGAGAACTGGGTTTTATCCCGGGCGTTGCAGCAAAAGGAGGATTCAATTTCGAATATAGTAAAGAGGATAAGGTGATACATACCGTTGAGATAGGAGTATCCCTTGAAGCATATTTAAAAAGACTGCCTGTAATGGCATCTGATGATAATCAGGCTCTCTTCCTCACACCCTTTATCAGTTACCGCCTGGGAGTGGTAATTGACCCCCTCCATCCTGAATCGGTAAAGATCCCCACTCTCTTTTTCAGAAAATAAAGAGGCTCTTTTTTTGACCTCTCAGCCAAAATTACTATTTTTGCAAATCATAGTTTTCACTTAATAATTTTTATAATATGTCAAAAATTAAACTTGCTATTAATGGATTTGGCAGGATTGGCAGAAATGTCTTTAAGATCGCTATCGCCAGACCTGAATTTGAAATTGTTGGAATAAATGATCTTACCGACACTAAAACACTTGCACACCTTCTCAAATATGACTCAACACAGGGTCAGTTTCCCGGTGTCTCCTTTGATGATGAAAATATAATAGTAAACGGAACAAAAATAAGGGTTTCCTCTGAGAGAAACCCGGCAAGCATTCCATGGTCAGCTGCCCCGGATGTGGTTGTTGAGTCAACAGGTGTTTTCAGGGCAAAGGAATCCTCCAAGGGAGGGTATGGTGACCACCTGAAAAACGGAGCAAAGAAGGTTATACTTACTGTTCCTTCAAAGGACAAGATTGATGCCACAATTGTACTGGGAGTGAACGATGATGATCTCAAGCCAGAGCATGAATGTGTATCCAACGCATCATGCACAACAAACTGCCTTGCTCCGGTTGCCAAGGTTCTGAATGACAGCTTTGGTATTGAGCAGGGTTTTATGACCACCATTCACAGCTACACCAATGATCAGGTTATCCTTGATCTTCCCCATTCAGACCTCAGAAGGGCAAGATCAGCTGCCGTTTCACAGATACCCACAACCACAGGGGCAGCAAAGGCAGTTGGCCTTGTAATTCCGGAACTTACAGGCAAAATAGACGGAATGGCTATAAGGGTACCCACACCAACCGGATCACTGGTTGACCTGGTATGCGTTCTTAAAAAGGAAGCAACCATTGAAGAGATTAATGCAGCAATGAAAAAAGCTGCGGAAGGCCCTATGAAAGGCATCCTGGAATATACCGAAGACCCAATAGTCTCAGTGGATGTAATTCATAATCCAAGCTCAGCCGTTTTTGATGCACTAAGCACAATGACCAATGGAAAGATGATAAAGGTACTGGCATGGTATGATAATGAGTGGGGCTACTCAGAAAGGGTTGTGGACCTTGCAGAAAAACTGATGGTTTAATTGCTGCTGAAGGCATAATGGCCTAAAACAGCCGGTATCAGTATTATCTGGTATCACGATTATATTTAGGGATGGAGAGACAGAATGATCTCTCCATCTTTTTTTTATGGTATTATCATCTCAATATCTACGGGAATCCCTGATGCATCCCTGTAATACTCTCCCAGCTCAAGGATAGACTCATCATCCTCCTCATAAAACCAGGTAATGGATAGTTCACGCCCTTTCTCCCGGTACTCCTTTAACTGTCTCAGTACTTCAAGGAGGTGCTTTGAAGAACCGCTGTTAATATACTCAAGTATAATCTCCACCTTAAGGGCTCCGTCACCCTTAAAGTATTCATCTACCCAGTTATACAAGGGCATGTAAACCGATTCGGGATTTTCAGGAATAGACCTCCCTCCTATCCTCAGCAATGATTTCCCCGGATTAAATGATATCCCCGGTGATCGCTTTGACTGTGCCTGAATAATTTCAACTTCCATAAGCAAAAATATTACTCATACCTCAATGCCTCAATAGGATCAACCCTGGCAGCCCTTACTGCCGGGAAGTAACCCGAGACTACTCCCACTCCAAAACAGAGTGCTACACCACCCAGAACCCATTTCCAGGGGATGAAAAAACTGGTACCAAGTGCTGATGCAATAATATTTCCTATCAGTATACCAAGTATTATTCCCATTATGCCCCCTAACTGCCCTATCATAACCGACTCAAAAAGAAACTGTTGCCTTATAGTGCCGGTTTTGGCACCCAGGGCCTTTCGGACACCTATCTCCCTTGTCCGCTCGGTAACCGAGACAAGCATGATATTCATCAGCCCCACCGCAGCCCCAAAGAGGGTAATCAATCCAATAATGGTGGCGGCCAGCGTAACAAATTTTATATTTTCAAGCAGAAGTCTGGCAATCTGGTCGCTCTTAGAGATATTGAAATCCGACTGATCCTTCGGGTCAAGCCCGCGTATTACCCTGAACAGACCCTCCGCTTCTCCTGCCATGACATCAATATTAATCCCTGAATATGGCAAAACATTTATTGTGAATCGCTGTCCCGCACGTGAGAAATAGTTCCTGGCAGTTGTAATTGGCATAAGCGCAATATTGTCACCGGCAATAATGCTTGCTCCCTTCTGCTCAAGAACACCCACAACCCTTAACCTGACTCCTGCTATCGTCACAATCCTGTCAACAGGATCTATATCCCCCTTAAAAATTGCTTTGGAAACATCATTACCAATAAGTACAATATTCCGGTTATTCTCAATCTCCTCAGGGGTAAAATTACGACCCCTGGCAACCCGGTAGCCTGCAACAGCCAGATAATTCTCATCCACTCCGCTTACCTGTACAATCGGATTTGTCTCATTTTCCCTGTATGATACCCGTACCATAGAACCTATCCCCGTTGAAACCGAAACCATGGCAGGCTTTGTAAAACGCTCCCTGAACTCAGTTGCTTCCCGGTATGATATGTAAGGCTGGTTTCTGACTCTGGTCCTGGAATTACCTATCACAACATTCATACCCTGACTGGTAATTGCAAAACTGTTTGCTCCCATTGTCGCAAACTGACTTGTAAGTGAACCTTTTATCGCATCAATGGCCGTCAATATACCTACAAGTGCCATTATTCCGAATGCAATAATAGCCATTGTAAGTACAGCCCTTACCCTGTTCGATCTGATAGCCCTTACCGAGATCCTGAGATTCTCACTATAAACCCTTAAAGATGACATAGACAGTTATTGTAATCTAATCTATAAAACTACAAACAAATTTCAAAAATATCATCATTCAGTAAAAGATTTAACCTTGTACAAATAATTGTATTCCTTATGATTTGCCTGCTAATAAGTATATTATCCACCTCCAAATCAATCATATCCTTTCTCCGAAAGACCATGCAGTGGCCCGATTAACCCGAGCTCCTGACTTCCATCCCGGAATTACCGGGCAACAAAAGATCTCAAATGAATATCCCTCGTATGTCTCTATTAAACAGCGTCTATTATATTTATTTTAATTTTTTTATTAAATAATTAACTTTTTAGTTGTATAACTAATAGTTTCGTTATAACTTTACATCAACAAATCTTAAATCTGCCCCTGAAAGAACAGGAAGTTCCAATACCATAAGAAGAATAACAATAACATCACCATAAGAAAAAGAAGACGAGCAATACCTAATACCGTAAGATGAATAACATTTTCAATAAAAACAGCAACTTATAGTAATCACAGATATTAGCCGGTTACAGTGAAACTTCACCTCTTCCTGAGGTTAAACATACAGACAACAGATTTGAGTTACCAGATAATATAACAGCAGATAAGTTTAAGAACTTGCAGTAACAAATTAAAAACGATGAAAATACGGGAACTAACAAAGGCGGAAGAGCAGGTTATGCACATACTCTGGGAGATCAGGGAAGGATTTGTAAAGGATATCCTGGCCCGGTTTGATGAGCCCAGACCTGCCTATAACACCGTCAGCACAATTATCAGAATACTTCAGGAGAAGGGTTTTGTAAGCCACAGGGCATATGGCCGTACTCACCAGTACTACCCTCTTGTTTCAAAGGAGGAGTACAGGGGTGAACATCTTTCAGGCTTTGTGCGCGACTATTTTTCCAATTCATTTGAGAAGATGGTAAGCTCCTTTGCCCGTGACAGAAAGATCTCCACAAAAGAGATGGAGGAGATTATGAAAATAATGGAAAGTGAAATCAGGAAACAGAAAGGGACAGAAAGATGAAAGAATTTATTGATTACAATGTGGCATCGCTCTCCTATATGCTGCTATTTTACCTCTTCTACCAGATTATCCTGAGCAGCGATACAGAGTACAGACGCAACAGGTTCTATCTGCTCGCTACACTGCTGCTTTCACTGGTGCTCCCACTGGTGACCGTAAGGATCAATTCACCATTCCCTCTGGTGGATGCAGGAAATCGCATTCAGGAGATTATCTCCCTAGGTGAGGTGACCATTGTTCCGGGCAGCGAAACGGTAGGTTCAGACTCGCCGGTATCCATATTGCTAATGCTCTACCTTTCAGGTGCAGCTATTTCGGCATCCCTGCTGGCAATTGTGTTTATAAGACTGATGGCTATTAAAAGAAAAGGAACGCCTGCCGGGCCGGGCATCTATTCTGTCCCGTTGCGATCTTCGTCTGGATTCTCGGCGATGGGCCTGATCTTTATTGACAGCAGCCTCGATAAGGAAGCAAGGGAGAAGATTATTGAACATGAAAAGAAACATGTAAACCATAACCATTTCAATGATCTGCTGCTGGTAAGAATTATAGCAGTTATCTTCTGGTTCAACCCGATAGTCTATCTCTTCCTGCATGCCCTTAAATCGATTCATGAATTCCAGGTAGATGCCGAAGTGATTGAAAACGGCGAGGATATTACCAGTTACCGCCGGCTGATATTGAACCAGGTATTTAATACTGAACTATTTACAATCCAAAGCGCCTTTTCAGGCCATACACCAATTAAAAAACGATTTATCATGATGACAAAAGAAAAAAGCGGAAAACTGTCAGGACTGAAGTTCCTGGCTCTGTTACCTGCATTTGCAGCACTCTTTATGCTCTTCTCATGCACAAATGATGTGATGGATGAAGAGATGAATTCCGGTCCTGACGGCACACCGGCAGATGTTGAACTCACAGAAATTCCCAACACTGATGTAAAGCCTGTATCAACACCACCCAAATCGGGATTTGTCCCTGAAGGGGAGGTGATATTTGTTGTGGTTGAGGAGATGCCCACCTTTCAGGGAGGTGATGTTAAAAGGTTCAGGGAATGGGTTCAGACAAATGTAACCTATCCGGAAATTGCGGCTGAGAATGGGATTCAGGGTAGTGTCTATGTATCCTTTGTGGTTAACACAGAAGGCAAGGTAGGCGATATCTGGATTATGAGAGGAGTGGATCCGTCGCTTGATAATGAAGTTATCCGAACCATTGAGCAATCTCCTGACTGGATACCAGGCAAACAGAGAGGAGCCGAGGTCAACGTCCGCTTCTCGATCGCTGTTAATTTTCAACTCGAGTAACAGTAAAGCTGTCGCCGGAAAGTCATTGACCCGACACCAGTCACAATATGGCTGCCCCGTTGAGTCATCAACCGGCAGACGCTGCCACATGTCTGTCATCCGGGAAATGTTACCGGCTGTACAATGACCAGCAAGCAGCACCACCTGCCTCGGAGAAAACATCAGAGCCAGCCTTAAGGCAGGCTCTTTTCTTTTTTCACCCCTTTGGGTATCTTTGCCATAAATTGCAGAAGCAGGAGCAAAAAGAAAATACATTACACAATACAACTCAACAGGAAAAAACATAGAATAGCAGAACCAATTGCAGAATAGCAGAACCAATTGCAGAATAGCAGAACCAATTGCAGAAAAGCAGAACCAATTACAGATAAGCAGAACCAATTACAGATAATGAAACTGGTTGAACGGATAGAACCCTTTATCATACTGGGTGAGATAATGGCAGAAGCAGCATCGGCCGAACCATCCTCAGCAAGAGCTGTAGATTTGAGGAAGAAAATGGACTCAATGGTACAGTACAACAGGTGGTTCACTCCTGAAAATGTCAAAATAGCTGTTGAGGCAATATCGGGCGTGCTTACATCAGAAAAAATAACCCGGTGGCTTGAGCCTTATGACCTCAGCGGAGAGCATAAACCGCTCACGGTAGGAGTAATTATGGCAGGCAATATCCCGCTGGTGGGGTTTCATGACCTTATCACGGTACTGCTGTCCGGCAATATGATAAAGGCAAGGATCAGCTCACGGGATCCTGAGCTGATGGAGAGTATTATTAAAATACTTATAGAAGAAGAGCCGCGTTTTAAGCCTATAATTGAAATAACAGGAGAAAATCCTGTTGGTACGGAGGCTGTTATCGCAACAGGGAGCGATAATACCTCAAGGTATTTTGAATATCATTTCGGCAAAAGTCCTCACCTTTTCAGAAAAAACCGCTCCTCATTAGCTGTCCTGGATAGTGATACCACCAGGGATGAATTAACTCTTCTCGGGAATGATATATTCAGTTTCTTCGGGCTCGGATGCAGGAATGTATCCAGTCTATTGATTCCTGCCAACTTCGACAAATCACTGCTCACAGAAGCATGGGAGAGTCACGGCAATCTGGCAGATCATCACGGCTGGCAAAACAATTACATATATGAAAAGGCACTCTCAACGGCAGCAGGGAAGAGATTCACAGACGGAGGATTCTTTATCCTGAGGGAGTCACCTGTGGTAACATCGCCACTTGCAGTAATCCATTATAATAGCTACCAGCACCCTGACTCTGTAAGGCAGATCATTGACCACGACCGTGATAAAATCCAAACCATTGTCGGGAAAGGACTTACACCGTTCGGCAGGGCTCAGTTTCCCGAACTATGGGATTATGCTGATAATATTGACACAATGCGGTTTTTATTGAACATTAAATAAATTTTTACAGTCAGTAAATAATACCGGTTGCCTTACCGTTTTTTATAAAAATTAATTACTTTTCGCCGCCGTAAAACAGAAGGAATACCACTTATGATCTACAGATTTGTAGCAATTTCAGACGAAGAAGATTCGTTTATCAGGGAGTTTGAACTTAAAGAAACAGATAACCTGCTTGATTTTCACAATGCACTACAGGAGGAGCTGGAATATGACATGAGTCAGATGGCCTCTTTTTTCACGGCTTCAAAAAAATGGGAGAAAGAGGAAGAATTCACCCTTTTCGAAATGGGCCCCGGAACCTCCCTGATGGAGGCTGTTACCATTGATGATATTGTTATTGACAAAAACCAGAAACTACTCTATATATTTGATCAGTTTAACGAGAGGGCACTTTTTCTTGAAGCCACAGGAACAACAGACGAGATAGATGGAAGAGAGTATCCCTCATGCACCCGCTCGCAGGGGAAACCACCAAAGCAGGTGCAGTTTGCCAATTTTATAGACCCTGTGATCAAAATTGACGCAGGCTTTGAAGATGAAGACGATAATGATCTTGCTGATGATCCTGACCTTTCCGATCTCGAGGGACTGGAAGAGGAAGATGAGATTTAACAGATCCTTCCTGACATAAATGCAACATAACCTGATTGTTATAACTGGCGCTACCGGTACCGGCAAAACCGGTATAGCGGCGGATGTAGTGCGCGCAATGCCAACAGAGATTATCTCGTGTGATTCCAGGCAGTTTTACCGTGAGATGAAAACAGGCACTGCCATGCCATCCACCCAACTGCTGCGTGAGATACCCCACCATTTTGTAGGGCATCTCTCTGTTACCGACAACTACAGTTCAAACCTGTTTGAAAAGGATGTGCTCAACCTTCTGCCCTCCCTCTTTAAAAAGTACGGCTTTGCTGTTATGACAGGGGGATCAGGACTCTATATTGACGCGGTAACAAAAGGAATTGACAATATACCTGATACAGACCCCGAAATCCGCAAACATTTTCAGAAGAGATATGAGAGAGAGGGAATAGAATCGCTCCGCAATGAACTCAAAAAAGCAGACCCTGTTCACTTCGCCCGTGTCGACCTGCAGAATTACAAAAGAATAATACGTGCTCTGGAGGTAACCGCCTCAGCAGGTCGTCCCTACTCCTCCTTCCTTGGTCAGAAGAGGGCAGGCCGTGACTTCCGTGTTATTATGACCGGAATACGCCGTACTCGTGATGATCTCTATGAAAGGATTAACCGCAGGGTAGATGAGATGGTAGCGGCAAACCTTGAGGAAGAAGCAAGATCACTGCTGCCGTACAGGGAGTTTAACGCACTTAAAACAGTTGGCTACAGGGAATTCTTCAGTTTTTTTGACGGTGATATTACCAGGGAGAAAGCAATTGAACTGATTAAAAGGAACAGCAGGCATTATGCCCGGCGGCAGGAGACATGGTTTAAAAAATATGATGACATGAAATGGTTTACTCCCGAAGAAAAGGAGAGTCTGATAAGTTATATTTCTGAAAATATCAGGTAATATTCTTGAGTGATTTTATCTTCTCCTCCACATTACCGGATTTGAAAACATAGCTCCCGGCAACCAGTACATCAACGCCTGCTTTAATTAGCTTACCGGCATTTGTCTTCTCCACCCCCCCGTCTACCTGTATAAGGAAATCGTGTCCTCCGGCATCCCGCATCTCCTTAAGCTCCTTTATCCTGCTGTAGCTGTTACCTATAAATGTCTGACCGCCATAACCCGGATTAACGGTCATCAGAAGAACCATATCAACATACTCAAGTATATACTCAAGGGATTTTACAGGTGTATGAGGATTCAGTGAAACACCGGCCTTCATACCCCTCTCCCTGATATGATTTACCACCCTGTTCAGGTGTGTGCACGCTTCATAATGGACTGTCAGTATTGATGCTCCCGCATCAGCAAACCGGTCAATCCACCGTTCCGGCTCAATAATCATCAGGTGAACATCAAGAGGCTTTTCCGAAATCTTGCGAACAGCCTCAACAACAGAAAACCCAAAAGAGATATTGGGCACAAAAACCCCATCCATAATATCCAGATGCAGCCAGTCGGCATAACTCCGGTTTACACTCATAATATCCCTCTCCAGATTGCCGAAATCAGCCGCCAGAAGTGACGGCGAAACAAGATGACTCATTGTGTTGTGATCTATTGTTTTTTGATTCTATATCACCCAAGGTAGGTCTTCAGAATTTTACTACGGGTAGTATACTGTATTCTCTTCAATGCCTTCTCCTTTATCTGCCTTACCCTCTCCCTGGTAAGGACAAGCTCCTCTCCTATCTCCTCCAGTGTCAGGGGATGCTTCATCCCTATCCCGAAGTAGAGTTTGATAACCTTTGCCTCCCGTGGCGACAGTGTACTTAATGCCCTCTCTATCTCATATGTCAGTGATTCATTCATAAGGTGCTTGTCGGGAGAGGGACTCTCATCAGCCTGAAGCACATCATACATATCATTATCCTCTTCATTGCTGATGGGAGCATCCATGCTTATAGTGCGGCCATTTGACTTAATGACATCCTTTACCTCCTCCGGAGCCATATCCAGCACATCAGCGATCTCATTGGCTGAGGGCTCCCTTTCAAACTCCTGTTCCAGTTTGGCAAAAACCCTGTTGATCCTGTTAATTGATCCTATCTTGTTTACCGGAAGTCGCACAATCCTCGCCTGCTCGGCCAGTGCCTGCAGTATAGCCTGTCTTATCCACCAAACCGCATATGAGATAAACTTAAACCCCCGTGTCTCGTCAAACCGCTGAGCAGCCTTTATAAGGCCAAGATTACCCTCATTGATAAGGTCGGGCAGACTCATACCCTGATTCTGGTACTGTTTTGCAACTGACACAACAAAGCGGAGATTTGCATTTACCAAAAGAGACAGCGCATCTCTGTCGCCACCCTTAATACGCTTTGCCAGACTGACCTCCTCTTCAGGAGTTATCAGGTCTACCTTTCCTATCTCCTGGAGATACTTGTCCAGTGACGGTGTGTCCCTGTTGGTTACCTGCTTTGTGATCTTTAACTGACGCATATTATCAGAACATAAAGCCGGGAGGTAGCCCGGCACTTCGTACAATGTTAATAAAAAAAAATGTTTAACAACAATATGTGGATTAATTATATTGATTTTAAACAAGGCTATTATTATCATTAATTGAGGCTTTTAGATAAAATGCTACCCGAAAGTAATTTATGTTGCTTAAAATTTCCATCCATAACCTTGTAATATAGTGAGGTTTTATGTAATATTGCAACGGTTTTTGCAGCATAGATGTATTTATCGTTGCTACCCTGTTCTCAAGTCTGAAACAGGTTTTTTCAAATAAAAAGTAAGAATCAGGATTAATTCTAATTCAATTCCACCAAGTATTTAATTTATGTATGACATTCTTGAGTTAAACAAAAAGCTGCTTCCCGATCTTAGGGAAATAGCCAAAGAGCTTAAGATCAAAAGAGTAGAATCGTACCGTAAACAGGATCTGATCTATCTCATTCTTGATCAGCAGGCTATAGAGGGCGCTGCCGGTTCAAAAAGCGGTGACAATAAAAAAAATCAGCCAGCTAAGGATAATAGTAGTAGCGAGTCTGATTTTGGTAAAGGGCGCCGACCCAGAACAAAATCTGACAGTTACGTTAAAATATCAAAGGATAAGTCGGCCCGCAAAAGTGATGAGCCGGGAAATACCGGCCACCAGAAGCCTGAACAGGAAGCTGACAACAAGCCTTCTCCAAAAGAGGAGATCCGCCGCAATGACAACCGTCAGCCCGTGGCCGGGGGTGACAGCAGGCAACATCCTAAGGAAAATCGTAATGCCCCGGACCGTGACAGGCAGCCAAGGCGTGAACGACCATCCGTCAAATCTGACCAGAGAGATGATTCTCAGGGAGATCAGAGTAAAGAGAACAGGCGGTCAGACCAGCGGCCAGACCAGCGGCCAGATCAGCGGTCAGATCAAGAAGAGATCAACATAAGAGCGACCAGCCGGTACAGCAGCAAAGGCAACAGCACAGGCAGGAGCAGCAGCCACAGCAACAGCAGGAGCAGCAGCCACAGCAACAGCAGGAGCAACAGCCTCAGCAACAGCCTCAGCAACAGCCTCAGCAACAGCCTCAGCAACAGTCTCAGCAACAGTCTCAGCAACAGCCTGTCCAGCAGAGACAGCAACATCAAAGACAGCAGCAAAGTGATAACAGACCTTCGCCGGTTCAGGAAAAGAGAGAGCCAAAACAATCTGAACCTGCAGAAAAGCAGTATGAGTTTGAAGGTATTGTTGCCAATACAGGTGTACTGGAAATAATGCCCGACGGCTATGGTTTCCTCAGGTCTGCCGATTACAACTATCTCAACTCTCCGGACGATATTTATGTATCACAATCACAGATCAAACTATTTGGTCTCAAGACAGGTGATACCGTAAAGGGGACCATCAGGCCGCCCAAAGAGGGTGAGAAATATTTCCCGCTTATTAAGGTGGAAGAGATAAACGGCCGCTCACCCGACTTTATCCGTGACCGTGTACCCTTTGATTACCTGACGCCTCTCTTCCCTGATGAGAAATTCACTCTATGCACACCGGGAGAGGGTAATACATCGGTAAGGGTTGTGGATATGTTTTCACCCATTGGCAAGGGACAGAGAGGGCTTATCGTAGCCCAGCCAAAGACAGGAAAAACGGTACTGCTCCAGGATATAGCCAACGCTATAGCCAAGCATCACCCGGAGGTTTACCTTATGATTCTGCTTATTGATGAAAGACCTGAAGAGGTTACCGATATGGCAAGGAACGTAAATGCCGAGGTAATAGCTTCTACTTTTGATGAACCGGCAGAAAGGCATGTAAGGGTTGCCAATATTGTGCTTGAAAAGGCAAAAAGAATGGTTGAATGTGGTCATGATGTAGTTATACTGCTCGACTCCATTACCAGGCTGGCACGTGCCTTTAATACCATATCACCTGCTTCAGGCAAGGTACTCTCAGGTGGTGTTGACTCCAATGCTCTGCATAAACCCAAAAGGTTTTTTGGCGCTGCCCGTAATATCGAACACGGCGGATCACTGACCATCCTTGCAACGGCACTCACAGAGACCGGTTCAAAGATGGATGATGTGATTTTCGAGGAGTTTAAGGGAACAGGGAACATGGAGCTTCAGCTCGACCGTAAGCTTTCTAACAGAAGGATATTCCCTGCCATCGATATTCCCGCCTCAAGCACCAGAAGGGAAGATCTGCTTCTTGATAAGCACGCCCTGAATAAAATCTGGATACTCCGCAACTATCTTACCGATATGAATTCGGTTGAAGCGATGGAATTTCTGCGTGACAGAATAAACAAGACCCGCTCAAACGAGGAGTTCCTTGTATCAATGAACGGAGAATAGATAGTCAAATCTCCGGATTCTAATCCGGAGATTGATCTATTGCTATGTCAAAAATATTATTGTTAATTAAAAAACAGTCTTTATACGATGGGAACAAAAAAATTTATCACCTGCGATGGTAATCAGGCTGCCTCGCATGTAGCCTACATGTTCAGCGAAGTTGCCTGTATTTACCCCATTACACCCTCTTCCACAATGGCAGAGTTCATCGATGAGTGGTCAGCAAAAGGTATGAAAAACATCTTTGGTGAAGAGGTAAATGTGGTTGAAATGCAGTCTGAGGCAGGAGCCTCCGGTGCTGTTCACGGATCGCTGCAGTCAGGTGCCCTTACTTCAACATTCACTGCTTCACAGGGACTACTCCTTATGATTCCAAATATGTACAAAATGGCGGGTGAACTGCTTCCTGCGGTTTTCCACGTCAGTGCACGTTCAGTAGCAGCGCATGCCCTCTCAATATTCGGTGATCACAGTGATATATATGCGACCCGACAGACAGGCTTTGCATTGCTTGCAAGCGGAAGTATTCAGGAGATCATGGATCTTGCAGGTGTAGCACACCTTTCAGCAATAAAATCCCGCATACCATTTACACATTTCTTCGACGGCTTCAGATCATCACATGAAATTCAGAAGATTGAAGCACTGGAAACCGAGGATATGAAAAAACTGCTTGATTACAAAGCCCTGCAGAGTTTCCGTGATAATGCACTCAATCCTGAACATCCTGTAACAAGAGGAACAGCTCAGAACCCTGACATATTCTTTCAGGCCAAGGAGTCAATCAATCCATTCTATGAGCCACTGGCCGATATAGTTGCCGGTTATATGAAAAAGATGTCTGAAATTACAGGACGTGAGTACAAACCATTTAACTATTATGGTGCAGCCGATGCTGAGAATATCATTATCGCCATGGGCTCAGTCACTGAAACCATCAGGGAAACAATAGATTACCTTAACGCAAAAGGAGAAAAGACAGGTCTTATAACAGTTCACCTCTACAGACCATTCTCAGCAAAATACTTCTTCGATGTTCTTCCTGAATCGGTGAAGAGGATAGCTGTTCTCGACCGTACAAAAGAGCCGGGTGCAAACGGGGAACCCCTCTATCTGGATATCAGGGATCTCTTTTACGATCGCGCTGAAAGACCATTGATAGTTGGCGGTCGGTACGGACTCTCCTCCAAAGATACCACACCCTCAATGATAATGTCAGTATATGAAAACCTCAAGCTGCCAGAACCCAAGAACCAGTTTACCGTGGGTATCGTTGATGATGTTACATTTAAATCACTGCCCGTTCTCCCGGAGATAAGCGTATGTGATGAGTGTGTCTACTCAGCCAAATTCTACGGACTGGGTTCCGATGGTACAGTAGGTGCCAACAAAAACTCTATCAAGATTATCGGTGAAACAACAGATAAATACTGTCAGGCATATTTTAGCTACGACTCAAAAAAATCGGGCGGGGTCACCACATCACACCTGCGTTTCGGTGACACACCTATAAGGTCTACGTACCTGGTTAATACCCCTGATTTTGTCGCCTGCCATGTAGCTCCGTATCTTGAAAAATATGATATGCTCAAGGGACTCAAGAAAGGCGGCACATTCCTGCTTAACTGTACCTGGAATAAAGAGGAGATTGAAGAGAAGATTCCTGGAAGCGTAAAGAGATACCTTGCTGAAAACGATATCAAATTCTATATTATAAATGCTACTGATATAGCAGAAGAACTGGGACTCGGAAACCGGACCAACACAATTATGCAAAGCGCCTTCTTCAAGGTGGCAAATGTGATTCCCTATGAAAAGGCAGTGGATGAGATGAAGATATTCATTGTTAAATCCTATGGCAACAAGGGCGAAGCAATTGTCAAGATGAATTATGACGCTGTTGACCGTGGTGGTGATGTGACAGAGATAAAAGTCCCTGCATCATGGAAAAAAGCTGCCATAGAACAGGATAATGTTGACAGCTCCATTCCGGAATTTGTGCGCAACGTTGCAATGCCTATCAATGCCCTGAAGGGTGATGACCTCCCGGTAAGTGCCTTTGTGGGACGCGAAGACGGAACCTTCCCGGCAGGAACTACAGAGTATGAGAAGAGAGGTATCGCTGTCTGGATACCTGAATGGCAGGTGGATAACTGTATTCAGTGTAACCAGTGTGCATATGTCTGTCCTCATGCTGCCATCAGGCCATTTCTGCTTACAGACGAAGAGGCAGCCAGTGCTCCTGAAGGAACAGAAACAAAACAGGGTATCGGCGGAACCAAGGAGTATAAATTCAGGATTCAGGTAAGCCTGTATGACTGTACCGGTTGCGGCAACTGCGCTGATATATGTCCCTCCAAGGAGAAATCACTTATAATGAAGCCTTTCGAGACCCAGCATGATGAAGGTGAAAGATGGAAATATATGCACGAAAAGGTTGGATATAAGGACACCGTACTGGATAAGACAAAAACTGTTAAGAACAGCCAGTTTGCACAACCCCTGTTTGAATTCTCAGGAGCATGTGCAGGATGCGGCGAAACACCATATATTAAGACCATCACACAGCTTTTTGGTGACAGAATGATTGTTGCCAATGCTACAGGTTGCTCATCAATCTATGGTGGATCAGCCCCCTCAACACCATACACCGTTAACAAACAGGGACACGGCCCCGCATGGGCAAACTCACTGTTTGAGGATAATGCTGAGTATGGATTCGGTATGGCAACAGGCACAAAACAGATGCGCAAGAGAATTGCCAGGCTGATGAATGAAGCCATTGCATCTGGTGCAAAAGGTGCAGTTAAGGAAGCATACAGCGAGTGGGTTGAAAATATGAACGATGCAGAAGCATCCCGTACAGCGTCAGAGAAGGTCATTGTAGCCTGTGAAAAATCAGGTGATGCCATTTGCAAAGAGATTATGAACCTCCGCCAGTACCTTGTGAAGAAATCGGTATGGATCTTCGGCGGCGACGGATGGGCTTATGATATAGGCTTTGGAGGCGTTGACCACGTGCTCGCTTCAGGTGAAGATGTGAATATCCTGGTAATGGATACAGAGGTCTACTCAAATACAGGCGGACAGGCTTCCAAGGCAACACCTGTTGGTGCAGTAGCCAAATTTGCATCGTCAGGCAAGAAGATCCGTAAGAAGGATCTTGGTGTTATGATGATGAGCTACGGATACGTATACATAGCACAGGTGTCAATGGGCGCAAGCCAGTCACAGTATTTTAAGGCAATCCGCGAAGCCGAGGCATTCCCCGGCCCATCAATAGTAATCGCCTATTCACCATGTATCAACCACGGCCTGCGTGCAGGTATGGGTAAAACACAGGAGCAGGGTGACAATGCCGTTAAGAGCGGATACTGGACACTCTTCAGATTCGACCCAAGACTGGAGGCTGAAGGCAAAAATCCATTCCAGCTCGATTCAAAGGAACCCGACTGGAGCAAATTCCAGGATTTCCTTAAGTCGGAGGTGAGATATACTTCACTCACCAAGACCTTCCCCGAAGAGGCAAAAGTGCTCTTCAAGGCAGCTGAGGAGAATGCAAAATGGAGATACAACTCATATCTGCGACTGTCAGCACAGGAGTATTAAAATCAAATCATGCCTGGAAATAATTCCGGGGCACAGGAATAACTATTTTTTTCACGGTAAGAAAAGGGCTGGTCATACGATCAGCCTTTTTTTATATCTTTGCACCATGGGACGCATCCTGGCTATTGACTACGGCAGAAAAAGAACAGGTATTGCCGTCACAGATTCTTCACGTACCATCGCAACCCCTCTTACCACGGTAAGGACACATGATCTTGAAAGTTTTATCATGGAGTATACCAGAAGCGAACAGGTAGACGAGTTTGTGGTTGGGTATCCGCGTACCATGAACAATGAACCATCAGAAATGGTTAAATATATTGATCCGTTTATTAAAAGACTTAAGAATATTTTCCCGGAAAAACCGATACACCTGGTTGATGAAAGATTTACCTCCTCAATAGCCATGAGAGCAATGATTGACGGAGGAATGAAAAAGAGTGACCGGGCTGTAAAAGGAAATGTTGATAAGATAAGTGCATCCCTGATACTTCAGTCATATATGACATCACAGGAAAACAGGGAGTCACGTGTATAAAGACAAAATAAATACAATGGTATACCCCATATATGTTATCGGACATCCAGTCCTGAGAAAAAAAGCAGCCAATATAGACCGTGACTATTCCGGACTTAATGATCTGGTCAGCGACATATTCGAGACAATGTACCGCAGTGACGGTATTGGCCTGGCCGCCCCGCAGATAGGAAAATCAATCCGCATCTTCGTCGTTGACGGAACCCCCATCGCAGATGATGAACCGGAACTGGAGGATTTCAGGCATGTTTTTATCAATGCCGAAATTATTGAGAGATCCGGCGAAGTGGTACCTATGACCGAGGGTTGTCTAAGCATACCTAAGCTGCATGAAGAGGTAAACCGGGAATCATTTATCAGGATCAACTACTATGATGAAAACTGGATATGGCATGAGGATGTATTTGAAGGGTATAAGGCAAGGATCATACAGCATGAATATGACCACCTTGACGGAATCCTCTTTACAGATAAGGTAAGCCCTATCCGTAAAAGACTGCTCAAGACAAAACTGGCAGCCCTGGGAAAAGGTAAATTTGATGTCCACTACAAAACTATCCTCCCCGGTGGAAAATCAAGATGATTTTTTGTAACTTACTGCAGCTAAACGCTGCATAAGTGCTCAACAGGGAGATTCCATTCCTGAAACTAACCGCTGCCCTGGCGGCAGGTATTCTTGCCGGCGTCAATTTGCCGGGCAGCAGGATCTCTATTTGGCTACCCCTGATAGCGTTTATACCTCTTACATTATCACTGCTGTACAGCCGCAAAAGCATTATTTCACCCCGTCATTCACTGCTGACTATACTCTTTCTGGCTGCTGCCGGCTTCTCCCTCTACCGCCTGAAGATGTACTATCCCATGCCGCCAGAGCCCGCAGCAACAATATATACTGTAAGAGCTGATAATTTCCCTGAAAAAAGAGAGAAATCGGTCAAACTCCCGGTAACCATCATCTCCCCCCATCCCTCACCACGATCAGGGAAAGATGTCAGGATGATGCTCTACTTCCGCGATACCATTTCAACAACAGATATAACACCTGGCAGCCACTTTTCCATTTTTCTGAATCCCGCACAAATAACCGATCCCGACTCATCCGACAACTTTAACTACCCCCTCTATATGAAGAGAAAAGGGTTCCTCCTCTACTCTTTTGCAGGAGCTGAACTATCACCGGTTGAGGGTCCGCCAGGATTAAGAAACCGGGCTCTTCTTATCAGAGAAAAGATAGCTGCCCTGATGGCACGGTACAACTACCGCAGCGATGCCCTGGGGCTTACGGCAGCCCTTACTCTGGGACACAGGGAGATGCTCAGCCCTGATATTACCGAAGACTTCCGCAGGAGCGGCATTACACATATCCTTGCTGTATCCGGACTGCATGTTGGCATGTTCTCACTGCTTGTACTGGGAATCCTCTCATTCCTGAAGGGCAGGCTGTCGATTATTCCACCCCTTGCAGCAATTATTGCCATATGGTGCTTTGCACTTGTGACCGGACTGGGACCTTCGGTTACACGCGCTGCCCTGATGTTCTCCTTCCTGCACGCGGGATTGCTTATCAGAAGGGGAGTAAACAGTATAAACAGCCTGCTTGCCTCAGCCTTTGTTCTGCTGGTGATTAACCCGGCCCTGCTTTTTGACACCGGCTTTCAGCTCTCCTATTCGGCAGTACTCTTTATTCTTCTGTTTTACCGCGACCTGGTTTCACTTATCCCTGTTAAAAACCGTCTGATAAAAAAACTGTGGTCGATGACGGCAATTACCATCCTGGCCCAGGCAGGAACACTCCCTTTTATTATCTACTACTTCAACTCCGTTCCCCTGCTCTCCGTTATTACAAATATCGTTGCCATACCGGCTGCCTTCCTGATCCTTGCAGGGGGAATTGCAACGGTGGTAACCTCCCCCCTGCCGGTGATTCCGCATATAGCCGCGTTTCTGGCAAACGGCACCTCCCTTGTCCTTATTAAGGTAACAGCTATGCTGTCAGCCATCCCGTTTGCCTCGGTTTCAACACCTGCCATCAGCAGGCCGTTCTTTCTGTCACTGGTAATTCTTCTGCCGATGGCACTCTCCCTTCTGCTAAAACGAGAGAAAGTACATATCCATCTGGTGATAACATGCGCAATTGTATCTATCTTATTATCTGTACTCTGACCCTGTATCCAACAAAAAAAACAGGTGATATAAGCAAATAGTATACATAATTCACTCCTATTGCCTCCTTATTTATAAATTTGCGGTGTATTAGAGAGATAAGGAAGTAAATGAGAATAGTAATAGCCGGAGCAGGAGAAGTGGGAACACACCTTGCAAAAATGCTCTCCAATGAGCAGCATGATATAGTAATTATTGATCCGGAAGAGGCACGGTTAAGGCCCATTAACGCAACGATGGACGTGCTTACAATCCAGGGATCGGCTACCTCGGTAAATATCCTTACAGACACGCTGGGGAAAAAGACCGATCTCTTTATTGCTGTAGCCCATTCAGAAGATACCAATATTACTGCCGCAATACTGGCAAAAAGACTTGGTGCAGTTAAAACCATCGCCCGAATCGATAACCGGGAATATATGGAATTCAGTACCAGAAGCTTCTTCCGCTCACTCGGTATTGACTCCCTCATATATCCTGAACTTATTGCAGCCAAAGAGGTACTGGGACTGCTGCATGAGACAGGCACAACAGAGTTTATGGAATTCTCAGGAGGCATCCTTGCCCTCTATGTTCAGAAACTGGATTCAAAGGCGCCAATTATCAATAAATCAATCCGTGACATATACTTCTCTCCCGAATACAGTCAGTACCGGGCGGTGGCCATCAAGCGTGGGGAACAGACAATTATACCCAGAGGAGAAGATGTATTTATGGAAGGCGATCTGGTCTTTGTTATCTCCACACGGGAGGGGATCCGTGAGATGATGCAGTTCTCGGGAAAGGTAAGCTTTGTTGCAAAGAAGATAATGATACTGGGAGGCAGCAGGATAGGTCGCAAGGTGGCAGCATTCCTGCAGGACGACTGCCAGATAAAGATGATTGAACAGGACGCTGCCAAATGTGAAAGACTGGCAGAAGAGCTTGAAGATACCCTGATCATTAATGGCGATGGAAGGGATGCCGCACTGCTCCTGGAAGAGGGTGTTGATCGGATGGATGCCTTTGTGGCTTTAACAGGGAGCGCAGAAACCAATATTCTTGCGTGTCTGCTTGCCAGTAAGATAGGTGTTAAAAAAACAATTGCCGAAGTTGAGTCAGAATCCTATATCAATCTGGCCGAAAACACAGGTATAGATACAATAATTAACAAAAAAATATCGGCTGCCAGCCGCATCTTCAGACATACGACAAATCCGAATGTTACCCAGGTAAAATGCATGACCGGAACTGATGCCGAGGTCCTTGAATACAAGGTAGTTGAGGGAGCAAGGATAACAAAGGGGAAACTTAAGGATATCCACTTCCCCAAGGGTGCTATTGTGGGAGGTGGAACAAGGGGAAGCAAGCCGTTTATCGCCACCGGAGAAACCCATATACAGGCAGGTGACAGAATAGTGGTCTTCACTCTTCCAAAGTCAATGGAGGATATGTCAAAATTTTTCAGGTAGGCAGTTCGGAAAAAAGTTATTAATGCTCAATAAACCTGCAATAATAAGAACCCTGGGAGCCCTGGTTCTGATATCCGGAATCTGCATGCTTACATCGGTGGCCGTTTCCCTTATTATGGATGACGGCCAGCATATGGCACTTCTTATCTCTTCCCTGTTAACGGTTATTACAGGAGGAACAGTCCTTTTGCTGTCTAAATCAGGCTCCACAATAGGAAAAAGAGATGGCTATTTTATAGTGACCCTCTCCTGGATAGTCTTTTCGCTCTTTGGTAGTCTGCCATTTATCATCAGTGGGGCAATCCCTTCATTCACAGATGCCTTCTTTGAAACAATGTCAGGGTTTACCACTACGGGAGCTACCATACTAAAAGATATTGAGGCAGTGCCACCCTCCCTGCTTTACTGGCGCAGCATGACCCAGTGGCTGGGCGGAATGGGTATTATTGTACTCTCCCTCGCCATTCTTCCAATGCTTAAGATGGGAAGCATGCAGCTTTTCATAGCCGAAGTGCCGGGTGTTACATACGACAAGCTGCATCCTAAGCTAAGGGAGACTGCAAAAAGACTATGGGCAATATATGCCGCCTTCACACTTACAGAAATGATTCTGCTGATGGTAGCCGGAATGCCTGCCTTTGATGCCCTGTGCCACTCATTCACCACCATGGCAACAGGCGGCTACTCAACAAAGAATGCAAGTATCGCTGCCTTCTCAAGTCCGTACATCCACTATATTATCACCTTCTTTATGTTTCTGGCAGGTACCAACTTCGCCCTTGCCTATTTCGGACTTCATGGCCGGTTTAAAAAGATATATACCAACCAGGAGTTTCTCTTCTATCTATCAATGGTTGTGGCATCAATAATAATCACATCCCTGGTCCTGGCTACCGGGATAAATCTTCCTTTTGAACAGGCTGTAAGAGAAGCCGCATTTCAGGTAGTATCAATTATTACCACTACCGGTTTTATCACTGCCGACTACCTGCACTGGGGCCCGTTCCTGATAGTGCTTATTTTCTTGCTGATGTTTACCGGGGGATCTGCCGGATCAACAGGAGGAGGGATTAAAATGGTCCGACTCCTGCTGCTGGCAAAGAACTCACGTCTTGAGTTGCGCCGACTTATTCATCCTTCCGCCATAATACCGGTGAGATATAACCACAGATCAGTACCGCCAAACATTATCTACAATGTAATGGCCTTTATGGTATTCTACTTCTTTATTGCAGGAATAAGCGGTATGATAATAGCAGCAATGGGGTATGATCTTGCCACATCATTCAGTACTGCAGCGGCTACTCTGGGTAATATAGGGCCCGGACTCGGAGCTGTTGGACCGGTTGAGAACTATTCACACTTCCCTCTGTTCGGTAAGTGGTTCCTCTCTTTCCTTATGCTTACAGGCAGGCTTGAACTCTTTACCGTGCTGATACTCTTTTCAAAATGGTTCTACAGAAACTAGACTTCCGATATGTACCTCTTCAACACCATACTGAACAACTCTGATCCTCTACCCTGCTTTCTCCTCTCCGCTCCGCTTCACCACTCAACCTCTCCTATTCCCTGCCTTATTATCTCAGGCTCATCACCCGTACAGTCAACAACAGTTGAGGGCTCATTTTTGCCATAACCGGCATCTATAACAACATCCGCAAAATCACGGTATTTTTCGTATATAAGCTCCGGATCGGTAGTGTACTCAATTATCTCATCCTGGTCATGCACGGAAGCAGAGATAAGGGGGAATCCAAGATCCTGTATCAGACTTATTACCACCTGGTTCCCTGGTATTCTTATACCAACCGTCTTCTTCCGGTTCCTGAACATTTTGGGAATCTGATTATTTGCCTGCACAATAAAAGTAAACGGACCCGGAGTATTCCTTTTGATCAGCTTAAATATATTGTTATTGCGTATAATGGTATAGTCAGACAGCTGACTCAGATCGTGAAACATCAGTGACATATCGGGATTAGAAGGATCTGTTCCCTTGTGCCTTGCTATCATCTCAATTGCCCTGTTGGCCCTGATATCACAACCTACGGCATATACGGAGTCTGTAGGAAAAACCACAATGCCTCCCTCCTCAAGTGCTTTTACAACCTGCCTCACATGTCTGAGGTTAGGATTATCCTCGTATAATTTTATAAGCTGTGCTGCCATTTCACAGGCAAAGATAAAAGATTTCAATAAAAAAAGGGTAAGCTACCTGTATCGCACCGCTACAACCGCCTACCCTTGCTACCTTCCGGTCCTGGGGGAGTTCAGCAGGAGCTGGTCGTACAGGACTTACCCCACGCAAAAGTAGCAACTTTTAACTTCCTTCCAAAATAATAACACAAAGGATATTCATTCCTTTTCTCATTTTTACATTATATTTGTTTTCTGTTGCATCCCGTGGAGCATTGCAGAGCAGAAAAAAAACAAAACCAACAACATCTATTATGGAAAACAGGGTATCTGTATGGAAAGCAAATCTGAATAACGGGATTATCCTCGGTCTCGCCGGAGTAGTGTTTACCCTTGCACTATGGTTTACCGACCAGACCTCCAACAACAAAATTGGTTATCTCTGGTTCCTGGTATTGGCGGTAGCTCTCTATTTTATGATTAAATCGTATCGCGACAACTACCTGCGGGGATTTATCACCTACGGCCAGTCGCTGGGCGCTGGTGTTGTGATAATGCTCTATTACGCCATTATCAGTGCCATCTTTGGCTATATCCTCTATAAATTTCTGGATCCAGGGCTTATAGACAAAATGCTGATAGCCGCTGAGGAGGCCATGATTGAGCGTGGAATTCCCGAGTCTGCACTGGAGCAGGGACTAAATGTGCAGAAAAAGATGATGACCCCCGCCTTTATTTCCGTCATGTCCGTATTCAGCACTATGCTGGCAGGAACAATTCTTTCACTGCTGATTAGTATCTTCACCCGGCGTGAAGGCAACCCCCTGATTGATGATACTATTGAAGACCAGATTGAAGGCTGAATAATACCATGGATATCTCCGTTATTGTACCACTTTTTAATGAAGATGAGTCGCTTGCAGAGCTGGCCGGATGGATTGAGCGGGTTTGCAGGATTACGGAAAGGCGGCGGCCCTTCATACCGGATTTGCAGAATGCACTGGTGATGTGGTAATTACCATGGATGCAGACCTGCAGGACAGTCCTGACGAGATCCCTGAATTATACCATATGATCAGGGATAAAGGTTATGACATGGTCTCCGGATGGAAAAAAAAGAGATATGACCCCTTTATAAAAAGAGTAACCAGCAGGCTATATAACAGGACGGCGCGACGTGCCTCAGGCATTAAGCTACACGATTTTAACTGCGGACTGAAATCATACCGCCGCGAAGTAATCAAAAGTATAGAAGTTTACGGTGAGATGCACCGCTATATACCCATGCTGGTCAGGGATGCCGGCTTCCGGAATATCGGCGAAAAGGTTGTTTCACACCAGTCGCGTAAATACGGTGTTACAAAATACGGACTCGACAGATTTATTAAGGGCTACCTCGACCTTCTTACCATTAGCTTTATAACGCGCTTCGGCAAAAGCCCCATGCACCTTTTCGGGACACTCGGGTCACTGATGTTCATGGCCGGATTTGCCATAGCCCTCTATTTAGGTATCCACAAGATTGTGCTTTTAAGCCACGGCACCAGAGGACCGCTGGTCACCGATTCCCCCTTTTTCTATATTGCCCTCACAGCAATGATACTGGGGACCATGCTCTTCCTTACCGGATTTATAGGTGAGCTAATCAACCGCAACTCAACAACCAGAAATGAATACCTGGTCAGGGAACGGACAGGGGAAGAATAAGAGCACTCTCCACCAACATTTTTATTACCACCACTGAAAAAAAAAATTGACTCGTTTCGCAAATTTTTTTAATTTTATTTCTGATAGTCTGCTAAACCCACAGGGATGTAACCAATGATTGCTGTAATGGAGATATCCGATTTCTGGAGAATGAAAAGCTGTTTCATGTCTGAGTGGCCGATTATTAGTTATTAGTGGAATAATAATAAACAATAAAATTTTGTCTCGCTGTATTGCACTCGTCCAACCTCTGTTTCACCGGTGAAGAATAGTATCCGGTGATAGGCTGAATAAAATCTCCGCTCCCTGTCCGGGGAGCGGAGATCAGTAACTAACCTAATTCCGCTGCAATGAAAAACCCAGACCCGATATTCGAAACTTTTTGGCTGGCAACAGCTTTCATACTTGCTATCACTACCCTTTGTGAGGAGCAGACCGAAATCCCTTAGTCTGGTGAAATCACTGCATCGTTTAACTTATACGGCCAGACAACAGAATCAACAAAAAAATACGGGATTGATCTGGGTTTTGTTCATCATTATAATACCTGGAACAGCAATAACTATGCAGGGTCATATTCCGAAGGAGACTCTGACGGAAACAGGATGGCCGGAATTGAGCTAAGGCTTAGAATGGAGTCCCCGGTTTCAGGAGTCGATTTTGTAATAGGAACAATAATTGAGAAATGCTGGGATTCATTTGAGTTACCATATGATGATTATATACTAAACGGTGGTGGGGTATATGCAGGCATTAATCCAAAGTTAGGTATCCGGCCATAACACAGATCATCCAGCCATAT
>JAIVHO010000045.1 GCA_020201035.1 Bacteroidales bacterium
AATTTTGATCCTTCCAGGAAGTATCCTGTAATAGAGTATATATATGCAGGTCCGCACTCCAGCTTTGTGCCCAAATCATTCTTTAGCTATAACGGAAGCCTGCAACCCCTTGCGGAGCTTGGGTTTATTCTCGTTCAGATTGACGGTATGGGGACATCAAACAGGTCAAAGGCTTTTCACGATGTAGCATGGAAGAACCTTAAGGACGCCGGATTCCCCGACCGGATATTGTGGATGAAGGATGCAGCCTCAAAATATTCATATATGGATATTGAAAATGTAGGTATCTTCGGAACTTCGGCGGGTGGTCAAAACTCAGCAGGTGCTGTAATTTTCCATCCTGAGTTTTATGATGTAGCGGTTTCATCATGCGGGTGTCATGATAACCGTATGGACAAGATCTGGTGGAATGAGCAGTTTATGGGATGGCCTGTAGGTCCGGAGTATGCTGAATCATCCAATGTGGAAAATGCCCATCTGATGAAGGGTAGGATGATGCTGATAAACGGTGAGATGGACTTTAACGTTGATCCTGCTTCTACAGTACAACTGGTTGATGCACTGATAAAGGCAAACAAGGAGTTCGAGTATATACTGGTGCCGGGAATGGGTCATTCAAGCGGAGGTCAGTTCGGTGAACATAAGCGCCGTGACTACTTTGTAAAGCATCTCCTCGGGATAGATCCCCCCGGATGGAGTGAATTTGACAAATAGAAGTTAATTGACTAATATTACCGGCATAATAATAAATATATCAGGACTATGCGATTTGATTATATAAGGTCACAGTTTCCCGGCCTGGGGACAGACTGGGTGTTGCTTGACAACGCAGGCGGATCACAGATACTTAAGCCGGTAGTAGAGAGGATAAATGAGCATTTCTACTCCAGCAATGTTCAACTGGGCGGCACATACCCCCATTCAATGCTTGCAGAAGAGCGTCATGAAAAGGCCCATCTCGATCTGATGAGATGGGTCAATGCTGATGACCCTTCCGAGATTATTCTCGGATCATCTACCTCACTCCTTGTACGAACGCTTGCCGGCAACTTCAGCAGGATATGGAAGCCGGGTGATGAGATTATTGTCACCAACTGCGACCATGAAGCAAATATCGGTGCATGGCGTGAGCTCGCCGACAGGGGCATTGTTGTTAAGGAGTGGAAGATTAATCCTGAGACCTTTGAACTGGAGCAGGAGGAGCTTAAAAAGTTACTGACCAACCGCACAAAGATGGTTGCCTTCACGGCAGCCTCAAATGTACTCGGAATGCTTAATCCGGTAGCGGAATTCGCAGCACTGGCACACAGTGCAGGGGCTATGGTTTGCGTTGACTCGGTAGCTTATGCACCTCACAGGCTTATTGATGTAAAGGAGTGGGATGCCGATTTTGTGGTGTTCAGCTTTTACAAGACCTACGGACCGCATTATGCAATGATGTACGGAAAAAGGGAGATACTGGATCAGCTGCCGGGCAACAACCACTTCTTTATTGAGGAGTCGCCCTATAAGTTCCAGCCCGGAAACTACAAGGGATATGTTCAGGTTCGTCTATTCACTTATTGCTGACCATGAAGAGGCTCTTGCCAGGAAGGTAATCGAGTTTCTCAAATCACGTAAGGATATAAGAATCATCGGAAGTGACAGCTACTCCTCCGGGGTAAGGGTTCCTACAATCTCGTTTGTTAAGGAGGGGACCGACAGCGCTGCGATTACCCTGCGCACTGATAAAGAGAGGGTAGCAATAAGATACGGAGATTTCTATGCCAGGCGCCTGATTGATTCACTGGACCTTGGCAAAAAGAACGGGGTAGTCAGGATATCAATGGTTCATTACAATACATTGGAGGAGGCGGATATACTGATCAAAGCGCTTGAGAAGGTTCTTTAAGTTCCTGAAAAGAGACTCTGAAAGAGCAGCCCTGAAACATTACGGGACCAACTCAGAGACAGGCTGAAAACAGTCCGGGAAAATTTTCCGGAAACAGTTCAGGAAAAACATCCCGGGGAAACAGTAGGGTCACAACCCGGAGTTACCCCTTATCACTTTTTAACTGAACCGTAAAGAAATTCTATTTCACGTTTCCATCGGTTCTCATCCGGCGTCTCCAGTATAAGAGGGATATCATCGAATCGTGAATCATTCATCAACCGTACAAAGACATCCTTACCTATTGTGCCGTCTCCAATCTGATCGTGCCTGTCGACACGTGTACCCAGCTCCTTCTTCGAATCATTGATATGCATACCTTTAAGATAGGAGAATCCGACTATCGAACCGAAATCGGAAAAAGTTGACTCATAACCCTTTGTACTTTTCAGATCATATCCTGCCGCAAAGGCATGGGCGGTGTCGATACAAACCCCTACCCTGCTTTTGTCTTCAACATGATCTATTATAAACCTTATCTGCTCAAAGGTGTGACCAAGGTTGGTACCCTGTCCGGCCGTATTCTCGATCACCGCAGCAACACCCTTTGTTTTATCCAGGGCAATATTTACCGATTCAGCAATTAAGCGCAGACAGCCCTCCTCGTCAATTTTATTGAGATGGCTTCCGGGGTGAAAGTTAAGCCTGTCGAGTCCCAGCTGCTCACACCGCTGCATCTCATCAAGGAAAGCAGCCCTTGATTTCTCCAGTGGCTCCTTCTCCGGATGACCCAGATTAATCAGGTAACTGTCATGAGGAAGTATCTGAAACGGTTTATAATGATACTTCTCGCAATGCTCCCTGAATTTACGTATACTCTCCATATCAAGAGGTTTGGCCACCCACTGACGCTGATTCTTTGTAAAAAGCGCAAAGGAACGGGCGCCTATTGCTGCGGCATTAAGCGGTGCATTCTCCACACCGCCGGATGCACTTACATGAGCTCCGAGATATTTCATATAAAAGTTTATTTTTTATGTTTTCTAAAGGTTCCCAGCGAAACACCTTCCCAGCTTTCAAACGCACGATAGAGCGAATTCACTGATCCGAACCCTGACTGATCAGCAATTTCATCAACTGAAAGCCTCCTGTTCTCTTCAATAAGCTTTTTGGCATGATCAACCCTGTAGTTGTTTACAAAGGTTGTAAAGTTGACACCAAACTCTTGATTTATTACCCGGGAGACATATGTTCTGTTTGTACCAAGCAGCGAACATACATCCCATATTTTAAAATCCTTATTCAGATAAAATTCATCCTTTTCAAACAGTTTTCTCAGGTCATCAGCAAGGTGCATCCGGGCTCCCTCTGTAAAGGTTACCTCTGAAATTTCTCCCACGCAATTAGCCAGATCGGGGATATCAACATTAACCTTCTTCTGCCTGCTTCCAAGATAACCGATAATAAAAAGCAGGAAAGAAAATATTATGCTGGGGAACAAAAGCGGTATATCATTTTCAAAAAATCTCTCCCTACCCAGAAGTGCCAGTACCACGCCTGCCCCGGAAGTGAGAAAATATGAATAGTTGAAGACCTTGACCCATCCTAGCGATCTCTCTTCAGCATCAGAATAGTAGTCCAGAATTATCCTGTTATGTTCTGTAACCTCTCTGTTTACAAGATACAGATAAAGAATTGCCTGGATAATAAAGAGTGCTCTACCTGCTATATAAACGCCATAGATGAAATACTCCCCTTTCATAGCAGGCTCCTTGCCTGTCAACACTTTTGAATAATAATGCTCTCTCACCTGATCATCCAGAAACAAAAAAGCCAGGATCAGGCATAGAAAGATAACCCCTGGTGCAATCAGGTATTTTAGATGTTTTGAAAGTGAGAACCCTCCTCCCCTGGTTAGCATTAAGACATAGATAAAATACAATGGGTGCATGGAAAGAGAGGCAAGTGTATAGAACGGGTCAAGGTAACCATACACTTTGAACTGAGATGTAAAAAAGAAAAAATGAGAGAGGTATACCACAAAACCTGCAACCATTATTCTGGCAAGAAAGAGTCGGGCCGCATTACTGTGATGCCGGTCCAGCATCAGAACAACCGCCCAGAAAAAGGTAACATAAACCGGAAGTAACAGTAGAACTACTCTGCCCATTATTATTATTTTCTTAAATCTGTCAACCAGTTATCTTATCCTAATCGTCGGATCAGTGCTCTTCTGCTTTCTTTGCATTTATAAGTCCGAATTCCGGGGCACCTGTTCCATGTTCTCTCCGGTGACTTAACAGTATAATCATGATGAAAAAGTAAATTCAGCAACAATAAAGGCAAAAATATACATTTTGGAAAGATGATTTTACATTTTGAGAGGTAAAAATGATTATGTCAAGACTATATTTGCGCCGTAACCCAGGGGATATTATTATTAAAATCTATTCCAGATCTTAAAATACCAATCCATCCAAAGAGATATCCCTGACTTTTGGAGAGAATTTTCTGGCCACAGAAAATTCTCTTTTTTTTCCCCTGAACAGGT
Source organism: Bacteroidales bacterium (assembly GCA_020201035.1). Taxonomy (GTDB): domain Bacteria; phylum Bacteroidota; class Bacteroidia; order Bacteroidales; family VadinHA17; genus JAIVHO01. Next base: position 4,422 of record JAIVHO010000045.1, read on the forward strand.
AAAATAATCTATCTTTAATATGTGAATAATTAAAGATCCGCTTACGTTGAAAAAGGCGGTGCTTATTATAAGAGACAACTGGAATAGCTTATAACCAATAAAATAATAACCAGCTGATGAAAAAGAAAAAGGTAGCCCTGGTGCTTTCCGGTGGTGGTGCAAGGGGGATAGCACATATAGGGGCCATTGAGGAGTTACTGGATAACGGATTCGAGATTACATCAGTTGCAGGAACCTCCATGGGGGCTATGGTGGGATCCGTTTATGCCATGGGTAAGTTGGAAGAATATAAGGATTGGCTGCTCTCCCTTGACAAGATGAAGATATTCAAACTGGTCGACTTTACCTTTAGCAGCCAGGGACTTATCAAGGGAGACAGGGTATTAACCGAAATGAAAAAGTTTATTGAAGATACAAGGATTGAAGATCTGAAAATACCATTCGCGGCAGTGTCTGCCGACCTGCTAAACAGGAAAGAAGTTGTTTTTACCGAGGGCAGTGTTTATGAAGCCATCAGGGCCTCTATAGCGATCCCGACAATCTTCACACCGGTAACAAAGGAAAAGTCGCTGCTCGTTGACGGAGGCGTAATGAACAACATCCCTATTGATCATGTTAAAAGAACCAAAGGCGATAAACTGGTGGTTGTTAATGTAAACGCAAATATCCCGATTGATAAACCAGCCGAACCAAAAAAAGTATCAGAAGAGAAGAATTCTATATACAAAAAGAAGATTGCAGAGTTCCAGGAATTTTTGCAGGATGTATTTAATTCTGACAGGGAGGAAAAACTCGGTTATTTTGATCTTATTGACAAAACAATTGGTCTGATGATATACCATAATGCTCAATCCGCTATTGAGAAACACTCTCCGGATATACTTATTGAGGTATCCCGTGACGCCTGTGCAACCTATGATTTCTATAAAGCAGGAGATCTGGTGGAGATAGGCAGACATGCTGCAAGGAAGGGCATCATGGAATACTCAGAAAGGGGATAACTATGAAAAAGATACTGCTTACCGGGGCAACCGGCTATATTGGTAAAAGATTGCTTCCCGTACTGGTAAGTCAGGGCTATACTGTTACCTGCCTTGTCAGGGACAAGAACAGGTTTACTCCTCCATCCTCAATAAGCAGATTAGTACAGGTTGTGGAAGGGGACCTCCTTAATCCTGAAACCCTGTTGGATATACCCGAAGATATCGACGGAGCCTATTACCTTGTACATTCAATGTCTGCCTCAACCGGTTATGCTGATATGGAAAAACAAGCAGCCATTAATTTCAGGGATGCAATGGACGCAAGATCCGTTAAGCATCTGATTTACCTTGGGGGAATTGTAAACGAGGAGAATCTTTCTGATCACCTGGCATCAAGGCTGACAGTCGAAAATGAACTGGCAAAAGGGAGCTACAACTTTACGGCACTAAGGGCAGGAATCATCATCGGGTCAGGAAGTGCGTCATATGAAATTATCAGGGACCTGGTTGAAAAACTGCCGGTAATGGTTGCTCCGAGATGGCTGAATACAAAGTGCCAGCCGTTAGCCGTGTCAGATGTTTTGCAATTCCTGTCATTAACAATGTTCAAAAAGGAAACATATAATAAAAATTTCGATATCGGGGGACCGGAAATCCTTACCTACAGGGAGATGCTGCTTGGATATGCCGGGGTAAGAAAAGTAAAAAGATATATCTATACTGTTCCCCTTATGACACCACGACTCTCCTCTTACTGGCTATACTTTATTACATCAACAAGCTACAAACTTGCCATCTCACTGGTAGACAGCATGAAGGTCGAGGTAGTGTGCAGGGATAACTCGCTCGCTGAAATACTTAACCTGTCAACGATTGGATATACTGAATCGGTGCAACAGACCCTGACAGATATTGAAGACAATCATGTTGTTTCAAGCTGGAAAGATGCCATGATCTCAAGCAACCCGGGATTCAGGCTATCTGACTTTATCAACGTTCCTGTTAACGGATGCTTTACCGATAAGCGCAGTTATCCAATAGATGAGAAGGAACAGGTTATTGACAGACTCTGGTCCATTGGTGGTGAAACAGGATGGTATTATGCTACATTCCTCTGGAATTTAAGAGGCTTTATGGATAAACTGTCCGGGGGTGTTGGTCTCAGAAGAGGAAGGACAGACCGGTATAACATTGGTGCCGGGGACACTCTGGATTTCTGGCGGGTGATTTATGCCGACCGGGACGAAGGGAGATTGCTTCTCTTTGCAGAGATGAAACTCCCGGGCGAAGCATGGCTTGAATTCAGGATTGATGACTCCAATCTATATCAGACAGCAACCTTCAGGCCTAAGGGACTGGCGGGGCGACTCTACTGGTACTCGGTATATCCATTTCACGGGTTAATATTCGGTGGGATGATAAAAAAAATAGCCCGGGGGTTATGACCGGATAATATCTGGTTTGCTTTTCAGCAATTGTTTGCTTATATTATTGGGGACAATCAGCTTATAACTATGATATTCCGGAAAATTATTTCCGGGTGTCAGTTTCAGGGATATCTCAGATATCCTGTTCAGGCAAATTATTAACCAGAATTTAAAAACCTCTATTATGGACAGAAATGAATTCAGAACCAATGCAAAAAAGAAGATTGATGAAATTTTCCAGCAAATCGATGAACTCGAAAACAAAAGGGACAAAGCCGGAAATGATATAAAAAGCTCCTACAATGAAATGCTGGGCAATCTGAAGAAGGAAGGTACAGAATTGCAAAAGAGATACGATTCACTTCAGAATGCCTCAGATGATAAGTGGGAAGAAGCAAAAAAGGCATTTTCTGAAAGTACAGAGTCTTTCAAAGAAGGATTCAACAGAATATTCTCCCTTTTCAAAAAAAGATAGAATAGGTGACTCCGCCGTAATTATGCAGGGACTATCCTATCAGGTTTAAAACTGATTATATTTGTGCCGGCAATAACCGTGACCAAATATATTCTGGAATAAAAATTAATCAGTTACAGAAGGCACTAAATGTTATCAGGCAGAAAAAATCAGGTGTGGATAATGACTATTGCTTTATTGATAATAGTCGTGTCTGCAGGCTGCAAAAGCAGCAACAACGCAGACCACGTTTCCGATGAGGATATCAATAAATATCTTATTCTCCCGCTTTACAATGCAATGGAGATTGAGGTATCCGGTGAATGGAAGACTGTCCCTGTAGCAGACAGTTATATCCGGCTTGACCCGGAAAGTGACAGAAATACAATTCTGAATCATATTGCATCCGAACTATCCTCAGGATACTTTAATGATCTTAAGATTGAAATCTTACATCAGGACGGGGAAAATGGTGAAGATGGTATGATAAAGATCAATCTCGCTGAGATGGATAGTTATACCGGACCGGGCAGTGTCAAAGCCTATAACAGCTGGTATGACTTCTTTCAGGGTTCTGCAGGCGGAACAAACACAACCATCACCTTAAGAGAGAGCTTTCTGCAGCGCACATATAAGGGTGAATGGATTGAAGCAGTTCAGTTTATGTATATGGGAGAGCCCTTTCCTGAATCAGACCACGTACATCTTTCTGGCATTATCACGAGGTACTGACTTAATTTTTTTTATTTGTTGAGCGCCCGACAGGGAACCATAGGGGTTATTTCGGGGGTCACTGCGGGCTCATTGTGGAGTCATTCCGGGATCACTGTGGAGTCATTCCGGGGTCATTCCGGGCTCATTCCATGGTCACTGCGGAGTCATTCCGGAGTCACTGCGGAGCCACTGCGGGCTCATTCCGGGGTCACTGTGGGCTCATTCCGGGGTCACTGTGGAGTCATTCCGGGGTCACTGCGGTTCCCCTCAGGGTTTGATCCATTGCTGAAAGCAAATAGCCTTTGACCAGCCTTGCAAGGAATTTACGCCAATATTAGCTATTTTTACCAAACAATTAATACATCAAATCTCCGAATGAAATGACCCTGCTTATTGTCTATCTCTTTGTTGCAATTGGTGTATCATTCCTTTGTTCCATTATGGAGGCTGTATTACTATCAGCACCTGTCCCCTATCTGAAAGCACGGGAGGAATCAGGAACACCCGGTTACACCGGGTTTATAAAACTCAAGTATAACATTGACAAGCCCCTTTCAGCGATACTTTCCCTGAATACAGTTGCACATACCGTTGGAGCTGCTGGTGTTGGAGCCCAGGCAGTATCTGTTTTCGGGGAAGCGTACTTTGGTATTATATCAGCAATCCTGACAATAGTGATTCTTATCTTTTCCGAAATTATACCCAAGACTATAGGAGCGCGTTTCTGGAGAGAGCTGATTATACCCAGTGGTTATATAATCCGGTCCATGATTGTAATAACCTATCCGCTTGTTCTGGTTGCTGCAGTTATCACCAGAGCTTTTGAAAGGGACTCTACCGAAGGCACCACAAGCAGGGAAGAGATTTCAGCTCTTGCAACCATAGGCACAGCGGAGGGAATATTTGCAGAGGAGGAAAACAGGATAATACAAAATCTTATCAGACTCAGAGATATCCGGGTATCAGAAATTATAACCCCAAGAGTTGTCCTTGCCACCGCAGATGAAAATATGCCTGTTACCGATTTTCTGACAAACAAGACCTTTCTTCACTATTCACGCATCCCCGTCTACATGACATCGACGGATAACGTTACCGGATATGTTCTGAGACAGGAGGTTTTTGAAAGGATGGCCGAAGACAAAGGAGAACTGACTCTTAAAGACATAAGGAGGGAGATTGTAATTGTTCCGGATTCAATGACCATACTGAGGGCGTGGGATAAGCTTCTTGTCGCAAAGGAACATATTGCACTGGTTGTTGATGAATACGGCGGGGTAGACGGCATTGTAACGATGGAAGATATTATTGAAACCCTTCTCGGCTTTGAAATTATGGATGAAAAGGACATGGTAACAGATATGCAGCAATATGCAAAAGAGAGATGGAAAATGAGGCAGTTAAAATACAATCTGCTGGATAAGAGTTAATAACTGACAGACAGGTTTATAAAGATAATTCAGGGCCCAACCGTTAAACCCGGCAGTCTGTGCCGAAAAGGCGAGACAGTCAGACATAATCAGGCGAGGCCAGCCAAATCAGATCTGTCAGCAAGCGCAGCTTCCGCAGATAACAAGTTGCAAATTTATACTATACTTAAATGAGATGAACCTTATCAGAAAAACTTTAACCGGCTCCCGTGGCGACAGGAATAAAACAGAAAATATAAAACACTCTTTAATCGTAAAGGGAAAAGCCTTTCCATGGTCCCGGATCGATATACTAAATGAGCTTCGCTACTTCATGTTTATTATCCTGGGAGCACTATCGGCAAGTTTCGGACTGGGAGGGTTCCTGTTACCCAATTCATTTATTGATGGAGGAGTAATGGGGATATCACTTATTACCACAGAGCTAACAGGCATTTCACTATCACTGCTGATTGTGATTATCAATCTGCCGTTTCTGGTTATGGGTTTTTCATCAATAAGCAAACAATTTGCCATAAGGAGTTTATTCGCAATTATATTGCTTGCGCTCGCAGTTCATATTATTCCTTTCCCATCGGTTACAGATGATAATCTTCTGATTTCAGTCTTTGGCGGATTTTTCCTCGGACTTGGTATAGGACTGGCAATAAGAGGAGGATCAGTTATTGACGGCACTGAAGTTGCCGCAATATATTTCAATAAACACTCCACACTCACCATTGGTGATGTAATACTTATATTCAACATAATAATATTTTCCTTTGCTGCTGTTGTATTCAGTGTTGAAACAGCCCTGTATGCAATACTTACTTACTTTACTGCATCAAAAACCGTTGACTTTGTAGTATCGGGTATAGAGGAGTACACAGGTGTTACAATAATCTCAGATAAGAGCGAGGAGATAAGGGTTTCAATAATTGAGAACATGGGAAGAGGATGCACCATCTATAAAGGGGAGAAAGGATTTGCCCCGGGAGGAGAGGTTTTGAAACCTGTTAACATAATTTATACCCTGATTACCAGACTTGAGCTGACAAAACTGCAAACAGAAATTGACAAAATCGATTCTTCCGCGTTTATTATTATGCATTCTGTCAATGATGCAAAGGGAGGAATGATTAAGAAGAGACCTTTGAAATAGAGATGACCACTATTTGGCAATTTTGCATAAACAGCCCGTGCTTGATAAGTATCCTATGGCTTAATAACGTGTATGCTAAGCCGGTCAGGGAAGATCTGATTTTTATTGCGCATCCCTGAATTCCGGCAAGCATATTGCAGCTATTCAGGTGGTTAAACCACATTCTCAGCAAGTACTTTTTGATAGGTCTTTGTATCCGCATAGATTTCATCCCTGAAAGGATTCAATCTTCTCCTTCTAATTCTGATAATCTGGTATCCAAAAAGTGCAACATTTGCAAGCAGTGCAACAAAGCTTACAGCAAAGAATGCTTTAGGATTGTGAGTTGTAGGAACGGGAGCAATTTTATCAGCAAATTGCGGGACAGTCATTACAAACATGATCCAAAGTGCTAAAGTTGATGCCCTGTGTTGGAGCCATGCTCCCCTGACAATAAAGAATGCCGGAATAGTGCAGGCTAGAAGTAATGCTGCACCACAGTAAAAAGAGTGATCAGAGATACAGTTATAGGTATAGGCAAAGTTCCATAGATCATATGCTATAATCCATGCCCAAATCATATCAGGCCAGATCATGTCTTTCGATTTATGTTTTGAAATTACTATACCAAACCACCCGCAAATTGTAAGGATATTCAGTATGCCGGCAATACCGTTCATTATATTCCATGGCCCTGATATTGTCCATAGGTTGTCAACATATCCACCATCCCACAATCCGAAACTGTAAACCTGAAAATCCCTGATGCAGGCTTCAAGGATGTTAATAGCAAGAATAGCTGCCGGGAACACGAGAGCCCATTTCTTTTTAGCCAGGGAAGGGATATACCTTATAGCCATAAAACCCAACACACCGGCTAATGCCGAATAAGTCTTAACCCAATTAAACCATGTACCCGTTCCATATTCATTTCCTGACGCTGCTGTTTCAGGCCATATAAAAACAGTTAGTATTATCGGTACAAGTAGAAAAAGCAGTATCCCTCCCCACTTCGTTGTTCTTCCAAATTCATTAAACGCTATGAGAGCAACCGTAACAATGAGAAAGATTACCCACCCATTCCATCCCGGAACTTCGTATAAGTAATTCATAACACATTAATTTTAAGTTTATTTTCCTTTGTGATTCGAAGAACCTTATAAACTTAAAAAAAATAATAGTTATTATAAGAATCAGAGTTGACTAAATCAGGATATAGCTAAGTATTTTCCTCTTTCAGTCATTATACCGGATCTTTTTTCTTAGTCTTTTAAAATATTTATTCTCCTTCATTTTCCCTTTATCTGTAAACAGCCAGAAAAGTTGAAAATTTGGACAACATTAAATGATCCTGAATTCGGACAGATAGTTAAAGACATTGCAGAGGAAAACGGATGCTTAGATTTTAACATAATCTTAGCCAAATTGAGTGGGAGCCAGATTATTTTCACTATATTTCTTTCGGACTGACAGACAACCAACAGGAAAACTTTAAATCTATTTATTTAAAGGAATTATAGCACTAATTAAGCTAAAGGCAACTAATATAATTGAGGCTACAGCTTGGTCAAAAAGGTTTGGTGAGATTGTTTCTAACAACTGTTTTCCTGTAGTAACATAAGCCCAAACCAGGAAAGCAACAGTTGAGAGAAGCAAATGATTTCGTTTGGGTTTACCTGCTTCTGCAACTTTGTTTAAATAAATTGGTGTCAGAATAAGTCCGATCGCAAAGACAATCCAAATAATAATACTCTGTGCTTGAATGTCCTTTACAGAACCTACAAATCCAATCATTGTCAAATAGCCTGCAATAATTTCACTTGGAATTAACCGGGCAACTTTGTCAAGATACTCGTTAAATCCTTGTTCCTCCCCGGCGAACGTTTTAGGTTTCGTGGGTTCATGATGTTTTTCGTAATAAAGACGTCCCATGGTTTCGTATTTATTTGTTTATTAATCTATTTGCTCAAACTTACTTATGAAGTGTTTATGCTTTGTTGTTAGAAGAAATGCAAAAAAGTAGAGTTAAACCTAATTGTAATCATTCCACCGTATTCAATTTGATTAAAATCATCTGTCCCCTTTGTTCTGATACTCATAAAAGGACTTACTCCGATTTTCACATTCGCATTGTCCTTAATTAACGGGTAATAAAAAGTCCAAAACTCAAGTCTTAGTCTATTAAGGCTATTGAATGTGCTTGATTGTCCTTTGCGGCTTGTTATATCGTAGTAAAGCGCAGGTGAATAGCTAAAACAACCCCTGCCTGAATAGAATTGAAATGTAAATGCAACTGAAATTGTTGGCTGAACAGAAGGGGCATCAACAATCATATTTGTAGTTGTGGTAACTCCATTAGAATTTGGCGAATTTACAACTCCAACTTCCTTCCCTGCCTTCCAATCATAAGAATACCTTAATCTAATTTGAGGTGAAAATTGTTTCGTCCCTAACTTACCTTGTGTGAAAAATCCAATATATTTAAATTCCCCTCCAAATGAATTTTCCTGTTGTTTATTTTCCTTACTTTTTTCTCCAGTCGGATAATATTTGAATTGCGCAAAGCCATATTCAAATTGACCAACAAATGAATGGGTATTAATTAATCCCTTATTTCCAATTTTAAAAAGTGTATATTGAAGAGCAAGAATACTACGCCAAGTGCTTGTATATCTATCAATTTGAACGACATTATTCTCCTTGTTTGTTAATGGTATCCGAAATGTTGGTCTAATAATAAAAGAGTTTCCTCCGTCTGTTGATACTGTGAAACCACCTATGTCAACAGAATCTTTATTGAAAATAAATTCAGGCCCAATCTCTAATTGTCCATCTTTAATTGAAGTATTAGTTGTCGCAAATGGTGCAACCTTAAAATTTGCATCTTGAGCAACTGTTTTAGTGCAAATCGATAAAACGATTATGATATTACAAAGTAATGTCCATTTCAAAGTAGCCATTATTTAGTATTAATGTTAATGATTGGTCGTCGACCATTCCCGGTAAATCAATGCTTAACTTAAATGTAGCTTCACCAATACCAACAACACGAATTTTAATTCTAACTTGGGCATCAGGAATTTTTCCCGCAGAAGTTCTTTTTTTTGTTCCGTCAGCTTGAATTACTGGTATGCCATTTATGGAAGCGTAGAATAATGATATACTTCCAATAATTGCTTCTAATGAGAGTGAAAAATCTCTTGTCTTTTCAATCTCAAATAAGTTTATATTTTTCTTCTTTGCCATCTTATCTGTTGTTTTAACGTTAGAAAATGTGATGTTGGTTGTCCGTTAGCATTGCCACCAACAATTCAGCATAAGCGTAATGCGGGATTTAATTGCACTTTACTTTCAATTTTGAACCAATATTTATTAAAAATTAATTCGTTCATTATATACAATGCACCCCGCATTACGTTTATACATTTGTTAGCTTTTCGTTGTTTATTAGTTCAATTTATAGTTTTAAGTTTTATAGTGTAACATCACAAAAATACGTTCTCCAGTCCCAATTAGAACTTGGACAACTCGGATTGCCAGGATAATTAACTAATGGAGAACTGCTACCAAACGGTGAAACATCTTGTCTAGACCAATGTTTCCCAGTATGGTCATTCCAGATATTGTCTACCACATGTTGATTCCACGCTTGTTTGTTTGCCCAAAATAAATTCTGCATATATTCATAATCCAAAATCCGGTATTTGCCTTTGTAGTTAACAACATTAAATGTATGTCCTCCTGAGCCTTTTTTATCTCCACGACATTCATCGTCCTGTCCTTGGTCTTTTGAATTGTGATGGTCTGCACAAAAAATACAATCTTTTGAAAACCCTAACGCTCTTAACAAGGAAGCTCGTAATATCGCATGATCTTCACAATCTCCATTGAAATCACCGGGACCACGATGTCCTGTATCTGTAAGCGTTTCAATTGCACTTTGTGCACCTCCAAATAGGCCGTCAGAAACATATTCCATATGATTATGTACAAAAGCAGCGACAGCTTCCACATATTTATCAGGTTTTGTGACTCCTGCGTAAAAGGTATTAAAGTCTTCTCCCATTTCATATGCATATTCCATCAAAGCACTATTTGCATATGAAACAACAACTAATCTACTACTTGGACTTTTCAAAGAAAAAAGGCCTGAACTATCCGCATTTCCCGGATTAATATCAGAAATACAGTTCATATTAACTGCAGGACTACTTCCACCGCAATCTACACCTGTTTCATCACCGTCGCAAATTCCATTATTCCAGGTAATAGGTTTAAATACACCATTTAAATCTTCCAAATAATTTCGCGTATCAAAACCACCGTCATCTGTATATGGTCCCCGGTGCAGACTTCTTGATTCACCTGAATTAGTTGCAATAACAGCAACATGATACCCCCAATAATAATCATCATCGAAATTTTTGTCAGCATACTTCAGGTTGGCTAACCAATTAACCTGTCCAGCGCTTTTATTATAACTTACATTTAAAATGTTAAAGCTATGTTCATTAATGTGATGGTCATCACTTTTAAAGTCAAAGTTCCATCCCATTGGAATCACCATGGCATTGTTGTAATTCTTCAGATTATTGTTCTGTACAACACCATTATGAGCAGTAGATCCCCCATTATCAGACCCTGAATAACTGGTATATATAATTTCCCCATCGAATCCCAGTATTACGTACTGATACAAATAACGATAATTGTCGTCGAAGTTTTTATCTGCATATATCACGCTCGTTTTCCATTTAACCTCACCAATACTTTTATTAAAAGTTATGTTTGAAATTTTGAGTGAAATACGATTAATATGATGGTCGCCACTTGTAAAATCGAATCGCCAACCTTGCAAAAGGACAGTTGCTTTTGAAAACCTTTTTAAATCATTGTGTTTAAAAATTCCTTTATGAACCGAAGTGTTGCCAATTTTTGCCAACCAGGGAGTTGCACCATTATAAGCAAAACCTGGATTGAAGCGAGCGATTTGGTGATTTACACTCCAGCGGTAATCATCATCAAAATTTTTATCAGCAAAAACTGCATTAGTTGTCCATGACAATTTTTCGCTAACAGTATTGTAGCTATTGCCCATACACATAATACCAATTTCATTAAGATGATGATCTCCGCCATTAAGAAAATCAAAACTCCAGCCAGAAGGCAACACAAATGCACATTTAGGAGGTGGGAAAGGCAGTGGAATTTTTAATTGAGCATTGATAACCCCAACTGCTATTAGATCTTCTCCCATAAAAATATTTGTGCTCGGAATTTGAAGATTATGAATTAACTGTTTTAGAGTATAACGAAACGTTTTTCTCTCGCTGGGATTTAAGCTAAAACTAACATCATATTTTATTCTGGTAGATCTGTCAAAAGGAATAACTTTTTTAATATTTGCCTGAGCTCCAAAGGGTTCCACTTCTAGCGAAGAAAAATCATCTATCAAGTTAATATTTTCAACCTTAGCAGATGATCCATTAACGATAATAATAGAAACAGTAAAAGTATTATTCCTGTTTTGAACAACTTTTTTTGTAACCTGCAAATTAACGTCCAGTTCCGTCCATTTCAAAAAAACAGGTAGCAAATAATAGTCAGACATTGAATAATGACAAACCAATTTGTTGTCGCGTACTTCTACTCTGGAAGCAACAGGAGAAGATGAAACTACTTTCTTTGCTTCAGGAGGAAGTTCTACAGTAATTTCAAAATTCCGAACTTTTTTAGCGACAGACTCGTTTTCTAAATCAATATCCGGTATATACTTAAGAATTTTTGTTTTTTCGCCTATAATATCAACGCTTTGAATAGTATCCACAAAAAAAGTTTCGCCTGGACCTATTCTTTTTGATTTTTCAATCTTTCTAACCAATATTGGCTCTGAAAAAGGCTCAAATCGTGGGATTGTTCTAGGAGCAACTGGTCCTCTAAAAATTATTTCTTTCATCCCAAACTTTTCAGAACTTGCTTTAACCAAATGAGTCTTGGTTGTAGGATTAACCATTTTATACTGAGAATCAATATTTGCCCGACTCCCTTCTACTTTAATTTCGGCTTTAAACTCTTTGAGTTGTATTGGGCCATCATAAAATTTTGACATAAGAAAAAAATTAAATTAATAAAAGTTATTAACTATATATTTAATTTTCCATTTCGCATCTTCTTATTATAAGCGGGGTTTTATGAACTGCAAAAAGTGAAAAAACTGCCGGAAGTAGAGATAGTATTCATTTCCCTGTTCTGTGATGAGAAGTCAGACATATATAATTCGAAAGAGATGATTATGAATTTTCAGAAAAGAATTATTCAATTTTCATATTACACAATCATGCGCCGGGAACTTAATCAGGTACATGACTACTTTTGGTAATTCATCAGATCAACAACAGCGTTTTATCACGTAACAAGTTAGGTCCTAAATTAGGGCGTTACATAGCAATCATGTTGCAGAATGTTATAATTATGTTTCAAAATGTAGCAATTTTGTTTCAAAATGCTCAGATAATTATACTGGAGACGTAGATCCCCTATAATACTCCCCATTTCCTGTACCAAAGGAGTTGTTTGTTAAAAGAAATTAATTTGCTCGAATCACAAAGTATCTCAATAGAAATCAGGAGCAAACCGGGATCATTTATCAGTGTTCATATTTTCGGAATAAATTCTTTTGCTGGAGATGAGGGTACTTTTATAGATCATAGAGATGGCGAAGAATATAAATGGGCAAGAATATGCAACAGATGCCTGAATGCTTAATAAAATAACAAACAAAGAGACAAGAATAAGATCAAAACACAATGAGAAAACATTAGGATACCTAAAATCTCTGAAATTACCGCACTAAAGTGGACAAGTCAGGACAGATACCTTGAAAAGCCTGCAAAGTCGGAACTTTGCAGGCTTCTCTTTATACTCACTATTGCTACAGCTTATCCTTGTTGTCGAGTTAAAAATGTTCTGCGGATCGCTGTGGTTTTCTTTTTTATTAATTCGGAATGAATTGAAGTTCGATTTCTGTAGGTATTGTTAACCACATTGCCTCCTTATCCAACCGTTCAATGGTATACACGTCTGCTTCTGTACCACTATTATTCGAAATAAAAAGGGTTTTCATGTCTGAGGAAAAGGCATATGTACCTTTAATCTGCGAGTTCATTTTAAATATACCATCTTCAGTGAACTCCCAAATCTCTCCCGTAAAATCATTAGTGATATCTACCTTATCTTTTGGATCATATGCAGATTCGATTTTCCACAATGTTGATGCGATCGTTTTATCGGCGTTTCCAAGGCGGCCACCATCATCATATTTTTCACAGCTTAGAATGCCAAGGGCAATTACAAAAATGACTAGTAATGATCGTAATTTCATGATTAAATTTTTTAATTGATTTATCAATATCATAAGGCATAACGCAAATTGTTCAGATTTGTTTCATTTATCGGAAGGATACTTAAATCTCTTTTTGCCCACTGCAGGTTGTTCCCTGTTTTTCTTTCAGAAGTTTCTGAGGTCTTCACATCAAACCTTTCTTACGCGATTTTGAATGCGGTAACATGAATATACCCTAGAAATATGGACGGCAAGTTAAGCTACAATAAAAGTAGTAAATTGCCATGATGACACAAGAGAGAACATTTTACGATCGAGAGTTCAAGCAAAAAGCAGTTGAACTTTCTTATGCGAGAGGCAATACCAAAGATATTGCCAAAGAATTAGGTATCCAGCCAGAGTTATTATATAGATGGCGGAGAGAGTTTAAAGAATATGAAAATAACAGTTTTCCCGGTAAAGGAAAGCCAAAGATGACCGACCTTGAGAGAGAGAATGCCAGGTTAAGGAAAGAGCTTCGTGATGCAAAGATGGAAAGGGATATCTTAAAAAAGGCGGTAAGCATCTTCTCCAGGAGCGATGGTTGAGAGTGTAAAGAAAGCAAGTGAGAAACTTTTTTCTGCAATGGGTGGACCTTATGACAGTGAGACTGTTAATAGGTTTAAGGCAATAGGAGATGAAAATGCTGATAAGATATGGCAGACTGACCCAGTCTTAATGGTCGGTAATATCGGTATCACTGATAACCAATCTGATATGTGGGATATGCTTGATAGAATTATTGAAAATAGAATTGCCACCCCCAATACTATATTGGAATCACATTATTCTGTATTATCTAAAGACAAAGTCCTTGATGTAACTAAATTTGAGTATTATGTAACATTGAAGGATAGCACTGTCGGACCTCCTTTAATAGGTGTCCAGACAACTTTGTGGGCAAACATTAATGGAGAATGGAAAACGCAATATCATCATCAATCTTGGGAAAGGAAACCAGAATAATATTTCTTGCCTTTATTACGCGATTCTGAATACGGTAACAACCCGAGGAAATGCAGCTCCACCCCGGGCCTCAAGGTTTGGGGGTATTTAATGCTATAAATATGGATTATCTGTCCGCTGCTTAAAAGACCAATAATAAGTAAGGAAATACCTTTTTTATGCCGCGAACACACAGATACGACTCCCTTAACCTACATGGACATTTCCCCAAAACAACTAATTACTATTTTCACTCTCTCCTATAAATAGGATGGATCCAGTAATAGATGATGGGTTAAGCTTTAATTATCATTGAATTTTAAGCTCGAATAGGGACGTATATATGTAGAGACTGTATACATTAAGGGGGGGTATGTTTTTATAAGAATTATGAAAAATGCGGAACCCACGGGGGTATAACGGCCAATTGATAGCTGACTGAACAAATGAAAAACTAGTGCATTTGACTAGCCGTGTAAAAAGTATTTCGGGAACTTCAAAGGATAAAGACTCATTATAAAGAGCAGTTTGTTCGAACAAATGAAATAGTAAAAGGGCTTTGATATAAGCTAGGTTCAATGATTAAAAAGGATGGTTTACCTACAAATGTTTCCAATATAATTCCAATATAAACGTATAAAGGCCTGTATTTTATTATAATACAAGCCTTTATATTCTATATCAGTAGCGAGACGGGGAATTACGTCTCCTCCTGAAGTCGGAGCCGTGATTCCTTATGGGGAGGCTTTACAACTGAAAGCCGCGCAACACTTCGTGTTGCCTGTGCTTTTTTTTTCATCATGTCGCTTTGCAAACAAGTTTGCAGCTACATTCTGAAATAAAAAAGCCCGGCACTATGTGCCAGGCTTTCTGTTGTAGCGAGACGGGGAATTGAACCCCGGACCTCATGATTATGAATCATGCGCTCTAACCATCTGAGCTATCTCGCCATAAAGGCAGATTATGAAAATTTATATGCTACGCCTGCCCTTGTTTGCGGCTGCAAATATAATATATTCCGCTAAAAGAACAACCGCCGTTTTTTATTTAATTATATTTATTTATATTGCACTAGGTCGATAAATTTTGATAAGATCCCAAATTACGATGAAGGAAAAATTCGAACTTGAATATACACTCAACAGTGCTCCCAAAGTTCTGTTCTCAAGACTGAGCACCCCTGAAGGGCTGTCAGAATGGTTTGCTGATGATGTTCAGATAGACGGAGATCTCTTTTCCTTCTACTGGGATGACACGGAACACAAGGCGGAACTGGCTCTTTTGCGTGAAAATAAGCAGGTAAGGTTTAAGTGGGCCAATGATGAAGGGGAGGATGAAAGATATTTTGAATTCCGCCTCAATATTGATGAGCTGACCGGTGATGTGGCCCTGCTGATTACTGACTTTGCCGAACTCGAAGACAAAGAAGATGCTATAAGCTTGTGGGACACTCAGATATCTGAACTGAGAAAGGTACTGGGACTCTGATTTCGCCCCCCTGTATATGTCATATCTTCTCTTTTTTTTCCAAAAAAAAGCGTAGGTTTGAACCAATAAATGGTATTATACCCCAGGGCAAGCCCTGGACCCTTCTTTCCGGGGCAAGCCCCGGGGAATTTAACCACACCCTCTCGTCCGCCGAAGCGGAACGCGAAGGTGGATTAAACAGGATGATGTGAAAAAGATTGACTGGTTCGTAATTAAATCCTTTACCGGGCCGCTGGTTCTGACATTCTTTATAGTGCTCTTTATCCAAATAATGCAGTTCCTGTGGATGTATGTGGATGACCTCGCCGGTAAAGGACTCGAATTCAAAATACTGATTGAACTGCTGTTTCAATTCTCACTTGTCTTTGTTCCTCAGGCCCTGCCCCTTGGAATCCTGCTTGCCTCACTTATGACATTTGGTAATATGGGTGAGAATTTTGAGCTGACAGCCCTGAAATCATCGGGTATAAGCCTGCAGCGCATTATGCGACCGCTGATAATACTCCTCATGCTTATAGCCGTTGCCTCATTTTTCTTTGCCAATAATGTTCTCCCCTATTCATCAAGGAAAGCAAGAACCCTGATGTACGATATACAGCGGAAAAGACCTGAACTGAATATACAGGAAGGGACCTTCTATAACGGGATTGATGGCTTCAGTATAAAGATAGGCAACAAGGACCCTGAAACCAACAGACTGGAGAGAATACTTATCTATGATCACAGGGCAACTACCGGAAATAACTCGGTAACATTTGCAGACTCAGGCTATATGAGAATGACTCCGGACGAGTCGGGACTGATTTTCACTCTCTATAACGGCTATTCCTACAATGACCTTAAAGAGGAGAACACGGCTATACCCGACCGGAAGTATCCCTTTAGGTCTGATTCATTCAGAGAGCAGTCAATGTTTATTGAACTGGGAGGATTTGACCTTGAAAGAAGCGATCTTAACCTCTGGAAATCAAACTCCACCATGCTTAACCTGGCTGAACTGAATATGTTTATTGACTCTCTTAATACAAGGTTCTCTAACCGCCGGGAGGTATATCTGCGTGAATTTGAGACCACACGGCTATATAACCGCCGTAATTACATGCCCCAGACCGAAAACAGGGATACCATTGACTCCGGATCCACCATCTTCAATGCCGATTCCCTCTACCAGTCAATTACACCACTTCAGCGGGAGTCGGTCCTTTCAGTGGCACTCAGAAATGCCAGAGCAGCCTCCAAATACGTCACTGAGAAAAGCGAAACACTGCACCGTGAAAAGAAGAGCCTCAGAAAGTATGAAATTGAGTGGCATAAAAAATTCACCCTGGCCTTCGCATGCATGGTCTTTTTCTTTATCGGGGCACCTCTGGGCGCGATTATTCGGAAAGGGGGACTGGGCATGCCCGTGGTAATTTCAGTCCTCTTCTTCGTGGTTTATTATGTACTATCCCTTACCGGCCAGAAATTTGCCGAAGAGGGAATAACGGACAGTGCTACAGGAATGTGGTCTGCAACCATGATTCTTTTCCCTATAGGAATTTTCCTTACGTACAAGGCAACCACAGACTCCGTAATAATGAATACGGAGACCTACACACTGTTCCTGAAAAAGCTTTTTGGAAGATTTGGCTGGAAAACAAAAACAGGATGAGGATTCTGTTACTATGCGACAAACCCCCATGGCCCGGAAACAGCGGCGGGGCAATTGCAACCCGGTCTGTTATCGATGCAATGGTTGCAAACGGATTTGACCTCACCATATTCTTTCTCTCCACACCCAAGCACAGGCTTAACAGTAATGACGTACCAGCGGGTATTGATAAACAGGTTTCACTGATAAAAGAAGTTACGGATAACAGAATAAATCCTATTAAGGCACTAATCACCCTGCTCTTTTCCAGAAAACCATATAACATAAGCAGATTCTACAGTAAAAAGACAGCCGGAAGGATTTCGGCCCTGCTTAAAGAGAGTAGTTTTGACGTTATACAGTTTGAGGGTCTGGTGATGAACCTCTACTTCTATCACGTTAAAAAAGAGAGCAGTGCCAAACTGGTAATGAGAAGCCATAATGTAGAGAGCGATATATGGTACTCGCTTGCAGGTGAAACACATCACCCACTCCGGAAGTTCTACTATAACTCCCTGGCAAAAAGGATTGAGAGAGTCGAGAAAGAGTCACTTAACAGATACGATACCCTGCTAACCATCAGCGACATTGACAGGGAAAGATTTATTGATTCGGGGGTAACCATCCCGGTAATAACCCTATACCCAGCCTTAAAAAAAAGCGCCACAAAGGATGCCGTGAACCTGAATGGTGAAATCAGGGCAGGATTTATAGGATCGCTCGACTGGCAACCCAATATTAAGGGCCTGATATGGTTCCTTGATAAGGTTTGGCCGGAAACAAAACATTCAAAAAACCGTATAAAATTAATTGTAGCAGGAAGAAATCCTGTACCATTGATTACAAGAAAGATGAAACGTGCAGATGTAGATTATTGCGGCTCACCAGTATCATCCTCATCATTTCTTGAAGCAATAAACCTGCTGATTGTACCGCTGTTCAGCGGCTCGGGCATAAGGATAAAAATCATTGAAGCACTTATGCACGGAATTCCTGTGGTAACAACAAAACGGGGAGCGGAGGGTCTTCCTCAGGATATCGCTGGGATGATAACTATTACCGATGATCCTTCGGCGATGAGTGCCGGGATCATTGAAACAGCATACCGCGGAGATTCAGCTCAATGCTCCCGGTTACTGATAGAAAAGGCTGCCGGATACTTCTCGGAAGAGGTGGCAACGAAAAAGATAAACACTATATATAAAGCTCTTACGGGTGGCTGAAAAAATTGTCATAATATCCCTTTCATTACTGCTGTATGCCTACATCTTATACCCCACAGTAATGATTATCGGCTCCCTGCTGGTACGCAAAAGGAAATTTGAGATACATCAGGACCTTCCGACTGTCTCTGTAATAATGGCACTGCACAATGAAGAGGAAGTAATCGGAGAAACTCTTGAAGCTCTCCTCAGATCAGACTATCCGGCTGACAGGATTGAAGTACTCACCGGATCAGATAACTCAACAGACCGGACAAACGAGATACTCACCGAAACCGCTCAACGGTATTCAGGATTAGTCCCCTTATTCTTTGACAGGAGGATGGGTAAGCCGGCCATAATCAATAAACTTGCGGAGAGAGCCAACGGGGAGATACTTATTATTTCAGATGCTGATATCAGGGTTGATCCTGATACTATAAGGGAACTGGTAAGGCCATTCACTGGTCGTTTGACCGGATTAACTGAGCCTCTCTTTAAAAGGGACAGGATCAGGGAGACAGGGGTGGCTCTTCAGGAACTAACCTATCTGGGTTATGAATCACTGCTGAAAAAAGCAGAATCTGAGATATTCGGATTTTACCCGGGCGTTTCGGGAGGATTTTATGCCTTAAGAAGGGAACTCTATGCACCCGTTCCGGAACACTTTTTGGTGGACGATTTTTACATATCAATGAATGTAGCAATCAGCGGCTATCATACTATCATTACCCGCAAATCGCTGGTATATGAGACTATACCCAACCACCCCGATCTTCATTTCAGAAGAAAGAACCGTATTGCAGCAGGGAATTTTCAAAACCTTTTCCATTTTGCCCGCAGACTGGTAATGCCATTCAACAGAATATTTATTCCTTTTCTTTCACATAAAGTACTCAGGTGGGCAGGCCCGTTCCTGTTTATTATTCTCTTTATCTTCAATCTCTTTATGCTTGAGGCATCTGTTTTATTCCAGCTTCTTTTTTTGATCCAGTTAATTTTAATAATTTTACCGCCACTTGATATCCTCCTGTCAAAAGCAGGAATCAATCTTGTTCCTCTGAGATTCATAACTCACTTTGCACTTATGAATATTGCTTTGATAACAGGATTCTTTCAGTTTGTAGGGGGAATAAAATCAGGTATTTGGGAACCAACTAAAAGATTTAAAAATGAGTAAATTTCAACTCAACACAATAGAAGAAGCAGTAAATGACATAAGGGAGGGCAAGCTTATTATAGTTGTGGATGATGAAGAGAGGGAGAATGAGGGTGATTTTATCTGTGCGGCCGAACTGACAACTCCCGAGATAGTGAATTTTATGGCTACACACGGAAGAGGACTGATTTGTGTACCTCTGCCTGAGGAGAGATGTGATGAGCTTGAACTTCATATGATGGTGGGAAAGAACACCTCTTTTCACGAAACCCAGTTCACAGTGAGTGTTGATCTTATAAGTGATCATACCACCACCGGAATTTCGGCACAGGACCGCGCCGCAACTATTCAGGCTCTGGTTGATCCCGCTACAACACCCGGTCAGCTCGGTCGTCCCGGCCATATTTTCCCGCTGAAAGCAAAGTCGAAGGGGGTTATCAGAAGAGCAGGCCATACTGAGGCCGCCGTTGATCTTTCGAGAATGGCCGGCTTAAAACCTGGCGGCACCCTGGTAGAGATTATGAATGAAGACGGGACAATGGCGAGGCTGCCCGACCTGATTAAGATATCCAGAAAATTTGGAATAAAGATTATTTCAATTCGTGACCTCATCAACTATAGGCTTAATGAGGATAGCGTGGTGGAGATGGGAGAACGTGTCAGACTACCTACCGAATTTGGCGATTTCGATTTTATCCCGTTCCGGCAGAGCAGCAATATGCTGGAACACGCAGCCCTGGTGAAAGGTGAATGGACCAGGGATGAGGTTGTTATGGTAAGGGTACATTCATCATGTGTTACAGGAGATATCTTTGGATCACTGCGATGCGATTGCGGCCAGCAGCTCCATAAGGCCATGAAGATGGTTGACAAAGCCGGCAAAGGCGCTGTTATCTACCTTAGCCAGGAAGGAAGAGGCATTGGTCTATTCAATAAGATAAATGCATATAAACTGCAGGAAGAGGGCAGGGATACTGTTGAGGCAAATATTGAACTGGGGTTTGAAGCCGATGAACGGGATTATGGCGTGGGAGCCAATATAATCAGGGAGCTTGGACTGGGAAAGATCAAACTGATCTCCAATAACCCGGTTAAGAGAGCCGGAATTGCAGGCTATGATATTGAGATTGTAGGCACTATCCCCCTGGAGGTTGAACCTAATCCGTTCAATGAGTTCTATCTGCAGACAAAAGCTGACAAGATGGGGCACATACTCCACTATAAAAAACATGAGTTACCCAAGTAGTATGGAAAGCAGGCCAAGGATCATTTTTATGGGAACCCCGGAATTTGCAGTCGCAAGTCTGGGCGCCCTGCTAATGAACAGCCTCAATATAGTTGCCGTTGTAACAACTCCTGACAGACCTGCCGGTCGTGGCCGAAAACTAAAACCCTCACCGGTATCACGTTACTGTGATGAGAATTACCTCAAAGTGCTTAAACCCGTTAATCTTAAGGATCCTGATTTTATCAGGATGCTGAAAGCCCTGGAACCTGATCTTATTGTCGTGGTGGCTTTCCGGATGCTGCCCCGTGAAGTATGGGAGATCCCTGTGTCCGGTACGTTTAACCTGCATGCCTCCCTCCTTCCCCATTACCGGGGAGCTGCACCTATAAATCATGCCATCATTAACGGTGAAACAAGAACGGGTGTCACTACCTTTATGATTGATGACAGGATAGATACAGGAGGTATACTATTGCAGAAGGAAGTCCCTGTGGGCTCCCTTGAAAACGCAGGTGACCTGCACGACAAGCTGATGCGGGAAGGAGCCAAGCTGGTGGTAAGAACCGTTGAAATGCTCTATCTGAATATCCTGGAGCCTAAGGATCAGTCACACCTTATCAGGGAAGGCGATATCCTTAAACCTGCACCCAAGATCTTTCCTGAAGACTGCTTTATCAACTGGAATGAGGGGGTTGTTCAAATCTATAACAGGATACGCGGATTGTCACCCCACCCGGGAGCAAGAACCATCATCAGCAACGGCGAAAAGCAGATGATGATTAAGCTTATTGAATCAAGAGCTGTAAAGAAAACCCATGGTACCGGCACTGGCAGGTTACTGGAAGGAGATGGCTCCATGCTCACCATAACAGCTTCCAATGGCTTGATAGAAATTCTTGAACTGCAACCGGAAGGGAAGCGGCGCATGAGCAGTATGGAGTTTCTGAGAGGTTTTGATATTAAGGGATATAATACCGTATAAGTGCCTCTGGCTTCTCTCTTCTAAGCCATAACTCGGTACCGGCGGGAGGCTCCATACCGTCCGGAATGCTGTTTCTCTTCCTGAGGGCATCCATCTTAACCCCATATTTCTGAGAGACTATATAAAGATTTTCATCAGGCCCTATAGTATGGAAGTCGTTACCAACCTCAGCCCGTGCGCGCTTAGGCTGCAGGTACAGAATCATTCCGGGTATTACTGAAGTTGTATCATGGAACTCATTATACCTTTCCAGTTCCCATTTACGAAGATTAAATTCTGCCGTTACCGACTCGTAGGTATCACCCTCCCCTGCTATTATGTAGTTGATCCTGTTATTTACTTTTACCCGGTTTTCAGGTCCCCGCAGTGATGGTACTGCCGTAAACTCCCCACTCTCTCTCCTGTTGTTTATGTTACTGTCACTGTATGTGTCGTTTACCCGACGGTCATCGATGTATCTTTCATTATATCCTGTATCCCCCCTTATGTCTGATATACCCGGTAATCCGGCAGAGGCTCTCCTGTTCAGGGCATAGTGGTCATATTCATACAACGCCATCTCTTCAATCTTGTCAATCAGCATTGATGCATACCTTGGGTTTGTGGCATATCCGGCCTCCTTCAATCCCCGTGCCCATCCACGGTAATCGGCCTGATCAAGTCTGAAAAGGAATGCATATCGCGATCCGGAAACAAGAAAGTCAGAATGATCCCTGAATGAGTCTTCTGCCCTGCGGTAACGCCGGAAACACTCCCCCCTCCTGTCGTCATTGTGATATATGGTACCTCCCCGCCAGTTACTGTGACATTTTATCCCAAAGTGATTGTTTGCCTGTCGGGCCAGTCGGCTCCTTCCGTGATCCGATTCAATAATGCCCTGGGCAAGAGTAATGCTGGCAGGCACTCCTGTTCGTCTCATCTCATCCACGGCAATAGAAGCATACTGCTCAAGATAGCTCACTCCTGCAGAGCCCGACGCAGTATAATTCAGAGGGGAGCTATCGGCCATCCTGCGGGAACTGCCGCATGATGAAAAAAATCCGAGCGCCAGCATAACGGATATTAAGTAGCGTATATTCATAATATAGGGCCAAAAATAAGAAAGAGATGGATAATAAATAATAGTATCTTCCATTTAGTTTGTCAAATTTCATATTTTTATCCTCAAATCGTCAAATAATGGGCATAGAGAAGAAGAAGTACGAAATTGTTGTACATGAATATGCATCACTCTCTGACCTTCCGGAGAATGACAGATCTCTTGTGCAGGCAGCAATGGAAGCAACGAAAAATGCCTGGGCACCCTATTCCGAATTCAGGGTGGGTGCCGCAGCCGAGACTGAGCACGGTAAAATAATAACGGGTAATAACCGTGAAAACGCAGCCTTTCCATCGGGAAGCTGTGCTGAGCGTACTGTATTGAGTTATACCGGCGCCAACTACCCCGACCAGAAGATCAGGGCAATCGCTATTGCTGCCACCACGGGAGGTAAATTCACCTCCCGGCCAGTGAGTCCGTGCGGTAACTGCCGGCAGCTGATATCAGAAGAGGAAGACAGAACAGGTAGCCCCATACGCATAATCCTATACGGAAGATCAGGAATCGCGGTACTTGACGGTGTTTCAGCACTGTTGCCCCTGCGGTTCAGCAACTCAAATCTTAAGGGTTAGCCGGTAATCAGCGATACAGCAGTACCTCGGTCCGGCTCTGCGGTTCAGCAATTCCAATCTTAAGGTTAGCCGGTGCTCTGTCGCCGGAGGTATTCCTGAATTAAGTAGTCAGCATTTTGTCTTTTCAGGCAAAACCTTTAACTACCTTCTCCTGTAATAAGCTGAAATCCTGACCCATGGATATTTCTGATAACAATAGATGGGTCATCAGAGAGGTACTTTCTCAGTTTCGTAATATAGACATCCATGCTTCGGGCCGTAAAATAGTCATCGGTACCCCATATTGTTCTGAGGGCAACTTCCCTGCTGACAAATGTATCAGGAGCATCTGCAAGCAGTTCAAGGAGCTGGCCCTCCTTAGGGGACAGCTTTCTGGACTCATCACCAAGTGTCAGGGTCCGTAGCTTGCGGTTAAATTTGTATAATCCTACTTCCAGGAGATCCTTCCCCTTTGCGGGATAGCCTGATCTTGATACAATTGCCTTTATACGGGCCAGAAGAATTTCAGTATCAAAAGGCTTGGTGATATAATCATCAGCACCCAGTCCAAAACCTCTAAGCACATCATCCTTCAGCTTCTTGGCTGTGAGGAATATAAGTGGAACGGCACGGTTTATCTCACGAATGGATGATGCAATGGAGAAGCCATCAACGTTAGGCAGCATAACATCAAGTATACAGAGATCAAATCTCTCTTTTCGGAATGATTCAACCGCATACTTGCCATCATCTATCCAGGTAACTTCAAAATCATTTATTTCAAGATATGACTTCAGCACCGAGCCAAAACTGAGGTCATCCTCTACAAGGAATATTTTCATATGATTATTCATAGGGGCCTATCTGGTATATGGTAAAAATACTTCAAATCTCGTGCCCCTTCCGGGTTCACTGTAAACTTCTATCCTGCCATCATGTGCCTCCACTATCGCCCTGACATAACTCAATCCAAGCCCGAATCCCTTAACATTATGCACATTACCGCTGGCCTGCCTGTAGAAACGTTCAAATATCCGTGACTGAACCGATTTACTCATTCCTATACCTCTGTCTTCAACGGACAGTACCAGATATTCCACTCTGGACTCCGTTCTTACAGTAATCTCAGGCTCACCCTCAGAATACTTATTGGCATTGTCCAGAAGATTATGCACCAGATTGGTAAGATGCTCACTATCTCCCACAATAACCGGATTCATAGCTTCAGGATAGAAAAAGATATTACCCTTTCGTTCCTCCACCTGTATCCCTATTATCTCAATTGATTGTTTTATAATATCATGGATATCTATCTCAGAGAAACTGAATTCCATCTCTCTTCTGTCGAGAGAAGAGATCTGCAGAATAGTCTCCACCTGCTTGTTCATCCTCCTGTTCTCCTTCTTTATCAAGGATATAAAATGCTTTACCCTCTCCTGATCATTTATTATTTTGGGGTTTGAGATAGTATCCGCTGCAAGTGAAATTGTTGCTATAGGTGTTTTAAACTCATGGGTCATATTATTAATAAAGTCTGACTTCATCTCTGAAATCTTTTTCTGTCTTATAATCAAAAACATACTCAGTGTAAAAGTAAGCATTATAATAAGCGAGAAGAGCAGTGATGCACCCAGGATCAGGGACATTGAGCCAAGGATAAACCCGGTCATTTTGGGAAATACCACCGAGAGTCGGGTATTGTTTCTTATAAGTCGGTCCGAAAACAGTCCTACAGAGAATCCGCTTGCCAGCAGGTCTCTCTCCGAAGCACTGCTCATTACCCCGTCAATAATAGCTCCGTTCTCAATAATAGCAAACTCGAACGGAGTGTCTATACCGGCGTTTGAGAGCTGACTGCCCAGAGTGTTGTTTATCAGCTGCATATCAGCGCCGGTACTCAGTTCCCAGTTATATATTTCAGAGAGCATTTGCTCACCTGTGCGCCTCAGCTCTTCTGACTTTCTGGCAAGCCACTCCTGAACCGCCCGTTCATCGAGTCGGGCCCCAAACCGGTAAGGAACTTCATTCCTTCCTTTCCTGAATTCAGGTGTACCCTCCGACACCAGTGAGTCCTCATTCCACATCTGATAATCTCCCGAGAGGGTAACTCCATTTCCATCTCCTGTAATACGAAATGAGTATGACTCTCCCGAATAACTGTAGGGAAGTAATGGCGGTCCGGAAAGATCAGATTCCTGCCTGACATCTGATGCAGGATCATTCAATGCCGACCTTATAAAGTCATTTGCCTGGGACTGAAACAGGGAATCTGCTGTCATCATTCTCCTGTAAAACTCCATTTGCCGGGATGCCTCAATACTGTTTGCAGTCTCCTGAAGTGCATTGTATACTGACCGTCTGAAGAGATCATTACGAACCTTTACGGCATTTTCCACCCATATAAGCTGAACCCATATAATGCCCAGCAGGGAAAATACCATAAGGGATATCAATCCTATTATCTTCCAACGCTTCATAGGACAAATTTAATTATATATCGGCAAAGAGTGTTCCTATTTAACTTTTCATTAACAGCTTTTAACCTGTCATTAAGTTCCTATGATACAAAATGATATAACTTT
>JAIVHO010000056.1 GCA_020201035.1 Bacteroidales bacterium
AGGTCTTCGGCTACCCTGTTCAGCCTTTCCGGGTTGTATGTTATGTGAGTGTTTGTATCCATCTTTCTAATTCAATGAATCAAATTTCATACTCCTTGCTCTCAGGCTGTTCAAAATCAAAAAGCCGGTTTTTGGGCGGCAGGTAATAAACCCTGGGATCGGTTCCCAACTCAGGCATCAGTCTGTATCCTCCGTTTAGATTAATTAGCTCACTGAAGCTGGTTGTCTCAAGTGTTGTTCCGTTGGTTACGGCATCTTCATTCTCATCACCAAACCAGAAAACACCGTTGGGACATGCTGAGACACAGTAGGGCAGCTTCCCTTCGCGAAGCCTGTCAGCACTGAAAAGGCATTTGGAGATTGTGCCCTTCGACTGAGGAACGTTGAGCTCCACATCGTATGTTTTACCTTCATATTCATCGGCCATTACCGGCTCCTGCCAGTGGAAAATACGTGCTGAGTAGGGACAGGCGGACATACAGAAACGGCACCCGATACACCTTTCATTGTCTATCAGCACTATTCCGTCCTGCCGCTTGTATGTTGCATCAACAGGACAAACAGATACACAGGGCGGATTGTCACAGTGCTGACATGGCTTGGGCATAAAGTAGGGAGAGGTGTTTACCGATTCCTGCATCACAAGGGTATTGATATGATACTCATACGGGCGCAGCTGATGGGCGCTCTGGCATGCTTCAACACACTTGCGGGCATTCCTGCATTTTGAGAGATCGATAACCATCACCCACCGTTTACCCTCAATGCCTTCCCGGCCCCTTGTCTGAAGGGCTTTCAGGTCAGGCTTGAAGTCGGTCATCTGGTCGGCCGGAATCTCGACCAGACGGTTATCCTCGGTCAGTACCTTTACCATCCCCTCCTTGCCCTTTGACTTCTCGTATTTATAGCCTGCAAAGACGGCAGCGGCACCAGTGGCCGATATTGCCCCCAGTATACCGGCCCGCTTCAGGAAGTCGCGCCGCGACTCATCCAGTATCTCTTCCGGTTTTTTTTTACTATTCTCCTCCCTGGAGGTTTCCTTATTCTTCCCCATAATGGTAAGTCAGGATTATTGGTTAATCAGGTCCATGTTATGACCTATCAGCTGAAAACCATTGACTTTATACCCTGCGGATACAATTGCCTTTCTCAGGGTTGCCGTGTCAGGAGTTTCCCCTGCATATCCTGCAATGGCTCTTTTATCGGTGTGTGATGCGGTGGCGCTGGCGACACCCTTGACGCCGCTGATTGCCCCCTTAACAGTATTTTCGCACCCTTCGCATGTCATCCCGTCAACAGAGATAACAATATAGTGGAGATGCATATCCTGAGCAGGGGTTACTGTTTCAGCAGGAGTTACGCTCTTCTCCTCTTTGTTGCCAGATCCCGAGCATGCTGAAATCATCATGACTGCAAAAGCGGTCAGCAGTATAAAAGCGGTTCTCTTTTTCATACGTTTAAAATTTTGTAATTATATGACAATAAGTTAATTAAAAATTTGAGAACGAATGTAACCGCTTCGCTCTCGCATAATATTTTTTAAACATATTCTTTTGTGATATTTATGCTTAAAAAATATCATGCTCGTTTCATAGGTTTATTATTTTGTTTAATATGTTATTTTATTGAATATGAAGTTAGTAAAAATATTTGTTTCACGATAAGCTATTTCCTTGTGCATATACATTTTTTTATTGCCATTTGTGGATTTGTTCTTCAGACTTATCCTGGGTTTCTGTCTTTGCTATTATGCTCTGATTCCTTTATTGATTTTATTTCTTTCAATAGTTAATTAGTGAATATATGCGGGTTTTATAGATTTGTTTTGGCCCTGGCCGGAGGCAATATATAAAAAAAGGATTTTTGGCTTTCTGTTTTGTTGTGTTAAAATGAGAAGATGTGGCGTTGTGTTTTGCAGCGTAATAATTGGAAGTTTCAAAAAGAAGGGGCCCGCCATTATGGCAAGCCCCCTTTCAAGATGTTCAGATTATCAACCTCCGGGTTAATCTGTTGTTAAGATTATTTCCCGGGTTTAAGAACAACCTCCGTTACACTACTGCCCAGCTTTACAACAGCTGCTCCCTGCTCAACCGGTGCGCCGGCAGGCATTGAATATTTTGCTGATACAGTTTCTCCTGCAGGCTGCTCAACTCTTAGCCTGGCATTTGGAGTATATTCAGATGCAGGTTCAATCCTTACGGTTACGGCACCGTTTTTCTCATTATATGAAACACTCTCAAATTTTCCTGCGTCAAGTGTAAGCCAGAGTGCGGCCGGAGCCACATAGATCCTTGATTTTGCAGCACTGGTTGGCACAATTGTAACCTGCTTCTTCTCTTTTTTCAGATTACCTCCGAATGTTACCCATCCAAACTCAGGATCTTTTGCAAGGTAGCTTGAGCTGTTTACTGTATAGCCGAAGAATCCCGGACCGTAGTCACCGGTTATATAGTCTATCCTCAGTGTGTTGGGCCATGCGTGGAATGCTGCAGGAGGAAAGCCTTCCTCTGTAATATTGGCAAGAGCTCCCATCATACCGGCATAGCCAACCCTGAGCAGATAAAGATCATTGGGATTATCCCGGTACTCATTCAGTACAGGTATAGCGTTGAGCGCCGACCCGTAATGGTGCAGCTGCCTTTCCACTCGCTGCAGTCTGCCTGCGAACTGGAAGTCCCAGTAGCGGCGTGCGCTTCCGTTATAGCCCCAGTGAGGAACTGTTGGCATATAGGCCAGAATGGCATTCAGCGTTACATCAGCCTTTTCATCATAGAACCAGATTCTCATGCTTCCGTGATAGCTGGTACATCACCCACCATGCTGCTGCCACGTGCGGGTAGTTGTAGGAGCGGCCTGTTGATCTGGCTTCCCTGGGAGGCCATGCTGCCCATGTGCGGTAGTTAATATCCTCACTGTATGTTCCTTCGGGCATATTCTCAGGATCATAGTAGAACATGCTCTTGCGTACTCCGTACTTCTTTTCGCCTTCGCTGTACTGTATTCCGCCCCAAAGTGTGTTATCAACAAATTTCAGCATCTTTTCAAGTTCCTGTGGTTCAGGCTGAATAAGCTGCTTCATCATCGCTGCCAGCCAGGCTCCTGCTCCACCTTCATCGCTCAGACCGGCAATCCATGCCCTGCTGTCCTGGGTCACCTGCTGCATCTTCCCGTAGTCATAGCTTATTACTGAGAGATGGCGGTCAAAAGGATCATCCGGATTCTCATACCATGATTCTGTTGTTAAAAATTTGCCCATATCAGCAACTACTTCCTCCTCCGGTTTAATAACCTTATAGTGTACTGTCTGCCTTGTTCCATCTTCATACGTTACGGTCATACGTGCACGTCCCCACTCGTGAGGAGTAACATTGTAACTGTTCCATCCTCCGGGTGTGGTCTCACCCTTCTCAACGGTCAGGGCTCCGCCCGGCTCAATATCTATTGACCTTACCCTGCTGTTGTAGTTAAGCATCAGCCTGGCCTCCACATCCATCGGTACAACGTATCCGGGCACTCCTACTGCCACGGGGCGCTTATGTTTTATGAGGGTTGACTCTATCTCCCTGAGTGTGGGAGCCAGCACAAACCTTACTCCAAACTCCTTTACCTCACCTGGGTTAAGCTTGACCGAACCTGGCTTATTCCATGGCTCAGCCCTGCTCCAGTCCTCTTCGGCATGAGCTTTTGTAAGAGCCATCCATTCGTAGAATCCCTCGAATGTTATGCCGCGCGGGGTACGGTCATCAAGAAGCGGGTTATACCCTTCAAGAGGTGTTTCCCCCCAGGGCAGAACAAGCA
Organism: Bacteroidales bacterium; assembly: GCA_020201035.1. Lineage (GTDB taxonomy): Bacteria > Bacteroidota > Bacteroidia > Bacteroidales > VadinHA17 > JAIVHO01. The sequence continues at coordinate 3,799 of JAIVHO010000056.1, forward strand.
GTACCTGCCCGTTGCCGTGGAGACGGGCTACCTGTATATAACCTGCATCCTGTCCTATATAGGGGTCGTGAAACGAACAGACGGCATGTGCCTCATCCAGATTTTTTCCGTCAAGAATATTGTTGAAGATCATCGGAATACCAAGTGATCCCAGTTCAAGCGGCTGGTCAGAGTTGTTTTCAATACTGAATCTCAGTACCAGTTCTCCTCCGGTTTCTTCCCAGTAGCGCTCCACCTTGAGCGGGATTCCTTCCTCAAAAGTACTTGTAATATCAGCCGCTGCAATTACGGAGCTGTTTCCGCTTGCATTTAGAGGAGTAACAGCCTTTCGTTCGGCTGCCGTTGAGTAGCTGGTCCATTCCCGCTCCTCCAGTGCACGTACCCTGAGGTTAAGGTCGCCAAGGTGATAAAGCCTGTTTCCCTTGCGCACCTCAAGCCTGTCGGCAGGAGTGAAGTCAAATCCATCCTCACCCTTTGGCTCCATTGCGGCAATGGTTTGTGACTCCTTAACCAGTTTCAGGTTAAAGGAGCCTGTTTCAGCTTCAATAAAACCGTTTTCAAGCCCGAGTGTTCCCTCTTCTGCAGCAAGTCGCTGCCATGGTGACTGTCCGTTTATTGTGCCACCCAGTATGGAGAGCGCTAATAACGCTACCCATAACCTATTGTTATTCAGTAACAACATTCTCATATTCATCTGTCATATTTAGTTTAAAATTTAGAAGTGTAATATATACATTTTTAAAATACAGGGCAAATTTTTCGGATTGAAGGAGTGGAATTGCGCTGTCATCTATATAATAACAGGATATATTCTGAGTCGGAGGATTAACTCATATGCTTCCTGAATACTCATCTTCAAAGGGAATACTTAATTTCACCGGGGAAACTCATCTTAGATCAGAATACTCTTCTTCACCGGGAATATTCAGTTTCACCTGGCATACTCTTCTTCACCGGGAATACTCTTCTCACCGACTATATTTTTCACTGATACGGTAAATTAACCTGGCATTAACAAAAAAAAGCATTGATCCGTGTAGCACAAACCATTATAGGCCGTCATTATACTGATTCAGTTTAATCCACCTTCGCGTTCCGCTTCGGCGGACGAGAGGGTGTGGTTAAATTCCCCGGGGCTTGCCCCGGAAAGAAGGGTCCAGGGCTTGCCCTGGGGTATAATACCATTTATTAACAATAACTCTTACAGGAAATATGGGAAAGATTATAATTTCAGCGATTGCCTTTTATTTACTTCAATACATCCACCTGAATGGTCAGACAGTTGATGATTTCTATCGTGTAGTTTCGGAAAAGGGAAAGCCTCCGGTTGAGTTTATAGCAGAGAATCTGAAAAAAACAGATCTGATTATATTTGACGATGCATTGCATAATGCTCTTGAACCTTTTGATTTTTACAGTGACCTGTTAACCTCCGGCAAGTGCGATGTGGATATTCTTTTTCTTGAGATAATCAGCATTGCTTCACAACCACACCTGGATGCTTATTTTAGTTCTCCCGTTAAGGATAGTACTGTTCTGTTAAAGGTTTTTCAGGATGATTTTAGTGGTTACGGTTTGAGGTACCAGACCTATCTGGATATTTTATCCGATATATGGGACTACAACAGGGGGAAACCTCAGGAGGATCGGATAAGGGTAGTCGGAGTTAATCAGCCCGTCTACTGGGAAGGAATAAACAGCAGGGAGGATTATCTGATCTTTTATCAGTCACTTGTAGGGAGGGACTACTTTATGTACAGGATTATTTCGGGGGAGATGCAGGATTTCAGCGGAGGGATCAAGGGAGTTTTCCTTACCAATACAAGACATGCCTATAAGAATATAAAAAAGGGATCAGGGAAGCCATACTGGAATACAGGAACATTCTTTTACAAATGGCATCCCGGTAAAACCTTCTCTGTCCGCATTCATAATGCTACCTTGTTTATTGAGTCTGCAACGAGCGGTAAAAGAGAAACAATACAGGGGATGGAGAAGTACACCTACAGCTGGCGAAGGATGGAGAATGGTTTATGGGATCGTGCGTTTGCTCTTAACGGTAATGTTCCTGTGGCTATCCCTCTTGAGGGAAATGTTTTCGGCAGCTCTGATTATATCGGGAATCATATGCTTGATGTGATTGAGGGTCAGAAAATGCAGGATGCCTATGATGCCCTGATTTTTCTGAAGCCACTGGAAGAACTGCATTTCTCAGCGCTAACCGATTTTTTCTATACCCCTGAATTTAAAAAGGAACTTGCCAGGCGTATTGAGATTATTGAAGAGGGAAATATGGAAGAGTTCCTGAAACAACGTAATGCCATAAGCGTTGAAGAGTTTATAGAAAGAACGTTTGTCAGAAAACCGGTAACAGAGAACAACCTCATAAAAGAATAATGTTATCCCTGATATACCGGTTTATAAAAAAAATTGCTATTACCTGTCAGGCCTTAAGGTATCGGGGATAACTAAAACATTATTATAAAAGTACCGGAAGATTATATCTGTAAGTAAATAAAGAAAATACGCTCATGAAAATAGTTTTTACACTGCTTCTGTCAGTTTTAACAATGATTGCAGTATATAGTCAGGATAATGCAAAGGCTGAAATGCCGGGAGAGACGCAACCGGATATAGAATTAAGTCGAATAGGTGACGGAGGAGGAGTTTTTCAGGATGATCTGCGAACCGTGGGTGATCAGAATATACTTATCACCAGAGCATTGGAATGTTTCGCAGTGTGGGAGCCGGCTAACGGGCGCCGGCTGCTGGATTCACTGCTGGCAGAGGATTATCTGAATGTGCAGGCCAACTATCTCAGATCCGAACTTTATATTCTTTACGGTGATACATCCTTTACCAGGGGAGTAAGGCGGCTCCGGGAGGCTGGCGCTGAGAAGGAGCTTACAATCTTAAGGGTTAAGGAGGGTCTGCTGATAGGTGATCCGGATGCTGTAACCCTTGCAGGGGAGGCTCTGCAGATCTATCCCGGTAATGCTGAGCTGGAGTTTGCACTCTGGTTGCACAATATTGACCATGGTGGATTCAGGGAGGCAGCAGGCACTGCACATTCACTTTCTACCCGACTGATTTTTCCTCATCTTCCCTACCAGGCACTTTTTGATTATGCCTCCGATTTTGACCCGGTGACAGCTCTTGCTTATCTTGATACACTGGAAGCTATGGTGGGGTCGGTTTACCACTCAAGGAACAGAGAACTGCTTGAACTGCTATCCACTCTTGAGCAGGAAACTTCAGCTCCCGGTGAGTATGAACTTGAATATGCTGATTGCGGTCCGGGAATGGGGTTTTATATGACAGCTGCAAACGGATCCAGAATAAAGGTAGAACTCGATACAGGTACCGGCGGCGGACTCTTTACCATCCACAGCGATTCAACCGGTAAAGCCCTTGGAGGTATAGATACGCTTACTGTACCGGAAGGCATATGGTATAACTATATGGCAGGACCGGAAGATATGCATTATTCAGTGACAGCATTCCGTGATCCCCCCATAAAAAACTTTTTGACCGGTTACTTCAAAGGCAGGTTCTCGAAGGCAGACGGATGTTTTTCTCCTTTTATATTTAAAGGTTATGCCCTTAGTATTGATCCGGTTAACAGAAGTGCTTATCTGCGGAACAGGGAATCTCTTGACAATTATTTAAACAGTCTGAAAGATTATACAGAGGTTGATTACATACTGCGTAACGGATGGATTTATATCCCGGTTAAGGTAAACGGGAAAGAGGTAGTGATGATGGTTGAGACAGGTTCACGTTATGTAAATCTGAATTCCATTGCCGCAAAAAGGCTTGGAGTTACTCCATATAGCGGAACCATAAAGTGGAGGGGAGAGGATTACCCGGTGGAAATGATAGACTTTAATCTGGAGATAGGTAATATTGAACACTATGTTAAAGGCGGGATGATAAGCGATTTTGTGCTTGGAAATACGTATGTAGGACTCGCTTCAGCCGGAGACATCGGCCCTGATTTCTTAAGGAACTATGCCTTTACAATTGATCCCTTCAGGAAGAAGCTGATACTGGAGGTGAGAGATGAAAAGTAATCTGATAAGTTAACTCCGGAGCGATAGGAAGGGAAAAATCCATGATCCGGTGAGCGGAGAAAAATCTACTTTATAATCTTAACATCTTTTGCGGCCGGACCTTTCTGGCCTGATACAATCTCGAAACTGACAAGGTTACCCTCCTTGATGGCTTCGGCAATATCATTTATATGCACAAAGATGCTCTGATTGGTATCCAGATCTCTTATAAAACCATAACCTTTTGAATCATTGAAAAAGGAGACAACACCCTTATGGCTGGTGTCCTGTTTATCGGAGGGATCATTCTTTGGTACGCTGACCTCTATATCTTCAAGTTTTGTTTCAGTACGGGCTGCAGGATCCGGTGGAGTGTTCATGATTACACCGTTCTGGTCAACCCATGCAATCATATCATCAGGGCTCTTCTTCCCTGATTCCTTTTTGGCTTCTTTCTTCTTCGCTTTATCTTTCCTCTTCTTCTCTCTCTTGTTCCTTACTTCTTTCTTTCCGAATGTTTCCTGTGATCTTCCCATAAATATTTTACTCCGATTTTTTAAATTTCGCGAAAGATAGTCAAATAATTTGACAATCAAGCCTAAAAGTGTCTGAAATCAGTAATCAGACTTCCCCTGGAACATCCGTTTACGGCACTTTATAATTACTTAACCCGCTTATCAATATAGCGTGAATTAATAACCCTCAGAATACCCATGTAGTCCATCTTGAATTCCAGCAGGTCACCAACCCTGTAGTTTTTCTTGTTTTCACCCAGGTCAATAACAAGCATGTCTGAGCTTGCTCCCACAATCTTAATGTCACTGTCAGTAGCTTCAATATGGCTCTCCTCAACATCCAGCAGTCCCATGTCAATTATAGCTCTGCAGCTTGTCTGGCCGATAAGGGATTCATCAAAACTGTAACTGTTACCCTCCACATTTGTGCCCATTTCGCCCGTAGGGATCGCCGGTTTTTCAATCAGCTCAATGATCTCGGCATAAAGCATAAAAACATCAGGATGCATATTTTCCAGAATGCTGTTATTAAAGAGATCTGTTCCCATAAAAAGTGTCTCTCCAACCCTGAAGTGGTTGATTCCTTTTGGCAGTACATTCTGGAATATCATTGGAATGGTAACGGATGAGCCTCCTGACACATATGGTATCTGCTTTCCGAAACGTGCCTCAATAAGCTGCTCATAGAGGCTGAGCTGTATCAGCTTGTCCTGACTGGGGAGGACGCCATAGAGGCATGAGAGGTTAGTTCCCAGACCTACCACCTCAATATTATCAAGCTCAAAGACATTTTCGTAGAACTCCATAAAATCATCACCCATAACTCCCTCACGCAGCTCTCCCAGTTCAATCATAATAATTATCTTATGTATCTTACCCTGGTTTCCTGCCTCCTTTGAGAGCAGTCTGATAGTTTCAATATGTGTATTCATGCTGATGTCAGCATATTTAACTATCCCCTTTATTGCCCGTTTTGCCGGTGGCTTGATGTAGACGGTTTCCACATCCGGCTTAATCGATTTAATTGTTTTGAGGTTTGAAACCCTGGAGTCACACACCTGGGTCAGCCCCAGGTTCAGCAGTTCGGTCAAAAACTCTTTATGTCCGCAGAGCAGTTTCGATACCACTGACCATTTGATATCATGTTGCATAAATACCGAGTCAAGGTATTCAAAGTTGGATTTAAGCTTGCCGGTATCAAGTACGATAAATGCCATATTTTCTATTTTAACAGTTTGCGTCTAATATTCTGTGAGAGGTGAGTCAGTACCTCATAATTGAGTCTTTCGCTGATATCACTGAAGGCACTTACCTTTATCTCCATCTCTCCCTGTCTGCCTATAATTACCACCTGGTCACCAGGAGAGGCTTCAGGGATAAGAGTAATATCAACTATTATCATGTTCATGTTTACCATGCCAATAACGTCACATCTCTGTCCCCTGATTAGGACCCGTCCCTTGTTACTGAGTGAACGGCTGTAGCCGCTGGCATAACCAACGGGTATAAGGGCAGTTTTCATGTGTTGCTGAGCAAGAAACGAAACCCCGTACCCAATATACTCTCCGGTACGTATCTCCTTAACCGACATAATCCGGCTCTCCCAGCCAAGTACCCTGTTGAGCGGATCGGTTCTGTTAGCCTTATTTCCAAGGTAATATATGAAAGTTTCAGTGCTTGGCCAAAATCCGTACATCATTATGCCTATCCTTACAAGGTCCAAACGGGTTTTGGGATATACAAACGAAGCTGCCGAGTTTGCCATATGTTTGTATTCCGGTTCCACCCCGTTTTCAGTTATCATCTTCAGAATTCTTTTGTATCTGGCGATCTGATGTTTTATCCTTAGATGGTTTGAGATGCTTTCAGCGCCTGCCAGGTGGGTACAGAATCCTGCAACCTTCAAATTTTCAGGATTGTCATTTATTATAACTACAGCTTTTTTCATCTCATCATAGTGGAGGCCTGACCGGTTCATCCCGGTCTCTGCCTCAAGGTGTATCCTGGCCGGCTTCCTCAGTTTGCGGGATGCCTGCAGTGCGATTTTAAGTCTTTCCAGATCGAAAACGAAAAACTCAAACCCGCTTTTTACACTATCCTGTATATTTTTTTCGTCAATCCATCCCATTATCATAATGGTGGCATCTCCTTTCAGGCTTTTTCTCACCCGCAATGCCTCGTAGTAGTCAAATACACTGAAATGATCAATCCCTGCCTTTTCAAAGAGCGGTACTATCTGCTCAATACCGTGGCCGTATGCATTGGCTTTTACCACTGCTGACACCTTAACCTTCTTTCCCATCTTTTTCTGAAGGAAGGAGACGTTATTTCTTACAGAGTTCTCATTCAGTGTTATAATGGATGTTTCATTCATCTATCGTAGTAGCTTTTTATAAATGTTGAAGAATATTTCTGTTCCCGGGTCGATAATCGTGTCGGGGAAATCATACTCAGGGTTGTGCAGCGCGGGCTGTCCTGTTCCGGCTCCAAGGCCGAAGAGGCATCCGCTGTACTTCTCCGTGAAGTAGGCAAAGTCTTCTGACCATCTGTATGGATGATCATTATTTTGTACTGTAAGGGGAATCTCACGAGCCGATTCTCTTACCATATCCACGCAGCCGGGGTCATTTACGGTTGCAGGAAATATCTCGTCATATGCAATCTCCACCCCAAGGTGTTCCCTTTCTGCTGCTGATCTGACTATCTCCTCAGCCCTTGAAGTAAGCATCTCCATATCCCTGTTCTCATATGCTCTCAGCGTAATCATTATCTCCGCATAACCCGGGGATGTTCCAAAGGATACTTCCCCCATCCTGATATGTATAATTGTCAGCAGAGTGAGTGACTTAAAGAGTGACTTGTCTTCTCTCAGGGTATGCAGTTCTCTTATTATGTCAGATATTGCTGCGGCCGGACTAATACCGTTCTCCGGCTCACCGGCATGTGAGGTTTTCCCATGCAGTTTCACGGTCATTCCCTTTGATGCAGCTGCGAATGTTCCGTTCCTGAGAATCACCGAGCCGCTCTTCTCACCCGGAATATTATGAAGGGCAAAGATATAGTCGGGTTCAATATCCCTGAAGCGCGGATCATTTACCACATCGCGTGCTCCCTGCTCAACCTCTTCAGCAGGCTGGTACAGGAGTACAGCCTTTCCTCTCAGGGGCGGTTCTGCGGCAATCCTTTTTGCCAGCGCTGCCAGAATGGCCATATGCCCGTCGTGACCGCACGCATGTGCCACTCCCTTGATTGATGAGGAGTAGGGGAGGTCTGTTGTTTCGGTTACAGGCAGGGCGTCAAGCTCTGACCTGAACATAACAACCGGGCCTTCCGATTTTCCATTAAATGTGAAGGCCACTCCTGTTGAGCCCACCCCTGTAATGGCTGCAGGCTTCATTTTACCGATAAACTCCCTGATCCGTTCAGCTGTTTTTTTCTCTCTGTTGGAGACTTCTGGTTCACTGTGCAGATCATGCCGCAACCGGATAATATCACTATCTGGCATTTACTGTTTTATTAAAGGTATGTATTGTGAAATATACAACAGCGGAGGCGGTTATTCCAAAAATATTTGCATCCAGGTTAAAAGGGAGGTTGAAATCTCCCACAACAAGGGCTATTGTTGTTGATCCTCCCAGAAGCATTGCTGCAATAGCTGCTCCGGAATGAGGTTTTTTCCCATAGAGTGCCGCCAGTATGGGGACAAAGAGTCCTGATACCATAAAGGCATATGAGTAGAGCATCAGGTCGAGCACATTTGTCATATATGATGCCAGCAGGATAGCAAGCATACCTATTGTAACGGTAATGATCTGTGATCCTCTCAGCATTGAGCGCCTGTCATCTTTAAGATTGAATATTTTACCCAGGATATCGGTCTGCATATTCCCTGAGGCAGCCATAAGACAGCTGTCGGCAGTAGAGAGGATGGCAGAAAAGTATGCCGAAAGCATCAGTCCCATCAGTCCGGCCGGAAGTACCGTATTCAGCAGAACCGGAAGTCCCATCTCTGCATCAAATTCAGATCCGGCGGCAAAACCTAGAGGGGCAAACATACCCTCTTCAAAAGCTACCCTTGAAAGGAGGCCCAGTATAGTCCCCATAAAGGCCATCAGCGGCCACTCAAAAATACCTGCAATAAACCAGGCCTTCTTAGCCTCTTTCTCACTACGGGATGCAAATATCCTCTGGTAGAGCGTCATCCCTACAAACCAGATGGGGATAATGGTAACAGCCCAGTTAACCAGTTGCTGCCATTTGACATTTCCCATGGAGAGGAACTCGGGTCCCAGTGTTGACTTTACTGCTTCAAATCCGCCAACAGCAACCCAGGCTATAGGGATACCGATAAGGATCAGACCTGACATCAGTATTATCCATTGAATGGTATCGGTATATATCACAGCCTTCAGTCCTCCTATTCCGGTATAAACCACTGCTATTACACCCATTATTATCAGAGCGGTTCTCATATCTATCTCCACAAAGGTGGCCGAGGCAAGTTT
>JAIVHO010000006.1 GCA_020201035.1 Bacteroidales bacterium
CTTTCAAGTGGCAACTACCGGTTTAACCTGATGTCATTTAATTTTGACGGTATATCAGACAACAGCGTAGAAGGTTTTAATCTTACAATAAAGAAGCCTGTATGGATGATGTGGTGGTTTTTCGTTATCCTGTTTATTCTGGCAGTAGGGGCGGTGGTGCTTATTATCCGCATAAGGGAAAGCGCACTTAGAAGAAGGGAGACAATGCTTCAGGATTCACTTGATGACCGAACGCGGGAGGTGATTGTTCAGAAGGAGGAGATAGAGCTCAAGAACAGAGAGATCACGGATAGTATTAATTATGCCCAGAGAATACAGGCGAGCCTGCTTCCGCCGACATCAAAGCTCACATCCGCTTTCAACGGCGCTTTTGTTTTTTACAGGCCAAGGGATATCGTGAGCGGAGATTTCTACTGGTTTGAGCCGGTTGATGAGGAGAGGTTTGTAATAGTCTGCGCTGATTCAACCGGACATGGTGTTCCCGGGGCATTTATGAGTATGATAGGGTCCGCACTTATTCAGGAGATAGTTACCAGAAAAGATATAACAAGGCCAAGCGAAATACTTACCACCCTTGACAGGGAGATATCCAGAACACTGAACCAGGGTAGTGGAGGAGAGTCAGCAAGTGATGGTATGGATATGGTAGTCTGTGAATACAATAAGATGACACGGATGCTCAGGTTTTCATCTGCAATGAGACCTGTAATACTGGTTATGGACGGGGAATCATACTATATCAGGGGTAACAAGAATTCGGTCGGAGGAGAGAAACTGAGGGAAAAATATTTTGATGATCAGGAGTACTTCCTTAAAGAAAATGATACAGTCTATATGTTCTCTGATGGTTTTCCTGATCAGTTTGGTGGTGAGATTGGGAAAAAGATGAAGATAGTACGCCTGAAAAGATTGATAGAGGATATAAACCATCTTCCTATGGAGGAGCAGTATAAAAGAGTAAGCGATTTCTTTGACCTGTGGAAAGGTGATGGCAGTATCATCAACATTAAAGAGATAATAGAAAAGAACTACATCGATTGTTCCGCGTACAATCTTATTCTGACCCTCGGGCTCAATATCAGGTATGCTGAAGGATGTTGACTGAATAAGATCATCATTATCGGGCTCGGTAAACAGGCCATTCTTCTTTAGCCAGGCTTCAAAAAAGAGGTTCAGGGTATCATTGTCCCCTGCATAATCCCTTATGTATCCAATATCTCCGTCCCCATCCTCAAAATAGAAGGTTATCCTGGATGCTCTTGCCATATTTCCAAGCTGCGGTTCAATGGTGTCAAAAACCTCAACCTGCCTGAATTCAATCGATGGTTCAGGAGGTATCTGCTTTATCTTTCCGCACGAGAGTATAATGGCAGGTATAAGCAGCAGTATATATTTTAAGGGCAATTTCATCATTTCCGGAATATCAAAAATCACACCAATTTAACTATTTCTTTCTGAAAAATATTCTTATGGGTACACCGGAAAAGTTAAATTTCTCCCTGAGCCTGTTCTCAATAAACCTTTTGTAGGGTTCCTTAACGTACTGGGGTAGATTACAGAAAAAGGCAAATGAGGGTGAGTGGGTAGGTAACTGTGTTACATACTTGATCTTTATATATTTCCCCTTATTGGAGGGAGGAGGAGTTGCCTTAACAATATCCAGCATATAACTGTTAAGTACCGAGGTGGCTATTTTTTGTGTCCGGTTTCTGAAAACTTCCATTGCTGTTTCAAGCACCCTGTGAATCCTTTGTTTGCCGGTGGCTGAAATAAAGAGCATGGGATAGTCTTTAAACGGTGCAGTACGCTCCCTGATGGTCTTTTCCCACATCTTCATGGTGTTGGTCTCCTTCTCTACCAGATCCCACTTATTTACCAGTATAACAACACCCTTACTGTTTGTAAGTATCAGGTTTAGAATATAGAGATCCTGCGATTCAATACCCCTTGTGGCATCCAGCATCAGCAGGCATACATCGCTGTTCTCAATTGCCCGCACCGACCGCAGTGTTGAGTAGAACTCAATATCTTCATGCACCTTTCCCCTTTTTCTGAGTCCGGCCGTATCAACGATCATAAAATCGTGATCATACTTGTTATATCTTGTGTAGATGGAGTCACGGGTTGTCCCTGCAACGGGAGTAACAATAAACCTCTCCTCCCCCAGCAGTGAGTTAATAAGGGAAGATTTACCTGCATTTGGTCTTCCGATAATGGCAATCCTTGGAAGCTCGGTATCGGGGTCATCCTCCCCTTCAGGAAGCAGTTCAACTACTTTGTCGAGCAGATCGCCCGTACCACTTCCGTTAATTGAAGATATCGGAAAATAGTCTCCCATTCCAAGTGCATAAAACTCCCCCGCCTCCATCAGACGCTGGTTGTTGTCAACCTTATTAACCACAACAAGAACCTCTTTTTCTGACCTTCTGAGCATTTCAGCTACCGAGCGATCCTGTTCAGTAATACCGGTTGTTACGTCTACCATAAAAAGAATCAGGTCAGACTCCTCTATTGCCAGGATAACCTGCCGGTTAATTTCTTCCTCGAATACATCGTCAGACTCATTTACAAACCCCCCTGTATCAATGACTGAAAAGGAGTTATCGTTCCATATTGTTTTACCGTAGTGCCGGTCACGCGTAACGCCGCTGATTTCGTCCACAATAGCTCCACCCTTCTCGGTAAGCCTGTTAAAAAGAGTCGATTTCCCTACGTTGGGGCGACCTACTATAGCAACTATCCTGTTCATCCTTTTGTATCCCTTCTTAATAACCAAAACGTTTCAGTGCCGACTTGTTATCGCGCCACTCCTTACTCACTTTGACAAACAGTTCAAGAAAAACCTTGCCCTGCAGCATCGCCTCAATATCCTTACGTGCTTCCGTTCCCACTCTCTTTATTTTTTCACCCTTGTGTCCTATAATTATTCCCTTCTGACTGTCCCGTGCCACATGTATCACCGCGGCAATGCGTGTAATGCTCTTCTCTTCCTTATAGCTTTCTATCTCTATCTCAACAGAGTAGGGTATCTCCTTCTGGTAGTGCAACAAAATTTTCTCCCTTATAATCTCTGTTACGAAAAACCTCTCATACCTGTCGGTAAGCTGATCCTTCGGAAACCACGGCGGTCCTTCAGGTATCTTTTCAATAATTATTTTAAGGAGGGTCTCAATATTGAAACGGGACAATGCAGATATCGGAATAACAATAGCATCAGGCATTAGTGCGGTCCAGTATTCATAGAGCTTATTAACCTCTTCATTGTCAGAGAGGTCAATCTTATTAATAACGATTATTTTGGGTACAACAATTGCAGCTATCCTGTCAAGGTATTCCAGGTTCTTATCTTTTTTTTCTACTACATCAGTAACATAAAGCAGAAGATCAGCATCCTCCAGTGCACCATCCACAAATCTCATCATGCTCTCCTGGAGCCTGTATTTGGGATTGAGAATTCCCGGGGTGTCAGAGTAGACAATCTGGAAATCTTCACCGCTGACAATTCCCATAATACGGTGACGGGTAGTCTGGGATTTTGCCGTTATGATAGAGAGCTTCTCTCCGGTGAGCTGGTTCATCAGGGTTGATTTACCAACATTGGGATTGCCCAGAATATTAACGAAGCCTGATTTGTGTGTCATAAAATTTTCTAACGAGGATTACATCTTTGCCCCAGTTGCCTTCTGTACTCAATTGCCTTCTGTACTCAGTTGCCTTCTGTACTCAGTTGCCTTCTGTACTCAGTTGCCTTCTGTACTCAATTGCCTTCTATACTCAGTTGCCTTTTATACGCAGTTGTATATTGCCTGCTATTATTTTTTAATGGCTATTCTTTTTTTTGTCTGTTGCCTTTCAGCGTCTTTGCTATTTTCAGCGTCATTGCTGTTTTCGGCGTCATTGCTGTTTTTAACTGTAGTTTCCTTTCTTCAGAACACTAACCTCCTGATCGGTCAGGAATCTCCACTTGCCTCTGGGAAGATTTTTCTTGGTCAGACCGGCATAGTAGACCCTGTCCAGTTTTTTTACCCTGTATCCAAGAGTTTCAAATATTCTTCTTACAACCCTGTACTGCCCGCTGTGGAGTTCAATTCCTACCTGGCTCCTGTCTTCCTGATCAGGGAAGGAGGCTGCATCGGCGGCCACTGACTCCTTTTCACCTATCATCACTCCCTCGGTAATCGTGATAAGATCATTCTTGGAAACATTACGGTCGAGCCACACATGGTATACCTTCCTCTTGTTGTATTTGGGATGGGTTAGCCGGCTTGCCAGGTCGCCGTCATTTGTTATCATCAGGAGACCGGTTGTGCTTTTATCGAGCCTTCCTACCGGGAATAGGCGTTCCGGGCCTATATAACCAATTATATCCATTACGGTTCTTTCAGCATGCGGATCTTTTGTGGTGGTAACAAATCCCTTTGGTTTGTTCATCAGGATGTAAACCTTTTTATCTGTAGTTAACTTTTTGCCTTTGTAATGTACTTCGTCGGCCGGAGTTATTTTTATGCCCATATCCCTGACCACCTTGCCGTTAACTGATATATGACCATCTTCAATCAGATGGTCGGCATCCCTGCGGGAGCATACACCGCAGTTTGCTATAAATCGGTTTAACCGGATCTCTGCCTCTGCAGGTTCTCTTTTTGGTCTCTCTCTTTTATCTTTCTCTTTCACTTCTGAATATTTTTTTGTCGGTTCGCATTTTTTTCATTCCCTGTCCGGGATCAGGCTTTTTCAACCGATAGAGTATTTCAATCGCTAAAGCTTTTCAAGCGATTAAGCATTTTAAATCATTTCCGTATGAAGCAGATAATTTCTTTCATCTCAGTGTAACAGGTATAAAAATTTCATAATACCTGATTTTCAGAGTGCAAAGGTACAATTATTTACAGATTAAATGAATTCATAAATAATTTGCACTTTTGTATTCCGTTTTATCAGCGTGAGACAAAAATATTAAACTATGACACTAATTAAATCAATTTCTGGAATAAGAGGTACAATCGGAGGTGTTCAGGGCGAAGGACTTACTCCTCCCGATATTGTTAAATTTACTTCTGCCTTTGCATATACGATCAAAAAGGGCACCGGAAAAAAGAGACCACTGATTGTAACAGGCAGGGATGCCAGAATATCCGGGGCAATGGTTCTGTCACTTGTTAATAACTCCCTGTCAGCGATGGGCTGCGATATTATTACACTTGGCATCGCTTCAACTCCTACCGTGGAGCTGGCAGTTCAGGGTGAAGGGGCTGACGGCGGTATTATAGTTACAGCCAGCCACAATCCTGCAGAATGGAATGCCCTGAAGCTGTTGGGCAGTAACGGAGAGTTTATTTCTGCCGAGGAGGGAGAGGAGGTTGTTGCCCTGGCTGACGGCGGTAACTACCTCTACAGCGGGGTGTATGATATCGGAGATATAAAAAAGAGGGATGATTATAACAGAATACATATAGATTTAATCGCTCAGCTGCCCCTGGTAAATATTAAAGCGATACAGAGTGCCGGTTTCACAGTGGCCCTGGATTGTATTAATTCGGCTGGAGCACTGATTCTCCCTGATCTGCTGAAAAGACTTGGAGTGGAAAGGGTTGTGGGTGTTAATATGGAGGCTGATGGCAGATTCAGTCATAACCCCGAACCGGTTCCGGTAAATCTTGGGGAGATAGCCAATCTCGTAAAGGAGTCAGGGACAGATGTCGGGTTTGTAGTTGACCCGGATGTTGACAGACTGGCAATAGTTTCCGAAGACGGCAGCTTTTTTAATGAGGAGTATACTCTTGTTGCCTGCGCTGATTATGTGCTTTCCCATACTCCCGGCAACACAGTCTCAAATATGTCCTCATCCAGGGCACTAAGGGATATAACCCGTATCTACGGAGGAGAGTGGTTCTCTTCTGCCGTTGGAGAGGTGAATGTAGTAAGGGAGATGAAACGCAGAAATGCTGTAATTGGAGGAGAAGGTAATGGTGGAATAATATATCCCCCTCTTCATTACGGACGTGATGCCCTGTTGGGTATAGCCCTTTTCCTGTCGAACCTGGCACTCAGCGGGAAGAGCTGTTCTGAGCTGAGAAGGGGATACCCTGAATATGTGATATCCAAAAAGAGAGTTGATCTTAAACATCCTGATGATGCAATTGTTGCTTTGGAGGAAGTGGAAAGAGTGTTTGAAAAGCAGATCACCGACCGTCGTGATGGTATAATGATAGAGAATAAGGAGGGTTGGGTGCAGGTAAGGAAATCAAATACGGAATCTATTATAAGAATCTACTCCGAAGCCTCAGATGCCGAAAAAGCGGAAAAGCTTGCTTCGGATATTTTAAAAATTGTTAAAAAGGAGAAATAGGATGAAAAGAGATCATGATGCCGGAATAAAGAGATGCTTGCTTTTGTCAAATTAACAGTTTCTCTCTGGTATATGGGAAGTTAAATATTCTTAATTGTCATGCTGTTAGTGCAGTACGGAATAATTATTGCAATTACAAAATTTTAAACGAATGAAAAAAACATTAATCGTATCTGGTTTGGTTGTAGCAGTGGCCGTGATAGCCCTGATCGTTTTTAACCGGATAACCAGGAAAGAGGATATAAGCAAGTTGTTTGTCGAAGCCAAAAGAGGAAAGTTTGAGATTGTTGTAACAACCACGGGAGAACTCCAGGCGGAGAATTCAACTGAGATAACCGCTCCGGACGGACTGGGAAGCAGGAATATGCGATTCCGGGATATTGCTATTCAGGATATTATTCCTGAAGGAACAGTTGTTAAGAAAGGTGACTATGTAGCTACCCTTGACAGGTCTGATGCTGATAATACCCTGAAGGATGAGCTCGACAGGCTTGAGGTTATGGAGAATGAGTATAACATGAAGATGCTTGATACTACCATACAGCTGGGTGATCTGCGTGATGACCTTCTTAACCTCAAATTCAATATGGAGGAGGCCGAGATCACTCTTGAGCAGTCGGCCTATGAGCCACCTACAACTATACGTCAGAACAGAATTAATCTGGATAAGGCAGAAAGGGCATATGATCAGGCTATTAAGAATTATGAACTAAAATACCAGCAGGCTATTGCCGATATGAAGGATGCTCGGCTTGAACTAAACAGGCAAAGGACCAAGGTTGCTGAAATGAAGAATCTGCTCACCCAGTTTACCATTACAGCTCCGGCCCCCGGAATGGTGATCTATAAGAGGGAATGGAGCGGAGAAAAGCGAAGGGTAGGCTCCAGTATCAGTCCGCGCGACCCTGTGGTTGCCACGCTTCCTGATCTCTCATCCATGATCTCAAAGACCTATGTGAATGAGATAGATATAAGCAAGGTGACAAAGAATCAGAAGGTGGAGGTGAGCGTGGATGCTTTTCCCGACAAAAATTATACAGGATCTGTTATCAGTGTTGCTAATATTGGTGAACAGCTCCCCAATACTGACGCCAAGGTGTTTGAGGTTATAGTTAAGGTTGATGGCTCGGATCCCATTCTGAGGCCATCTATGACCACCGGAAACCAGATAATAACCGAGTCAATTGCAGACGCGGTTTATGTTCCCCTTGAGTGTGTGCATGCCTCCTCAGACAGCATCCCATATGTGTACAAGAAGAACAAGACAAAACAGATTGTAGTGCTGGGTCAGGCAAATGAGAACGAAGTGATAGTGGAACAGGGTCTTGAAGAGGGTGAAGAGATCTATCTGAGTACACCAGAGGAGGCCGATACATACCGTGAGGTAGGTGAGGAGCTGATTCCGGTAATCAGGGAGAAGGCAAGGATCAGGCGTGAAGAGGCTGAAAAAGCGAATGCTCAGCGTGAGAAGCCAGAAGAAAGAGGCAATATGACACCTGAAATGAGGGAGAGGATGATGAATATGACACCTGAGGAGAGGGCGCAGATAATGCAAAACCGTCAGCAGGAAGGTGGAGCTGCCACCCGGTCAAAAACAAACAGTAATTAGTACCCGGAATGTATAAAAGATATTTTCATGATGTTGTAATAGCATTTGAGTCTATTCTTGCAAATAAACTCAAGTCAATGCTTACTGCGCTGGGTATAATTTTCGGCGTGGCAGCTGTTATCAGTATGCTCGCAATCGGAAAGGGAGCACAGCAGGAGATACTGGAACAGATCCAGATGGTTGGAGTTAACAATATCCTTATCAGCCCAATCTTGCAGGATGCTCAGGATACAGGTGAGGAGGGAGAGAAGCAGCAGAATAAATTCTCGCGCGGACTAACCCTCAAGGATGTTGAGGCAATAAGGGAGGTGATGCCTTCGGTGAAAAGGATAAGCCCTGAAATTTCATATAACTCAAGCGCCGTTCTGAACGGGGTAAAATATCCTGCCAAGCTGGTAGGAGTGGCAAACGACTATTTTGAACTATATAATCTCCCCATGAATCATGGTTTTGTTTTTAATGAATACCAGGAGTTGCACGGGGTACAGGTATGTATAATTGGCGATAATATACGGGCCAAGTTTTTTAATCAGATTGATCCGGTAGGGCAGTACATCAAGTTTGATGGTGTATGGCTGAAAGTGATAGGTGTGCTTGACAAGACAAATATCAGCCTTACAGGTTTTGAGGAGGCCGGAGTAAATGTTTATAATGACAATATATATATCCCGGTTAAAACCTTTCTGATGAGATATCAGAACAGGGAGCTTGTCAACAGCAAGCTTGCTTCCCAGTCAACATTCATGGGGTTCGGAAGGATGATGCGATTTCGTCTTTCTGGTGGCTCAGATCCTAATCAGTCAGTGTCAAAAAATTATCATCAGCTCGACAGAATTGTGGTGCAGGTGGAGGAAACCGAGCAGCTCAACTCATCAACGGATGTACTCAGCCGGATGATTCTAAGACGGCATTCCGGGGTTAAGGATTTCGAGATAACAGTTCCCGAACTGCTGCTCAAGCAGCAGCAGAGGACAAAGGATATCTTTAATATCGTGCTCGGTGCAATTGCAAGTATATCACTTGTTGTAGGGGGTATCGGAATTATGAATATCATGTTTGCATCCGTAATGGAAAGAATCAAGGAGATTGGAACAAGAATGGCCATAGGTGCCAAGAAGATGGATATTGTGGTGCAGTTCCTTTCTGAGGCAATTCTTATCAGCGTTACAGGAGGATTTATAGGCGTGTTTCTGGGGGTTGTGCTGGCCCGACTGATAGATCAGATTGCAGGCATACTCACCATTGTTTCACCATTTTCAGTGATAGTGGCGTTTGGTGTGTCGGCTGCCGTGGGGGTTATTTTCGGTTACTCGCCTGCAAAAAGAGCGGCAGAAAGGGATCCAATTGAATCACTCAGGTACGAATAGAATAAAATCTTAAAGATGAATTCAAAACTAAATTCAGTAATACTGCTTCTCTTTTTACTGTTGTCACCCTTCCTTTCAGGCCAGGAGACCAAACGGCTTACCCTTGAAGAGGTAATCTCAATTGCCCAGGAGCAGTCACCTGATGCTATCCTGGCCAAGCACAGGTTCAGGGCAAGTTACTGGCAGTTCAGGACATTTAAGGCAGAATACCTGCCGTCACTTACCCTCTCCGGTACACTGCCTGATTATAACAGGATATTTGAGAAGGAGTATGATTTCTCGACCGGACAGGAATCCTACGTGGAAAAACAGACAAATAACAGCTCCCTCACTATGTCACTCTCCCAGAACATTGGTCTTACCGGCGGTAATATCTATGTGCAGTCAGATATCAGGAGGTTTGATGTACTTGGTGATAACGGGTCACAGCAGTATGTTTCAACTCCTGTAAGTATTGGTTTTACGCAGCCACTTTTCAGGTTTAACGAACTGAAGTGGCAGAAGCAGATTGAGCCCCTGCGATATGAGGAAGCCAGTAAGACATATCTGAGTAATATGGAGAATGTTAACCTGAGAGCGGTCCAGAGATTCTTTCAGCTGGTACTGGCACAAATCAACCGAGAGATAGCTGAGATGAACTATTCCAACGCCGATACTCTTTACAGAATAGCCAATGGACGGTATAACCTGGGAACCATTGCGGAAGATGAACTGCTGCAGATGGAGCTCTCTTTTCTTAATGCAGGTACTGCACTGAATGAATCTGAGATCAACCTGAGGGATATGGAACTGCGGTTGAGATCATTTCTGGGTTATAATGAGAATATAAGGCTTGAACTGATAGTTCCCAATGCGATTCCTCAAGTAGATGTAGCGGTGGATAAAGTACTTGAACTGGCTACCGCAAATAACCCCGAGATAATTGCGCTTCAGAGACAGCTGATTGAGTCACAGCGTGATGTGGCACAGGCAAAGACAGAAAAGGGGTTTAATGCCAATATGACCGTTTCGTATGGTTTGCAGGGGCAGGATCGCGATATACCGGGAGCCTATAAGAGTCCTGACGACCAGCAGCGGATACGGATAGGTTTCTCTGTTCCCATTGTGGACTGGGGTCTGGGTCGGGGACGTTACCGTATGGCGCAATCGAGCGAGGAGCTGGTAAAAACACAGGTGCAGCAGTCAATTATTGACTTTGAACAGAATATATTTCTGGATGTGGCACAGTTCAGCCTGCAGGATGATCAGGTGAGGATAGCAGCCAAATCAGATACTGTTGCCCAGAAGATGTTCGAGGTTACCAAACAGCGTTTCCTTATCGGTAAGATAGATGTGCTTGAACTGAATAATGCCGATACAAAGAAGGACCAGAACAGAAGGGGCTATATTCAGGCCCTCCAGAATTATTGGACATACTACTTCAATATACGGCAGCTGACACTCTTTGATTTTGTCAGGAATGAGCCGCTGGATGCTGACTTTGAAAGACTGGTTGAATAGATAGCTCAAAGGGATATTTTTAGTTGAAAAGGGGTTGTGAAAAGCAACCCCTTTTCTGATATGTTTTATTTTGATGGAACACCCATGCTGCCTGATTTATATATTCTTAATTGAAATAGGTAAGACAATGGAGTTTCATAAAATTTTAATATCTTTGCCCGTCATAAAAAAGAGAGAATAAAGCGTTAAGTAAAAGATAAATAAAAACTTATCAGAAATGCAGAACAAAGGAGCTATTCTATTTTTGGCCATTGCACTGGCTGCAGTCTCCGTTTACCAGCTGTCATTCACAGTTGTATCCTCCAGGGTTAAAAAGGATGCGGCCGAGTTTGCTCAGGGTGATCTTAAAAAGGAGTTTGTTTACCTGGATTCCATAGCAGCCCTCCCAAAGGATGAGTGGAGTTTTCTCGGTAATACCTTCAGGGAGGTTCAGTCAAAGGAGCTCAACCTGGGTCTTGACCTTAAGGGAGGTATGAACGTAGTGCTTGAGGTGTCAGTTCCTGATATTGTCAGGGCTCTCTCAAACTACAGCACAGATAAAACATTTAACGATGCCATCAGGCTGGCGCAGGAGAAGAGAACCTCCAGCCAGCGTAACTTTATAGATCTCTTTGGTGAATCATTCCAGGAGCTTGATCCTGACGCAAGCCTGGCTGCAATTTTCGGAACAATAGAGCTTAAGGAAAAAATCAATTTCAACTCCACAAATCAGGAGGTTCTTGATGTCCTGGTTGAGGAGACCGAGAGTGCCATTGATAATGCATTCAATATACTGAGGAGCAGGATAGACCGGTTCGGTGTTACACAGCCAAATATTTCAAGACTTGAGGCCCGCGGCAGAATTCTTGTTGAACTGCCGGGTGTGAAGGATCCTGAAAGGGTAAGGGAACTTCTCCAGGGAACAGCCCAGCTCGAAATTTGGGAGACATATGAAAATGCTGAGGTGATCAATTACCTTATTGAGGCAAACTCACTTATTAAGGAGATTGAGGCCGACAACAGGGCTGTTGAGTCAGCACAGCAGGTGGGCGAAGAGGTAGCAACTGAAGAGCTGGCAGCAGATACAGCGGTACAGGATACCACATCCGAACAGTCGCTTCTTGATATGCTGGCCGATCCTGAAACTGCTGAGGAGCCTGAAACACTCGAGGCTTACAGGGAGGTGAATCCTCTCTTTGGTGTTCTGAGACCATCAACCTATCAGGATGGTACACCGGCACCGGGATCAGTAATTGGTTATTCACACTATCGTGACACAGCCAAGGTAATGGACTACCTTTCAATGAACCAGGTAAGGTCACTATTTCCAAGGGATATACTCTTTTTCTGGAGCGCCGATCCGGTAAAATTTGATGAAACACTTTCCACATATGAACTCCATGCCATAAGGGTAACAACCAGAGACGGACGGGCACCACTTGATGGAGATGTAATTACTTCTGCACGTTCAACATACGGACAAACAGGTGGAAGCGCCAAGGTTGACATGACAATGAATGCCGAAGGTGCCAAGATATGGGCCCGACTCACACGTGAAAATACAGGAAGATTTATCGCAGTTGTACTTGATGACTACGTTCGGTCATCGGCCAGAGTAAGCGGTGAAATAAAGGGAGGAAATACCGAGATAACAGGTGATTTTACCCTTGAGGAGGCAGATGACCTGGCAAATATACTTAAATCGGGTAAGCTGCCGGCTCCCGCAAAGGTGATCCAGGATACTGTTGTGGGTCCCACGCTCGGTAAGGAAGCTATAAATGCAGGTTTTAAATCCTTCTTTATAGCCTTTGTTATTGTACTTCTTTATATGATATTCTATTACAGCAGACGAGCCGGTATGGTTGCTGATATAGCCCTTCTGGTGAATATGTTCTTTATAATGGGAGTGCTCGCCTCACTGGGCGCTGTGCTTACACTGCCGGGTATTGCCGGTATAGTACTTACAATAGGTATGTCGGTTGATGCCAACGTGCTTATTTACGAAAGGATAAAGGAGGAGCTGAGGGCCGGAAAGGGAGCCAAGCTGGCGGTGGCCGATGGCTATAAGAATGCATATTCTGCCATTATTGACGCCAATATGACCACCCTCCTGACGGGTATAGTCCTCTACGTTTTTGGTACAGGTCCTATCAAGGGCTTTGCAACCACACTGGTAGTTGGTATTATAACCTCTCTGTTTACCGCCATCTTTATCACCAGAATAATATACGAGGAATACCTTAAAAGAAATTCCAGGCTCACATTCTCAACCAAATGGACTGAGAATGCATTCCAGAATCTGAATATCAATTTTATAGGTAAGCGAAAGATGGCTTACGTTTTCTCGGGTCTTATAATTCTTGCCGGTATTACATCCCTTGTGGTGAAGGGACTTAATTACGGTATTGACTTTACCGGTGGACGCTCCTATGTAGTAAGATTTGAGGAGCCGGTATCAACGGTTGATGTTGCGGCCCGACTCAGTGATGTTTATGGTGAAGCCCCTCAGGTTGTTGTTTTCGGAAATGAAAACCAGGTTAAGATAACCACAAAGTACAGGATCAATGAGCCGGAAGCGGAATCTGAGGTGGAAGCGCTTCTTTATCAGGGTCTGCAGGAGATGATACCGGGAGTTGATCAGGCAACATTCCTTGCCGATTACCGGGTGAGTTCGGAGACGGTAGGGCCGTCAATCGCGGATGATATAAAAGTCAAGGCTATCTGGGCAATAAGTATTGCCCTTATTATAATATTCCTCTATATACTGATGCGATTCCGGAACTGGCAGTATGGTATGGGTGCCGTGGTTGCACTGCTGCACGACTCGCTGATAATACTGGGGATATTCTCCCTGGCCTATGGGTTCCTCCCATTCTCACTGGAGATTGACCAGGCATTTATTGCAGCTATTCTGACAGTCGTAGGATATTCCATTAATGATACCGTTGTAGTGTTTGACCGTATCAGGGAATATATGGGACTCTACCGCAAGCGTGACCGTGCCGAGGTTCTGAATATGGCTCTTAACAGTACTATAAGCAGGACGTTCAGTACATCATTAAGTACCTTTGTTGTACTGCTGGCAATATTCCTTTTCGGAGGAGAGGTGATAAGAGGATTCACATTTGCACTTCTGGTCGGAATAGTGGTGGGTACTTACTCCTCACTCTTTGTTGCCACACCAGTTGCCTATGAGGCAATGGCCAGGGTTGATGCAAAGAAGAAGGCGGTAAAAGCCTGATGCCAGAGGCTCCTCTGAGCGGTATCTGACAGAGGCAGATGGGCGCAGGGGAGATAAGCTAAGGAATCAATCTCCGGTACCTGGTACCGGGTAATTAAAAATAATCAGAGGGGGCCGGTTGGCACCCCTCTGTTGCTTTTGGGATACCCGGAAAGTAAACTTGACGCAAACTGGTTTCCTTGTAGGCAAACCGGAGGTTAACTGATACCCTGAGGTTAAACCCTGACGCTGACTGGCTCTCTAAAGGGCACCACTGAAGTTGAATGTCTCTCCCCTTCGGTAAATCAGAGGTTTAGTCCTGTCTCTGTCAGACTGATATCTACAGAGTCCTCTAAAACAACCAGATCTGTAATCATTGTCTTGTGAGTAAATATAGTTTTATCTGACTCCCGGTAATCAAATCCGGCCCTTATTGATTTCCGGATAAGTAAATCTGATTTTCTTTATTAACTTTGCATACGTAATTGTTTAATCAATGGCAACACTTCAGTTTATAAGCGGGCAGGAAATCTTCATAATTATGGTGGTTGCGCTGCTGCTTTTCGGGGCAAATAAGATACCTGAGATAGCCAAGGGACTTGGAAAGGGGATGAGGGAGTTCAGGAAGGCAACTGATGAGATCAAGCGTGAGTTTGATGAGAGCACCAGTGATATTAAGAAGGATATTAAGGATATTTCAGATACGGTTAAAAAAGATCTTAAGGATTAACCATCTTCTGATAGTTGTGACAACCGTGATGGGACTAACAGCTGTGATAACCCGGAAAGTTCTGATAGTCGTGACAACCGTGATAGTCGTGACAACCCAATAAGTAATAATATGATCTTTTATATATACCTTCTTGCAGGTCTTATTATTTTGATTGCCGGAGGAGAGTTCCTTGTCCGTGGAGCGGTATCACTGGCCGGCCATTTTCGTATCTCCACCATGGTGGTGGGGGTAACAGTAGTCTCCTTCGGAACCTCTGCACCTGAGCTTGTTGTGAGTCTTGACGCTGCACTGTCAGGTCACCCGGATATTTCACTGGGTAATGTGATAGGGAGCAATATTTCAAATATTACCCTTGTACTGGCTCTTGCTGTAATAATTGCACCCTATTTTGTTGCTACCCGCGCTGTCTTAAAGGACTGGCTGATAATGATTGGTGCAACAATCCTGTTTATGCTTTTCCTGATCACAGGTGAGCGGCTGGTACGGATTGAAGGTATTATAATGGTTTTTTTACTGGTGCTTTTTGTGTGGAATTCAGTACAGGTATCTCGGAAGGAGAGTATCTCAGGAAACGTGCAGTTTCCTGAACCCAGATACGGGATGGTTACTGCAGGCATCATAATAATTATTTCAAGCGGAGCCCTGGTGGCAGGAGCCGAACTTCTGGTAAGGGGAGCATCAGGGATTGCTGAGAGTTACGGTGTAAGCGAGAGGGTTATCTCGGTTTCAATAATTGCACTGGGCACCAGTCTGCCTGAGCTGGCCACATCTGCCGTGGCTGCTATACGGAAGCAAAATGAAATATCCCTCGGAAATATTATAGGATCCAATATATTTAACCTGCTGGCCATTCTTGGAATAACATCCTCTATTGCTACTATAAATGTGGCTGACAGGGCTATTCTTACATCTGATATATGGTGGATGCTGGGCGTTTCGCTGCTTTTGATGCTGCTGATACTTCCTCTGCGCGGATCCAGGCTCACACGTGGAAAGGGTGCTATTCTTATATTGGTGTATTTAACATATATTTATCTCGTTTTCACTCTAAAATAGCTATTTTTCAGGTCCTAATTAAAGTTGATCCATTATGATTGAGGTGAAAAACCTTTACAAATCTTACGGTGACCTTGTAGTGTTAAAGGGTATTGACCTTTTTATCGGGGAGAAAGAGGTGGTTACTATTGCCGGGCCGAGTGGTGCAGGCAAAACAACACTTTTGCAGATAGTTGGGACTCTTGATCGCCCCGATTCCGGTAGTGTGACCTTCGGGGGAAAGGATATTCTGGGGCTCTCATCTACTGATGTTGCCCGCTTCCGCAACAGTGAGATAGGCTTTGTGTTCCAGTTTCATCAGCTGCTTCCGGAATTTACGGCAGTGGAGAATGTCTCCATTCCGGCATATATAGCAGGGAGGTCCAAAGCAGAGGCTGAACCCGAGGCAATAAGGCTGCTCAATTTTCTGGGACTTGAGAACCGGCTCAATCATAAACCTTCTGAGCTGAGCGGAGGGGAGCAGCAACGTGTGGCCGTTGCACGGGCACTGATTAACAAACCCTCTGTTATCCTGGCAGATGAGCCATCGGGAAATCTTGATACTGATAACAAGAAGGAGCTTCATAATCTCTTTTTTGAACTGCGCGACAAGCTCGGTCAAACGATTATAATTGTTACTCATGACCGCGAACTGGCAGGTATGTCGGACCGGACAATCAACCTGAAAGACGGATTAATAGTAAATGGCTGAAACAATATATTTCAATGGCATCTCACATGATGCCATGAAGGAGTTTCTTGATTCAAAGACAAACCAGTATAACCGCGAGACGTTTATTGAGAAGGATCCGGTCTCAATACCCCACAGGTTCAGGCGAAAGCAGGACATCGAGATTGCCGGATTCCTGACAGCCACCATTGCCTGGGGTCGTCGTGATCTTATTCTCACCGCAGCCGATGACCTTATGAAAAGGATGAATGATGCTCCGTGGTCATGGATTATGGATGCGGATGATCAAATGATGGAAGGACTTTCCTCGTTTTATTACCGCACATTTAACGGAACCGACGCCCTGCATTTTGTTAAATCACTTAAGAGACTCTACTCTCTCTATGACTCCATGGAGGATCTTCTTATAGATGATTACCGGCAGGGTGAGGGTGTCAGGAGTGCATTGGCCAGACTACGAGCCTTCTTCTTTGATACTGATTACCCTGCGCGCTCATCTCGTCACCTCGCAGATGTAAATGCGGGGTCTGCAGCAAAAAGGCTTAACATGTTCCTGAGATGGATGATAAGGGATGATAACCGTGGTGTCGATTTTGGTATATGGAAAGGCTTTAGTAAGCGTGATCTTATGATACCTCTTGATCTGCATACCGGAAACAGTGCCCGCAAACTGGGATTGCTTAACCGAAGGACCAACGACTGGAAGGCAGTGGAGGAGCTGACGACTGTATTGAGATCTTTTGATCCGGATGACCCTGTCAGGTATGACTATGCTCTTTTCTCACTCGGGGTAAACGAGAAGTTTTGAAAATGGGTAATAACTGGTTTGATTTTAAGCAGTTCAGAATAGTACAGGAGAAGTCGGCCTTCAGGGTAGGAACCGATGGGGTTCTTCTGGGCGCATGGGCCTCCTTTGAAAAGAGGAAGCAGATAGTGGATGCCGGCACAGGAACGGGTCTGATTGCCCTGATGGCCGCCCAGAGGTCAGGTGCCATTATAAGAGCAATTGAACCTGATCAATCATCCGCGGAAGAGGCACGGATCAATGTTAAGGCGAGCCCCTGGAGCGGAAGGATAGTGGTGAAAAATATATCACTGCAGGAACTTGCAGAGTCGTCAGAACCGGTATATGATATGATAGTTTCAAATCCCCCGTTCTTCACAGATTCTCTGCCAAACCGGGACCAACGGTTGTCTGCAGCACGTCACAATATCACACTCAGCCAGAATGACCTTCTTGAATCGGCAGACAGGCTGCTTGCTCCCGGTGGGGTGTTGTCACTGATTCTTCCCTGGGAAGAGGGAAATGTTTTTATAGCCTCTGCGTCAGGTTACGGATTCTACTGTAACAGGCTGACCAGGGTTAAGCCTCTGCCGTCACTGCCTGCGCACAGGATTATGATGGAGTTTTCGAGAGTGCAGGTGCCTCTGCAGTCCGACTGGCTGATTATCTCATCAGGGGAGCGCAATCATTTTACCGCAGAATACCGTGCCCTGACAAAAGATTTTTACCTGCAGTTCTGACCCCGGTAGATATGATCCATTGGCTTAGGATCCCCTCAACTCTGGTCCCCTCAACTCTGATCCCCTCAACTTTGGTCCTCTCAACTCTGATCCTCTCAACTCTGATCCTCTCTACTCTGGTTCCCTCAACTAATGCCATCAATTCTGATCCCTATTGCCCTGAACCCGGTAGTTTTTGCGTCTGTTGTTTTGACCCTGGCAGCTCTAATCCCTGCAGATATGATCCCTGCTGATCATCCTGTCGTGAGGCAGTCCAAACTCTTCAATAACAATGATGCCCAGGCCTGCCAGTTCTTCGAGTATAGGGTTGTAAATTGAGGGGATTACAGGCCGGTGTACACCGGTTTCACGAATCTTTCCTTCCAGAATAAGTTTTACAGCTATCGCTGCCGGCAATCCTACCGTCCTGGCCACCGAGGTGTCGGAGGAGGGTGATCCGTAATCAACCATCCTTGATGAGATAACCTCTTCACTGCCATCTTTATATGATGCAAGGAAGAGATGCTGCAGCACAGTCATATCCTTTTCGTTAGGACCCAGCATCATTTTTTTGATCATCAGATCGGTAATAATGTTGATAGGAGAGGCATTGCCATACCCCATATCTTCTGTTCTGAAAAGTCCCAGCCAGCGTAGGGCGTCCATCGCAACGCTATCAGGACCAATTCCGGCAAAAGCGGCAATATTTTCACCATTCTTTCCGGCAGTATCACCAATCAGGCCTCCGGTGAAATCATTAAAGCTCATGCCTGAATAATCACTTACCCTGTCGTCAAGCAATCCAATGGCCTTCATGGCATCAAGTGCCTCACACCAGCCCGGGAACCTGAATGTTCCGCGGTAAATGGTTTCAGCCTCAGGGATGCCGTAGATGCTGATATAAGAAATTGAGTCCCTGTTGGGGTACACCTCCAGAGTGCCTACACCGGGAAACTCGCACTTAAAACGATCCTTGAAGAGATTTTCAGAATCAATCTCTATCCTCTCTCCTTTATCCCTGTAAAGGGCGCTGTTTTTACTGGCCAGTATAACTCCGCCCGGACTCCAGGAGAATTTATAGCGGAAAGGGTTATCGGAATATTCCGGCGCAGGAAGGGCGCCACAGATGGAGTAGAATTTTTTTATCTCCCCGCCCTTTTTATGAACGGCGTCTATAATTCGCATTGCCGACATATGATCAATACCCGGATCCAGTCCTGTCTCATTAAGCAGTATCACACCCTTCCTGCGGGCTTCCTCATCCATGGCTGCAATCTCCTCTTTTACATAGGATGTTGTTACCATTGGCTTGCCATGCATCAGACATGCTCTTGCCACTGTGGGGTGAAAGATGTAGGGAAGCAGACTGACCGTAAGATCGTGTTCCCCTGTAAGCTTTTCTATAGTGGCTCTGTCGCTGGCATCGCAAAAGAGAGATTTACCATTTGATGCTCCTGCAATCATGGCACTGCCACTTTCCGGCGTATTGCTTGCCACGGTGACAAAGAAATTGTTTTTCAAAAGGTAGGTGATAAGGGGTCTGGCAACCAGCCCTGCTCCCAGAACAAGAATTTTTTGCATACCCGGATCGGTTTGAAATTGTAAATTTGTCAATAAAGCATGTCAATGTAGCAAATGCCTTTTTGGGGATCAATGATTATCATCAACTTTTTTTGAGTGGAGTGAGGTGGAGATATCAACAATCATTGAACACCGTTTTATTTAACCCGTACATCATTGTATATTTGTTGAGACTGCAACAGATTAATAGCAGATAAATATAACAGCCTGGTATCCTGATGACAGAAAAAGGGAAATATGCTGAAACACCCCTGATGAAGCAGTATTTCAATATCAAGGGGAAACATCCGGATGCAATATTGCTCTTCAGGGTGGGGGATTTCTATGAAACTTTTGGTGAGGATGCTATCAGGGCTGCTTCAATACTGGGTATCACCCTTACCCGACGGGCAAACGGTGCAGCGTCATTCGTTGAGCTGGCCGGATTCCCTTATCATGCACTTGATACTTATCTTCCAAAGCTTGTAAGGGCAGGAGAGAGGGTAGCCATATGCGAACAGCTTGAAGACCCTAAACTGACCAAAAAAATTGTAAAGAGAGGAATAACAGAGCTGATTACACCCGGAGTCACCCTGGATGACAATGTGCTGAATCACAAGGAGAACAACTATCTTGCCGCCATCCATTTCAGCAGTCAGGCTGCAGGGATAGCACTTCTGGATATCTCAACAGGTGAATTTCTTGTAGCAGAAGGGCCACCTGCCTATATAGACCAGGTGCTGAATAACTTCAGGCCCAGGGAGGTGCTTTACCAGAAGGGGCGTACAGCGGAGTATGAGGAGCTTTTTGGCGGGTCATTCTATACCTATAAGCTTGACGACTGGGTTTTTACACCCGATTCAGCCGAAGACCGCATGCTGAAGCATTTTGGAACCGCTTCCCTTAAGGGATTCGGAATTCAGGGTATGTCCTTTGGAGTCACTGCAGCGGGCGCTGTTCTGTACTATCTTGATCTGACGGAGCATGACAGGCGGGGCCATATTACCTCTGTCAGAAGGATTGAACAGGATAGTTATGTATGGCTCGACAGGTTTACAGCTCGTAACCTCGAACTTTTCAGTTCGCCCTATGAGGGAGCACGTACCCTGCTTGATATTGTGGATTGCACATCAGGACCCATGGGGGGAAGGATGATACGGCAATGGCTGTCACTGCCTCTTAAGAGCATTGAAAGGATAGGTTCACGACACGATATTGTTGGTTTTCTGAAGGATGACAGAGAGTTGCGGGATAAGATTGCTGCTGAGATCTCTATGGCAGGAGATATTGAACGTATTATCTCAAAGGTGGCCACAGGGAGGATAAGCCCGAGGGAGGTTGGGCAGCTGAAGAGGGCCCTTGAATCGGTACGCCGCATTAAGGAGCTCTGCAGCGGAACAGGGTGCGTGCCTCTTGACCGTGAAGGTGATGCAATTGATCCATGCTCTGATGCTGCCTTGCGAATTGACCGTGAGCTTTCAGATGATCCTCCTGTTGCCCTCAGCAGGGGTAATGTCATAAGGGAGGGAGTGTCAGAAGAGCTTGACGATCTCAGGAAGATAGTTAAATCAGGAAAGAACTATCTGGTGGATATACAGAGGCGTGAAAGTGAGAAATGGGGAATACCGAGCCTGAAGGTGGGATTTAACAATGTCTTCGGCTATTATATAGAAGTGCGCAATACCCACCGTGACAAGGTGCCTGAGGAATGGACCCGGAAACAGACTCTTGTAAGTGCGGAGAGATATATTACGGCCGAGCTTAAGGAGTATGAAACAAAGATACTGGGTGCAGGAGAGAAGATTCTGGCACTTGAACAATCGCTGTTCACGGCGCTGGTGGAGTCGCTGGCAGAATATATTCCTGCTGTTCAGGCTTCAGCGGGAGTGGTGGCGCGACTCGATTGCCTCTCTGCTTTTGCACGGCTGGCTGCTGAGAATAATTACATAAGACCTCTGCTGGATGAGTCACTGGTGATCGATATAAAAGAGGGAAGGCATCCGGTTATTGAAAAACAACTGCCTGCGGGCGAGAGCTTTGTTCCCAATGACCTCTATCTGGATAACGCCACACAACAGATAATTGTACTTACCGGGCCCAATATGTCGGGGAAATCGGCGCTGCTAAGGCAGACAGCACTTATTGTACTCCTGGCACAGGCGGGGAGTTATGTGCCTGCCACCAGTGCCCGGATAGGGATGGTGGATAAAATATTCACCAGGGTTGGGGCTTCAGATAATATCAGTCTGGGCGAATCCACATTTATGGTTGAGATGAACGAGACGGCCAGTATCCTGAATAATCTCTCGGATCGAAGTCTTGTTCTTCTGGATGAGATAGGACGCGGAACCAGCACCTATGACGGTATTTCAATAGCATGGGCAATGGTAGAGTACCTTCATGAACACCGAACCAGGGCACGCACGCTATTCGCCACACATTACCATGAACTGAATGAGATGGAGAACTCCTTTGGGAGGGTGAAGAACTATAATGTCTCAATAAGGGAACTGGAAGACAAGATTATCTTTCTGCGAAAACTCAAGCGCGGAGGAAGTGAGCACAGTTTCGGAATCCATGTTGCAAGGATGGCCGGAATGCCCGCGAGTATTGTCAAAAGGGCAGGGGAGGTAATGGCCGGACTGGAGGGAGAGAGGAAAAGCGGACCGGTTACCCGTCCGGTTGATGAGATAGCATCAGGCAGGGAGGGCCTTCAGCTGAGCTTCTTTCAGCTTGATGACCCGGTACTTAAGCAGATCAGGGATCAGCTTCTGGATATTAATATTGACAACCTTACTCCAGTAGAGGCACTTAATAAGCTTGATTCAGTAAAGAGGCTGCTTAAGAAATAAAGCCCTGTTACTCAATAATCTTATCATTATGGGAATTGATAAAAAGGATGGTGCCCAGATTGCCATACCCATCAAACAGCGATATCCCTTCGTGCTTCAGAGACTCCTCCCTGAATCCGATAATCGTTAACGCTGCCTCTGATGAGTATTCGTTAATCCGGTGTTTGGGTGATATATCAGACTCTTCGATTATTATCTCAATATTCTTTTCGGAAATAGGTATCCTTCCTTCCTCAATAAGCTTTCTGTTGTTCTCCTTCAGCTGTTCCAGCTCATCCGTCCGGCATATCTCAAAAATCTTTATATGGCTCTTTCTCCACTCAGGGTGGCCTGAGATAATATAACTCAGCAGAATCATCAGGTTGCCGTTGGTTGCATCTGTTGACTTTATCCACACATGGATGCCATTCTTGTATAAAATCTTACGGTGAGATGAGGCGAGTATGCATATATCAAAACATCCGGCATTGACCAGAGAGAAGTTGTCAATAATAGCCTCCAGTTCAACAGAATTCTCTTTATCGTATTCAAAGATTACAATATTGTTTTCCATCCCCGAAATCCCCGGCAATTGTATGGCCTGTGCAATTGCTGATGTGTATGACGGTGATATAATGGTATCAACATAAACATGGTTTTCTATCCTGTCAAAACGGCTTATCAGCTTTGCAAGCTCCTCCCTTGCCTGTTGAAAAGTTGTTTTGGAGTAGTACCCCTCAATACGGTGCAGATAGGTACCAAAGCCGTACTTATATGATATCCAGTTCAGCAACTGAAAGGCGGTATCCCTTTCAAAGGAGTTTTTGCTTATACAGATAGCACTGGGCCGCCACTCCTTATCCACTTTGGTATGTTTTGATTTCTGAAGATATATCTGCAGGTTTCTGTTTAACTGAAATATTGAATTGGCAAAGAGTGCTTCCATCCCCTTGCGGTGGCTGTGGTAGTAATCTATATAGAGATAGATAAGAGTCATCAGCACTATGGCTGCCAGGGCATAGGGAGTGTTTATCTTGAACATAACCCATATGCTCACTATAAATCCTGTAAGCGAGAAGTACCATCTCGATCTGAATGAGGGTCGGTATGAGGGGCTTGCACCAAAATGGTTCAGGAAAGAGATCAGGCAGAGTGAGCCATAGGTAACCATAAAGAACATTGATATAATCTCTGCAACTGCATTCACATTACCCATTGCAACAAAGATAAGTGCAATAATTATGGTTACCAGAGATGCATTGACCGGCTCACCATCACCTTTTCTGATTCTTGACAGCCAGTAGTTGATCCTTGTTGAAGGGAATGACCTGTCTGCTGCAAGCGCCTGCAGTGTTCTCGGAGCCACCATCACCGATCCAATTGCCGACGATATGGTTGATGCTGCCAGTCCGAGCGGAACCACAATTGCGCCACCAAGAGCTATATTGGCCATTACAAGCTGGTTGCCGGTAAGATCTTCCGGCGATGCCGAGTGGGCCAGCTTATATATAATAAAGAAATAGACAATCATACCTGCAAAGGTGGCAGCAGTTGTACCCAGGGGAATAGATTTTGAAGGGTTTTTAAGATCACCTGATAGTCCTACTCCTGCTGTTATTCCGGTAAATGCAGGGAATACAATGGCAAAAACCATAAAAAAATCACTTCTGTTCCTGAAGGAGGCTTCTGAAAGACCAAACCCCGATGTTACAGCATGGTCAGTTTTTCCCAGAAAAAACATAACAAGGGAAAAGGCAAGAATGGCTACCACAATATAGAGGGTCTTGACCCCCATGCCAGCCCCCCGGGTAAGAATAAGATATGCCAGCAGTAGCATTGCAGGTATACTGATAACCTGCCTTGGCAGCGCTATGCCCATATTGTCAGCGAAATAGTTAAACAGGAACTCAAAGGCTTCGGTAAAGGCAATAACATAGAACGCCACACTGATTGCCTGTGACATAAAGAGGGCTAAGCCAATTGTGGCGCCGATATTCATCCCGAATGAGCGGCTGATAATAAAGTACTCTCCTCCGCCCTCTACCCGCTTATTGGTGGCAATCTCTGATATAGCCAGTGCAGTGGGTATGGTAACCATATGCCCGAGCAGGATAATCAGCACTACGCCCCAGAATCCGAGTGTGCCAACGGCAAAACCAAACCTCAGAAAGAGTATGGCTCCCAGTATAGTAGATATAGCTGTAAAAAAGACAGGCGCTGTTCCGAATCCGTTTTTATTTCTTTCGGCCATAAGGGGGATGGTAAATAAGTTAATTTTTCGCGGTTATAAATGTAGCAAAAAAGGTGTACCATTTTAAAATGCCTTAAGATTTCCTGCCAGAGAAGGCATTACCGATAGTATTACCCCTGCAAAAACAGTTATGTGCAAATAAAAGAATTTCTTATTTTGGATAAATTAAAAAAGTGTTATTTTTGCATGCACAATTGCGGGAATAGCTCAGTTGGTAGAGCACGACCTTGCCAAGGTCGGGGTCGCGGGTTCGAGTCCCGTTTCCCGCTCAATAATAAAGAGGGCAGTGAGGTGATCACTGCCCTCTTTTTCTTGTTTGATATCACTCTCTCCTTTAAGTGGTTAATCATCAATTCATAGTAACCGTTTCCTGTTCTGATGCATTTAAACAATCGCTGCCCAGAAACAATCGCTGCCCAGAAACAATCGCTGCCCAGAAACAATCGCTGCCAGAAACAATCGCTGCCAGATAGACTAATTGGTGCCTGGAATCTGTTTTGTCAGGTTATGGTGTAATATGCTTTTAATTCCTACCTTTAAAAGGGGATTGTCATCAGGTTAATACTCAGGCAATGCAATCCCTTATCAATGAATGATGAAGTTCAATCAGTTGAAATCTGAAAACCAAACATTTATATTAACCAATCAACCTTTAAAAATTTCAGGAGGATAAAGATGAACAAACAAAAACTAACAAGGGGACTGTTTTTTCTGTTGCTGGCAGCTGTTGTGATGACATCATGCAAGCCAAAAGAGAAGAGAATTATTAAAGAGGGTAAGGATAGGCTTACCGCCTGGGAAACGCATCTGCAGATGGAGATGAATTCGCCTTACAAGGATCTGGGCTGGCAGTTTCTGGGGCCTAAAAATACCAGCGGCAGAATGACCGATGCCGCTGTTTCGCCCCAGGGGGACTATATCCTTTCTGCAAGTGCCTCAGGTGGTGTCTGGAAAACAACTGATTCAGGCGAAACATGGACTCCTGTTTTTGAAAAGGAGCTATCTTCATCAATAGGTGACATTGCCATTGCTCCCTCTGATAAGAATATTGTCTGGGTAGGCACTGGTGAGTCCAATATCTTCAGGAGCTCACATGCGGGTGCAGGTATATATAAATCAACTGACCAGGGTAAAACATTTGAACATATGGGTCTTGAAGAATCCCATACCATCTCCAGGATAATTATTCATCCGGATAACCCTGAAATAGTGTATGTTGGAGTGTCAGGGAATGAATGGACACCAAATCCGGAGAGAGGTCTTTATAAGACTGTTGACGGGGGGGTAACATGGACACCAATACTTCAGAAGGATGATCTGACAGGTGTTATTGATGTAGATATGGATCCTGTTAATCCGGATATCCTGTATGCCTCAACATGGCAGAGGATAAGGAAAAAATGGAATGATCCCAGGACAGAGCCTGATTATACCGGCTGTTCGATATATAAATCCACCGACGCCGGAGAAACATGGAACGAAATAAGTGATGGTCTTATGCCTCCGGAACACAGGGGCAGGATAGGGGTTGATATTGCACGAACCAATCCGGACGTTATATATGCCTATATTGATGACTATGAAGTAGTACGTGAGCCTACTGAAGAAGAGAAGAATGATGCCTATGGATTACCCTCATGCGGTTTTATCAGGGGAGCACAGCTTTTCCGTTCCGATAATAAGGGTGAATCATGGGAGAGGGTGAGTCCTCCTGATGACCCTTTGCTTCAGAGACTAAGCAATACCTACGGTTGGGTATTTGGCCAGCTGACGATTGACCCTGCCGATGAAAATACCGTATATCTTATGGGAGTGAGTATGGCAGTTACTCATGATGGGGGCAAAACCTGGGAACGATTCAGAAATGCCGGTGGAGATAACCATGGTATGTGGATCGATCCTGAAAATGGTGATTATATGATCATTAATAATGATCAGGGTGTGCATATCTCAAATGATGGCGGAGATACATGGAACAGCTCATACACAAAACTGCCGGCAGTTCAGTTTTTTAATGTTAATTATGATATGACCGATCCTTTCAGGGTTTATGGATCAGTTCAGGATCATGGAAGCAGAAGGGGCGAGGTAATACTGACAAACGGGAGAGATAATATTCCTGCAGTAAATTGGGAGAATGCTCCCGGCGGTGAGGGTAGCCACCATGCAATTGATCCAAACAATCCTGATATAGTTTATTCTGCGGGGTTTTACGGAACACTTTCAAGAGAGATATATAACAAGCCGGACACCATCGAAAGAATTGGCAGGGATGGTAATCCAACCACTGTTATTACTCCCAATACCAGAACGAATATAGTCCCTGTGGCCGAAGCAGGTGAACCTCGGTTAAGAGGTCAGTGGCTTGCTGCGTTTATTCTTTCACCGCATGATTCAAAAACCATCTACCACGGTATGCAGTATCTGTTTAAATCAACTGATCAGGGTGATACATGGGAGAGGATAAGTCCTGATCTGTCACATAATGATCCTGCTCACTCAGGTGATGTTAAATATCAGACCATCACTGCATTATCGGAATCACCCCTCAGACAGGGTTTGCTTTATGCAGGAACAGATGACGGGAGGGTATGGGTAACAATGGATGATGGGGCAGAGTGGAATGAAATAGTTGATGGAATTGCCTCTGACCGCTGGATATCCAGGATCGTGGCTTCCCGA
Organism: Bacteroidales bacterium; assembly: GCA_020201035.1. Lineage (GTDB taxonomy): Bacteria > Bacteroidota > Bacteroidia > Bacteroidales > VadinHA17 > JAIVHO01. Next base: position 27,311 of record JAIVHO010000006.1, read on the forward strand.
TTCGACGAGGGAACGGTCTATATGACACAAAACGGTAAGAGGGATGATGATTTTACTGTTTACGTGTGGAAATCTGAAGATTATGGCAAAACATGGACAGATATATCGGGTAATATACCGCTGGGTACAGTTAATGTGATCAGGGAGGATCCGGTTAAGAATAATATTCTTTATGTCGGGACCGATGTAGGTGTATATGTTACAGCTGACGGCGGCAATAAATGGGAGGTACTTGGTGGTGGTTTGCCCTCCGTTTTTGTTCATGACCTTATTATTCATCCCCGTGATAATATAATCGTAATCGCAACCCACGGCCGGGGGATGTATGCCCTGGATGCCGATCCGGTAAACGGAGGAATCTGATCTGAATATTTTAATCCACCTTCGCGTTCCGCTTCGGCGGACGAGAGAGTGTGGTTAAATTCCCCGGGGCTTGCCCCGGAAAGAAAGGTCCAGGGCTTGCCCTGGGGTATAATACCATTTATCAGAGAATAGTTTCTGATATTCTGAAACCCACGTGGATCGAAAATTCAAACACTGATGGATATAATTTCCTGATTCCATCAGACCATTAGAATAGATTATATAGTTATGAAAATTAAGGAGGTTTTCCCTAAAGGGAGGATCTCCTTTTATTTAATGTTTTGCTGTGCCGGAGTCGGTTTCTTAGCTAAGTGGGCCTGTGAAAACACACATAAACAGAGCCGTCCGGAGCCTGAATAACATCCCTCACCCTTCCGTAATCACTTCCTGGCCGGTCGCGAGTACTTCCGGGAATCCTGTTATTTCCACAACACTGTCGCCGCTTTTTCTGTTAGTGTACCCGGAGGGAACAAAAGTTGCAATATTCCTTTTAAACAGGCATATTGAATCTATAATATTCAAAGAAATCGCTAATATTGTACAGAACAGTTAAATAGTTATAAAACTAGAAGTTAAAATTTTGAAAAACAGAATATTGACTTTACTGTTGTTCCTGATCACAGGGATTGGATCTATGAATGCTCAACTCATCTTTGATAAAGAAGAATATGTTAAGCGCAGGGAAAACCTTATGGATCATATACCAGAGGGAATAGCTGTTTTCAGAGGGGCTTCTCTTTCTGAAGGTGTGAGTCAGTTTTTCCAGTACAATAACATGATGTATTTCGCTGGCCTGGAAATACCCAATATCATACTAATAATTGATGGTGTAAACAGAACAAGTACGCTTTTTATGACTATTACTGAGGCGGAAGCAAAAGGTGAAGGAATCTCTATGGATCTTATTAATGATCCGGGTCGTTTTACGGGGATTGAAAAGGTTCTTCCATACGACCAGTTCACACCTGTTCTGACATCGCTGGTAAAAGAATCTCGTACTATTTATACTCTCTTCAAGTCAGATGAACTAATAGGAGAGGTCTCGTCTGAAAAGGCAAATAGTCTCAAAAAGACCATGACAGAGAATGAATGGGATGGACGACTAACCCGTGAATTGCAGTTTGTGAGTAAGCTTCATGAAAAATTTCCTGCGGCTATTGTAAAAGACTGCTCGGGTATTGTTTCGGATCTCAGGAAGTACAAATCAGAGGCAGAAATTGAAATAATGCGCGAAGCAGGGAGAATCGGGGTAAAAGCACACCTCGCTTTTATGAATGGTGTTGGTGTAGGTGTAAAAGAAAAATATCTGGCTTCACTTTTTCAATTCACCTCCAAAAAAGAAGATGCACAGGAAATAGCATACCCTACAATTATTATGTCTGCTGAAAATATGCCGTATGGTCATTACAACAGATATAACCGTACACTTCTGGATGGTGATTTTATAATTCTCGATGCTGGCCCGAGCTACAGGTATTATGTTGTTGATATTTCCACCTCAATGCCTGCTAACGGGAAATTTACTCCGGAACAAAAAGAGCTTTATGAACTGGCAAACGGGATAAGAGAAGTCTGTATCAAAAACTATAAGCCGGGACTCACCCTGGGAGAGGTTGGCGGGTATGTTAAGAAATATCTCATAGATAACGGTTATGATCCTAATGAAAAAAGATTTTCGGCATACATAAGACTGGCTGGCTATAATCATTCTATCGGAATGGCCGTTCATGATGGAATGGGAACCTTTAAGGGAACTGATGAGGTCCTGAAAGAAGGTTTTGTTTTTGCATGCGACATTATGACTGACAATGGCCATGAGATAGGTATAAGACTGGAAGATACCATTTTAATAACAGGCGAAGGTTGTGAGGTTCTTTCTGCCGGTCTCCCAAGGACTATTAAAGAGGTGGAGAGCTTTATGAAAAAGAACAAATAATTACAACAAAATTAATATGATTATGAAGAGTATTTATGTTCTGATATTTCTGTTCATCACACTGCAATTTAATATTGCACAAAAGGTTGATGTTTATAACCGTCCAATCCGGGCTGAACGCTCTCGCGATTTTGATGCAATCCATTACAGGGTCTCCCTTAAAGTTGACCTCGATAAAAAAACCCTTTCAGGAGAAAACCAGATTACCCTGTCTCCCCTGAGAAACAACCTTGATAATTGTGTTTTGGATGCCGAGTATCTGGTTGTTGAATATGTTACAGGTATCGATGGTAGAGACCTTCTCTTTGAACAGAAAGATAATCAGGTCTTTATCAGTTTCTCAAGGCAATACAATCATAAAGATACTATTATACTGACTGTTAAGTAC
>JAIVHO010000034.1 GCA_020201035.1 Bacteroidales bacterium
GCTATAGATATTCAACAGGAGAGGGAGATATAACGGCAACCGGATACCGGGCCCTGCTGGCAATTAACCTGAGGTAATAGATCATGCCGGTAACTAATCTGAGGTAAGCGTTAGTATTGAGCAGCGTATAGCTCTTTCATCTTCCCTGAAGGAATGCCTAACCGATCACAAAGCGAACCGATTTACGCGTTCGCTGTTCCAGCAATACCTTTTTTCCCTCTGTAACCTTCCTTATGGCCTCCTCGGTATAGTACCTCAGAGATATCATTTCCACATCCTTATTATACAGGATTCTGAACTCACCCCGCAGATCGGAGGTAAGGGCATCAATACGATCGCTGTCATTATCAACACAAACGGCTATACTTACAGCACTTGCCTGTACAAGGTTGGTCTTGATACCGTGTCTGTAGAATAGGTGAAATATTTTCCCCAGGTTCTCCCCTATCACAAAGGAGAAGTCATTGGGCAGCAGGGAGAGCAGAACCTGATTTTCCTTTCTTATAAATACCGGAACAGATTCAGTGCTGCTTTCATTTGAGCTTATCACTGTACCCGAACCGTCAGGCTGCAGGAATGATCGTACATAGAGGGGAATTCCCCTGTTATGAAGGGGCTTTATGGTTTTGGGGTGAATTACCTTGGCTCCGGAGAATGACATCTCCACGGCCTCCTTGTAGCTTATATTGTCAAGCAAAGTGGCATCACTCATCCAGCCCGGATCAGCATTCAGCACTCCCGGTACATCCTTCCATATCACAACACTTTCAGCCTCCAGTATATTGGCCGCGATAGCAGCAGTATAGTCAGAGCCCTCTCTCCCCAGAGTTGTTGAATTACCACTGGCTGTAGCTCCTATAAACCCCTGCAAAACAAATATTTCCGCATCATCCGATTTAACAGCAGACCTGAGCCGGCGCTCCGATTCTGACCATATTACATTGGCATCACGATACCTGTCATCGGTTATCAGCACCTCACGCATATCGATCCACCTGCTCCTCAGTCCCCTCTTCCTCAGGTACTCCTCCACTATCCTTGTTGACCACAACTCACCCAGTGATACTATCTGGTCATAGAGCCAGTCGGGCCCCCGGTCACCGGCCACCGATAAAAGATCCCTTATGCCGGCAACGGAATCACTGATCCATGCTGCTGCCCTGTTACCCTGTCCGAGGAGTTCATCAGCCACCTGCAAATGATAATCCAGGACTGAAGCAATTGCAATATCCACCTCATGAGATGGTCTGCCACTCTGGTTAACCACATTCTCAAGTGCGTTGGTTGTTTTGCCCAGAGCAGATACCACTACCACAAGTGGTAACTGAGCACCGGCTACTATACTGTACAGATTTCTTATTGCCCCTGCATCCTTAACCGATGCTCCCCCGAATTTATAAACAATCATCTCTTAATATATTTATTTGACAAAATTAGAATATTCTGTGGTGTATGTTCTTTTAATCATTTTTTTTTGTGAAGAGGGTTTACTATTTTTATAATCTATTAACCCAAACATTACCAGTGAATTCCATATTTTTCTGTTATAACAGCCACATAAGATGCTGGAAGGGAGCCCGTACCCTGAATAACAGATCATTTGACTGCACCAGACCCATAATAACTAAAACATATAAAAATGAACAGTTACAATATCACAACTCTGGATGATTTTATTATCCGGAGGCAGAAGGATTATCCTGAAGCAAAGGGCGAGTTCTCCAGGCTGATGCATCATCTGGGCACAGCCGCCAAAATGGTAAGCATGAAGGTCAAAAGGGCCGGACTTTCAGATATACTGGGGCAGTCACAAAACATGAATGTGCAGGGAGAGATACAGCAGAAGCTGGACGTTTACGCTGATGAAGTATTTACTGCAGCTCTTCTCTCAAGCGGTGAATGCTGTGGTGTGGCAACAGAGGAGAACCAGAACATCATCACCTTCACCCATGAGTTCGCGGTTAACGGCAAATATATTGTCTGCATTGACCCTCTTGACGGATCAGCTAATATTGATGCCAACGTAAGCGTGGGAACCATTTTCTCAATTTACAGAAGGGTAAGCCAGAGGGGAGAGCAGGTTTCAGAGATTGATTTCCTGCAGCCTGGCACAAAGCAGGTTGCTGCCGGGTATGTTATCTACGGATCTTCAACCATGTTGGTCTACTCCACTGGCAACGGGGTTAATGGTTTCACCCTTGATCCCTCCCTGGGCGAGTTCTGCCTGTCACACCCAGGCATGATGCATTCTGAGAAAGGCAGGATCTATTCGGTCAATGAAGGTAACTACATCAAATTTCCCGAGGGGGTCAAAAAGTATATAAAATATTGCCAGGAGAATGACACTGAAACAGAGCGCCCATATATTTCAAGGTATATCGGTTCCCTGGTCTCTGATTTTCACCGTAACCTGCTAAAAGGAGGTATTTATCTCTATCCTGAGAGCAAGAACTACCCCACTGGTAAGCTGCGACTGGTATATGAATGCAACCCCATGTCTTTTCTTGCAGAACATTCGGGAGGGATGGGTTCAGACGGCTCCGGGAGGGTACTTACCATAGTACCTGAATCGCTACACCAGAGAATCCCCTTTTATACCGGGTCAACGGAGATGGTAAAGAGAGTGGAAAAGTTTATTGCTGAAAACCAGTAGATAACTTTTTTGCGGGAGTGCTTACTATTTGTAATTTTGCCTCCCAATTTCAGAATATGACCGTTAGTGAATTAAGAAAACTTTATTCACGGCATACTTCATTTGCCGCATTCCGTGATGAACTTACATCAGGAGCCATTACGCACAGCTTCATGGAAGGGTTGACAGGATCATCTGCCGCCCTTCTCCTTGCTGCATTATATGACTCGCTGCAATCGACACATCTTGTTATATTGCCCGAGAAAGAAGAGGCGGCATATTTTTATAATGACCTGCTGGCTCTTCTTGAGGGTGAGCATGTCTTTTTCTTTCCCTCTGCCTATAAAAGGTCAGTACAATATGGACAGAAAGATTCATCCGGGATCGTACTCCGGACAGAGGTGATGAATCATCTGGCTTCGGGCAAGAGGAAATGCATAGTTGTCTCATATGCAGAGGCTGTAATGGAGAGAGTTATCAGCCGGCGGAACCTTAAGCTCAAGACACTGACCATAGGTGAAGGTGACTCTCTCTCAATGGAATTTATTGAGGAGCTGCTGAGAGAATATAATTTCAACAGGGTAGATTTTGTGTATGAACCCGGGCAGTATGCAGTAAGGGGCAGCCTGATAGACCTGTTCTCTTTCAGCAGCGATAAACCGTGCAGGATAGATTTTTTCGGAAACCGGGTAGAGAGCATAAGATCTTTTGATGCTGATTCACAGCTCTCTGTAAAACGGATGAAGGAGGTATCGGTAATACCTGATATACAGGAACTGCCGGAGGAGGAAATGTCCGAAACGCTTCCGGGTTTCCTTTCACCCTCCTCAGTTATCTGGTCCAGGGATTTCGGTTTTATTATTGACCGTATTAATACCATTTACGATTCACGCTGGTCAGGGGAGGAGGGTGAACCGGGAAATAAGAGAGGCATGGCTATTACAGGCCACCACCTGGCTTCGGAGATTGCTAAATTCAGAACAGCCGAGCTGGGGGGTAAAAGCTATTTTGATACCGGTAAATATATCTTCACCACGGAACCGCAGCCACAGTTCAATAAGAATTTTGAGATTGTCGCCGGAAGCCTTACAAGAAAAAGTGAAGAAGGTTATACAAATCTGGTCGTATCCGAGAGCGAGATACAGCTGGAAAGGTTAAGGGATATATTTGCAGAGACGAGCCCGGGCGTGGATTTTACCCCCCTTGTCATCAACCTGCACCAGGGTTTCAGTGACCCCCTGCTGAAGATTAATATTTATACTGATCACCAGATCTTTGACAGGTATCACAAGTTCAGGATAAAAGGATCTTTTTCGCACCGTGAAAGCATCACCATTAAGGAGATCACCAGCCTGAACCCGGGAGACTATGTGGTACATATAGATCACGGCATAGGCAGGTTCGGTGGACTTGAGAAGATAGAGGTCAACGGCAAGGTACAGGAAGCGATAAAGCTTGTGTACCGCGACAATGATATACTGTTTGTCGGGATACATGCCCTCCACAGGATATCAAAATACCGGGGGAAAGACAACAGTGAACCCAAAATATACAAACTGGGATCAGGGGCATGGCAAAAGCTTAAATCAGGAACCAAGAAAAAGGTCAAGGACATTGCCCGGGAGCTTATACTGCTCTACTCAAAGAGAATGACGGAGGAGGGTTTTGGATTCACACCTGACTCCTTCCTGCAAAGGGAACTTGAGGCTTCGTTTATCTATGATGATACTCCTGACCAGGTAACTGCCACCACACTGGTAAAAGAGGATATGGAGCGGCCTCATCCTATGGACAGGCTGATATGCGGTGATGTGGGCTTCGGTAAAACAGAGATTGCTGTAAGAGCCGCTTTCAAGGCGGCAACAGACAATAAGCAGACTGCACTCCTTGTTCCTACTACCATTCTTGCCCTTCAGCACTATCAAACCTTTTCGGACCGGTTAAAGGATTTTCCGGTTAAGATTGATTACATCAGCCGCCACCGAAGTGGGGCTGACCAGCGGAAGATTCTTGAATCACTTAAAAAAGGAGAAATTGATATTATAATTGGTACTCATAAGCTTGTAAGCAGGGATGTTGCATTCCGCGATCTCGGACTCCTTATAATTGATGAGGAGCAGCGTTTCGGGGTAGCGGTGAAGGATAAGCTGAAAAGGATCAAGGTAAATGTTGACACTCTAACTCTTACAGCCACACCCATACCCAGAACCCTGCAGTTTTCACTTATGGGAGCAAGGGATCTTTCTGTTATCAACACTCCTCCTCCCAACAGGATGCCTATCATTACGGAGCTTCACGGGTTTAATGAAGATATTATCAGGGAAGGAATTGAGTATGAGCTTAACCGTAATGGTCAGATATTCTTTATCCATAACAGGGTGGAAAATATCAGGGAAGTAGAGGCCCTGATCCGGAGAATCAATCCCGGCATAAAGAGTGCAGTGGTTCACGGTCAGATGGAAGGACGCGATGTGGAAAACATAATGTTCGGCTTTGTGCACGGAGATTATGATGTTCTTATTGCAACAACCATTATTGAGTCGGGACTCGATATCCCGAACGCAAATACAATCTTTATAAATAATGCTCAGAACTTCGGTCTCTCAGAACTACATCAGCTGAGGGGAAGAGTGGGCAGATCAAATAAAAAGGCATTCTGCTACCTTCTTGCACCGCCCCTTAACATGGTTACAGGCGAGGCAAGAAGAAGACTCCGGGCCATAGAGGAGTTTTCAGAGCTGGGAAGCGGATTCAATATCGCAATGCAGGATCTTGATATCAGGGGTGCCGGAAACCTGCTTGGCGGTGAGCAGAGCGGATTCATTGCCGATGTGGGATTTGAGACGTACCAGAGGATTTTGAAGGAGGCCGTCTCCGAACTCAGGGAGAGCGAATTTGCAGATATCGGATTTGCAGAGAGCGTTGGAGATGATACAGGGCAACCGGTGGAACAGCATGAAAAGAGCTATATTACCGACTGCCAGATTGAAACCGACTTTGAGATAATGATTCCTGAAAGTTATGTATCAAGCATATCCGAAAGAATAAGGCTCTACAGGGAACTGAACGATATAGGTGACGATAATGATCTGGGCCGGTATGCGGAAAGGCTTACCGACAGGTTCGGAAATATCCCGCCACAGACAATTGAACTGCTCAATCTCGTTCAACTGCGGCGCGAAGCCTCGCAACTGGCAATTGAAAAGATAATAATGAAAAACGGGGTTATGATATGCAGTTTCGTCTCCGATCCCGGATCTCAGTTTTACTCAGGATCCCTTTTCAGATCAATTATTTCCCATGTCGCAGCTTTTCATACAAACGCAAGAATCAAGCATACAGATAAAAAGCTTACAATAACCTTCCCTGGAATAGGTGATGTAAAGAGTGCCATTAACCTGATTAGTGCCCTGGCAGAACAATCGGGTGCCAGAGCCAATAATAGGCAGCATCATAACAGCAATTAATTATATATGAGAGAAGAAGGCTCTTCTTTTTTGACCGGATAATTTCTATTTTTGACCCCATTGAATGAATATCGCAGTTGACATAGGAAACAGCTGGTCCAAGATCGGAATCTTCAACGGGAGTCTGAAAGGTGAGGTTCTCCGGGTAGGGAACAGCACTGTATCAGACCATATAACAAGGATAGCTGACAGGCAACAAGGCCCCTGCAGGTTTGTTATTTCTGCCGTAGGTGTTGACAACCGGCTGGCCGACCGGCTTGCTGAGCTGAGTGATACAGATCCCCTTTATGTTACAGCATCGGCAAACCTTCCCTTCACAATAGGCTACAAGTCCCCTGACACGCTGGGATCAGACCGGATTGCAGCGGTTGCCGGGGCATACAATAAGTTTCCCGGAATGAACGTTCTGGTAATTGATGCGGGCACCGCGGTTACCTATGACATCCTTCGCTCTGACAGTGTATGGCCGGGCGGGAGTATCTCTCCGGGAATGAGAACCCGGTTTATGTCACTCAATATATTTACTGAGAAATTACCTCTGGTGGAAAGCAGCAACACATGGGAAATCACAGGTAATGATACTGTTTCAGCCATAAGATCGGGTGTCCAATCAGGGTTGATTTTTGAAATAAATGAGTATATTCGCACTTTTAAAAACAAATATAAAGAGCTGAAGGTACTGGTTACCGGTGGCGACGGAAGCTTTCTGGCAGATAAACTGTCACATGAAACAACAGTAGCTCCCGATCTGGTTCTGGAAGGGCTCAATCATATATTGAACTATAATGTTAAACAAGCTTAGAATATCACTTTTCCTGCTGATTGTTACCATTGGGCAGGTCACCGCGCAGAAGATGGTAAACTCACCCTATGCCAGATTCGGCCCCGGAACTCTTGAGCCGGCCGGATTGTTTAAATCACTCAGCATGGGGGGAGCCGCAACCGCTCTGAGGGATCCGCTTACTATCAATTTCGTTAACCCGGCATCATATGCTGGCGTTGATACAAACTCCTTTGTTTTCGATTTCGGGCTCGACTACAGAATGATTGCACTTTCTGACGGAGAGAACAGAGAACTTTCAGATGACTTTAATTTCCATCATGTTGTCATGAGCTTCCCCCTTACCAAAAGATCAGGTTTTGCTTTTGGTCTGGTGCCCTACAGCAGCGGCTACTATAATATTTCAGCCGAAACACTCCCGGGTGATGCAGACTATGATCCGCTGATCGGGGAAACAGTGAATATCCATAAGGGAACGGGAAGCTTCAACAAGTTTTTTGCAGGAGCAGCAGTTGCACCGGTCAAAAACCTTTCAATAGGGGTTAACATAGAGTTTCTGTTTGGTTCAATTGAGAGATCAAACAATTTTCTCTTCAACTCAGGGACAAACTATTACAATAACCGCACCAGCGAAACAATTCTTCTCAGAGGACACAACTTTGTTTACGGCCTGCAGTATGGAATCAACCTGAGTGAAACAAGGATGCTCACGGCAGGAGTAACCTATTCCGCAGGCAAGGACTATAAGGCTGATTATGAAAGTCTGGCCGCCCGCTACTCTCTCTACACCGGAAGCTTCTACAGTACTGACACCCTCTCCTATGAAGGAGGAACAGAGGCAATATTGACCTTGCCCCAGCAGCTCTCTTTCGGTATCAACTATACGGTAACCGACAGGTTGACGATTCTGGCAGACTATACAACCACAAAGTGGTCTGAGGCTCAGTTTCCGGGGTATGATCAGTACCTTACAGACAGAAACAGTATTAACGCAGGAATATCATTTATTCCGGATAAGACATCAAACTCCCGGTTTCTGGATAGGGTAGAATACAGGCTGGGCGGTCATACTGCAAAAAGCCATCTGGTGGTAAACGGAGAGCAGCTAAAAGAGTTTGGCATTACTTTTGGAGCAGGGTTACCGATGAACCGTTCCAAATCGATGATAAATCTGTTTCTTGGGTACGGTACACGAAAAGGCTCTTTTGAGAACGATTTGCATAATGAGACTTACTTTAACTTCGGACTGAGTTTTAACTTTTATGACAACTGGTTTGAAAAGAGAAAATATAACTAAAACTTAAAGAGATGAGATCAATTTTACCTAAAACGTTAACACTGTTATTCCTTTTTCTGGTAACTCTTCCACTATCGGCACAAAAGGGTATTGAGGACGGAAGTAAATTCGGTCATAATGAGGATAGCGTCAACTGCCGTAAAAACCTCTCCCTATACAGAACCTATTACGACCAGGAAAATTTCGAAATGGCTCTTGACTTCTGGAGACCGGTATTTTTTGAATGCCCCGCCTCATCTGCCAATCTTCATCTTCATGGCATAACAATGTTCAAAACACTCTATGCACAAACTTCAGACAAGGCATATATAGATTCAATGAATATGGTTTATGATGCCAGAATAAAATATTTTGGAAGGGAAGGATATAATGAAGCAAGAAGGGGAATGGATCTATGGTCATTTGGTCAGAACGGAGACATTGATCTTCTGCAGGAATCATTCAACTCCTTTGAGAAGGCTCTTGAACTTGACGGACGTAACACTGATCCCAACACCCTGACGCTTTTTATGGGTGTTACCCAGAAGCTTTTTGATCTGGGTGTCTTCAACAATGGAGATGTTATTACCAATTATGGCAAAGTAATGGATATTATTGAGCCACGCATTGCTGCAGCCAGTAAAGCCACTGATATTGCAGCCCGTGATAACATTGACATGATTTTCAAGGCTGGCGGAGCAGCGGACTGTGACGGACTGATAAATTACTTTTCAGGCAAAATAAAGGAGTCACCGGATGATACAGAACTGCTGAAAAAGGTTCTCTCTCTTCTGGATGATGCAGCATGTACTGAATCAGACCTCTACTTTGCAGCAGCAGAGAGCCTTTATGAGCATGAGAAGTCAGCTACATCTGCAGCTCATCTTGCTCAGATGAACTTTGACCGCGGACAGATGAACAGGGCAGAACATTACTTTAAGGAGGCTATCTCCCTTGAAGAGGAAACAACCCGTAAATCAAGTTATTATACCAAACTGGCAGCTATCAGGCTTAATGATAAGGATAATCGCGCCGCAAGGGACTATGCCAGACAGGCAATAGAACTGAACCCTGCAAGCGGTACACCCTATATGATTATAGGAAACGCATATGCAGGCGTAAAGGTTAGCGATGACGAATTTGAAAACCAGGCAGTATACTGGGTTGCTGTTGATTACTTCCAGAAAGCAAAGCAGGTTGATCCCTCACTGACATCCAATGTAAGCGAATATATCTCCATCTATTCAGGCATCTTCCCCACAAAGACGGAGTGTTTCTTCAGGTCAATAACAGAGGAGGGTGCTCCCTATAAGGTTGGAGGCTGGATTAATGAGACAACAACTGTAAGGTTCAGAAAAGAGAGTTGAGCAAAATTTACCTCAGAAAAAAAATTTTAAACTTTGCAGTTCTGCTTGCCGGAACTGCATTGTTTTTCTCGTGCCGTGAAAAGATCGAGTTTGTTGATACAACAATACGCGATGACCTTCCGGTACAGGAGGTGTATGACTTCGTAACAACTTACTCTGACTCAGCAGTGCTGAAGCTCAGAATGGAGGCTCCTGTAATGAAGTACTACGGCAGAATGGAAAAACCCTATTCCGAGTTTGAAAAGGGAATTGATGTTTCCTTCTATGAAGAGACAATGCCTGATGGTGGGCCCGGTGCCAGGATAACCGCAAAATATGCACGCTATTACGAGGCTGACAGATTATGGGAGGTACGTGACAGCGTGGTGGCAGTCAACAGCACGGGAGATATTCTGGAGACAGAACTGCTCTACTGGGATGAGGAGAAAGAGCTTATCTATACTGACAAATTTGTAAAGATAACAGAGGCTGATCAGATTATCATGGGTACGGGACTGGAGTCTGATACCCGTATGAACAGATGGACAATCAAAAATATAAGCGGAGAAATCTCACTCAACGATGAATAAAAAAGTACTTCTGGTTTTACAGATTGCCTGGATAGTTATCGGGATTCTCTGTATCTGGGCGGCATTTCATAGCAGTACCAGGGGGTCAGGAGACCGAACCACAATTTTTGCCCTTATGGGACTGGCCTGTTTTGTTATGGCATGGTTCAGGTTCAATCAGCGAAAAAAGGAGTAACTTTGAGTTATGAGCATCTGGCCGGTTATAATAGCTACCATTCTTCTCTCTGCCTTCTTTTCAGGAATGGAGTTATCCTTTGTTTCCTCCAACAGGATTAGAATTGAGATAGGCAGAAAGCAAAACAGTTTTACATCACGTGCCATAACAAGATTTATGGCCAATCCCGGTCAGTTTATTGTCACAATGCTGATTGGCAATAATATTGCCCTTGTAATATACGGCCTGCTGACAGCACAACTCATGGAACCCTGGCTGACAGAATTTATTGGTTCAGAACCTCTCCTTATGCTGTCACAGATTGTAATATCAACACTTGTCATTGTGGTGCTGGCTGAATTTATTCCAAAAGGGCTGTTCGTTATGTCTCCCAATCTCTGGCTAAAAAATCTCAGCCTGCCGGCATCTTTTTTTTATTTCATCTTCTATCCCGTTTCGATAATCATTGTGGGTTTCTCAAACCTGTTTCTCAGAATCTTTTTTGGGATAAAAATCCGAAACCTGGACAGCGGAGAGATCTTTTCACGACTCGATCTTGACAATCTTATTAATGAATCAAGAGATTCAGAATCGGCAGACAGACTGGAAGACCATGATATAAAAATATTTCAGAAGGCACTTGATCTCTCAAACGTTAAACTCAGGGCCTGCATGATTCCCAGAACCGAGATTATTGCCCTGCCGGTGAGCAGTTCGGTTGAAGATCTGCGTCAGGCTTTCATTGAAACAGGACACTCCAATATCCTGATTTATGAAGAATCCATTGATAACATCATTGGCTATTTCAGGCTACGCGATCTCTTCTCCTCTCCACCGGATATAAAGTCAGTAATAAGAAAGCTGCCTATTGTTCCGGAGAGTATGGCTGCAAATAAACTACTCAGGATATTTGTTGAGGAGAATAAGAAGATAGCACTTGTTGTAGATGAATTTGGCGGAACATCGGGTCTTGTAACCATTGAGGATATACTTGAGGAGATAGTTGGTGACATTGAGGATGAACACGATTCAAACGGACTTACAGAAAGAAAAATCGGAGATGGAGAGTGGTTATTCTCCGGCCGGCTTGACATCGACTATATTAATGAGGTTTACGGGATCTCGCTTCCTGAGACTGAAGAGTATGAAACCCTGGCCGGACTTCTTCTCCACCACTTCGAAAGCATTCCCAAGATTAACCAGGTGACTGAAATAGGACAGTATACCATCAGGGTACTGAAGGTATCGGGCACCCGGATTGAGCTGGTAAATATTAAAAGGAGAGACAATCCTCACAGAACAGCGTAGCCAGCTGCCCAATAAACCAAAACATGCCGGACTCTGTCCGGCATGCAATATTCTGAGAAGGGAACCTGTTGGGTTCCTATTTACTTCTTCATCTCCGCATAGTATCGGTAAAAGAGCGGTATTGTCTCTATTCCCTTGTAGAAGTTATAGAGCGGATAGCTCTCATTGGGTGAATGGATAGCATCGGAATCGAGACCGAATCCCAGAAGGATGGATTTAGTACCCAGTATCTTTTCAAAGGTTGAGATAATTGGAATGCTTCCGCCGCTGCGTACTGGTATAGGTTTTTTTCCGAATGCGGTCTCCATTGCACGGGCTGCAGCAAGGTACTCAGTGGTGTCGATCGGACTAACATATGCCTGTCCGCCGTGCAGGTATTTTACCGTAACCCTTACTCCTGCAGGGGCAATTGATTTAAAATGTTTCTCAAAGAGTTTTGCAATCTTTTCATTATCCTGATCAGGAACCAGACGCATTGAGATCTTGGCATATGCCTTCCCCGGCAGAATAGTCTTTGCCCCTTCACCAGTGTATCCTCCCCAGATGCCGTTAACATCGAGAGAAGGCCGTATTCCGAGTCTTTCATGTGTTGTGTATCCTGCCTCTCCCATTACTGCATCAATATCGATGGATGCTTTAAAATCCTCCTCGTTATAGGGTCTCTTTGCCATCTCCCTTCTCTCTTCAGGGGAAGCTTCAATAACATCATCATAGAATCCGGGGATGGCAATATGATTATCCTCATCAGTCAGAGAGGCGATCATCTTTGTCAGGATATTACAGGGATTGGCCACGGCGCCTCCGTAAAGACCCGAATGGAGATCCCTGTTGGGGCCAGTCACCTCCACCTCCATGTAGGAGAGGCCACGAAGACCGGCTGTAATACTAGGTATATCACTGGCAATCATTGTTGTATCTGATACCAGGATAACATCGGCCCCGAGCATATTCTTATGGTCACTGCAGAATTTCCCAAGGTTAACGGATCCTATCTCCTCCTCTCCTTCAACCATAAACTTAACGTTGCAGGTGAGGGTGCCTGTGCGCATCATCATCTCGAAAGCCTTTACATGCATAAATAGCTGTCCCTTGTCGTCATCAGCACCCCGGGCATATATCTTACCGTCTCTCACCACAGGCTCAAAGGGGTTGCTCTCCCAAAGGTCAAAAGGCTCAGCAGGCTGCACATCATAATGACCATATACCAGCACTGTAGGGAGTGCCGGATCAATCATTTTTTCTCCGTAAAGTATGGGATGGCCATCGGTAGGGTAAACTTCGGCCTTATCGGCTCCTGCCTGCAGAAGGCTCTGCTTCAGATGCTCAGCCATCTTTACCATATCACCCCTGTTTTCCTCCTTGGCGCTTACCGATGGTATACGAATTAAATCAAACAGCTCTTCCAGGAACCTGTCCCTGTTTTCATCAATATATTTCCTTATCTCTTCCATTTATATGTGTTTAAGTTAACCAATCCTATAAAGATATAAAAAGCGTTCCTCTTATTCAAGGGTATGCGCTCTCTTCCTCCTTTTTTCAATCTCCTTTGCGGCGATTGTAAGCTCACGATACCATTCGGTTCCAAAGACCCTCTTAAGAGGCTCTTCCAGGAACCGGTATACAGGCAGATCCTCTGAAACACCCTTCTCTATGGCAGCCTTACATATCTTCCACTCCTCATAGTTAACGGCATCAAACTCCCGGTATCTCTTAACGCGTACGGGAAAGAGGTGACACGATTCCGGTTTCCTGAATTTTATATCACCATTATGCCAGGCACGTTCAATAGCACACATATAGATATCATCTTCAATAATAGCATATGCACACTCTGCTGACCCAACCATTGGAGTCACCAGGTCACCATCGCTGTCGGTCATACTTGTACCGGTGCGCTCAACTGCAACGATACCCTCGGGCCTCATATATTTTTTTACCACGGGCCATATCTCCTCCAGTATACTGCCCTCCTCTTCAGTGAGGGGAGCTCCTGAATCACCGTAATAACAGCACAATCCCCTGCATTTCTTAGTATCACATATAAACCTCTTCTCAAAAAGATCCATACTAATTACCGTTCTCCCTATTGAAAGCATATTATACGTTTAAACCAGCGCTATGCCGGTCATCTCCGGCGGCTGCTGAATGTCCATTATTTTAAGAATAGTAGGTGCCACATCGGCCAGTATCCCCTCCTTTATCTCCCGGTAGCGGTCAGTTACCAGTATTGCAGGCACCGGATTGAGTGAATGTGCGGTATTGGGCGATCCGTCTCCGTTTACAGCGTTATCTGCATTACCATGGTCGGCAATGATAAGTATGTCATAACCTGCAGCCACAGCTGCATCCACTACTTCTCCGGCACAGCTGTCTACTGTCTCCACAGCCTTTACAATTGCCTCGTAGACCCCTGTATGCCCTACCATATCACCATTAGCGAAATTAAGACAGATAAAATCAGGCCCCTTTTCTCTTATCTCTGATATAACAGCATCCCTAACAGCAGGAGCGCTCATCTCAGGCATCAGGTCATATGTTGCAACCTTTGGCGACGGAATCATCACCCGGTTCTCATTTTCAAATACCTCTTCCCTTCCACCTGAAAAGAAAAATGTTACATGTGCATATTTTTCTGTCTCGGCAATCCTGAGCTGGCTTCTGCCTGAGGCAGCAATTATCTCACCTATTGTGTTTGTCACATTATCCTTCGGGAAAATGACATTTACATTCCTGAAAGTAGCATCATATGGTGTCATGGTGCAGTAATGCAAATTGAGGGCTGACATTCCGTAATCGGGCAGATCTTTCTGCGAGAGTGCAATGGTAAGCTCTCTGGCGCGGTCATTCCTGAAATTAAAAAAGATTACAACATCACCGTTTTTAATTTTACCTACCGGCATTCCCTTATCGTCAACCACCACCACCGGTTTAATAAACTCATCCGTTACCCCTTCGAGATATGATTCATCTATTGCCTTAACAATATCTGTTGTATGTTTCCCCTTTCCTTCAACAAGCGCGTTGTATGCTGCCCTGACCCTGTCCCACCTCTTATCGCGGTCCATGGCATAGTACCTTCCGGTAAAAGAGGCAATACGGCCATTTGATTTTTCAAGGTGGTTAAGGAGGTTCACCATATAACCCTTTCCGCTGTGAGGGTCGGTATCCCGTCCATCCCCGAATGCATGGATAAAAACATCCTTAATACCATATGCCATAGTCATATCACATAGTGCATAGAGGTGCCTGTCGAGTGAATGCACCCCTCCGTCAGAGAGCAGTCCCAGAAAATGGACGCCACTACCATTCTCCCTGGCATACAAAAAAGCCTCCTTCAGCACATTGTTGTTCTTTATATCCCCGGTCTTAATTGCCTTGTTAATTTTTACCAGATCCTGATATACAACCCTTCCTGCACCTATATTAAGGTGCCCCACCTCAGAGTTACCCATCTGCCCTTCAGGCAACCCTACATCTTCCCCGGAGGCAAGCAGTCGTGAATGGGGATATTTTGCCGTCAGTTCATCGATTCGTGGTGTAGCGGCCCGACTTATAACATCAGCTTCTGATCCGTTTCCATAACCCCAACCATCCAGTATCATAAGTAAAGCCTTCCGTCTCTCCATAATATATTATTTTTCAATAGTTTACAATTATCAAACACAATTCGCCTTCAAACTCTCTTTTAATTATAACAATCTCACCGCCGGTTTGTCTACAGTGAGACCGGGAAAATGCAAATTTAACAAAATAGGCTGAACTTTCGGAATTCTGAGCATTCCCGGAAAGTATCCGTTGCCGGTTTTTCCGCCCTGATTCGGCGTTCCTGTTTCCTCAGGTGCTTGTTTCCCGTGCTTGTACCAATCGCCTGTTCCCGGTGCTTGTTCCTCAGGTGCTTGTTCCCGGTACTTGTTCCCGTGCTTGTACCCATCGCCTGTTCCTCAGGTGCTTGTTCCCGGTACTTGTTCCCGTGCTTGTTCCCGTGCTTGTTCAGGGTTACTTTCCCCTGTTACTCGCCTTTAATCTCCCTTACCCGTATTCTCAGATCACTCTGACTACATGTCTCCTCGTACCGGATATCCGGACCCACATATCTGTTCCATTCATCAGGTGTAAAGTTACGTGTGAGCACACCGCACAATCCCTCAGCGATATAGGCCGCCTGAGCCGGCATTTCGCGCAGGGGTGATTCTCCTGCTATACTTGCTGCGAAAAAGCTTCGCCCATCCTGCCCGTAAGCCATAGATGATACAAGCCCGTTAAAATCATCTATTTCAACTGGCAGTTGGGAAGGATCGTTAAGATTCCACATCCTGATCAGTGAATCAGCACCGGCAGTGATCATCTGATCATATTCTCTGTTTACAATAAGAGAGGTAACGGGAGCACTGTGACAGATCATTCTGCCTGCAGAGGTAGCGCCGTTTACAAACATGAATTCAACAGATCCGTTCTCCAGGCCAAGAGCGATAATATTATCGTCCCTGAAGCGTAATGTGGTGATATTTTCACCGGCGTCGAATTTTTCAACCTGTCGGCCGGTGTCATTGCTCGCCCCAACTGAACAGAACCCGTTGCCGGCAGAGAATGCAAGTTTTTCTCCTGAAGGTGAAATATCCATTGATAATATTCCTTCCTTCTCCTCTGCAAGGACTGTATAGTCATGACTCTCTGCATCCCATCTGATTATTTTACCATTGGCATCTGAGGAATAGATATAACGGCTATCGGGGGACCATAGCACCTGACTTATCCTGCCAGTATGACCAGCAAACTCGGTAATAGCCCCACCGTCTGTTGGTATCAGCAAAACCACTGAGCGCTCTGTCCCGCAAGCAAGGGATCTGCCTGAGAAGTCTGAACTGATACATGTAATGATATCATCTGTGGCTGCAAGTCCGTTTACAATATTGTTGTTCCTGCTCCAGCTTACCACTCCACCTGTGATAGAGGATGCGTAATATAACCGGCCGGCACCCGGCACAGCTAAAGAGGTAATACCATGATTCAGGGTATCAAATGAAGTAAATCCCCTTCCCGGATAGATTTTTGCCACTTCATAAAGGGATGAGAATATATCGGGATCATTTATCTGTCCGTCATTTCTCTTATTAAACAGATATGCCTGATATGCAAGTAAAACCGAAACATCTCCCTGCCCTGTCATTAGTATTGATCTTACAGCCATTGACCTGGCAACCGAGATCATTCTTTTCGCAGCAATAATCCTGTTCTCCTCCAATGTCTCCAGCTCATTAAATATCGCCTTTCCGGCCATGTCAAGGGCTTTTTCAGTTTCGCTCTGTGCAATCTGCATCGCCGTCTCAAGTTTCAGGCTATTCAGTTCAGACTCTTCTGCAACCCTGCTCATCACTTCAAGCTGTGAGTTAACCTCTTCCACCATCTCTTCAGCATCACCTGCTGCTGAAAGAGCCTCCTGTTCGGCAACCACGGCATTAAAAGCCAGCTCTACCGCCACCCTGTTCTCCTTCTCAATCTTATTTCCCTTCCATACAGACCATGTCATGGCAGCAGCTGACGCAACAGCAAAAAATCCAAGTAATGAAGCAGCATATTTAATCTTTTTCATCCTCCTGCCCTGGATCCTCTCTCTTGACTGGTCGGCAACACTATACTCATTCTCACTGCTCACCAGATATACAATAGCTCTTTCCCATGCAGGATCATAACGCCTTGCCCACTCCAGGGCAGGTGAATACTTCTCCCTCCACTCAATCATTCTCAAAAGATCCCCGCCTCTTAGCAGACCAGCTGCACCGGAATGAAACAGTTCTGACATGCGTGACAGATCAAGATATGTTCTTGCAGCATCCGCCTCCTCCTCAATCCAGTCAGCCAGATGTTTCCATACTTCTGACAACCCGGGATATGTTATTCCCATAAGAGTATCATCTGCAAGCACAACCTGTTCACCGGGCCATATAAAAGAGCTGCTGCGGTCCCTGAAGGGCGAAAGGGCATTCTCCATCTCGCTGACAGAACATCCTGCAATGCCGCATATCACAGAGACCTTTTCAGGTCTGCTTAAATATTTGCCATCATACCCTTTCCCGGTAACACATTTGAAGAATATTTCACAAATTCTTTTACTGGAGCTGTCAAGGGATCCTAACAGTTCACCGGCATGTATTGATAATGCCCCCGATAGTGTTCCGGCAGTCTCATAATGCTCGGTTGATATTATCCCCTCTCTGCCACTGATGGCCCGGAAGGCCCACATCCTGTTTAAAAGATGCTGCAGCACAGGCAGGGGGGCTCCTGATAATTTACACTCTTCAGCCAGAATGTTAACCAGCGTAATATCAACTTCAGTCCCTGAAACTAAGGCCGGACCGGTAATTGCTTCCTTTAGGGCCTCATCAGCAAGGGGAGCCACAAAATAGCTGTGTCTGTTAATTAGAGTTGTCAGGCCCTGAAATCTGGCACACTCCCCCAGGTATTGAGACCCAATAACTATCATTACTGTTATATTGCCTTCCACCTTTTCAGCCTCTCCCGTAAGGAGTGATACAAGCCGGATGGCAGACCCGGATATCTTCCCGTTTCTCTCTCTGACAGCATCACTGAATATCTCTTCAAACTGATCAGCAACTATTAGCAGTCGTTTCTCCTTATCTATACCTGCTGCTTCAGCCAGTTCTGACAAATTACAATCTCCGGAAATCATCTCTCTGATGATCTCCTTTTTCTGTTCTGGTGAACCGGTGTCATCAACAGCTGCAAGGGCATCAATCAGAGACTCAGTGGGGTCATCCCCGGGTTTAACTACTATTACCCTCCACTCCCTTTTGTTGACAAGGGTACCTGCTACACCACACACTGCAAGAGATGACTTGCCCGAGCCGGGTAATCCGGTAACCGCAATAAACCCATCTGAAAGGGTAAGGCTTAAGAGTATCTCCTTCTCTTCGGTTCGTCCGAAAAAAAGCTCTTCTTCATATAATGAATAAGCCCTTAGTCCCGGGTAGGGATTTGCCAGATTATCTGTTACCATCTGTTACTGGTTTTCCTGCCTGAATATTTATCATATTCCTGACTATTTATCATCAGGATACCTTTCTTTTCCGTTAAGGTTCCTGCTCCTGAACTTCTTCGCAATAATTTTATCATAACTCTCCTCCGGTAAGTTTTTTCTCATTATTGCCGGTACTCTTTTCCATCAATCCTGCAAGTGCCGGAATCAGAGTATAGTCTAGCTCCGGGTTACGGAACACCTCTCTGGCCACGTTTTCAATGCGCAGCGCATAAACAGCAAAAGACTCCCCTCCACCGTACATCTCCGGAGTTAGTTCATCTGTTCCATAATCCCTCCACTCTACTGCAGCACTACACTTGCTCTCATCTCCTGTGCCATAAATGATTACTATACACGGCTCCTTCTCATCATCACCGGTTACGGTTGCCAAATTTACTCTTATGGTGCCGGCGGCCAGCGATAAAAGATCCGATGGGTTAACCTGCGGAAAGCAGAAACGGAGCATGTTTGTCTTATAAAACAGTTCATCACCTTCAGGAACCCTTTCTCTTACAACATCTTCAAGGTGACTCCTGTAATTATCAGGTATCCTGTCCACGGTGTTATTAAATACAACAACCCTCTTCTCCCTGAGGAATCGTGCTGCCTCCTCCCTTAATAGTTCATAGGGGCTGAAAAGGAGGGCAGCCACCGATCTGAAATCGGTGAACTCCGGAATATCATAGAGACGCCTTAATGCGCAACTCCTTGTCCAGACAGATACCTGATTATAATCCATATTTATCATTGTTGCACAGAGTTGCCTGTAGGGTAGCATCTCCAGTCCGGCATTAAGAATTAGTCTGGCAGGAGAGGATCTGCCGCTTAACACAGATATCAGAATCAGCAGGCGTTTTTTGAGGGGTTGATCAACAATAATATCTATCAGTTCACGGGCTTCGGCGTAACTGCCTCCATCGCTTCTGTTTATACTGTCACACACCATTGCCACACCATTCTTGCCGTAGATAAGAGAGATAACCCCGAAAAGATAGCGATACCACCATTCAGAATCTGTGCCAATAAAATCAGCCATTTCGTAATCCCCTGCCGTTGTAAATGTTGCTGCAGCAGAGGTATTCCAGGCTATAATATCAATCACTCTGTCAGCCTCCACCTGAAGCCTCTCCCTCATCTGCCTGTCGGGCCTGTAATTACAACCAAGAAGTCCTTTCAGCGCCTCTTTTCTCACTTCCCTGTGTACTGAAAAGAATGCTTCAGCCAGGAATTCTGCTCCGTCATTTGTTTTTGTAGCAGCGAAGAGTCTTATTATCAACACCCTTACCCTCACTGGTGTGGCAGACCTGGCATATAATGCAGCAAGTGATCTGAAAGCCCTCTCTCCAAACTGCTTCAGAACAGAAAAGGCCTCCCTTGACAAACGGTCGATCAGCAGGGCATCGCACAAATCCGGAATCAGGTCGTACAATTTATCACGGCCTGCTATAAGTATTGCAACCCTTCTGGTTCGGGGGTCAGGATCACGCATCAGCCTTATAAGATCTGTAAGGACTATATTTTGGCTATTCACAAGAGGGTACACCTTCTTTTCAGAACCACGAACAATACGATCCTGCCCGTATTGTTGTCGGGACGCAATTTTACTCCAGGTATTGTCTGAATCTCTCTCAATAGCCGTAATAGCCTCTGCTGCCAATTTTTCGAGACTGCTTTCACCAATGAAGGATAGTTTATGCAGTAGTGGCAGTGCCGCATATCTCCAGTGCGACAGGGCTCTTCTGATCGAGATAACGGAAAAACGTTTATCATCCCACAACTCACCGGGCTCATCGCCGGAAAGGAGTATTGCAGGATCATTGAAGTGCACAAAGTCATAAAAAGTTCTACAAAACTTCTCCTCCTTACTGACAGGATCGCAGGTAATATCTCCCCCTGCCTGGGTCATCTTTTTAAGTGAACCCCTGTAATCCCTTCTCAGCATAAAGGCAATTCTCAGTAATGCAACCGGAATAAGCAGCGAAACTATCACCACAGCTTTATTCCCCGGTTCTCCGATAACGGGTACCAGAAGAAAAAGTAATGAAATAACCGCTATAATTCCAGCTGTAACAAGATGTCTCATTACCCTTGCGGCAAAGATCTTTCTACTTCCGTCTCTTACTCTCCTGAAGAGACCTTCAAGAGGAATCAGGAGTGCAACCAGCAGGGACCGGGAGATGACCGCCAGGGCAGCCATCATTACAAAAAGGAGCAAAGGGCCGGTAGCAAAAAATTCAAGGGTTAGTGGATCTCCTAACCCGGCTGAAAGAGTCACGAGCAATAAAAACAAAAGAGTAGCAGGCGTAAGAAGGAGCAGTATCTTTATGCTCCCGGATCTCTGGATAGCGGGTACCAGGAACGACCTTATCAGAAGAGTGGAAACCATCACCACCACTTCATAGAAGGCAAGAAAATTTATTAATCTTAATAGTTCCCGGTATCTGATATCTGCTGCTGCAATAAAAAGGAAAAAAAAGATAAAGGTGATTCCCATTGATAGCCCATAGTAGCTTATCCATGATGACAAATAGTTGCCTGTCCTGCTGGTTTCACCGGTTTCCCCATCAACGGTGTGCTTTATTCCGTCATTATCTGTGAAATTTCCGGAGTGTTGATCCCTCTCTTTTCCAGGGCGCTGCCCTAACTGAAATGCAATTATCAACAGGGCCGTTAGCGGCAGCAGTAACAGAATAGTTTCAGGTCTTACACCCAGTGATATAAATCCGGGGACAATAAGTGCTGACGCCAGGAAGCCTGCTATCATGGTGGTGTCGGCTACACCGCGTAATCTGCCGGCTGGCCGATCCGACAACAGTTCAGCCCTGAAAACTCTTTCTGCATCTGCCAGAAGAAGAAGCCACAGGGGCAGTAGAAAAAGAAATGAAATAAATATCTTTCTCTCTCCTGCTTCTCCCCTGAGCAAAAGGCAAACAGCAACAGATAGCAATAGCGCCAGAGAAGGAACAATCAGTGTCAGATTCTTTAACCCCTGCCTTTGAAAGGGAATAAGTGAATATAAAGGGAGAAGGATTATTGACAATACACCTGCGACTGCATATGCAAGGGCAAGATCCGATACCTCAAACCGGTTCAGAAACAGCGCATGTATTATGATATGAAACAGCCCGGTAAAGAATCCTGTCAACAGGTACCTGAAGAAGACTGTCCGGTTAAGAATACCCTCCAGCGGATTGTTCCGGAAAACTTTGAGATTCTCACTATACATCCGGCCTGTTGAATTAATTATATGCCCAATTTAGCAATTAATTAGTTATGATAAAACCTCTGTCGGTCAAATAATCTGCTAAGCAGCTTATCCTCCCCCTCTGTTGTTTTCACCTCTATGCCGCCTGTTATTACCGATTATCTTTCCTGTATTTCAGCAGCTTCTCTGCCAGCTCCGAATAATCTATGCTGAATCCGTTTACTGTGATATCAGCGAGTTCATAGAATTTCATGCGTTCAGAAAGCTTTTTTTCTATCCATGGTGTCAGTCCCGCTTCCGGGATATCCTTAATCAGAGGTCTTTTTGTGCCCGACGATCTGAGTCTTGAGGCCAGCTGTGAAGCTTCCATTTCAAGGTAGCAGGTTATTCCCGCCTCCTTCATAAACTCCATATTGTCAAAATAACAGGGAGTTCCTCCTCCGCAGGCAATTACATAATCTGTCATATTAGCAGTACGGTGCAGCACCTCCCTCTCCTTCTTCCTGAACCACTTCTCTCCGTATTTACTGAATATCTCCGTCACACTAATGCCGGCATCATTCTCAAGCAGAGCGTCAAGATCAGTAAAGTCATATCCAAGCAGTGCGGCAATCCTCTTTCCGGCACTGCTCTTTCCCGACCCCATAAAACCTACCAGATATACTCTCACCATAAACTGTTTTTCTGTTAAGCATTTCTGTTGTCACTTCAGGCTATTCATTCACTGAAAAGGGACATCTGCGATGGATCCGGGGCATCTCCTGACGGTTTGTTCTCCTGCCCTTCATCCGGCTCTTTATCACTCTCCTCCGGGATTGATAATTCACTCTCCTTCCTGACTACCGGTTCAATCTCCTTTATATTATTCACACTGTAGTTTGTAAGTCTCTTCCCCTTTGCCTTATATCCCTTGACAGCAATAAATTCAGCCACTTCAATAATTTCGTTATCACGTTCACTGTGCTTTCCTCCGAAACTTATCTCAAACCTGGGATATTCAACCTCGGTAAGGCTTATCAGACGTGACTCATCATTATCACCTGTAAAGCTTAACAGTTTATCTGCCTCCTCAAAAGAGAACCTCTTGACGTAGTAGAATTCCTGTTCTGCATCCCAGTAGATTGCAGACCATACTACTCCGGGCCTGAATTTCTCTATAAGCAGTATATTATCCTCATAGTGGTTGGAGAGATCAAACCCTGAAGTTCTGAACCTTCCTGTTCTTGTCACAACGAGTATCTTGTCGTCCGAGGTGAACTCCCCCAGGAACTGACCCCTGCTATCGGCATTCAGCCTTGCCACTGAGTCATCAAACCATATCTTGCGGCCTCCCAGGGTTGAGACACCCTTCTCTTTAAGCACAATTTTATGAACGGCATTCCTGGTAAGGATATTCCCCATTGATCCCCTCCCTTTGATTGCCAGGTCACCGAAATCATATTCAAATATAAGCTTTTTCAACCGGGCCTTTGCCCTGTGATGGACCTTAACAAGCTCTGCCTCACCGTTTGGATTAACGCTCATATAGAGAATGCGGCTACCCTCCGTTCCACGGGTAAGGTTATACTCCTTATCCCTGGTAATACCTGAGATAGCACATCTTTTGGCCATTATATTACCGCCCTTGCCATCAACGTATGCAATATTGTAGATTGTGCGGTTATCGTTCCGTGTAAATACGGCAACATGAATAATGTCCTTGCCGGTAAACTGTTTTTCGGTAACCCTTGTAACGATAAACCTTCCGTCACGGTGTATAACGATTATATCGTCTATATCAGAGCAATCGCACACATATTCATCCTTTCTGAGCCCGGTACCCACAAAACCCTCTTCACGGTTTACATAAAGCCTGGCATTATTTGCAACCACCTTAGTTGCCTCAATGGTTTCGAAGCTTCTTATTTCAGTCCTCCTATCCCTGCCCTTACCATACTTCTTCCTGATCTGCCTGAAGTAGTTTATTGTAAACGGGATAATATTATCAAGGTGATTTTTTACCTCATCCATTTCAACCTCAAGTCCCTTGATATACTCATCAGCCTTCAGGACATCAAATCTGGATATCCTCTTGATCTTTATTTCTGTCAGCTTTATGATATCTTCCGTTGTTACCTCTCTTCTTAGAAGTTTTTTAAATGGATCAAGTCCTTTATCAATAGCCTCCAGTACTGCTTCCCATGTTACGCACTCCTCAATATCCCTGTATATCCGCTCCTCTATAAAAATCTTTTCAAGCGATGACATATGCCAGGTCTCATTCAGCTCAGAGAGTCTTATCTCAAGCTCACTCCTGAGCAATGAAACGGTATTGTCTGCAGATCTCCTGAGGACATCGCTTACTCCTGTAAATTCAGGTCTGTTTTCAAAGATGACACAGGCATTGGGAGATATGGATACTTCGCAATCGGTGAATGCATAAAGTGCATCTATTGTCTTATCCGGCGAAACACCGGCAGCAAGGTGCACAACGATCTCAACTTCACCGGAAGTATTGTCGTCAATATGCCTTATCTTAATCTTACCCCTGTCACTCGCCTTGATAATGGAATCAATCAGTGAAGGGGTGGTCCGGCCGTAGGGTATCTCCTTGATAACGAGGGCTTTTTTATCCATTTTTTCGATCCTCGCCCTCACCTTAACGTTACCCCCCCTGGCTCCATCATTATACCTTGATACATCTACCAGACCCCCGGTTGGGAAGTCTGGCCAGAGCTCAAAATCCTTACCCTCGAGATATCCTATACTTGCATCTATCAGTTCATTGAAATTATGGGGCAGAATCTTTGAAGAGAGTCCGACCGCAATACCCTCAACCCCCTGAGCCAGCAGAAGCGGGAATTTCACGGGAAGAGTAAACGGCTCCTTGTTACGGCCGTCATAGGAGAGACGCCAGTCAGTGGTTTTGGGATTAAAGACCACATCAACGGCAAATTTTGAAAGTCTTGCCTCTATATACCTTGGGGCTGCGGAGCCGTCTCCGGTAAGCAGGTTTCCCCAGTTTCCCTGGGTCTCAACAAGAAGTTCTTTCTGTCCCAGCTGTACCAGGGCATCTCCTATGGATGCATCCCCGTGGGGATGGAACTGCATTGTATGACCAATAATATTTGCCACCTTGTTAAACCTGCCATCATCCATACGCCTCATTGAATGGAGTATTCTGCGCTGAACAGGTTTCAATCCGTCCGTCACATGAGGCACAGCCCTTTCCAGTATCACATAGGAGGCATAATCAAGGAACCAGTCACGATACATCCCCGAGATAGCAGTTACGCTGTGCATCTCATCACCCTGCCGTCCATCCTGATCTGCTCCTGCTCCCGGTTCTGTACCCGGAGCATATGACCCGTCCTCGTTAAAAATCTCTTCCATATATTCGCTTCTCTTCCTTTTGCTTAATAATCACCCTTCGGTTGCCGGCCCCTTTCTGTTGCTTCTTATGTTACCGTTTCTCTTGCCTGTGCATTTTCAGTTTCTTCCCTGCCTTATGGTTACGTTTCGGTTTCGTACTTACACCTCAACCAGGTCCTCTTCAAATCTCAGGTTTTCAATAATAAACTCCTGTCTGTCGGGGGTGTTTTTTCCCATATAGAACTCTAGAAAATCCCTTACCGAATCACTCTTTTTCAGTCGCACCGGCTCAAGACGGATTGTTTTGCCAATAAATCCCTTAAACTCGTCAGGAGAGATCTCACCAAGACCCTTAAATCTTGTAATTTCCGGGTTTGTCCCTAGTCGGGATACTGCAGCCTCCCTTTCAGCCTCGCTGTAGCAGTATTTTGTCTCCTTTTTGTTTCTAACCCTGAAGAGTGGTGTCTGCAGGATATAGACATGCCCCTTTCGTACAAGATCAGGGAAAAACTGAAGAAAGAAGGTAAGCAGCAGAAGTCGTATATGCATACCATCAACGTCAGCGTCAGTAGCAATCACCACATTGTTATATCTCAGGCCCTCCAGTCCGTCTTCAATATTGAGTGCTGCCTGAAGCAGATTAAACTCCTCGTTTTCATATACAATTTTCTTTGTAAGTCCGTAAGTATTCAGGGGCTTGCCCCTCAGGCTGAAGACCGCCTGGGTTTCAACGTCCCGTGATTTGGTTATTGAGCCGCTGGCAGAGTCACCCTCGGTAATAAAGAGGGTTGAATTCAGGCGCCTGTCATGATTGCTGTCATAGTGTATCCTGCAATCGCGCAGCTTCTTGTTGTGCAGATTTGACTTTTTTGCCCTCTCCTTTGAAAGCTTCTTGATTGATGAGATTGCCTTTCTCTCCTTTTCCGATTCGAGAATCTTTCTGAGCAGAACCTGTGCAGTTTCCGGGTTCCGGTGGAGGTAATCATCAACACTCTTCTTAACAAACTCGGTAATATAGTTTCTAACCGAGGCTCCTCCCGGCGACATATCCTTTGATCCCAGCTTTGTCTTGGTCTGGGACTCAAAAACAGGTTCTTCTATCTTGACGCTCAGCGCAGAGATTATGGATGTTCGTATATCGGAAGGCTCAAAGTCCTTCTTAAAGAAGTCACGTATTGTTTTAACATACGCCTCCCTGAAGGCAGCCAGGTGTGTTCCGCCCTGCGTTGTATGCTGCCCGTTTACAAAGCTGTAATAATCCTCTCCGTACTGGTTTACGTGGGTAAATGCAATCTCAATATCTTCTCCCTTAAGGTACACTATCGGATAGAGGGGTTCCTTATCCATGTTGTCGTTAAGCAGGTCAAGCAGACCGTTTTTGGATATGAACTTTTCCCCGTTGAAATTGATTACCAGTCCGGCATTGAGATAGACATAATTCTTTATTAAAGCCTCTACAAATTCAGAGATATAGTGGTAGTTCCCAAACATTTCATCGTCAGGATAAAATGTTATGGTAACCCCGTTGGTTTCATCGCTCTTCCATACCCTCTCCTCCTCTGTAATGATCCCCTTTTCAAAAAGTATCTCCTTGGCTTCACCCTCACGCACCGACCTTATCATAAACTTCATTGAGAGGGCATTTACTGCCTTTATACCTACTCCGTTCAGTCCAACCGATTTCTTAAATGCCTTGGAGTCATATTTGGCCCCGGTATTCATCCTTGAGACTACATCCATCAGCTTACCCAGAGGGATTCCCCGTCCGTAGTCACGGACTGTTACCTCCCTGTCAGTAATTGTTACATCGACTTTCTTACCGAACCCCATCATAAACTCATCAATGGAGTTATCCATCACCTCTTTCAGAAGAACATATATACCATCATCATGTGATGATCCATCCCCGAGCTTACCGATATACATACCCGGCCTAAGCCTGATATGCTCCCGCCAGTCAAGAGTCCGAATGTTCTCTTCCGAATAGTTATCTACCATAATTACGGATTTTGCGCAAAGATAATTAAAACAACCTCTTTCCGTGGGATGATTTTTCAACAATCGGCAGGGAACTATCAACCATTCAAAGCCTGTTTTACCGGATAATACAGATTATATCAATCCGTTAACAGGTTCAGGCATGGTTTATCAGTCAATAATGCCCTGCTGCCGCATTAACATACCGGCATTCATGCGCGTGGTTACTCCATCTCTTAGCAGATAGTCAAACAGCATGTTAGCTCCCCTTATCTCGATCTCAAAACATCTGGTTTTTATCTTCTCAGGATATTTTCCGGCAAGGTTACCCAACGAGGTGTCATGGGTGGCAATTATTCCGGTTCCGCCCAGGGAGATTATTTTTTCAATAAAAGACCATGAGCCCTCGCTCTTATCCTTTGAGTTGGTTCCCTTAAGTATTTCATCAAGAAGGAAGAGTACCCTATCTCCTGATTCAATCCTTTCCTTAAGGCATTTTAGTCTTTTCAGCTCGGCGTAAAAATAAGACTCATTCTCAGACAGGGAGTCAGAGGTGCGCATACTAGAGAAGAGTGTCACCGGAGTAAAGACAAATCCGGCAGCGCACACAGGTGCACCGGTCATAGCAAGAACCATATTAACTGCCACCGTCCTGAGAAACGTACTCTTCCCTGACATATTGGCTCCGGTAATAATAAATATCTCCCCCTCTTCACTGATAATAAAGTCATTCACAACTCTTTTATCAGGCTCAATCAGGGGGTGGCCCATATTTTCTGTTTTCATTACAGTTGCTCCTTCTGCTGTTTGCGGATAAACATATTCAGGGTTATTAAATGCATAGTTTGCCAGTGATATCAGAGCATCCGTTTCAGAGACAGCCTTAAACCAGTCGGTCATATTTGTTCTGACTCCATCTCTCCATCTTTCAAGTCTCAAAATCTGTATATAGTCCCACAGCAACAATCCGTTAAGCACTACCCCTGCCACCATATTGAGGCGCCGGTCAAAGGATTTCAGAATACCTGACAGAGAGGTGACCGACTCATATGCTCCCCGGCTTTCTCCGGCAAGTCTCTTCTGTATCTCCTTTATATAAACCGATTCTCCTTTCAGCTTCCGTGTATGGTCCGCAAGCCTGGCCAGTGCGCTCAGTTGCCGGTAGCGGCCCGACAATAGGCTATGGAGCCTGTTTGTCTTTTTCAGAAAGAGGGAAAGCACAAATAGGTTTACCATAAACAGGACAACAAAAAGTGATATCCCGGTTACTGAAAAAGCTGTCAGTATAAGGGCTGTTACTGTAAGAAGCGGAAGCAACATCAATACTCCTGATGCCACCAGCCTGTTTCTGAAGAAGGGAGGCTGCTCAATCCACTCCAGAAGGTTCTTCTGGTTCTCAACGGTTATTCTCTCCAGTTTTCCAAGGGCCATAAACTCCTGTCGCCATCCCTTTTCCGCAGCAAGTGCCGCAACAGCCTTTTGCCGGACAACCATGTCAGGCACCACATGCATGGGGCCACTCAGCCATCCTGCCAGCATCCTGCTCCCCTGCTCCGTGACCGTTCGGTCAAGGTAGTTAAAGAGAGATCTCTTCCCGAAGAGATCAATATCGTGGGCAAAATCGTGTCCCTGATCCATATAGTTATTGCCCTCACTGAACGCTGACCAGTCGCCCTTTAGTGAGGAAGACTCATTTCTGTTTATCTCATCCAGCAGGGAGTAATACCCGACCTTCCATTCTGATCTGCCAAACAGTATTACAATCCTGACAAACAATGCTGTTCCGGTAACAGCCACCGCCAATGCTACAGGCAGCATAATGCTCCACAGTAGTACTGTACCTGTTATAACCGTCAGAAAGAGAATCAGTCGGGCCAGCGAATACCTCTTCAGCAACCTCTGTTCCCTTGCTGCCACTCCACTGTATTTTTCAGAAAGTGAGATATACTCCATTCTCAGTTTTTCCCTCTCTGACTGGCTTTTGCCACTCTCTTTTTCTGCCCCTTCTATCATTCTGCTGACTATTTGGTTTTTATCTGTTCCTTCTGTCATCTGCTCTTCCGGGTATAAGTTGTTCCGGCAACCTATACCAGCTGTTGCTTCTGTTGTCTCTGCCTCCTGTTTCTTCTGCTACCTCTGCCAGCTGTTGCTTCTGTTACCTCTGCCAGCTGTTACTTCTGTTACCTATCTCTTCAACCGTATTCTGTTTAATTTTCCTGTTGTCCCTCTATTCGCCTGAACTACCTGAGTACCTGTTACTCCCTGACAAACTGCTGTTACTCCCGGAGCAAAACTGCCCGCACCTTAAAAAGCACCCGTGACCGGCGGTAGTAGGACCCCCCGGTATCAAAATCCCACATCCACTCCCTCTCCATCTCTCCTTCGGGAAATGATGTGAACAGCAGGTCATTTACCTCCACTCTATCATCATCACGCCATATCTCCTCCTGGTAGTCGGAAATCAGCAGGGATGTCTGTTCCCTGAGAAATTTTATATGAGACTCCTGTATCTTCTTCCTGAATTCACGAAGCTCCTCGCTGCTGCTGTTACTTCTGGCAGCCATGTAATCAGCCGGAATCATATCAAGCTGCGTAAGAAGATTAACCGATACAACAAATCCCCTGTTATAGTCCGGTTCATAAAGCGGGATATCAGTGGCGGCCGGACTGATATCTTTTCTTATTGTATTGCGGATCATTCCGGTTACACCTCCGGTAATATCATCCTCTATCAGCGAAACATTTTTAAACCCGCCCGCCTTTCTCCTCACCTGCGCCGGATGATTTATATCAACCAGATTGATCTTACCACATATTGAGGTCAACTCCTCAAGAGGCACATCCAGCAGCCATCCGCTGCCAAGGATTGTAACAGTGTCCGGTTCTGCTGCCTTTACCCCTTCCAGAATAAAATCCCGTGTTCTCATCAGGTGAGAATCCCATCCTCCCTTTTCTCTCAGGTACCGGTTTATTATTCCCTGCTGATCAGCTATATATCCAAGCTTTCTGACTCCACGTCTCTTTATCATTCGCTATCAGTTCTTCTTAACAGTTCCAGTTGATCCCTCACATCCTGCTCAAACCAGTGGGCCAGCCTGTCGGGGGTTCTCTCCGGAAACCCGTCAGGCATTACAGCCGGCAGTACCCTTATTTTTACCGGGCACCCCCGGCTGAACACTATTCCCTTTTTGGGGAGCACTCCTGCTGTACCGTCGATAACCACAGGCTGCACAGGCATATTAACAGAGAGTGCCAGCCTGAAGGCACCGCTCCTGAACCTTTTCACCTCACCATCTTTGGTACGGGTACCCTCGGGAAAAAGGATAACTGAAACTCCCTCTTTCAGGTACTCTTCAGCTCTGTTCATCATTGCTGTTACACTTTCAGCATTACCTCTGATAACCGGAATATATCCTGCCATTCTCATGGTTGCCCCAAGCAAGGGAATCCTGAAAACAGACTCCTTGGATACCCATCGGAAGTCACCCCCCAGGATGTGTATAAGCGGTATATCGAGTATTGACTGGTGGTTTGCCACAATAACACAGGTTTTCTCTGTAAGGTTTTCCTTTCCGGTGCAGGTTACTCTCCAGAGGGGTATTGATCTGATCAGGAAACTACACTGAAATGTAACCCATCTGTGAACAGCACTGTCAGAATTTCCGAAAGGGAGGGTTACCAGCCATATAAGGATGGTCACCGGGAACATCAGCAGCAGAAAAAGGGTGGCCATCAACCATGTAATTATTGATACTAATTCATCCATAACAGATTGTTTACGGTACAATACGAAACTGATTACACGGCATATTCCGGCGGACGGAATCATCCTGTAATAAGCAAAATCTCTTCTAATATATTGCAATCTATCCAAATAACCTGAAAACAGCCCTGTCGTCAAGAGGAATCCTGCTTTCCCTGACAGCTTTACTCACCTCCTCCCAGAAGTGTGGACGTCCGGTAAGGGCCTCTGTCAGTATTCCTTCATCGGCAGCCCCTTCAACCCTGCATTCCGCAATAATGCCCTTCTCCACCCTGATACTCACCTTCCACTCATCCCCTTGAGCGTTCACAGTGTTGCTAATAACATAGGAGGGTCCGTAGCCGAAGTTCCACTCCCGGCTCATATATTTCTCCTCTGCCAGCTTACGCACTACTGCCATCTCACTCTCATCTATCATCCTGAAACTTGTTCCCGGGAAATAATCAATCAAAAACCTGCCAAGGCTATCCTTAAGTTGAAAGGTGTCTCCTATGCCCGGCATCTGCTTCTCCAGATTTACCACCGATGTACGGTTCGATGGTACCGACCTGCTTTCGAAACTGGCATCATCTCTTCTGAGTGCCTCACGCAGATTATCGAGTTGTGACGAGAAAAGCATTGTACCATGATGAAGAGACCTGTTCCTGAATACATGGGCTGCGTTGCCTGAAAATTTCAGTCCTCCTGTTCTGACCTCATGCTTATCACCAACCTCCGTTACTATACTGAACCTGCCAAGGTACTCTGTGACAGGCTCTATAACCCTGTTAAAGCTGACCTGGTGCCCGTAATCAGAGGTTACTATAAAGGTAAAATTAAGGTTTCCATGATCATGATACACCGTTCCTCCACCCGACAGACGTCTTATAACAGGAATCCTTTTCTCTGTTACAAATCTGTAATTTATCTCCTCGAAGGGATTCTGATGTTTGCCAACAATAACCGAAGGGTCGTTTATATATAGCAGTGCAATATTCTCCTTAGAGTGCCTGAAAAAATACTCTTCTGCAGCAAGGTTAATGCAGGGATCGGTTGTAAAGGTATCAATCAGAATCATCTACCCGGTTGTTTGGATTAAGGAAGCCGGGAGATAATGGAAAGCGGGCATTGATAATGCACCACAGGTGGTAGAACATCCATCCGGTAAGCAGACCCAGCACGGCACCTGCCAGTACATCTCCGGGATAGTGAACACCCAGGTAAATCCTGCTGTATCCTACCAGTGAGGCCCATACCAGTATGGTGATGGTAAACCAGCGTTTACGCAGCAGCAGCAGTGATAATGCAGCAGCAGTAAAGGAGTTTGCGGCATGACTTGAAACAAAACCGTACTGACCCCCGCACCTGCCGCTTACCAGGTGAACCATTCCGCTTAGAGAAGGTTCGTGGCATGGTCTCAGACGCATAAATGTCTCCTTAAAGCCCTGAACCGACAGCTGATCGGCAAACGTAATTGCAAGTGCAATCAGCGGAATTATAAGCCATATCCTCCTGTCATACTTTTTCCATATCATATAAAGTATGAACAGGTACAGGGGAATCCATGTTGCCTTACCGCTTATTATCCGCATTACAGTGTCCCAGAAGGGGGAGTTCAGGGAATTAAGCAGCAGAAAAAGTGATCTGTCAATTTGTTCCAGTGCTGACAACATTTTTAACCCGGCTGTTAAGTGGTTTCACGGTTAAGGCTCTTCCAGAGCATATCCTTCAGTCGGTCCATCCCATACCCGGTAACCGATGATATAAACAGATATGGCGTTACATCTATCTCCTCCCTGAGTTCATCCATCAGCTCATTATCCAGAAGATCAGATTTTGTTATTGCCAGTACTCTCTCCTTATCAAGCAGTTCAGGGTTATATTTCTCCAGTTCACTCACCAGTATGCGGTACTCCTTCATTATATCATTGCTATCGGCAGGCACCATAAAAAGCAGTGCTGAATTACGTTCTATATGCCTCAGAAACCTGTGCCCCAGCCCTTTACCCTCGTGTGCGCCCTCTATTATCCCGGGAATATCAGCCATTACAAATGATCTGTGATCACGGTATGCCACTATTCCAAGGTTAGGAACCAGTGTTGTAAAGGCATAATCAGCTATCTTCGGTTTTGCTGCCGACAGAACGCTGAGCAGTGTCGACTTACCCGCATTGGGAAATCCCACGAGTCCGACATCCGCGAGCATCTTAAGCTCAAGGATAAAGGTTCCCTCTATACCCGGTTCTCCGGGCTGCGCATACCTGGGGGTCTGGTTGGTGGGCGACTTAAAATGCACGTTCCCCTGTCCGCCTCGCCCGCCCGGAACAAGAACCCTCTCATCACCATTATCAGTGATCTCGAACAGTACTTCACCTGTCTCAGCATCCCTTGCAACAGTACCCAGGGGAACCTCAATGGTTTTACTCTCCCCATCGGCACCTGTACTTGTGGAGCGTGATCCCGAACCGCCGTGGCCGGCAAAGATATGTCGCTGGTATTTCAGGTGCAGCAGCGTCCACAGCTGGGCATTTCCCTTCACCAGAATACTACCTCCCTTACCTCCGTCACCGCCGTCAGGCCCTCCCTTTGGCTCAAACTTCTCACGCCGGAGGTGAGCCGAACCGGCACCCCCGTTTCCTGAGCGACAAAAAATCTTTACATAATCAACAAAGTTTGAACCTGCCATAATACTATCTTAAATGAACTCTTTCACCGCAACCGACAATCTTTCAAAGATATCGGATATATCACCCATACCATTAATGGCACGGTATTTTTTCAACTTCCTGTAGTATTGGGCCACGGGTTCGGTTTTTTCCATGTAAACTTCTATCCTTCTCTCTATCACCTCCCTGTTAGCATCATCAGCACGCCCTGACACTTCGGCTCTGGAGAGTAATCTCCTGACCAGTTCCTCATGTTCCACCTCCAGTACCAGCATAAGGTTTATTAATGCTGACCTATCAGCAAGCATTCTGTCAAGTGCCATAGCCTGATCGCATGTGCGTGGAAATCCGTCAAAGATAAACCCGGCGGCATCACCCCTTGAATCGATTCGGGATGCAATCATCGCAATAACAATATCATCAGGCACCAGCTCCCCGGCAGCCATTATGGATTTCACCCTTTCCCCGAGATCAGTAGCTGCCCCTATTTCATCTCTGAGCATATCACCGGTTGAAAGGTGAACCAGATTAAATCTTTCTGCCAGCTGTACCGACTGGGTTCCCTTACCTGATCCGGGAGGGCCAAAAACAAGAAAATTTACCATAAACCAACTCTCTAAAAATTATTATGAATATTTAATACGGGCTTCCCGTCTGAGCAGCCAGGGTATTGTCAATAGAATCATGCTTAACCGCTCCTGCCAACTACTCCTCTGCCAGCCTGTATATTGAACGCAGGTTTCTGGCCAGTCCGTCATAATCAAGGCCGTAACCAATAACAAAATCGTTTGGAATTTCGAAACCTGCATAGTCAATTCTGTGAGCTCCGTGGTAAGCCTCCGGTTTATAGAGGAGTGTCACAATAACTACCCTGCCGGCTCCCTTCTTCTTAAGATCCTCTATAATTTTGTTAAGTGTTCTTCCTGTATCTATTATATCTTCAACCACCACCACTGTACGACCCTCAACCATCTCATCAAAGCCGATCAGTTCCTTTATCTTACCTGTTGAAGTTAAGCCTTCATAAGAAGAGAGTTTAAGAAATGATATATCAGACTCGAGGTCTATCTCACGGTAGAGATCAGCCAGAAAGATAAAGGAGCCGTTCAGTATGCCCAGAAAGAGTACATCCTCCCCCTCTAGATCCCTGTTTAAGGATGTTGCCAGCTCCGATACCCTCTCCTCTATCTCCTTTTCACCAATGGATTTAATAAATCTCCTGCCCCGTACTGTTACCTGATTCATTCTCCTTTTTTATACTTAACTTAATATCTGCGAAAATATAAAATATATGCCGTATTTTTGCCCTTAAAAGAGTCTAATTTAAAAAGAGAGAGTATGACACCCAAAGTATCAATTATTATGGGAAGCACATCAGACCTTCCGGTAATGGAGAAGGCCGCATCTGCCCTTAATGATTTCGGAATACCATTTGAGATAAATGCTTTATCGGCACACCGGACACCCGAAGAAGTTGAAAAGTTTGCCAGAGGAGCCTCTGCGAGGGGCATCAAGGTTATAATTGCTGCTGCCGGTATGGCTGCACATCTTCCTGGTGTGATAGCTGCCATGACTACACTGCCGGTAATAGGAGTTCCCATAAAGGCCTCTCTTGAGGGCCTTGATTCACTCCTTGCCATAGTACAGATGCCTCCAGGAATACCCGTTGCAACGGTAGGTATAAACGGAGCTCAGAATGCAGCCATTCTGGCGGCTCAGATAATTGCCACCGGAGACAGCGAAATCGCTGAAACTCTTACACGTTTCAAGGAGGGGTTGAAAGAGAAGATCGTAAAGGCCAACAGGGAGATGGAGTCTGTAAAGTATCCCTTTAAGACCAATTAGAAAGAAAACCAGCAATATTTTGCCACCTCAGACAACAGAAATCTGTCAAGGGTATTGAATCTGTAAACAATCTTTTATAACTTGTTACAGGTTTATTACCATGGCTATGACCTCTGTTTGTCCGCTGCTGAAGGTTCGATTTCTGACACTCTTTATACTGCTTCCTGTAATGATGAGCGGGCAGAATCCCTATGCTCTTTCTGCCGGTGCACGGGAGGCATCAATGGCATATGCTGACATTGCCTCTGCGGGATTCTGGTCATCGTTTCACAATCAGGCACTGCTCGGCTATTATAAAAATTTCACACTGGCCATGAGCCATGAGAGCCGGTTTGGCATTGCTGAGCTGAGTAACAAAACCTTCGGGCTGATTATCCCATCCGGGCACGGATCAATCGGGGCAGCCTACTCCTACTACGGCTATTCAGATTTTAACAGACATACGGCTGCACTGGCCTACGGCATGATGATAGGTGAGAACATTACTGCAGGTGTACAGGCAGATCTCTATTCAACAAGGCAATGGGGAAATTACAGTAACTACAACGAGATCACGTTTGAGGCCGGGCTCACCTGGCAACCGGCAGACCCTTTAACTCTCGCCTTTCACCTTTACAATCCGCTGCCGCCACCGGTAAGGCCGGAAAATATTCCCACGGTGATTTCAACCGGATTATCATACCGGTTCTCAGAACGGTTTATGGCTGCCTTTGAGTATGCAGCGGGCAGTAACCAAATAAACTCACTGAAAGCGGGATGTGAAGGGCAGGTACTTGATCTTCTCTTTCTGAGAGGAGGATTGATGACAGAACCCTTCGGTTACAGCTTTGGTGCAGGATACCGGAGCAGGCTGTTCCAGGCCGATCTCTCCTTTATTACACATGAAAATCTGGGATTGACCCCCTCGGTATCCCTGCTGGTCAACATTAAATAGATAAGTAATGCTCCGCAGCCTGATCTCTGCCCTTCTTCTTTTGATCAGCCTCTCCCATGCTTGTCCGCAGGAGAAGGGAAGCGACCCGGTATCCCCGGGAGAGAGACTCACCGCATGGCTCGAGGAGATGGCCGCATATGGTGAGAGCGAATACATGGTTTCGGATATTGCTTCAGAAATAGGTGATCTGCTTGCCCGTCCGGTCATGCTCAACAGAGGAACAGAGGAGGAGATATCACGTCTGTTCTTCCTCACATGGTACCAGCAGCAGAGTCTGACAGACTATATCAGAAGGATGGGCTCAATAGTTTCGGTTAACGAGATTGCCTACCTTCCCGGGTTTGACAGGGAGCTGGCGCTACTCCTGGAACCATTTATATCCCTTGCCGCAGGCTCATTAAGGGAGACATCTTCCTACACCAGAACCAGAGTGGCTGCAGGATATATCTTTTCACAGTCTTACATTTCAGATAATGCACCCGGCCCTCCATGGAAAACTTATCTGCGGGGAGAGACAGGAAATAAAAGAGTGAGAGCTGGCTTTACCTCTGAGAAGGATCAGGGAGAACCACTGTTATATAATGGTTTTATGCCCGATTATCTCTCCGGATATATCACTCTTAACACCGGGGGCTATATCAGTAATATTACCGCCGGCGACTTCAGGGTTAGGTTTGGGCAGGGGCTGACTTCATGGACGGGATATCAGGCAGGCATCTCCGCCCTGGCCCCTCTGCAGATTAAAGGAAAGGCCTCCATCTCGCCCTACGGCTCAACGAATGAGAACAACTTCTTCAGGGGGGTAGGCATCACAGCGGGAAAAGAAAACCATACCATACTGGCCTATCTTTCTGTAAACAGGATAGATGCCACAATTGAGCAGGATGAAAACAGAGAAGAAGAGGTGATAAGATCCTTTTATACTGCCGGAATGCACAACAGTGAAACAACCCTTGAAAAAAGAGACAGGGTAACAGCCTCTTCTGCCGGAATAAGCTACTCTGTTAACGGCAGATGGCTCCGGACAGGACTCTCCGCAACAGCCAGCCACTTCTCCCTGCCTGTTGCCGGCACCGGTGAGTCATTTGATCTGTATGATTTCTCCGGTACAACAAATGTAGCCATTGCAGCCGACCACTCCCTCTCCCTTAATAAAACCATTATTTACGGTGAGGCCGCATGGAATCCCGGTGGCGGATTTGCGATTATTCAGGGTGCAGGATTTATTCCTGCTCCGGGGTCATCACTCAATATCATGTATACCAATATTATGAAAGGGTATAACTCCTTCAATGGTATGGGTGCTGGCAGGGAGACGGTTAACAACTTCCGGGAAATGGTAACTCTCTCCTTCTCCTTTGAGCCCGCTCCCTATGTTACTGTTGCCAACGGCCTCCTGAGGCGCAGGGATAACTGGTACGGTCAGTGGGGTTCTCCACCCCTTGCAACTACCCGTTATGAGTCGGAAATAAGGTACACTCCCTCAGACCGGACAGCTCTCTCCATATCACTCAGGACCAGGGATTTGACAAAATCATCTTCTGTGGAACGGGGAGTAAGGAAAGTTGCGGAAAGCAGGTACACAAACCTGCGGATCAACCTCTCACTTAAACCCACAGGGTCACTTACCCTTCATTCCCGGGCCGAATTTATCAGGTCAGACGGAGGCAATGATCGCGGTTATCTGCTTCTGCAGGGATTGAAATATACTCTTCCCTTCCTCCCTGTGACTATAATTCCGAGAATATCGGTATGGTCAACCTCAGGATATGATACCAGAATATATGCATGGGAGGATGATCTGCTTTACAGTAACACCATCACTCCCTTTTATAACTCCGGTTACAGGAGCTATATCCTTGTTTCGGCAGGAGAGAGCAGCAAAGTTATTCTAAGGTTCAGGGCCGGTTTTACGCATATGGAGGTTCCCGGAGTATCAGAGCGGGATAATGCCGAGTTCAGGGTTGAGTTAAGATGCAGCCTTTAGTTTTCGGATGATGGTCTGATATCCTTGATATTGATCTGTAATGTTCTTGTTCCCCTGAATTCATTCATCTCAATTGTATAGACAATATCCACCGGTGTACGGCTATAGATTATATCCTTCATATTACCCAGTCCGAAAGCTATGGCAGGTACGGTACCTGTACCTGTTGCTTCACTGCAGAGCTCCAGCTTCAGATGCTCATCTCCAGCCCCCACTACCCTGCCTTTGCCTGTGTCTTCCACATTACGGGTAAGGAAGACAGGTGCCATATTCAAAGGTCCGTAGGGCTGAAACCTGTTAAGGAGGGTGAAAAAATCTATGCTTATCTGGTCAAACCCTATTTCAATATCCACCTCAACCCTCGGTGTCATCTGCTCCTCGGTGATGGTAGCTGATACAACCTCCTCAAAGCGCCGGGCGAAGGGCTTGACATTCTCCTTTTTAAGCGTTAAGCCGGCCGCATACATATGTCCACCGAAATTCTCAAGCAGATCTGAACACTCCTCAATAGCCTGATAGAGATCATAACCTGCTACCGACCTTGCAGAGCCTGTTGCCAGACCGTTTGACTCGGTAAGTATTACGGTCGGTCGGTAATGGGTCTCTATCAACCGCGACGCCACTATACCAATCACACCCTTGCTCCACTCAGGATTATAGAGCACCGTGGTACGAACATTTGAGTGCCTCTGATCATCTGAAATATTTCGAAGGGCCTCCGTAGTAATCCTGGTATCTACCGTACGACGGTTATTATTGCACTCCTCAATCTCGAGACTTATTGCCCGCGCTTTTGTTATATCTTCAGAAACAAGAAGTTCAACTGCCTTACGGCCCGAGTTCATTCTGCCTGCAGCGTTGATGCGGGGACCTATTTTGAATACCACATCCTCAATTGTAAACTCGCGGTTACCTGAAGATGATGAGTTGATAATCTCCTTCAGACCTATCCGGGGAGAACTGTTGAGCTGCCTGAGACCGTAATATGCAAGCACCCTGTTCTCTCCGGTTACCGGAACAATGTCAGAAGCTATACTTACTGCCACCAGGTCAAGATACGGGGTAATTTCACTGAATGGAATATTGTTTACACGGGCGTAAGCCTGGATAAATTTGAATCCCACACCGCACCCTGACAAGTCCTTGTAGGGATAGTTACATCCCGGCTGTTTGGGATCCAGCACGGCAACCGCCTCAGGAATGGTGTCGCCCGGCAGATGGTGATCGCAGATAATCAGATCGAGTCCCAGCTGTCTTGCATACCGGGCCTTCTCAACAGCCTTTATTCCGCAGTCAAGTGTTACAACCACCCTGCAGTTATTCCTTTGGGCATAATCGAGACCCTCCTTGGATACACCGTAACCCTCAGAATACCTGTCGGGTATATAATAATCAAGGTTTGAACTGAAACGGCTCAGAAAGGAGTACAAAAGTGCAACCGATGTGGTACCGTCAACATCATAATCACCGTATATCAGTATCTTTTCATTTTTATCAATAGCAGAAGAGATGCGGTCAACAGCAATGTTCATGTCCTTCATCAAAAAGGGGTCATGCAGCACGTCGTAGCGGGGAGTAAAGAAAGCCTCTGCCTCTGCCGGTGTGGTTATCCCCCTCTGCACCATAAGCACAGCAAGGGGTTCGGCATATCCTGTTGCCCCCATAAGTTGTTTTACAACAACCCTGTCAGGTCTCTCTTTTAATATCCACTTTTTCTTCATTATCCCTTTACCCATTCTATGCTGAAAACACCTTCCAGCTTACCCTTCAGCACACCTCTTACCATATCCATATCAA
The DNA here is from genome assembly GCA_020201035.1 of Bacteroidales bacterium. Classification (GTDB taxonomy): domain Bacteria; phylum Bacteroidota; class Bacteroidia; order Bacteroidales; family VadinHA17; genus JAIVHO01. Next base: position 40,095 of record JAIVHO010000034.1, read on the forward strand.
GACCTTCCCCCTTCTCCTTCTGCAGGGAGGTTACTCCCTTGTCAATAAAACCGCACGGGTTTATATAGTTAAAATAGTCAAGATCTGTATTTACATTAAAGGCAAATCCATGCATGGTTACGTGCCTGCTTGCCCTTACACCTATGGCACAGATCTTTCTTGTAAGACCCCCGGTTGCTGTATCCAGCCATACTCCTGTTGCCCCGTCAAGCCTCTCACCCGCTATTCCGAATTCTGCTATTGTACGGATTACTGCCTCCTCCAACATGAAGATATACTCCCTGAGCGTTATACCAAAATCCTCAAGGTCAAAGATAGGGTAACCCACGATCTGACCCGGACCGTGATAGGTTATATCACCGCCGCGGTCAATCCTGTAGAAGGTTGCATCACGGGCCTGCAACTGAATCTGATCAATAAGCAGATTGTTGTCGGATCCGCTTTTACCAAGGGTATATACATGAGGATGCTCCACGAACAGTAGCGAATGAATCACTTTCCCATGATTCTCCTCAGGAATTTCCCTGCGCCGTAATTTATCAGCCAGCAGGTTATTGAAAAGGTCTTCCTGATATTCCCATACCTTTTTGTAATCACCGGTACCAAGATCCTCAAACTTCACTGAATGCTTCACCTGCATGCCAATTTAATCGGTTAAAATAAAAAATCACCTCTGTGCGTGTTTTGCAGCATGGTATGAAGAGCGAACGAGCGGACTGCTCTCCACAAATTCAAATCCTTTCTGCAATCCAACCGCTTCATAAATCCCAAACTGTTCAGGGGTAACATAATCAACCACCTCCATATGATCAGGACCCGGCTTCAGATACTGACCTATGGTCAGAACCCGGCAACCTGCCTCCAGCAGATCATCCATCGTCAGATATACCTCATCCTCAGTCTCACCCAGCCCGAGCATTATTCCCGATTTGGGTTTCACGCCCTTTGATGCTATATGCCTGATCACGTCAAGACTTCTGCGGTACCTGGCACCGGAACGAATCCGGGGAGTAAGCCTTTCTACCGTCTCCAGATTATGGGATATGACATCAGGGGCTGCATCAATCACTCTGTCAATATCTGCTGTTACCCCTTTAAAATCCGGAATAAGAGTCTCTATGGTTATTCCCGGGTTTACCTTCCTTATCCTGCGTATGGCAGATGCCCATATCTCAGCTCCCCCATCAGGCAGGTCATCCCTGTCAACAGAGGTAATAACACAGTGATTAAGATTGAGCAGCTTTATGGAATCTGCAAGTCGGGCCGGCTCATCCAGATCAGGTGGCAGGGGCTTTCCGGTTACTGTTCCACAGAACTTGCACGATCTTGTACATACTTCACCCAGTATCATAAATGTAGCTGTACCGGCATTCCAGCACTCGCCTATATTGGGACAGTTACCGCTGGTACAAATGGTATGAAGATGGTTCTTCTCTACCAGCCTCTTTACCCTGGTATACTCGTCTCCGCTTGCCCTCTGCATCTTCATCCAATGCGGCAATCTCCTTATCCTGTGGTTGTTATGTTCTGGCATAGTTCCCGGGTAATATAGTCTGCGAAGGTAACTAAAATAGTTCCCATTACCAATGACTGATTCTTTACACCTCCGATATAATTGACTATTTTTGCAGAAATTTCAGACCATATATGAGCAATAATCAATTAAGTGAGCAGGAACAGATAAGAAGGGATTCGCTGAAAGAACTCAGAGAGCTTGGTATAGAGCCCTATCCGGCAGCAGAATACAAAACAACAGCCTTATCAGAGGATATAGTGATGGAGTTTGACGGGGCAGAAGAGAAATTTTCAGATGTCACGGTGGCAGGCAGAATAATGTCACGCAGGATTATGGGGAAGGCCTCTTTCGCCGAGATACAGGACTCCAGGGGCAGGATACAGGTCTATTTCAATCGTGACGAGCTCTGTCCGGGCGACGACAAAACCCTCTACAACACTGTTTTCAAGAGATTGCTGGATATAGGTGATTTTATCGGGGTCAGGGGACATGTGTTCCGCACCCAGGTGGGCGAGATCACAGTACACGCAAAGGAGCTGACCATCCTCAGCAAATCGGTCCGCCCCCTTCCAATCGTGAAAGAGAAGGATGGTCAGGTATACCATGCAGTCACCGATCCCGAGATGAGATACAGGCAGAGGTATGTTGATCTGGTGATAAACCCCGGCACCAGGGAGGTCTTCAGAAAGAGAACGCAGATAATGCAGTCAATGCGTGAGCTTTTTAACTCCAGAGGGTACCTTGAGGTGGAGACGCCTATCCTGCAGCCTATCCCCGGCGGTGCAGCGGCCCGTCCCTTTATCACCCACCACAATGCCCTGGACATGCCACTCTACCTGAGGATTGCGGATGAGCTCTATCTGAAAAGACTAATTGTAGGAGGTTATGAGGGGGTATATGAATTCTCAAAGGATTTCCGTAATGAGGGAATGGACCGGACACACAACCCCGAGTTTACCGTGATGGAGATCTATGTTGCCTACAGGGACTACAACTGGATGATGGACTTCACCGAGGAGATCCTGGAAAAGGTTGCCCTTGACCTCCACGGAACCACCGAAGTACCTTTTGGCGATAAGATAATCAGCTACAGGCGCCCCTTTGTCAGGGTTACCATGACCGGCGCCATAAAGGAGCATACCGGTATTGATATTACAGGCATGGGAGAGGAGGAGCTGCGCAGGGCGTGCGATACACTTGGTATTGAACACGCCCCCTCAATGGGCAAGGGTAAGCTTATCGATGAGATTTTTGGTGAGAAGTGCGAACCTCACTACATTCAGCCCACCTTTATCACCGACTACCCCGTGGAGATGTCACCCCTGTGCAAGAAGCACCGCAACAACCCGGACCTCACAGAGAGGTTTGAGCTTATGGTTAACGGTAAGGAACTCTGCAATGCATACTCCGAGCTGAATGACCCCATTGACCAGCTTGAGCGCTTCCATGATCAGATGAAGCTGAGTGAGAAGGGAGATGACGAGGCCATGTTTATCGATATGGACTTTGTCAGGGCACTGGAATACGGAATGCCTCCCACCTCGGGTATGGGAATGGGTATTGACCGGCTCACCATGTTTATGACCAACCAGCACTCAATCCAGGATGTGCTCTTCTTTCCTCAGATGAGGCCTGAGAAGAGGGAGCAGGCTGATACGGATGAGAAGTTTACAGAGGCAGGTATCCCTGAGGAGTGGATTGAACCCCTCAGAAAGCTGGGATTTACAACACTTGCAAAGCTTTTGGAGATTGAAAAACCCGGCAAGCTGGCAAATGATCTTAACGGATATAACAAAAAAAACAAACTGGGGCTAGCCGGCGTTAGCCCGGAGCAGGTAGCCGGTTGGATTGGCTAAACCAACTTTAAGTAGTTTAAAACCTTCCGATCATTACCATGGGTTCGCCTTCGGTCATAGGTGGTGTGGCAATAATGTATAATACTATGCCATCGTAGGGAGATATTACATCCTGAAGCCTGTTCCCGAAATAATCTGTAAGGTAACCGACAAGCTGGCCCTTCTGAACATGATCGGCACGTGAGACCAGTGGAAAATATAGTCCCTCCTGATGTTCTGAACGGATAATCTGGTACTCTTCCACCCATACAGACTCAAACAATATATCCGGTTCGCCTTCAATCATCTTAAGGTGCTTCATAATGTTGTAGTTTCCGCGTAACACCTCATTAACATCGGACTCATCTGTTTGTCCAAGCTTCCCAACCTCTGTTGAAATTGCAGGTTTTCCCCTGAGCAATGCAGTGTTGCTTACGTACATTGAATTCTGGAGATCCTTTGTCCGGCCCGTTTCATGTACTATTACCTGCAGATTAAAATTAACTGCCAGATCCTTTGTCTTCTTATCCAGCTCAGGGTTCCCCGTCTCAGTAAAGTATAAGTATCTCATAAGATCCTCATTGCCATCGCCACAATGGTTATCAATCAGGTAATCGCACTTATCGATCACCTCTTTCGTTATCTGCCAGGCTATTCTCTCCGAGCTTGTTCCATCTATCTTTCCCGGAAATACCCTGTTAAAATTCTGCCAGTCATAGGGATTGTAATAAACGGTCCTCCTTAGAAAGGATGGTATATTTGCAACATGAACTATTATTACCTTCCCTGAGATATCCGACGGGTTGAGTTCCATAGATAATTTCGTCATAGCCAGTACCGGAGGGTACTCATAGCCATGAACACCCGCAACAAGAGCTAAAGTCGGTCCCTCTTTTTTGCCATTAATAACCGTTACAGGTACTTTTACCGGGCCATCATCATCTCCGCCCGGAACAATGATATAGCCGGATTTTTTCTCTCCGGGGGCAGTAGATACCTCTCCTACCGTCAGGTTAGATTGTGATATCAGGTAGCATGGAAAAACGAACAGACTTAACAGGGTAAAAAGAATGTAACGCCTGTATTGTGCTGGATATGATTTCATGATTAGAGTTTTTAATTAAAACAATCAATCTCTAATGTAGAGATATTATTTGTTTTACCAGCCCTGAAACCTTAAGATTCTGTTCTGTAAGAATAATCCCGGGATAAAATATATTTTCTCCTTGCTTCTGTATGAGAAAGAAAATATGATCATATTTATGGATCATATTGTCGTTCAGCTCTATATGTGGTTGCGCAATCTTGATCCTGAACTCCCAGATAAGCCACCACTCCAATCCATGACGTACAAATATTATTGTCCTGTCAGGATCCGTGATTTCATCTTTGATTCCCATTAAGTCTGAGTAAGATTCCTCAGTAATAGCAAAAGGCTTGGAAGGAGAACAGCGGCAATACCAAATCCAATTACTGGTATGATTGCTTTCCATCTGTAAAAGATAATCAGAGCAAGCAGCAGGAAACATAAACAGACACAAAAAGTCCCAAAATGAGAAAGCCCGGTCAGAACAAGCATAAGTGCCGAATATATAGCGTCTTTACCAGATTGATTTTTAAGGTATTTAAGGAAGAAGAAAATAAAGGCAGTCATAAACATCAGCCCGATAGAATTCTTTTGTGCATCGGAGGCTAATTCAAGTGGAGAATATGATAACACCACAAATCCGGCAACTGCTGCCAGGAATATCTTCAGATACGCATGTCTGAGAATATCTTTTTGTATCCTGTAAAGAGGAATAAGTAATAAAGGAAAAGCAATACTGTCAATAATCTTATATACATTGATTATAAGATTTCCTTCCTGGCAATTCGGGAAAATCAGCAGAATTATCTTTACTATCAACTCATTAAAATAGAATATAAGTGGCATGTCAGTCATTGCCAGGTGTCCTTCCTCAATAATCTCCCTTATCTGAACAATACTGTAGCCTCCTCCTGCCCCGGGTATTAGTTGTGTACTATAATTCAGTATTAATCTTACGATTACAGTGAGAATAAACACAATAACAAATATATGTTTGCTTTTCATCCGAAGAGAATAAGCAATACCGCTCATACAAACCTGAGCATTATATATTCTTTACAGTATCACATCAGGCCACCCAGTGCGACAGTAATAGCTTCGCCGTTAAGCCCACTTGATTCTTCTGAAGCCAGGAAGGCAATTACTTCGGCTACTTCTTCAGGTGTGACCACTCTGCCTGCAGGATAGAGTGAAGCCCTCTCTTCCCATACCTGTTCGGCAGATATACCGCGCTGTTTCGCTTCAGCCTTTGCGGAGGTATCAGCCATTGGTGTTTTTACCCAACCAGGCAGAACTGCGTTTGATGTCACACCAAAAGCTCCGGCATCCCGGGCAACAGATCGCATCAGGCCCAGAAGGCCGTGTTTTGAGCTATTATATGCACTGCCGGCATGCTCGGCCACCTGTCCGGCCGTAGAACTGGTAAAAACCAGCCTCCCATATCCCCTGACTACCATATCCTTCAAAACTGCCTGAGACAGTAAGTAGGGACCATCAAGGTTTATTCGCATCGTATCACGCCAGACCTCCGGTTCCTGCTCCCAAATGACTTTTTCATGTGCTGATCCTATACCATGATTGCAGACCAGTATCTCAACCGGACCAAGACGCTTATGTGTCTGCTCTACAGCAAGATTACAACCTTCAGCTGTACCAAGGTCAGCAACACAATAGTCAAGCCCCAGGCTCCGCAGTTCATTTTCGCTTCGGGCAACGGCCATTACCCTTGCACCCCGGGATGACAGAATATTTGCCGTAACACGGCCAATTCCCCGTCCTGCACCTGTCACCATAGTCACCCTTCCTTCAACACCAGGCATAATAGTATAAATTTGTTAGCTTATAAAATGTTAAACTAATTTAGGTGAATTTCATAGAAATCCCATACATTTCTTTAATATCCATTATTTCAGATGTGTTATTGTCAAATTATTCAACATTTCACTGTTTAACGCCAGCTAAACCCGGCTAAGGGAAAGGACCGGAAAGTAAACAAATGGAGAAGAGTGGAAGGGGCCCTCTATATGTGGGGCCCGGGAATCAGCCATAAAGGATCTGAAAATACCGGGCATCTTAGCAGCAGGGATATCATCGCAAAGAATCAATGAAATATCCGGCCAGTTTTTCAGGGTCTACTCTCAGCAGTGTGTTATTTATTTTGGGGTAAAAAATATTTTCAGCCGGACGGGGAAGATCTATCCCCTTGGCAGCCAGTTTCTCAATAAAGCCACTGATATTGTTTGTGCTCACCTTCATTAGAAAAACATTTGTCCCATTCTCTATCTTACTTATCTCAAATTCTTCCCTGCGGTTTAATATTTCACTGAATATAGTAAAGCGCTTCATTGCTTCAGCGTAATCAGGCAAAAAAGAGTCAGCATAATAAAGGGCTACCGAAGCAAATGGCCAGGCCTGTGGCATTCCTCCTCCAAACATCCGCCTCGTGTGAAACAGTTCTTCTGTAAATACCTTCGCACCACATAAAACGGCACCTGATGCGGCATTAAAATCCTTGTAAAGAGAGATATACACCGTGTCAAAAAGGGAAGCATAGTCCTTTGCAGGGATACCTGAGTGTGCTACTGCATTGAATAATCTGGCTCCGTCAAGATGCATCTTTATTCCCCTTGATCTTGCATACCCGGATATTTTAACCATCTCATTGAAACTGAACACTTCATTGTTCCTTCTCCTTACAGGCGATTCTATTGAAATAGCTCCTACACCTGTTTTAACTCTCCCCTGATCATTCCGCTCAATTGCTTCCATCACTTCATCCAGGGTGAAAGAGGTCTTCCTCTCGGCCAGGGGGATAAGATTTAAACCGGCCAGCACCTGTGCTCCATCACCGGTGTCATTATATATGTGACTGTCGGCCTGCACCAAAACCCTCTTATTCAATCCGGCATGCTTCCTTACCGCAATAAGATTTGCCATGGTCCCTGTAGGCATAAAAACCGCGGACTCCATTCCCAGCAATTCAGCGAACTTCTCTTCCATCCTTTTAACAACGCCAAAGCGCGAATAATTATCCAACACATCCTCACCACCCGCAATCTCCCTTAATAGATCTGAATATTCAGAAGGATCAAGGTCCAGTCCGTCCCGGGTAAATTGTACCCTAAGGCCGCTTTTCCCGTTTCCCCCGTCAATAATGTCAGAACTGACAAGAAAGGGCACACTGGCAAGTGCCAGTCCGTTATTTCTCAGAAAGACTCTTCTTTTCATATCTTTTAAATTTTTTATTCACTTCTTTAATGAGACCGCTTCGCTCATTTCATGCTTGCTGCTTAAGATAGCAATAATGTTTGATTACAGTCAGTGACCACCATAAATCATTTCTCCTGCTGGAAATGATAAAAATACAAAATCGTATTGGAATATAAGCTTTATGAGCCGAAGTCTTGACGAAGGTTCAGATGCGGCCGGTGGCCAGTCAGCAACAGGCAAGCAACAGTCCGCAAAAATGCAGCTTTTCGGGACAATTAAACAACCCGATTCAACAATTACACAGTTCAACGATTCAACACCTGCTACCCCCCCTTCAACTTTTTATTGACTTCCATCCTGCAATGGCGTATCTTGCTGTATATTAACCACAAATCTATCTAATCATGAAAAATTTGAGAATTTTCATTCTAATTGCTTTCTGTTCGGCATTTATACCTTTACAAGATAATAATGCCCAGGTCTACAAAATGGATGTGGATCATGTTAAACCCTCGATGAACAATGAGTACCAGGCTGCCCTCAAAGAGTATGTTGATTTTCTGACAACCGGTGATTTTGCATTTCCATTGGAAGTTTACCGGTCCAGAGACCTACACTATTATGTGATATCCCAAATTAAGCCGAGCTATATATACCTTGATAGTATCGTTATGTCCCTTGGGGATATGGGCGAGAAAGATCCGGAAGGCTGGACTGAGATGTTCTCTAAATTCTACGGCACCTATAACACCAGCAGGGATATGTGCTACTATTTTGCGTCTAACCTGTCTTGGCTCCCAGAGGAACCGGCAGTGGCGTACGAAGATCTAGTGTGCATGGAAGTATGGTTTGTACAGGTAACCCTTGGTAAAGCAAAAGATCTAAACAGGCTTCTAACAGAGTATAATTCCTTGCGCAAGGAAAAAGAAGTTCCCTACCCGCTATATGTATATCGCGGATTGATTGGCATGGACCAGGGGACCTATATGCTTGTTAACCCTGGCCTTAATCCCGCTGATATATGGAATTCAGGTATTAAAGCCTATGAGATGCTTGGAAAAGAAGGAGAAAGGTTAAATAAGCAGATGATGAAGTTACTTGACAATATTGAAGTCAAATATCTCTGGTACCTGAAAGACTTTTCGTATAAACCTCAAGATAAATAAATACTGCATCTTAAACAGGAATATCATCCTTCCCTTAAAATAAAGGCCTGTATTAAAGAAGTTGGGTGACCTCGTCCAACTACGGAGGCCGATGCAAATTAGCTTCGCCGGGATTGCGACTATTAAACGGATTGATTTTTTTAAACTATGATTCGCGAATAATATGCCATGTCATTATTTAATCTCGAAATATATGATTTTACCGGTTTTCAGGTCTCCGATATAGGCTGTGGCACGCCAATGATAAATGATGAGAATTTCCTGAAATCAATTATCAGGAGAGGAGTTAACTACCTTGATACGGCATACCAATATCAGAACGGTAACAATGAAAGGTTGATAGGCGGGGCTATAAAAGAATTTGAAAGGGAATCTCTTTTTATTACAACTAAAATCATCGTCAAAAAAGAGATGACAGCTGATGATATTTATAAAATGGGTAAGGCAGCATTTGAACGACTCAATTCCGGATATATTGATTGCCTGGCGTTACATATGCCTTCAACTGTTGATGAAGTCAGGAATCCTGCATTCCTCAAAGCAATGACTAAACTGAAAAAAGAAGGCATTGTCCGCTATTGCGGTTTATCCAGTCATGGCCAATCCTGGTGGAATAAGTCTGATGCTATGGATGTTATAATTAATACCGCAATTGATGAAGGATACTTTGATCTCTTCCTGATGGTATATAATTATGTTCAGAGGGATATGGCCGAGAAACTACTGAAAAGGTGCAGGGAATATGATATTGCAACCACATTAATGAAAACGGATCCTTTTGGAGGTTTCTATTCAAATACGCGCAAATCAATCGACAAATACATCGAAGAGGGAAAAGAAATGCCCCAATGGATGAAAACCATACATGAGAAATATTCTGCAAAACACGAGAAAGCTTTTCCTTTCCTGGAAAGATATGGCATTGAGGGAGATAATGAGATTCGTGATGCTGCAATAAGATTTGTACTTGACAACCAGGATGTAAATTCTGTAATGATCACCTTCCAGAATCAAAATGATATAATTAACTACCTGAAGCTTTCAGGTTCAAGATTTACTTACACAGATAATCAGATTATCCAGAATTGTACTGAGGAATTGAGTCCGTTTTATTGCCGACACGCCTGTGGCATGTGTGAAGAAGTATGTCCACACAATGTCCCGTTGAATACAATAATGAGGTACAATCACTATTTCACTGCCCAAAAGAGGGAGAAATATGCAATGGAACTGTATGCATCACTCCATGCTAATAATGCGGTGAAATGCACCAATTGTGATGCACCATGCGAAAAAGCATGTCCTTACGGCGTACACATTTATGATTTACTCAATATTGCTCATGCAAACCTGAGCATCTCATTGTCTGGTGCCTGATTACTATATAGAAATCCAGGATAATTCGCAATAATCAGGAATATTTCCGGATCAAGAAATATATAGATTCCAATATTAAACATCATTCAATATCTTAATTATCCCAAATCTTCGATTCGAGGATACCTGCCTGCAGCAGCCAGTACCCAAAAGCGCAGCTTTTTAGGACAATTAAACAACCCGGTTCAAAAATTCAACACCTGCTACCTCATCACTCAACTTTTTATTGACTTCCATCCTGCAATCGCTTATCTTGTTGTTTAACACCCCAAACCCAACAATATGAATAGCAACAAATTGAACCGTAGAAGATTTCTCAGAAACTCTTCACCTGAATTTTTAGGAGCCGGATTACTGGGGGAAAAAGCTTCTCTTCACCTGGTCAAACACAGGATAAGAAAAAACCAGTGATCAGTGAATACCGTACTCTTGGCCGGACCGGATTCTAATGGCTCAAGTGAGAGAGACACTCTTTATTTTTCTTGTTTTGAAGATCCCAAAATCGTAATTTGCCTTCAGATAACAAATACATAAATACAATGAAACGAACATGATATTTTTTAAGCATAAATATCACTAAAGATTATGTTTAAAAAATATTATGCGAGAGCGAAGCGGTTCCATTCGTTCTCAATTTTTTAATTAACCTCTTGTCAGATAATTACAAAATTTTAAACGTATGAAAAAGATTGTTTTGCTGGGCGTCATTGTGTTACTAACAACTCATATATCCGCCCAGGATGAAAAGATTGTGCCCTCCTTTGAACAGATTTTATCCCTGAAAAGTGCAGGTACTCCGGTAATATCACCTGATGGTAATCATGTTCTTTTTACTGTAACTCAGACTGACTGGAAAAATAACCGTTATGATACTGAAATCTGGCTATCAAAGGACCGGCAGAAACCATTCCAGTTTACTAACAATCCTGATGATAACAGCGGAAATCCTGAATGGTCACCCGATGGCAAATGGATTGCATTTACATCAAACAGGGGGAACAAGAATCAGATTTATGCCATTTACACTGAAGGGGGTGAGGCATTTCCTGTAACCAGGGAAAAGAATGGTGTCGGGGCTTTCGAATGGTCTCCCGACGGGACACAAATTGCTTTCACAGTTCAGCAGGAAACTGAGAAAGACGATAAAAAGCGTGAAGATCGTTATGGCTCCTATGCCGTTGAAGATGATGAATATAAGCTCACACGGCTTATGGTAATTGATTTTGATCCTGATAATCTTGAATACTTTGTGCTGCCATGTTATGAAAAGGACTCCCTGACAAAAGAAACGTTGTGTCAGAAATGGCCGGAACCTGAAAAGCTTATAGATAGCGTTGATTATACCATCACTTCATTTCAATGGTCCCCGAATGGTGAAATGATAGTTTTTAACCACCAGCCTGATCCACTGTTTAACTCCTCCTTTAAATCGGATATATCAATACTTGATACCGATACAAAGGAAATAACCACTCTGGTTGCAAATGCTGGTTCTGACGGATTTATCGACTGGTCTCCCGACAGTAAATCTGTTCTTTACACCAGTGATGTTGACAATACAAGCTCAAACTATTACATGAACAGCCGCTATTTCAGGATTGATACTGATGGAAATAACAACCGGGAACTGGGCATGGACTTTGATGAAAACCTCTCAGGAATGAAATGGACCGTTCAGGGAATCTATGCCACTGCATATCAAAAAACATTAAGACCATTATTCCTTATGAATCCTGATAACGGGAAGGTTGAAAAAGTGCTTGATGATCCTGCAAGGATATATGGATTATCTGTTTCAAAGGATGGTGCTACCATGGCATATCAGGGAGCCGGAGATAAAAGTCTCCGTGAGGTGTATCTTGTCAGCCTCGGTAATAATAAAACGGTGCAGCTGACCGATTTTACTGCCCAGATCAATAACTGGAAATATTCGGTTCCGGAAGTAATAAGCTGGAAAAGCAAGGACGGATCAATCATTGAAGGTATCCTTCATAAGCCCATGGACTATGATCCGGGCAGGAAGTACCCGCTACTGGTAAACATTCACGGTGGTCCAACCGGTATATCACTTCCTGAACCGGCACCTTCGTCTGTTTACCCTGTATTGCAATGGCTTGATAAAGGTGCTCTGGTTTTGATGCCTAATTACAGGGGATCAGCAGGCTACGGTGAGGAATTCAGGAAGCTGAATGTGGAAAATCTTGGTGTGGGTGATGCCTGGGATGTGATGTCAGGCATAGAATATCTTGACAAGGAGGGCCTTATCGACACTGATAAAATGGGTACCATGGGATGGAGCCAGGGAGGGTATATCTCAGCCTTCCTGACAACCAATACCAGTGCATTTAAAGCAGTATCAGTTGGAGCAGGCATCTCGAACTGGATGACCTATTATGTTAATACTGATATACATCCATTTACAAGACAGTACCTCAATGCTACCCCCTGGGAGAATGAAGAGATATACCGCAAAACTTCACCCATTACAAATATAAATAATGCCTCTACTCCAACATTAATCCAGCATGGTGAGTTTGACAAAAGGGTTCCGATACCAAACGCATATGAACTGTTCCAGGGACTACAGGATGTCGGTGTTGATACAAAGCTGATTGTATACAAGGGATTCGGTCATGGCATTACCAAACCAAAAGAAAGACTTGCAGCAATGTGGCATAACTGGCAGTGGTTCGGTAAATATTTGTGGGGAGAGGATATAGAGATGCCGGAATTAAGCAAGAGGAGATAATATCTTAAACACCCTGCCGGAAACAACCCGGGAAAAAGATCCTGACTTACCGCTCAGGATTTTTTTTTGCAAAACTATTGACTTATATAAAAGTTTCTTATATATTTGCATATAAAGGTTTCTTATATATATAAAATCAAATGATATCTACCGATTTACTTAAGGGCTCACTGAAGACCATAATACTGAAACTGCTGGCAGAGAGAGGCCGCATGTACGGATATGAAATAACCAGAATGGTTGAAGAGATTACAGCCGGTAAAATAAAACTGACATACGGAGCTCTCTATCCTGTCCTTCACAAACTTGAAAGGGAGGGGTCTCTGGTGACAGAGAGCGAAAATTACAATAACCGCATCCGAATCTATTACTCACTTACGCCTGCAGGAGAGTCGGCAGTAATAGAGAAAATGAAAGAGCTGAAAGAATTTCTTGAGGCTATGTCGCAAATAATTAACCCGGCACCGGGAGTAATTTATGAATGAGATAACGGGAAGGCAGACAGACATAATTTCTCAGTTCGTTAAAAGGCAGGAGATAGTATTCTCTCATCTCTGCGATGATCTGATAGATCATATCTGCTGTGAGATTGAGGATGAAATGAAGGCGGAAGCCGGATTTGATGAAGCGTTCAGAAGAGTCAGACTCAGAATTGGTGAAAACGGTTTACGGGAGATACAGGAAGAGACACTTTATGCAGTTGATTCAAAATACAGAAAAATGAAAAAAGCAATGAAGATCAGCAGTGTGGCGGGAACCATTATGGTGGGTCTTGCTTCAGTTCTTAAGATCCTGCACATGCCAATGGCAGGTGTACTGTTAACCCTGGGGGCTTTTATGATTATTTTTATATTTCTCCCTTCATCCCTCACAGTATTATGGAAGGAGAGCAAAAGCAGCAGAAGAGTGTTTCTCTTTATATCTGCTTTCCTTGCCTCGGCTCTTTATATTGCAGGTATTATCTTCAGGATACAGCACTGGCCGGGTGCCCCGGTTCTTATTTCGGCTGGTATTCTATCTGCAGTATTCCTTTTCGTTCCTGCAGGAGTACACTCAATGCTCCGGAATCATGCCAGGATTGTGCCTGCATGGATTATTATATGGGGAGGAATCTCTGCTTCCATATTCGGGGCAGGCTACCTGCTTAAGATCATGCACTGGCCGGGAGCTTCAGTATTTATCCTTTTGGGAATCTCTCTTTTTGCCATTCTGGTAATACCCTCATTTATCTGGCACCATGGAAAGAGGGAAGCTTCAGTCTCCGCAAGGGCGATAACAATTATTACTGCAACCGTCCTGTTCTTTGTACCCTCTGCCCTTATTAATTTTGATACTATACACAACTTTGAAAAGATGTTTCTGTCAACAACAGAATTGGGAAACAGAAGCCTTGAGTTCAGATTATCCAGAAATGATGTTCTGTGGTCAGAGGCAGAGGCCGAGGCAGCAGAATCTGAAGACCTGACCCTTCTCCATTCAGAAACACAAACCCTGATGGATCTTATTAATACAATAGAGGAAAATGGTTTTGATACATCTGCCTCCCTTATCACTGAACTTGAAAACAAACTCGGTTCATTCTCCTCACTGCTGGTTAAACTGAACGGAGATTTCAGGGGTAAGGTTTTAGCCTCTGCCCTGGAGATTGAAAGATACCTGCCTCCTTTGCCATTCGGGGATGAGATGCAACCGCGTAGCAGACCTGAAGCAGTAATACAGAGCTTAAATCTGCTAAAAGGGTCATTGCTGGATGCAGAAGCTGCAACTATCCGGAACCTGGCCGGTAACGCGCAGCAGAATTCGTTCTGAAAAATTCAACAATCAATGATTTAACAGAACAAAACCTTAACTGATAGACCATACAAATCAAGTTCTTTTTGACCATTAAAACTCCGGACATATGAAACAGAAAATCTATATTTCAGGCATTATTTTTTTAATAATTACAGTTACCGGCACCCTCTTTAAAATGTTGCACTTACCCGGTGCCGGGATACTATTGACTCTGGGATTCGCAGGTCTTCTTCTTATCTTTTTCCCTGCTGCCCTGGTAAACTCTTACCGCGGAAAAGGAGATAAAGCATTGAAACCCCTTTACATCGTTACATACCTTACACTGCTGGTGATCTTCACCGGGATGCTTTTCAAGATAATGCACTGGCCCGGAGCAGGTAAAATGCTGCTGGCAGGTCTCCCTTTCCCCTTTGTTGTTTTTCTTCCGGTATTCCTCTACGTCACCGGCCGGATTGAGAACTTCAGCATCTACAATACTGTCAGCATCCTTCTCCTTCTAACAATCCTCTCAGCCTTTAATGCCCTGCTTGCTCTTTCGGTATCGCGTAACAGCCTTGATGATTCAATGTATATAGCGTCTGTATACCATAAAGCAGCTGCAGCAGCAGGAAATACAAAACTTCAGCATAGCGGGGAAGCCGGGAGCATTACAGATATCAGCGATATTAATGAATCAGCCGGACAGGCTCTTAAACTTATCCATGAAGCTACGGATCAAATCCTGAGAGGCGCCAAAGCTGACATAAATGCACTCATTGACAATCCCTCCTCAGTTAGTCTTGCTGATTCAAGAGAATTGACAACAGAGATTATGTTTAACGGAGACAATCCGGATCTGGGTAAACAGCTTGAAAAAAGCATACAGGATTTTATCGGGGTAGTTGAAACATCCGGCAACGGGAGAATTACACCGCAAATGGCAATTGACCTGCTCGGATTTAATACTCCGGAAGGGGAAAAGAGCTGGAGTGAGGCAATGTTTGAAGGCAACTGGACAAGCTGGTCACTGGTATATCTGGGGATTCTCGAAAACAATATCATCCTGATCCGGGATGAACTGCTTTCAGACGCAGTTCAGGATGCAACTATAAGTTAAATGGTATTATACCCCAGGGCAAGCTCTGGACCCTTCTTTCCGGGGCAAGCCCCGGGGAATTTAACCACACCCTCTCGTCCTCCGAAGCGGAACGCGAAGGTGGATTAAAACATTAACTACCTAATCAAAGATTACGGATAAAGTTGTATTTTTATCCAGGTGCTATACCTAAAGGTAATTTAACCATCTGAAATAAATTTTACAACCATGAAACGTGATGTACAAAACAATGCCTCATCGGGTGCCATTTACGGACTCGGCCTTATAGGAGCGGCAGTCTGGTTTATCTCAACAGCCACAGGACTATGGATGGGTGTCCTGGGATTTCTCAAGGCACTGGTCTGGCCTGCCTTCCTTGTATACGAAGCCTTCAAAGCCCTGATGTAAATATGGTATATATCCTTGACCACCCTCTGATAACCCACAAGCTGACACATATAAGGCGCAAGGGCACCAATACCAGGAATTTCCGTACCGCCCTGAATGAAATTGCCGGGCTGATGGCCTATGAGATAACCAGGGATCTGCCAATGAGAGAGACAATTGTGGAGACTCCCATGACAGAAACATCAACCCTTGAACTGTCGGCAGAAGTCGTTCTGGTACCCATTCTGAGAGCCGGACTGGGGATGGTTGACGGTATCCTTGGACTTATTCCCGATGCACGGGTGGGGCATATTGGAATTGCCCGTAATGAGGGAACCCTTAAACCGGAGCCTTACTATGAAAAACTTCCCGAGCGGTTTCACGATGCCTTTGTGATGGTTCTGGACCCCATGCTTGCAACCGGTGGCAGCGCCTCTGCGGCCATCACAGCTATCAGGGAACAGGGAGCAAGGCATATCCGGCTTGTCTGTATAGTGGGTGCTCCTGAAGGGGTGGAAAGGATTGAAAAGGAACATCCTGATGTGAACATATATCTTGCAGCCCTTGACAGCGGATTGAACCATAACGGCTACATCGTTCCCGGACTCGGAGATGCCGGCGACAGGCTTTTCGGAACAAAATAAAAATAAACGGGGAGCAGATCAGGACGTTCTGCTCCCCGTTTTAAATTTTTTGTTCAGATTACTCTTCGTTATTTTTTTTCACCCTCTTCCTGCAACTCCTTAAGGGCCTCCTCCATATCTTTTGCCATCTGGTCAAAGTTTCTTTCACCCTCCTCTGTCTCTATACCATATTCACGAAGATATTTATTTGCAGTCCGCTTTGCACCCATTCCAATCAGCATAAACAGCACCACCAGAGCAGCCAGAGCAATTGTAACAATACGGGATATACCACTCTTTCCCTTTAACGAACCGGTAAGGGCAAAATACATCAGATAGAGTCCGAAAAGATATATAACCATTGTTATCAGAAAGCCCAGCCAGAAATTTAACCCGGAAAAGAAGCCGAAGAATGCACTGACCGGCATAAGCACCATCATTGAGGCTGTAACCCTTAAATTGGCTTCAAAATCGGTACTGCCCCCGCATACAGCAGAGATGATCAGCATAATTACCGCACCTATAAAAAGACCAATAATTGCTCCAATTATAGCCCAGATAAAAGCCATAATTCCAATTGCTCCTCCAAACATTCCCCCTGCAACCGCACCTATCTTAAGGAAGCTCCAGATCAGGGTGAATATACCGGCCACAATACCGTAGAGAACAGCCTTGATAACAGGCTCACCCAGACCACCTTCGAGTGTCAGCGCCGCAAAATACTCTTTTGGTCTGGTAATGGTTTCAATTGAATCTTTAATAAATTTGTTGAAGTTGAAAGACTCGTTACTCATAGCTTTAGGTTTTTATTTAACTAATATGCCCTGAAATCGGTTAAAACAGACACAATTTAAGATTTATTACTGAACTTTGAAAAAATAATTACCAGCAGGCTGGGGTTTTTCCGTAAACAGACGGGCACACTTTTTGCCATAATGCCAGATATTTGCAGTCAGAAAAAGAAAGATCAGCAGTAAAACCATATAACAAATAAAACTTAAACCAGATGAAAAAGATCCACCTTTCAATCCTTACAATAGTTCTCCTTATAACAGGATGCTCCTCGGCCCGAATCAGTTTTGACACCCTGGCCCCATCTCCTGTCTATATACCCTCTGATATCAAAAATGTAACCGTCATTAACCGTACCGTTCCTGAAAACAGTGAGGTCAACAGGATCGAAGGGATTATAACCGGAGAGGGTGAGGGAGATGACATTGCATTCGCTACCCTGGTTACGGCTCAACTTACAGATAATCTAAACCGGTCTGACCGCTTCAGTGCAGGTCATTCAGATAAGGTATTGCCTGGCTCGGGGATAGGGGGAGTCCTTCCCTATCCACTGCCCTGGGAGATGGTTACTGACTTATGTAATGAATCGGGAACAGATGCATTGATAGCCCTGGAATCGTATGATTCTGATTTTACAGTTTCTGCAGCTCCTGCAATGGGAGCAAATGCACTGGGTATAGGTACCGCCGCCAAAACAACTGTTAGGTGCGGGTTCAGGTTCTACTACCCGTCAGAGAGGATAATCCTTGATGAGTTTATCTTCTCGCATCAGCTTTCCGCTGACAATACAGCTCTGCCGGTGTTAGGTACTATAAATTCAATTGCCAGACGTAAGGAGGCCATCATGAAAGCCAGCAGTCAGGCCGGATCTGTCTATGCTTCAAGGGTGCTCCCAAACTGGATACTGACAACCAGGGAGTACTATAAAAAGGGGAAAGGAAACCCTGATCTTGAAACAGGAGCCAGGATGATGGAGCTCAACCGGTGGAACAATGCCATTGAATCACTCTCCGCTGCAATGGAGTCGGGTCACAGAAAGGTGAGAGGAAGAGCTGCACATAATCTGGCAATAGTATACGAGATACTGGGAGATCTGAATAATGCTTCTGAATGGGCTGCAGTTGCATGGGGTGAATACCGTGAAAAAAGGTCAAGAGAGTACAGTCGGCACCTTAGGGACCGCATAAACCAGCAAAGGCTCCTTGAACAACAGCTAAATGAATAAACAATAAAAAAATATTGCATAATTGTAGTGTTTGTAAAAAAAATAGATAATTTTGACCCCTGTGAAAATGATAAAAGGACATAATTGGTGCTGGCACGGTAAAAAAAATATTACTGTGAGCAATGCTGTTATGTTATGATATAGGATAAAAAATCCATCAGGAATTGAAAGGCACGCTGTTCACAGCGTGCCTTTCCTGTTTCAGGACCCCGGAATCATTACTAATCAATAAATAATTTAAAAATGGAAAAGACAAGGAAATTTTTACTGGAAGAGAGTGAGATGCCAACAAGATGGTACAATATACAGGCTGATATGCCCAACAGGCCATTGCCCCCCCTTCACCCTGTCACCAGGGAGCCCATAGGGCCGGAGGACCTTGCCCCGCTCTTCCCGATGGAGCTTATAAAACAGGAGGTCTCAACAGAACAATATATAGATATTCCGGGTGAAATACTGGATCTCTACCGCACCTACAGACCCAGTCCGCTCTTCAGAGCGTATGGCCTGGAAAAGGCAATTGGTACAAATTGTAAAATATACTATAAGTATGAGGGGGGCAGCTATGCCGGATCTCACAAGGCAAATACCGCTATTGCCCAGGCATATTACAACAAGATGGAGGGGGTTAAAAAGATTACTACGGAGACAGGTGCCGGTCAGTGGGGATCAGCACTCAGCTTTGCCTGCAACCATTTCGGCATTGAACTGGAGGTCTATATGGTAAGAATCAGCTATGACCAGAAACCATACCGCAAGCTGATGATGAACACATATAATGCTACAGTTATTCCATCACCCAGCAATTTAACGAATTCAGGCAGAAAGATACTTGAGCAGTTCCCTGACTCACCCGGCAGCCTGGGAATAGCTATCTCTGAGGCTGTTGAAAAAGCTGCCTCTGACCCTGAAACCAAATATTCACTTGGAAGCGTTCTTAACCATGTACTGCTGCACCAGACAATCATAGGGGAGGAGTCACTGCTGCAGATGGAAAAAGCCGGTGATTATCCTGATGTTGTAATAGGATGCTTTGGCGGCGGATCCAATTTTGCCGGGATATCATTCCCCTTTATCAGGGAGAATCTTCTTAAAGGGAAAAAAACACGCCTGCTGACAATTGAACCTGCGTCCTGCCCCAAGCTTACCAAAGGGAAATTTATGTATGATTATGGTGATACGGTTGGAATGACACCCCTGCTGCCCATGTACACTCTTGGTCACAATTTTATTCCGGCAAAGATACATGCCGGAGGCTTAAGGTATCACGGTGCAGGAGTGCTGGTAAGCCAGTTGCTTAAGGATGGCCTGGTTGAAGCAGAATCAAAACTGCAGAAGGATTGCTTTGAAAACGGGGTAATATTTGCACGGAGTGAAGGAATAATTCCGGCGCCCGAATCGACTTACGCCATAACGGGAGCTGTTGATGAGGCCCGGCGTGCAGATGCCGCCGGTACACAAAAGACTATTCTCTTTAACCTTAGCGGACACGGACACTTTGATCTTACATCCTACGAGAAATACTTCGCAGGAGACCTTGAAGACCATGAACTGACCGATCTTGATATTGAGAAGACACTGTCAGAAATAACCTTCTGAGGAATCCCCCGAACTGTTTATCTCCGGTTTTACAGGTTTTAAGGGGTGCCGGATGGCACCCCTTCCTTATTCAAAAAGCTGGATGGCACCCCTTCCTTATTCAAAAAGCTGAATGGCCCCTCCGGTGTGGATAAAAAGAGTATCCTCTTCTCTGGCAAAAGCACCCCTGGCAGAGTAATCGAGCAGAGCAGCAGCAGCCTTTCCCGTATAGACATAATCCAGAAATACACCTTCACTGCGGGCAAACCTGGTTACCGCCTCCTCACATTCCGGGGTGTTAACCCTGTAACCGGCCCCCAGATAGTTGTCATCAACAATTACTGCCTTTTCCACCTCCTCACGGGCAAATTCATAATTATGAAACCGTAGCAATGCAGCTGCAATGGCAGAGACCTTCTCCCTCTGCTCAACTGCCTGCCGGGCAACAGAAACACCGGTAATATCACCCTGCCAACCTGATATCAGTTTCCCTGCCACCAGCCCTGCCTGTGTTCCTGCTGAGCCCGATGCAACAAATATCCTGGAAAAGTCAACTCCCCGTTCATTACCATAACTGATAATCTCTCCCATGGCTTTTATATACCCCGTACTTCCAATATTGTCAGATCCTCCCACAGCCATAAAATAGGGATTACCGCCATCATTCCTCAGCTTTTCAATCTGCCTGCTACACAGATCCAGAATCTCACTCTCCTTTTCACTCTCAGTAAATTCAACTGAAGCCCCCACCAGCCTGTCGAGCAGCAGATTGCCGCCAGGCACTACCGGCTCACTCCCCGATAGAATCAGATATGCATCCAGTCCCTTTACAGCCGCTGCTGCTGAAGCTATCCTGCACCAGTTTGACTGAACCGAACCGAAGGTGACAATTGAGTCACACCCCCTCTCCATAGCATCCCGGATCAGATAATCCAGCTTCCTGCTCTTATTGCCCCCGAATGCAAATCCGGTCATATCATCCCTCTTACACCACAGTCTGGTTCCATACAGATCTGTAAGCACCGGCAATAGGTGTAGCGGTGTAGGCAGCACTGAAAACCCGCAGGAAGGAACACTCCCTGACACACCAAAAAGAATTTCCGGATCAACCATAACCCATTTTTTTTGTTAAAGTAAAATTATTTGAAGCTAAAAATCATATGGCTTTCCTGATTTTATTTCATTTCTTCATAACTTTAACTTTCCCGGTGTGCATAACATCGAAAATCAGTAACCGGTTACCCGGAACTACGAGTATGATACTATTGCAAGCATAACCCATGATCCAGATATCCGCACCCTTATATTACGCAACACTCAAATAATCTATTAAATAACAGTTATTTAATTTATATCAATCCTATGAACCGAACGTGTTCTTTTTTAAGCATAAATATCACAAAAGAGTATGTTTAAAAAATATTATGCGAGAGCGAAGCGGTTCCATTCGTTCTCAATTTTTTATTAACTTCTTGTCAGATAATTACAAAATTTTAAACGTATGAATAAACTTATCCTCTTCCTGATGCTAATTTCTCCGGTGGCGGCAGCTACTGACGGAGGTACAATGCTTTTGAGGCAACCAACCATACATGGTGACCACATTGTATTCGTTTACGCCAATGACCTGTGGTTAGGATCCACAGCCGGCGGTGACGCTCACCGGATCACATCATCAACCGGAGCAGAAACAAATCCTCATTTTTCACCTGACGGAGAATGGATTGCTTTTACCGGACAGTATGACGGGAACAGTGATGTCTATCTTATCCCTGCAGAGGGTGGTGAGCCGGTTCGGTTAACATATCACCCCGGCGCGGATATAGTGCAGGGATGGATGCCCGGTAACGACCGGATAGTTTTCCAGAGTGGCAGAAACGGCCATCCTACCAGATCATCAAGACTTTATACCGTTGCAGTTGCCGGCGGCACACCGAAACCGCTTCCTGTAGTCAGGGCAGCTTACGGAGAGGTGTCACCTGATGCGAGATATCTCGCATATACACCCATAACATTCTGGGATCCGGAATGGAGAAACTATCGCGGAGGACAGGCACAGCCAATCTGGATAGTTGATCTTGAAACACTCTCCCTGCAACAGACTCCCCGCACCGACAATGAAAGGCATATGGATCCTGTATGGCACGGCGACAAGGTCTTCTTCATCTCTGAAAGGGACTTTGCCTCAAATATCTGGGCATACGATTTAACTGATGGCACTGTTCACCAGCACACATTCCATGGAGATTTCGATGTAAAAAGCATTGACTCTGACGGAAAAAATATTGTTTATGAACAGGGGGGCCGGCTGCATATTCTGAATCCGGCAACCGGGAATACCACAACCCCCTTAATTGATGTTAAGGGAGATTTTCACTGGGCCCGTGAAAGATGGGAGGAGATCAATCCCGCAAGATTAACCAACGGCAATATTTCTGCAACAGGCCAGAGGGCAATTTTTGAATACAGGGGCGAGATACTTACCATACCGGCCGACAAGGGATCATGGAGAAATATTACCCAGACTCCCGGTATTGCCGACAGATACCCGGTATGGTCACCCAAAGGTGACAGGATTGCCTGGTTCAGCGATAAGGTAGGTGAATATCAGCTGGTGATTGCCGACCAGGACGGCTCAAACAGGAAAACTATCCCGATTGACAACCCAAGTTTCTTTTTCCGTCCTGAATGGTCTCCAGACGGAAAACAGATAGCCTTTACCGACACTCACTATAACCTGTGGATTGTAAATATTGAATCAGATAAATCATTTATCGCAGACTCCGACAACTATGCACATCCTGACCGATCCATGAACCCGGTATGGTCACCGGACTCACGATGGGTAGCATATGCAAAAATCCTGGAGAACCAGCATAAAGCCATTATGGTCTGTAATGCTGAAACAGGTGAACGCATTCAGATTACAGACGGCATGGCAGATGCAATATCTCCTGTGTGGGATAAATCGGGTAAATACATCTTTTTTCTTGCCAGTACCAGTTTCGGACTTGGAACGGGATGGCTTGATATGAGCTCTTACGATGTAAAAACAACCAGGTCTCTCTACCTGGTACTTCTTTCAGATAAAACCCCAAGCCCGTTTCTACCCACCAGCGACGAAGAGGAGCCCTCTTCAAAACAG
Organism: Bacteroidales bacterium; assembly: GCA_020201035.1. Lineage (GTDB taxonomy): Bacteria > Bacteroidota > Bacteroidia > Bacteroidales > VadinHA17 > JAIVHO01. Next base: position 63,654 of record JAIVHO010000034.1, read on the forward strand.
GAAGCGGATAAAAAGTCAGAGTCGGGTAAAAAGAGTACCAGAAAGGAGAGCGAACAACCCGATACCGAAGAAGCAGAAGAAGTTAAGAAAGTTGTGATTGACGCTGCCGGTATTAACCTCAGAATTGTGGCAGCAGATATAAGCGAAGGTGAATACACCGCCCTGTTACCAGGACCTGAAGGAACACTTTTTATTGTTCAGAATCAGCCGGGTTCGAGGGGATCCAACCTCATGAAGTATACTGTAACTGATAATGAGGCAAAAACCTTTATGGAAAATTTCCGGCAGGGGAAGGTGTCAGCCGACAGGCAGAAAATACTATGGCAGAGCGGCAACAACTGGGGAATAACCGATACCAAACAGACTCCAGTCAAAACCGATGACGATAAAATAGAAACAACCGGATTAATGGTTAAGGTTGATCCTTCTGCCGAATGGCAGCAGATATTCCGCGAAGGGTGGCGTTACCAGAGAGACTTCCTCTATGTAGACAATACACATGGCGCACCATGGAACGATGTCTTTGAATGGTACAGTCCGTGGGTCAAGCATGTAAGACACCGTGCTGAGATGAACTATATTATTGATATCCTTGGAGGGGAGATTGCTGTGGGTCACTCCTATACCTCCGGCGGTGATTTCCCGGAGGTTAAGAGTGTGCCGGTCGGGCTCCTGGGGGCAGATTATAAAGCTGCTGAGGGGCGGTATATGATAACCCGAATCTATACTGCTGAAAACTGGAATCCCTCCCTTGTGGCACCCCTCGGTATGCCGGGCATGGACGTGGCTGAAGGAGATTTCCTGATTGCCGTTAACAACAGACAGATCACTGACCGGGAGAACCTCTACAGTTTCTTCGAAGGAACGGCCGGAACAACAATTAAACTTACCGTAAGCAAAAATGCTGATGGGTCGGATTCCCGCGACCTGACGGTTAAACCAGTGTCAAATGAAAATCAGCTCAGAACAACCTGGTGGGTTGAATCAAACCGGCGCCTTGTTGACTCCCTGTCACAAGGCAAACTGGCATATGTATGGCTTCCCAATACAGGTGCAGGAGGATACAGTAACTTTAACAGGTACTATTTTGCTCAGCAGGACAGACAGGGAGCAATAATTGATGAAAGAAACAATGGCGGCGGGTCCGCAGCTGACTATATAGTTGATGTATTATCAAGAGAGCTGATAGGCTACTTTAACAGTCGGACAAATACACGACGCCCGTTTACAACACCCATGGCCGGACTATGGGGCCCCAAGGTGATGATTATTAATGAAAGAGCAGGTTCCGGCGGAGATCTGATGCCTTACCTTTTCAGGGAGATGGGCATAGGTCCGCTTGTTGGCACACTTACCTGGGGCGGTCTCGTGGGAACATGGGATACTCCTCCCTTTATTGACGGGGGCAGGATGGTTGCTCCCCGCGGAGGATTCTATGACAGGGATGGAAAATGGGCAATCGAAGGTGAAGGAGTGGCACCTGACATTGAAGTAATGCAGGATCCGGCAATGGAAGCCGCAGGAAGGGATCCACAACTGGAGAAAGCAGTCAGTGTAGCACTTGAACTGATTGAAAAGGAAGGCATTAAGCTTATGAAAGAGCCCGCGGCTCCGGTACGATGGAAACGACCCGATTACTTTTTTGAAAAATAAGGCCGGAAAGAGATACTCCGTTTCAGGAACACCGAGATCTCTCCGGGATAACAGATGACCTGAATAGTGATCATGTGAGCATCTGATCTCCATGAGTTGCTTGTGATTGTGTGAGCATCTGATCTACATAGCTGTTTGTGATCGAGCGAGCATCTGATCTCCATAGCTGTTTGTGATAATGTGAGCATATGCCCTCCAGGACCTGATTCTGATCCCGGAGGGCATTTGAATTCCAGGGAACTATCTCCCCGCCGTGAAGCTGAAACTTATACATTTCATTAGTCTTCACATGATTAACTATTGCTGATAATCCGTTAATAAATGGTATTATACCCCAGGGCAAGCCCTGGACCCTTCTTTCCGGGGCAAGCCCCGGGGAATTTAACCACACCCTCTCGTCCGCCGAAGCGGAACGCGAAGGTGGATTAAACATTTTTTGCTCCCTGTTGTTTAACATATAAATGAAAAGCTATGAACAAAAAAAGTTTTTTAACAATCGCCGGAATAGGATTAATCGCATTATCCGTTCAGGCTCAAATGTCAGGAGTTAATAATATGAATACTTTCAACGATTTTTCAGACAAAGGGGCAGAATTTCTGTTTCCCAAACTACCTTTCGCATATGATGCACTGGAACCCTATATCGATAAAATGACTATGGAGATCCATTATGATAAGCATCACCGTGGCTACTATACCAAGTTTATGGATGAAATCAAGGGAACGGCTGTGGCTAACAAATCTTTTGCAGAGATTTTTGATTCAGTATCAAAGGAGTCGACAGGAGTACGAAACAACGGTGGTGGTTACTACAACCATGGCCTCTTCTGGGAGAATCTGAGTCCGGACGGAGGAAAGCCATCTGATAAGCTTATGACTGCCATAAATGAGCAGTTTGGATCATTTGACAAGTTTAAGGAGACATTCAGCAACGCGGCTGCAACCAGATTCGGAAGCGGCTGGGCATGGCTGGTTGTCAACAGCGATGGAAAACTTGAGGTTGGCAGCACTCCTAACCAGGATAATCCCCTGATGGACGTATCACCGGTTAAGGGCAGCCCGATACTTGCACTTGATGTATGGGAACATGCCTATTACCTTAAATATCAGAATAAGCGGCCCGACTATATCGGAGCCTTCTGGAATGTGGTAAACTGGAATGTTGTAAACAAACGTTTTGATAAAGCAACCCGTTAACAGCCGGGAAAAAATTAAGGATTAGTGATAAAGCAGGGTCGATTGGCCCTGCTTTATTGGTATAATTATTTGTGAATCTGAAATCCAGTTATCCTGACTCTTAAAAGAAATCCCCGTACCTTAAAACCCTGTTATTAGGGGGTTAAACAGAGGTAAAAAGAAATCCGGGACCTGTGCAGAAGGAAAAATATTATCCGGATGTGCAACGTTTTATTTATGTAGTCGTCATTGTTCTGAATAACCCGGTATCCTGTGATCGTTTACCTACACCATTTCAACAGGAAGAGATCCCGGTTAAAACTTTATAAAACAAGTACTAACCAAATAGAATAATGATGAAAACCCTGAGACTACTTTTTATTATGCTGATAACAGCATTGACGATCACCGATGTTTCCGCCCAGATTAACAGGAGAATCAGAGGCAGCGGGGATATAACAACACAGAGCCGCAGTATTACAGGATTTACCGGTGTAAAAACAGCCACGGCAATCGATATCTACCTTACCCAGGGTAACGGTTTTAATGTTGAGGTTGAAGCGGATGACAATCTGATAGAATATATAGTTACAGAGGTAAAGAACGGTGTTCTTGAAGTTTACCTTGACCGTGTCAATCTTACCTGGCATAAAAAGATGGCAGTACATGTCACACTGGAAGAGGTAGATTACCTGTCGGCATCAAGTGCAGGTGATATTATAGGGGTAACGCCTCTCAGGGCAGATGAACTTAAAGTAAGAACGAGCAGCGCCGGTGATGTTAAAATTGAAGTAACGGCCAATGAGCTGAATCTTTCAACCAGTAGCAGCGGTGATATTACAATCTCAGGTAAGGCTGATTACCTTGAAGCCAGAACTTCCAGTGCAGGTGATATAAAAGGAGTTGAGCTGGTTGTAAGAGAGGCCGATCTATCATCATCCAGCGCAGGAGATATTAAAATCACCGTTACAGAAAGGCTTAAGGCAAGAGCAAGCAGTGCCGGTGATATATACTATTACGGAAACCCCGGTTTTGTTGATGCACACTCATCAAGTGCCGGCGATGTAATCAGAAAATAGTTTTAGCTCATCATAGATTGTATCTCATCTCAAAAGCTGTCTGGAGAAATCCTGACAGCTTTTTTCTTACCTTTGCCGCAAAACAATCTTATGGCAGAACCGCAATGTGATATAACAGTTATTGGCTCCGGCAGCTGGGCCACGGCAATTGTAAAACTTCTTTCGGCCAACACAAAAAAAACAGGATGGTATATTCATGAGAAAGAGATAATCACTCATATAAAAAAACACGGGAATAATCCCCGCTACCTTAGCGACGTGGATCTGGATGCTGACAGGCTGGTGATGACCAGCGACATTAACAAAGCGGTAACCCTTTCAGATATTATTATACTTGTAATACCCTCTGCATACCTGAAACTGCAGCTTCAAGAGCTTAATACAGATATCTCCTCCAAAATCATCTGTTCGGCAATAAAGGGGATTATACCCGGTGACAATATGATAGTAGGTGAGTACCTCCATGCTCAATACAATGTGCCCTACGAAAATCTGATTATACTCACAGGACCGACACATGCAGAGGAGATAGCACTAGAAAAGCTCTCATACCTTACTGTTGCGGGCCTGAATGAAGATACGGCCACCAGAGTGGCATCACTTCTGGAAAATCACTATCTCAGAACAGTAATTTCTGATGATATATTTGGCACTGAATATGCAGCGGTTCTCAAGAATATTTACTCCATTGCCGCCGGCATATGCCATGGTCTGGGATACGGAGATAACTTCCAGGCCGTTCTTATGTCAAACTGCGCCATTGAGATGAAACGGTTTATTGATGCCATCTTCACCAACGACCGTGATATTAAGAATTCAGCATATCTCGGAGATCTACTCGTCACCGGTTATTCACTCTTCAGCCGAAACAGGTTATTCGGAAACATGATAGGCCAGGGCACCCCTGTAAAGAACGCACTGCTGGAGATGACAATGGTAGCCGAGGGCTATTATGCTTCAGAGTGTATCCACCTTATCAATGATAAAAGAGGTGTTGACATCCCTATTGCCGAGACAGTTTACCGTATTCTGTATAAAAAGGCAAAACCGGGAGCAGAAATCGAGAAACTAACCTACCTGTTGAGGTAGGCGGTAATAAATCCGCCCTTTAACTTCAGTCGGTCCATTACAGAAATCAGACTCCCTATTTCAGATTATGCTTTTTAACAAAATCATCCAGCACCTCATCCAGGTTCGGATTGCCAATCTCCTGAAGGTCATAATAGACCCTTGTATTGGGTTTGGTAATTTTAATTATCCTGTTAAGATCAATTGGAGTACCAATGACAACTCCGTCACAATCTGTATTGTTAATGGTTGTCTCAAGGTCTTTCAACTGCTCATCACCGTAACCCATAGCAGGCAGAAGGGTGCCTATATTCGGATATATCCTGAAGGTTTCGGACAGCTTGCCTACCGTAAAAGGTCTTGGGTCAACGAGCTCAGCAGCACCAAACTTCCTGGCAGCCACAACACCGGCTCCTATCTTCATCTCCCCATGAGTAAGAGTTGGACCATCCTCCACAACCAGCACTCTCTTTCCCTTGATCACAGAAGGGTCATCCACCTTTATTGGTGAAGCACCATCTATTACAATCGCATTAGGAGCCACGCTGGCAATACTCTCACGCACCGTCTGAATACCTTCCGGGGCAGCACTGTCCATTTTGTTTATTACAACCACATCAGCCAGGCGCAGCGTCACCTCACCCGGGTAATATCTCAGCTCGTGCCCTGCCCTGTGCGGGTCAACAACGGTAATCGAGAGATCAGGCTTGTAGAAAGGAAAATCATTATTCCCTCCATCCCACAGTATCACATCACATCCCTTAGGATCTTTTTCAGCTTCCCTTAGTATGGCCTCATAATCAACCCCCGCATATATTACATTACCCCTTACCACATGTGGTTCATACTCCTCCATCTCCTCCACTGTGCACTTATGCTTCTCCAGGTCAGCAATTTCGGCAAACCTCTGCACTTTCTGGGCATTAAGATCACCATAGGGCATCGGGTGTCTAACAGCTACCACCTTCAGTCCCTTTTCCATAAGAATCTCAATAACCCTCCTTGAGGTCTGACTCTTGCCACAACCGGTTCTGATGGCACCTACTGAAATAACAGGCTTGGTGCTTTTAACCATAGTATCACCGGGTCCCAGGAGAACAAAGTTTGCACCGGCGGCATTTACAATTGCACTTACTGACATCACCTTCTGGTATGTTACATCACTGTAGCTGAAAACACAGTCGTCAACCTTCTTTTCAGTAATAAGTTTTACCAGATCATCTTCAGCATAGATTGGAATCCCGTCAGGGTATAGTGAACCTGCGAGCTCTGCAGGATACTTTCTTCCGTCAATATCCGGAATCTGGGCAGCTGTAAAGGCTACCACATTATAATCATGATTGCCACGGAAGTAGGTATTGAAGTTATGAAAGTCCCTACCCGCTGCTCCAATAATAATGACATTCTTTTTAGCCATAAGATCCTCTTTTTGTGTTTGAATATTTAAAACTGATTATCAAAATAATCATCAAATTTAACTTTTATGCCCCGAAAAACCTCAAAAAAGTGAGCCTTTTTATACAACGATCTTTTGTATCGTATAAGACTGTAACAAAGGCCTTTACCCTGCAGGGTGTAAATTGTTAAAATATGTTGTAATAAATGTAGGGCAGGAAGTAAACAATTGTCTATTTTAACAGGTTAAAACAGACAAATACTGTTTTAAATAAAAAAAGAGCTTGCACTGAACCATTTTTTTTGCCTGCTGGCACAATAAATGATGATTATTGCTGATTTGAGTCCCGAAAGTAAAACTGATTATGGCTTAATGAACGTCCTTGCCCACATATATCTCTCCGGCGACTCTGATGAGATCATCATTGGCAACTACATAGGAGACTATGTCAAGGGGCGCGACTATCTTAAATATCCCGAGCAGATTCGTCGTGGGATAATCCTGCACCGGAATATTGACTCTTTCACAGACCGTCATCCCGTTGTACAGAGAAGCAAAATCCCATTTACCAGAAAATACCATAAGTATGCGGGTGTTGTTGTTGATATTCTCTATGACCATTTCCTCACAAGGGAGTGGAACCTCTATTCAACAAGGCCGCTTGAGAGTGTAACCTATCAGTTCTACAGGGCCATGGTTAATAACTATGAGATACTGCCCGCAAAAGTAAGGGACAGAATGCCCTTTTTTATTATCAATAACTGGATTGAAAGTTACCGTTCCATAAGCGGACTGAGGAAGGTTTTCAACACACTCAGCAGGCGAACCTCCCTTCCCCTTGAGACACGTTACGCTATCAAAACCCTGAAGAAGAACTACTACTCGCTTGGTGACGACTTTATGGAATTTTTTCCTCAGCTTATAGATTATGTGGAAAACGATTTTGATATTCAGATCTCACACAATATTACTATTCCTTTCTGATTACTATTTTTTTCTGATCACTATTCCTTTCAGGCCAGTATACCCTGGTAATCATTAATGCTAACTCTTCCTTTCTGTATATAATTTCTTCCTGAACAAATTTAAGTGCAGATCTTTAATATTAATCAGCTTATGAAATCAGGCCGGGAACAGTAGGGCCGGAGAAATGGTGTCAGACAAGATATTCATTCCTGCTTGCATCAAGTCGCAGGAAGATAAAGAGTAAAAGAGTAAACCCCCAGAGGGATGAACCACCATAACTGAAAAATGGCAAAGGGATACCAATAACCGGAACCAGTCCGATAGTCATTCCTATATTGATAAGGAAATGAAACAGTAATATTGAAACCACCCCGTAACCATATATTCGTGTAAACGAAGAGCGCTGTCTTTCGGCAAGAACTATAAGCCTGTATAGCAATACCATAAAGAGAATGATAACAAAGGAAGATCCAAGAAAGCCCCACTCCTCGCCAACAGTACAGAAGATAAAATCAGTACTCTGCTCAGGAACAAATTTAAACCGTGTCTGCGTTCCGTTCAGAAAGCCCTTCCCTGAAAATCCTCCTGAACCAATTGAGATGATTGACTGATTCAGGCTATATCCTGTACCATATGGATCTGATTCAGCTCCCAGCACATCACTTATCCTTGTCTGCTGATGTGGTTTAAGTATATTGTTAAACGCAAAATCCACTATAAATATAAACATTAAACTTCCCGCAAGAAAAGTCATCAGAATAAGCAGGTTTCTTGCCTTGTGTCTGAATATATAGTATGCCCATGCCACGGAAGAGATAACCATTCCGGCCATAATAATTACCGCCGGTTCAATCTCAGGCAAAACCGCACCGGATACCAGCCATATAATCAGAATAATCCCTCCTGCTGAAGCAATCCCTTTAAGTGTAAGCAACGGATCCCGCTCCGCTATTAGATGCACCACTGCGGCAATAAGGATAATTGCAATCATAACATTATGGTTATGTTCGGCAAGCAGCGTTGCTATAAAAAGTATTGCTGCAAGGATACCGGTAATAAAGAGCCATGGCGACAATCCCTCACGGTACAGGACAAGGACCAGCGAGAAGAAAACTATCATAGAGCCCATATCAGGCTGAAACAGTATAAGCGCAGCAGGTGCAAATATTATTGCTGCTGACAAGGCAAGAGATCTGAACGAGGTGAGGTCACTGGCCTGCCCGCTGAGATATTTTGCCAGGGCAAGCGCTGTGGCAAATTTTGCAAATTCAGAAGGCTGAAGAGAGAAGGCTCCTATGGCAAACCACGAACGTGCACCGTTTACCTCTTTACCAACAAGCAATACCAGCAAAAGAGATGCAATAACCAATACATATATTATATAGGAGAAAAATATATAAAACCTGCTGTCGGTAATTATTACAAAAAACGCCAGTATTATCGCTGCAACGATCCAGAGAAACTGCTTGCCATATCTCTGGGAAATATCAAAAATACCGGAGGCTTCCTCATTGTAGACCGCTGCATAGATATTTATCCATCCAAAAAAGATCATGCCCAGAAAGATCAGGATGGTAAACCAGTCCAGACTGCTCCATAAATTAATCCTTCTCTTCATATCCGGGTAAATTCATATCTTCTTCGATAATTCTCTCTTCTCTGACCGGCCCAATAGTCTCGCTGGAAATGGTTGTGGCTCTCTCTTCTTCCTCTGGCTCTTCCTCCTGAGCCCTGGTAACAGCAACCGGTTCTTTCAGAATATAATCTTCAAGCCACCGGTTTGAAATTTCTCCCGTCAAATATTTTTCAATCATCAGGCTGGCTGCAGGAGCTGCATATGTTGAGCCGAAACCACTGTTTTCAACATATACGGCGATTGCGATGCGGGGGTTATCTGCCGGTGCAAAGGCAACGAATATTGAATGATCAGGTCCGTGCGGATTCTCTGCAGTACCTGTTTTGCCGGCCATTTCGATCCCCCTTATGGCAACCCATCCTGCTGTTGCACCCTCCATACCTCCCAGGACCCCTTTCATTCCGTCTATTGTTACTTCAAAATGAGCTGAATCTATTCCCGTTTCGTGCCGCTCGCTGAAACGGGCATCAATATGAGTTGAATCGCCGTCTATTGCTTTTATAAGGTGGGGGGTATAATAGTGGCCCCTGTTTGCTATAGCGGCTGTCATATTAGCCATCTGGAGTGGTGTGGTTCCCAGTTCTCCCTGTCCTATTGAAAGTGAGAGTATAGTCAATGCCTTCCATCTTCCCTCTCCATAGTAACGATCATAATAACCTGGCTCAGGGACAAAGCCAGGCAACTCACTGGCCATATCAATCCTCAGCTTTGAACCCAGGCCGAAAGCTGAAAGGTATGATCTCCAACTTACATATGCCTCAGCGACTGAACTATGATTCGGATTTTCAATAATCTTCCTGAAAACATTGCAGAAGTAGGCGTTACAAGATGCTGCTACTGCATGGGCAAGATCAAATGACCCAAAATGGTGACATGCCACATGTACTCCGGGTGCATAATAACCATGATTGCAGAAAAAGTCTGTTGCCGGCGTAATCACACCCTCCTGCAGTGCTATAAGCCCGTTTAACGGTTTAAACGTCGACCCGGGCGGATAGAGGGCCATTATAGCCCTGTTGAACAGTGGCTTAAGGGTATCATTCTGAAGTGACAGAAAATTGGATGATCGTGGACGGCCAACGAGCAGTCCGGGATCATAAGCAGGAGAGGTAACCATTGCAAGTATCTCACCGGTAGAGGGCTCTATAGCTACAACACTGCCATTTTTATTTTTAAGCAGTTTTTCTCCATATCTCTGTAGTTCCGAGTCCAGAGTTATTGTAATATCGCTGCCTGGAACAGAAACCGTATCATACCGTCCATCCATATAGGATCCTTTTATCCTGTTATGGACATCAACAAGAAAAATACTGGCTCCCTTGGATCCCCGTAAATCCTTCTCATAGTACTCCTCCAGTCCGCTTTTCCCTATATAGTCGCCCATCTTATAGTAGGAATCATTCTGAATATTTTTATCATTAACCTCGCTGACATAACCAAAGACATGGGCAGCCATCTGGTCAGAATATTTACGGAGGGTTCTCGACTGAACATAGAAACCTGGGTACCTGTAAAGGCTCTCCTGCAATACTGCATATGTTTCTGATGATACCATCTTAAGAAAAACACTCGGAGCAAAATCAGAATATCGTGACGCCTCCTTTATTCTGGAACGAAATGATTCTGGTGTAATTTTAAGAATATTACAGAAGGCCAGTGTATCCATTTCTCCAACCTGTCCTGGTATTACCATCAGGTCGTAAACAGCCTGGTTATATACAAGAAGTTCCCCGTTACGGTCATACATCAATCCCCTGGCCGGGTAACTGGTTACATATCGCAATACATTATTCTCAGCGGATAACCTGTATGATTTGTCCACAACCTGGATCATAAAAAGACGGACCATCAACAGCAGGCCTACCAGTGTTATACTAATGATCATCAGCAGTCGCCTGCCGGAGTATATGTCTTTAAGTTCTGCCAAAAGCCTATCTCCTAATAACCGTAAACTGAATCAGAATAATGAAAATCACAGAAAAGAGAGAACTTAAAAGAACCCTGAGAAGAGTGGAAAAAAAGTCCTCAAACCTGAAAACCTCAACATAAAAAAGCACAAAATGGTGTATAATTACTATAAATGTGACATATGAAGCAAACCATTTAAGACCATATCCCTTAAGTCCGGGCGTCATCCCCTGGTCATACTGATCCCTTGGTGCTACAACTGAAAGAATATAGGGCCGGACAAATCCGGCTGCCACAGTAGCTGATGTATGCATCCCGGGGGTACCGTTAAATATATCCACAATCAATCCCGTCATAAATGAGAGTGGCAACAGTATCCATGACTGAATTTCAAATGGAAGCAGTAAAATAAAAAGGATATATACAACCGGATTAATATAACCACTGAACTGTATATTGTCCATAAGCAGAAACTGCAGTGCCAAAAGCAGCACCAGGAGTGTTGAATATCTTATAATTGAATTAATCATAAGGGCCCTCCCTCTTCGCCATATTCTGTCTCGAGAGTTCTCCTTTCATCCCTGAACCTGTTATCAATAATATACACATTATACAGGCTGCCGAAGCTTGTTGATAACCTTATCTCAATATTGAGAAAATCTCCCCTGCTGCTGTCAAAAGATTCTACTGTACCAATCATTATTCCGGGAGGGAAAATTGAAGAATAGCCGCTTGTCTCCACGGTATCTCCCTGCTGTACTGAAACATGATGCGGGATATCATTCAACACCGCCCGGCCCGGACTGCTGCCGTTCCATGCCAGCGATCCGAAATAGCCACTATTACTGAACCTGGCGCTAAGCCTGAAATCGATATTAAGAAGTGAAATCACCACAGAGTAGTTACGGCTTGCTCCGGTCACTACCCCAACAACACCGTCCGGCCCAACAACCGCCATTCCCGGTTCAATACCATCAGCTTTTCCCCTGTCAAGGGTTAAAAAGTTTTTCTGCCGGTTAATTGTCTGATTAACTACAACGGCAGAGATGATATTGTAAGCAGACGAATCGGATGGCTCATTATAGGTGCCGGCGTGGGGGTCTCTCTCATGTCCGTTAATGCCTGCAAGTCTTCTCAGTTCAAGGTTCTCCCTGATAAGATCCCTATTGGTTTGCCTAAGCGAAAAATAACCTGTAGCTCCCTCAATCCTTTTAAGAAGTGACCCTTCCAGGGCAGCCGCAGCATTGGACAGCCTTATATTATGGTAGCCTGAATTGTTGTATATGAGATAGATCGCTGCTGATTCAAGCAGAATAAAGATCAGTATATTATTATATTTAAGAAAGAAGCTTAAAAGACTTCTCATCGCTATCCCCCATATTATTACCTCATCAGGAATGAAAACTTATCAACGTTCTTAAGTGCCACACCGGTTCCTCGCGCCACAGCATGCAAAGGGTCTTCAGCTACATGGAAAGGAATACTGATTTTATCTGTCAGCCTTTTTGAGAGTCCGCGCAAAAGAGCTCCTCCGCCTGCCAGAAAGATCCCTTTACCAACAATATCAGCATATAGTTCAGGCGGCGTCTGCTCAAGCACACTCAGAATTGCTGTCTCAACCTTGGAAATGGATTTATCAAGGCAATGTGCTATCTCCTGGTAAGATACCGGAATTTCCACTGGCATGGCAGTCATAAGATTAGGGCCCCTGACAATAAAGTCGGCCGGAGGCTCCTCAATATCAGGCAGGGCAGCGCCAACCATAATTTTAATATCTTCAGCAGTCCGTTCTCCAACTTTGATATTATGCTGATGCCTCATATAGGCCTGTATATCAGCTGTAAATCCGTCACCGGCAGTACGGATTGATTTGTTGCAGACTATTCCTCCGAGAGCAATTACCGCAATCTCGGTTGTTCCTCCACCAATATCAACGACCATACAACCTTCCGGGGCCTCAACATCAAGTCCTATGCCGATTGCGGCTGCCATTGGCTCATATATCAGATATACATCCCGGCCTCCTGCATGCTCGGAGGAGTCACGTACAGCCCGTATCTCTACCTCTGTACTTCCGGAAGGGATACAGACTACCATCTTAAGCGATGGAGAAAAGAGTCCGGGACGCTTGTTAATCATCCTTATCATACCCCTTATCATCTGCTCGGCAGCATTAAAATCAGCAATCACTCCGTCCCGCAACGGTCTTATTGTCTTGATGTTCTCATGAGTCTTCCCGTGCATCTGCCTTGCTTTCTCCCCAATGGCAATAAGTTTTCCTGATGCTTTGTCAACCGCCACTATACTTGGCTCATCAACGACAATTTTATCATTATGTATGATTATGGTATTTGCGGTACCGAGATCAATTGCTATCTCCTGCGTTAAAAATGAAAATATCCCCATCAGATTGTCTTATAATTTATTGATTTTCAATGTCTGAAATGTCTTACGCCTGTAAACAGCATAGCGATGCCGTGTTTGTTGCAAAATTCTACTGAGTCATTATCACGAACCGATCCTCCCGGCTGTACAATAACCTTTATTCCCTCCCTGAAAGCTATTTCAACACTGTCTGAAAATGGAAAAAAGGCATCTGATGCCATAACGGCATTACCAAGGTCAAACCCGAAGCTTTTTGCCTTTCCAACAGCAAACTTCAGTGCATCAACCCGGGATGTCATACCCACTCCACTGCTGTAAAGCTGACTGTTTCCTGCAAGCACGATGGTATTGGATTTTGAGTGCTTCACTAACTTGTTTGCAAAAACAAGATCCCGTAGCTGGTTACTGTCGGGCTTAACCGATGTGACCGGTTCCAGATCCTCAGCGCTTTCAGTCCGGCCATCACGCTCCTGCCACAAAACTCCATTGAGGACTGATCTGAAGGTCCCCTCACTGTCTGCACTAACCTTAAGCCGAAGGATTATCCTGTTCTTTTTACTCTTCAGAACCTCAAGTGCCTTTTCATCATAAGAGGGTGCTATAATAACCTCAAAAAATATTTTGTCTATCTCTCTGGCTGTCTCCTCATCTATCTCCCTGTTTGCCACAATTACTCCTCCGAATGCTGAAACAGGATCTCCTGCAAGGGCATCACGCCATGCCTCAATCAGAGTATTGCGGGATGCGGCCCCACAGGCATTGTTATGCTTCAGGACAGCAACGGTTGTCTCATCAAACTCACTGATAAGGGATACGGCAGCATCAATATCAAGCAGATTATTATAGGAAATCTCCTTACCGTGCAACTGTTCCATTACCTCATCCATATCCCCGTAAAATGCTCCCTTCTGGTGCGGGTTCTCTCCGTATCTTAACCTGTGCACCGGAGCTGTGCTTCTTTTAAAGGAACTTCTTACCTCCTCTCCCTGAGTGAACCAGTTAAAAATTGCAGTATCATATCCGGATGATACATCAAAAGCTCTGGCTGCAAAACGTCTCCTGATATCAACGGTTGTTACACCTCCGCCGTCAAGAATCTCCTCAAGGTCACCGTACATTGAGCGGTCACTTATAATCAGAACGTCCTCAAAGTTCTTTGCAGCAGCCCTTATCAGGGATATTCCGCCGATATCTATCTTTTCTATTATCTCCTGTTCGTCTGCACCCGATTGAACTGTTGCCTCAAACGGGTAGAGATCAACAATCACCAGGTCAATCAGCGGGATCTCGTAGCGGGTACTTTCACTCCTGTCTGAATCACTGCTTCGACGTGCAAGGATTCCACCAAAAACCTTGGGGTGAAGTGTTTTTACTCTTCCACCAAGAATAGAAGGGTAGGATGTCAGATCCTCAACGGCACCAACCTTTACTCCAAGTTCCTCAATATAACGTTGCGTTCCTCCTGTTGATAGCAATTTGACACCCAAAGCATCAAGTTTCTTTACCACGCCGTTGAGACCCTCCTTTGAATATACTGATATTAATGCAGTACTGATCTTTCTCTCACTCATTGTCAATAAATTACGGTAATGAAAATTTCCTCTGAAATCAGCGCATAAAAATAGCTATTTTTTTGTTGGCACACAATCCATTAAATATTTTTAAGGGAGATTGAGTATTAACCAGGGAAAGATATTATTACATTTGTTCCGCCGGTATAAACCAGCAGAAAAAAATGATGATATTCAAACTTGCAGCAGAGGGATTCAGTTTTGCAATCAACTCATTGGTAATTAACAAACTGCGTACCTTTTTATCGCTTTTTGGCATAACCATTGGCATTCTTGCAATAATATCTGTATTTACGGTACTCGACTGGATGGAGAAATCGGTACGGGACTCAATATCAACTCTTGGTGATGATATTATCTATGTGCAGAAAATGCCATGGTCCTTTGATCCCAACCTGGAGTGGTGGGATCTTATAAGCTGGCCCGCACCAACACCGGATGATTACGAGGCGATAAGGAGAAACTCCACAAACTCCCAGGCAGCTGCCTTTACAGTGATGTTTACAAGACAGCTGAAAAACAGGGAGAACGTGATTGGAGATGGTAATATCTGGGCAGTCTCCCGTGATTTTGAGATGGTAAGATCATTCGAGATTGAAAAGGGGAGATATTTCTCATTTTATGAAATCAACACCGGAAAACCTGTAGCCATAATCGGGCATGAGACAGCCTCCACCCTTTTTAATGAGAGTGACCCGGTAGGTAAGTCAGTTACTATTGGCAGCCACAAGGTCACCATAATTGGTGTATTCCGCCGGGAGGGGACGGGCGGACTCGCAGACAGCGGTATGGATCAGCTGACTGTTATCCCGGTTGAATATGCCAGGAATATGATCAATATGCGCAACCGGTTTCTTGAATCTAATATCATGATAAAAGCGAGGGATGGGGTTTCAGTGACAGAGCTCTCTGATGAGACCATTATGATTATGAGAGCCGCCAGGAGACTTAGTCCGGGCGAAAAGAATAATTTTTCTGTTAACAGGGCAAGCCTCCTCTCACAGGGTTTCGACGGTGTTTTTGCAGGAATAAATATCGGAGGCTGGATAATCGGGGGATTCTCTATCCTTGTAGGGGGATTCGGAATAGCGAACATCATGTTTGTGAGCGTCAGGGAAAGGACGAATATTATAGGCATACAGAAAGCGCTGGGAGCAAAAAGATCATTTATAATGTGGCAATTCCTTTATGAATCAATTCTGCTCTCCCTTCTGGGAGGAATAATCGGACTGCTTCTGGTATTTGGCGGATCTCTGATACTGAATTACCTGTATGAGCTGTCAATGCATCTCACTTTCGGAAATATTATCCTGGGAATTTCCATTTCAGGAATTATAGGGATAATTGCAGGATATGCTCCTGCCTATGCCGCGGCTAAGATGAATCCGGTAGATGCTATCGGGTACAGTTTTTAAACCTGCTATCCCTGAAAGTAAGCATAAAGCCCCCTGCCTATTATCATATAGAGAAACAACCCTACAATATCATTCATCGTTGTTATAAAGGGTCCTGTGGCAAGTGCAGGATCAATGTCAAGTCTGTGTAGCAGCAATGGAATTAATGTTCCAACCATTGCCGCAAATACTATAACCGAAACCAGTGCCGCGCTTACCGTTATGGTAAGGGCAAAAGAGTCACTTACTATAAAATTATAGAGAAATATAAGTGCTGCCAGCAGAATACCATTCAGCAAGGCCACTATAAATTCCTTACCCAGTTTCTGCCATGTACGGTCTGTACGCAATGTTTTGTTGGCAAGCCCCTGTACAATGATTGCTGACGATTGTATACCCACATTCCCTCCCATAGCGGCTATCAGAGGTATAAAAAAGGCCATCTCCGGATAAAGGCGCAGACTACCCTCAAACTGACCCAGGATAAGGGCTCCCAGGATACCTCCTCCCAGACCTATGGTAAGCCAGGGGAGCCGAGCCCTTGTAATGGTGAAGATTTTATCACTCTCATCCACCTCATCAATAAGACCGGATGCCATCTGGTAGTCGCGTTCCGCCTCCTCCCTGATAACATCCACCACGTCATCAATGGTGATTCTGCCCACAAGGCGCCCTATTGAGTCAACAACAGGGATTGCCACCATATCATATTTCTCCATTATCTGGGCAACCTCCTCGGAAGGGGTATCGGTTCTGACTGATTGTATATCCTCCTCCAGGATTGTCCTTATTCGCGTTGAGTTGTTATTCAGGAGCATCTCTTTCAATGAGACTATGCCCTTGAGGATATTGCCATCATCCACCACGTAAACATAATAGACCTCATCAACATCATCTGCCTGTCGCGCCATCTCCTTAAGGCAGGTCAGTATAGTCCAGTTTTCGTTTACCCTTATCAGCTCCTTGGCCATCAGTCCGCCCGCAGAGTCCTCGTCATAGGCCAGCAGGTCAACGATATCCCCGGCCTGCTCCACGTCATCGATATGAAGAAGCACTTCCTGCTTCTTCTCTTCCGACATATCTCCTATTATATCAGCAGCATCGTCGGAATCCATATAATCGATAAACTTCTGGGCTATCACCTCCCCGGGCAGCACCTCCAGAAACTCCTCCCTCTCATCCTGATCAAGTTCGGTAAGAACATCCGAGGCAAGCTCACCGTCAAGCAGCATAAAGAGGTACCTTGACTCCTCCAGCGACAGGTCACTGTATAATTCAGCAATATCAGCTGCATGAAAATCCTCAATCATCTTAAGGGCAACCTTATCTTCTCCGTTACGGATAGCGTTCCTCAGATCATTTATAAAATCCCTTGTCAATTCCACCTGACTTGCCATAATTTCCTGTTTTTTGTTATCCCCTGTTACGGGCTACCCAGTTGGTAAGCAACACAAAATCCGCTACCGACAGATGCTCGGGTCGTTTTGTCATCAGCCCTGTTGAATCATCCTCTGTATTACACATTGATCCGAGCGAATTTCGGATCATCTTCCTCCTCTGGTTAAATGTTGCCTTAACAACCTTCCTCATAAGAGTGAAATCACAACCCGGATCAACCACACTGTTGCGCTTCAACCTGATCACCGCAGATACTACTGCAGGCGGAGGAGTGAACATCTCAGGCGGAACGCTGAAGAGGTACTCTATATCATAGAATGTCTGGAGGAGAACACTCAGTATCCCATACTTTCTTGAACCGGGAGGTGATGCAATTCTTTCTGCAACCTCCTTCTGAAACATTCCGGTAACCTCGGGTATCATCCTTCGGAGGTCAAGAACCCTGAAGAGTATCTGTGACGATATATTGTACGGAAAATTTCCGGTTATGGCAAACGGATGATCAAACTCCCCACCTATATCATATTTCAGAAAATCCCCCTCAATAAGGTTAAGTGAAGGCATCTCCCGCTTAAGCCATTCAACCGATTCCCGGTCAAACTCAATAGCCCTGAGATCCTCTATACCCCTTTTTACAAGATAACGGGTCAGGGCACCGGTACCGGGACCTATCTCCAGAACACTTTTGTAACCCTCAAGAGTGAGGGTTCCGGCAATCTGTTCAGCCATATTACGGTCACTCAGGAAATGCTGACCAAGTCTCTTTTTTGCTCTTATCCCTCTCATATTTTACCCCTTTTTGCCTTCCGTCTCCACTATTGCCTTAACTGCTCACTCAGCCTGGGCATCCTGATACGATCAAATACGTCCATCACTTTCTGCAGCAAGTTGATGTATAAGGTAAACCACAGAATAACACTCATCAACCAGATTATAAAGATATTGAATAGTAAAGTATCAATCCTTATACTGCCAATCTTTTTATAGGGGGCAAACATATGGGCCCTGCCAATATCTGAAAGTGGCTCCATTAAAACAGGATCAGCTTTCTGAATGATTAATGCCTCATTTTCATATATCTTATCCGGAATGTTATTATTGAGCAGTATATCGGCAAGAAACTGGTTATGGTGATTCTGCTTCATCGTGGCCAGAGTGATTTCCGGTGAGGATCCACGATAATTATTGACCAGTGAATCGCGTGATGCAATGGCTTTATTTGCAATGCTTCTGAAGTAAACCTTCAGTGAGTCAAGGTAACCTGTTACTCTGGCATTTGCCGTTGAGTCATACGGAACGGTGTTAATGAATGAGTCAATGTCTGATTGCTCAAATCCGGCCTTTTCAGACAGCTCCCGTGTATACCGCAATAATTTATACCTGTTATTTAAATAGTGATCCCTGTACTCTTCCTTGCCCCCGGAATAAAGGTTCTCATGTGATTTTCTCTGTAAAAGGGGAATCATAAATGAGGCATACCAGTTATTCTGGCTGATAATCATATCATTATCAAAGAAAAGTTTCTCATAACTGTTTCGTTTGTACATCTCAACCGTCATTGCCTCATAAGCCCACCTGCTTGTCATAAGATCTCCTATCACCGGAACATTGATCCTCCTTGTGAGTGAGGGATGTAAATCATCATAACGGATCATTGCCCCACCAAGGATCAGCTGGGGGACCAGTATCAGCGGTATAAGGATATAGATGCTTACAACAGATTTCATCCCTGCGGAGATATTCAGTCCCAGAATATTTCCGAAGCAGGCAACTGAAAAGAGTATCAGCCAGAAGCTCCAGAACATCCCCTCAATACCCAGAATATGATTTGAGATTATTACAAACGTAAAGGTCTGGAAAGCTGATAGCCAGAAAAGGAACATAATCTTTGAGCCCAGGTAACTTGCCATGGAGATCTCAAGGTATTTCTGCCGTTCCAGTATGTTTCGGTCCCTGAAAATCTCCTCTGCACTCACTGTAAGACCCAGAAACAGTGCCACTACAACAGACATAAAGATGAAGACAGGCAGATTCTTGTTATCGGCAAAAATATAAAACCCGTCATTTGTCTGTTTGGTGATAAATGCGAGGATAAATGCAAGAAGTGGTGACTCAATAAGGTTAATAACAAGGTACTGACGATCAGCTATCTTTCTGAGAATGTTACGGCGTATAAAGGTATTAAACTGTGACAGCCTTCCCGGCACCTGAAACTGGTTCTGGGGTAATGGTAGCCTGCCAGGCCTTCTGGTAAACCGGGGCATCATAGTTCGCATATAACGCCTATACCAGTCTGCCGGCTCCACCTGTCGCTCAACTCCCTCATAACCCTCATCAGTCACCTCCTTGGTTTCAATAAGGTGAAGGATATCTTCCGCCTCAACATTACCACATGAGGGACACTCGCTCTCGGCCGCATTTACCTGTGAAGTCTCCGTTTTAAAATAGACAATTGAGTCAACCGGATCACCATCATAAGCCATCCTGCCACCCTTATCCAGTATCCAGAGCCGGTCAAAGAGCTTCAATATATCCGACGAGGGCTGATGTATAATGGAAAAAACAAGCTTCCCCTGTCTGGTCTGTCTCTTCAGGAGCTCTATAATTTTCCAGGAATCATGTGATGATAAGCCTGAAGTAGGCTCATCCACAAACAGTACGGCAGGCTCCCGGATAAGCTCCAGACCTATATTGAGTCTCTTTCTCTGGCCTCCGCTGATCTTTTTGTTAAGAGGATTTCCTACCTGCAGATCTCTTATCTCATATAGCTCAAGATCATGCAGAATATTATCCACCCTCTCTATAATACTCTCATCAGGACAATCACCAAAGCAGAGCCGGGCACTATAGTAGAGGTTCTGAAATACCGTAAGCTCCTCAATAAGAAGATCATCCTGCGGAATATAGCCTATAATACCTTTCAGGTTTTCCTGTTCACCATAGATATCATACCCATTAAGAAAGACGTGCCCGGTCTCCGGGGGCAGCTTCCCGTTGAGGATATTCAGCAGTGTTGACTTCCCGACACCACTTCCACCCATTATGCCAATCATATTGCCCGAGTCTGCCCTGAAGCTCATCGGTTTAAGTCCCTGATCAGATCCACCGAAAGTAAATGAGATATCGTGCCCCTCGAAACTAAGCCGTTCATTATACTTATTTCTGAAGAACTGCCTCAGGATACCACTGAAATATACAGGCTCCATATCTTTCCCCTTGATGCTGACACCCGTCTCAAGAAGGTAGGGTCTTCCCCTTACTACTGTACGCCCCTTAAAATAGAGGGAGTGTGTTCCGTGGTATGTAAAGATTATGGCGTTAATACTTTCAATATGGAGCATAAAGAGCGATCCTGTAAGGCCCTCCACAAAAAGGTTGTGCCAGGTGGCACTTCTGGTGTACTGCTCCGACCTGCTTTCATCATGGTCACAACCCTCTATCAGCATCAGGCAATCAGGGGTTACATCGTCAAAATGATTTCCCACCATAAACGCCATGGCATTATCATACTCCTTTGAGGGTATGGAGAAGGTACGTGCAACAATATCTATTATATGCCGCTCATGGGGGGTCATCTCACTATCCTCATAGATAAATTCCAGCAACTGCAGGAATACTATCATCCGCTCTTCCAGAAAAAGACCCTTACGGATCTGTCTGCATATATTGGTAATCTGAAAATTGATCAGGGAGCTCTCCTCTGCCAGTCCCTCCTCTCCGAGAGATGAGAGCTCATCGGCATAAAAAGTCAGGTTATTCTCAAAAAGCTTAAAATACTCCTCTTCCAGTTCCGGATTAAGATACCGCCTGAGATAACCGCGCAGTATTCGCCTCCCCCTGGGTGTAATCCCGCCGGGATTTACATTTGACAGAATGGCAAATATGTGCACAAGCGCTAGAAGTACCGGCTCCCTCATAATATTCGGTTAAAAAAAAGCCGCGAATCAGTCCGGGTATTACAACCGTGATCGCGGCAACGGGATTATAAAAGGAAATCAGGAGATCATCTCTTCCCTGACCTTCTCAATAGCAAGTGTAATAGCCTCAACCTCCTTTACGGTAATACTCTCATCAACTCCTTCATATATTACCCTGACAGGCTCAAGTAACCTGAGAATTTCACTTACTGAAGGCTCATCTGCATAAGGCTTTGCAATCTCAAGAAAAAGATCAAATGACTTCTTCTGCTCCATCAGTACCCTGACCATCCCCTCAACATGATAAACGGTTTCCGAGATATGGGTTGTAATATACATCCCTTCAACCCATGCACCGGCTACAACCATAATTGCCTGCGCCTCCTGATCATTGTCAATTAGGTATTTATAGGTCCCGTTGAATGCTGAGGTAAGAATAGAGACGAGCCTGTCCCTGTCGTCATAACTCTGCTTAATCTCATTATAGAGACGTTCGTTATACAGAGGGCTCAGATTGAGCTCATTTGCAAGAACCCTTATGGTATTGAGATAATTCAGAGCCTCCTGTTCCATGTTATAAAGAGTAGCATAACTCAGATCAGCCCCGTAAATGCCCATATTCAGAGCCATCTTCATGCTTGAGATGTAATTATTAACATTCTGTGGCAGATTGGAGATCCCAATGATATAACCTACCTCAAGCTCGGTAAGCATCCTGATTACCTCGGCTGACGTAGGCAGCGGATAAACTGCTTCTTCTATCTCCCTTGTCAGTGTCTCTACCTCCTCACTGCCAACCTTTTTCTGCGTGTCACCACTCCTGTTTCCCTTACATGAAGTTGCAACAGTCAGGGAGAAAACTATCAGTGGCAAAAGAACAAATAAAATTCGTTTCATACATTTATGGTTTTAATCAATAAGCATTTAAAGTCATTTTCCTTGCTGCTGTTATTCAGCTGAAACATCTCGTTAATGATCCTCTGTTAGGTGCCATAAAAATATAAAAAAATCTGATAACAGCCGACCAAATAACAAATTGATTAACCTGCTCATCAATTTGATTTTTTTGTAATCCGGGATAGTTTAACTTTACTAATGATTCTGAATATATGGCGGGAACAAAAAAACATAATAAACGGGGGAAAAATATTGAGCCCCCCGGACAAAAAGAGTTATATGGCCGGATTGCAGATTCAGGTGGATTAATATCTGAATCATCCGTGAAACTGAAGGTTCAGAGAAGGATAGTGCTGTTCTCTCTTATGCTCTTCTTTGCCAAGATGGTTGCCTATTTTATCACCAACTCGGTGGCTGTACTTACCGATGCACTTGAAAGCATAGTAAATGTTACAACAGGCTTTATTACACTCTACAGTATCTCGGTGGCTATTAAACCGCGGGACAAAAATCACCCTTTCGGGCACGGAAAAATTGAATCCCTGTCTGCGTCGCTCGAGGGGTTGATGATTATTATTGCCGGACTGATAATTATCTACGAGGCTGTAAGAAGATTTTTTGACCCTGCAGCAGTTCAACAGCTGAATATTGCAATTGTGATAACAGGCGTGGCCGGACTCCTCAACTACATAGTGGGAGGACTGAGTATAAGAACAGGCAGAAAGCACAACTCCATTGCCCTGATATCAGGCGGAAGACACCTGCAGAGTGATGCCTACAGTACGGCCGGACTGATTGCTGGTCTTCTGATTATAATAATTACAGGACGGATATGGATAGACTCTGTTATAGCAATTATCTTCGGAATAATTATTCTTTTAACCGGAATCAGGATTTTGAAAGAGACCACCTCCACGCTTATGGATGAGGCTGACATGGTTCAACTTCAGGATATTGTAAAGTCGGTCTCCAACAACAGAAGTGAAAACTGGATTGAGGTGCATAACCTTAGGCTTGTCAAGTACGGAGATTCGGTTCATATCGACTGTGATCTTACACTACCATGGTATATGACCATAAGAGAAGCCCACAGGGAGAGCGACCTTCTGAAGGAGAGAGTTGCAGAAGGAACAGGCTGGCCCTCGGATATGACTATTCACACCGATGCCTGCTACCCTGCCCTATGCAGGATATGCCCAATTGAAAAGTGCCATGTTCGGCTACACAGCCAGACAGGTGAGGTGAAATGGACTCTGGAGAAAATGATCAGCAGAGATCCGCAGGTTCCCCGTGAAAAATAGTTTTTGCAGTAATCATTATTATCCCTATTTTTGAACCCCGGAATAAAGGTTCTGGGTTATGAGATACAATTTCGACAATCCTGTCAGCCGGCAGGGCACAAGCAGTGTAAAGTATGATCGCAGGGAAGAGGTCTTCGGGAAAGAGGATATTATCCCTATGTGGGTGGCTGACATGGATTTCTGCCCGCCTCCTTCAGTGACCGAAGCCATCCGTAACAGGGCCGGTCATGAAATTCTTGGCTATTCTGTACGCCGTCAGGAGTACTATGACTCAATTATCAGATGGCACAGACAAAGATATAACTGGGATATAAACCCCGGGTCAATACTCTTTTCTCCGGGCGTGGTGCCGGCTCTTAACATTGCCACACTTGCCTTTACAAAACCCGGCGATTCAATTATTGTACAGCCGCCAGTCTACTTCCCTTTCTTCACAGCAGTTACAGACCACGGCCGCCGGTTAGCTACCAACAGGTTAATGTTCAGCGACGGACGTTACCGCTTCAATAACGAGCGACTGAGAGAAGAGTGCCGGAATGGTGCAAAAATGCTCTTCCTGTCAAACCCGCATAATCCGGTCGGAAGAGTATGGACCCGCGATGAACTGCTGGGAATAGCAGAAATATGCATTGAATACGGTGTTATTATTATAAGCGATGAAATACACTGTGACCTGGTGCTTACAGGCCACAGGCATACCCCGGTGGCAACCCTTTCAGAGGAGATCGCCGGGTCAACGATTACCTGTGTGGCACCTAGTAAAACATTTAACCTTGCCGGAATGGCAACCTCTTCCATTATTATTGACAACAGCGGGCTGAGGACCCGGTTTGCCTCTCTAATTGACTCCCTCCATATAACAAATGGCAATATCTTCGGCACTGAAGCTTCCATTGCAGCCTATTCGGAAGGTGAAGAGTGGCTGGAACAGCTTATTCAGTACCTAGAAGGCAATATAGATTATGTTACCGGTTTCTGCAGTGAGAACCTTCCGGTTATAAAACCTGTCAGGCCTGAAGCAACCTATCTGTTGTGGCTCGACTGCAGGGAGATGGGGATGACCGGCAGTGAACTTAACAACTTCTTCGTAAACCGGGCCGGACTCGGTCTGAATGAAGGTTCAACCTTCGGGGAAGGTGGAGAGGGGTTTATGAGAATGAACCTGGCCACACCCCTGTCCACCGTAAAAAAAGCAATGAACCAGTTACTGGCAGCATTCAGAGATACTTAATAACTTGAAGTATGACTAAATCGATACCGGTTACCCTTACCCTTGAAGATGGAACACGCTTTACGGGAAGATCGTTCGGCAGCACATCACCCTCAGCAGGCGAAGTGGTTTTCAACACGGCAATGACAGGATACCCCGAGAGCCTTACCGACCCATCCTACCGAGGACAGATACTCTGTCTTACATATCCCCTTGTAGGAAACTACGGAGCTCCCGGTGATGAAAAGGAGGATCATCTCCTCCGTTTCAGGGAGTCCTCCTCAATACATATTTCCGGCCTTATAGTATCTGACTACTCATTCCAGTACAGCCACTGGAACGCCAGTGAATCCCTTCACCACTGGCTCGAAAAAAACGGTATTCCGGGCATTTATGGAATTGATACCAGAGCACTGACCAAACGGCTCAGGGAAAAAGGATCAATGCTTGGCAAACTGGAACCATCAGGATCGGAAATCACCTTTAGCGATCCCAACACCAGAAATCTCGTTGATGAAGTAAGCAGCAGAGAGGTAAAAACCTATGGCAGCGGGAAGTACCGTATAGTGCTTGTAGACTGCGGGGTTAAATACAATATCATAAGGAGCCTGCTGATGTATGATACAACGGTTATCAGGGTACCATGGGACTATAACTATAATAATCTTGAATTTGACGGACTTTTTATCTCCAACGGCCCGGGTGATCCGGTAATGTGCAGCACTGCCATAGTCAATATTGCAGCCTCACTTGAAGGAGAGAGGCCCATCTTTGGCATTTGCCTCGGCAACCAGCTGATGGCCCTTGCCTCAGGGGCAACCACCTATAAACTGAGATATGGCCACCGGAGTCATAACCAGCCTGTGCTGCTGGCCGGGAGCGACAGGGCTTATATCACCTCACAGAACCACGGCTTTGCAGTCGATAACAACACCCTTTCTCCCGAATGGGAGCCCCTCTTTATCAACCTTAATGACAAAACAAACGAAGGGATGAAACACAGGTCAAAACCCTTCTTCTCCACCCAGTTTCACCCTGAAGCTTCAGGCGGACCAACGGATACAGCTTTTCTCTTCTCTGACTTTATTAATAATATTAAACGCTATCTGGGGGAAGATATTTAAAGAAAGGAATAGCAAAGAGTTATCCCCTTAAGGGCACAGACACCAAAGGGCACAGACACCAAAGGGATCAGAGACCAAAGGGCACAGACACCAAAGGGCACAGAGACCAAAGGGCACAGACACCAAAGGGATCAGAGACCAAAGGGCTGAGAGAAGATAAGATAAAAGGTCAATAAGGAAGGAAGAGAAAACAGCGAAGTAAACGCCAACAGGGAAATGCCCTGAAGAGCCACAGATTGAACAGGCAGAGAGAAACCAGAATTAAAAGCAACAGGAGATGGACCACGGGATAAAAAAAGTTATACTGCTAGGATCGGGAGCACTTAAGATAGGAGAAGCCGGTGAATTTGATTACAGCGGATCCCAGGCACTGAAAGCGCTCAGGGAGGAGGGTATAAAAAGTGTGCTTATCAACCCTAATATAGCAACAGTGCAGACATCGGAGGAGATAGCCGACACCATCTACTTCCTTCCTGTAACCCCCTCCTTTGTTGAAAAGATTATTGACAGGGAACGGCCTGATGGAATACTTCTCTCCTTTGGTGGTCAGACAGCACTGAACTGCGGAACCGAACTCTACAGAAAAGGAGTTTTTGAAAAATACAATGTGAGGGTGCTCGGCACACCGGTAAAGGCGATAATGGAGACAGAAGACAGGGAACTGTTTGTTGGCAAGCTTAAGGAGATCAATGTTGACACTCCACGCAGCATAGCCACCGGATCAGTTGAAGAGGCCCTTGATGCAGCAGGGAAACTTGGCTATCCGGTTATTGTAAGGGCAGCCTATACTCTGGGAGGACAGGGAAGCGGTTTCTGCGGTAACGATACAGAGCTGAATGCCCTGGTGAACAGAGCATTCTCATACACCAACCAGGTGCTTGTGGAGGAGTCTCTGAAGGGATGGAAGGAGGTGGAGTACGAGGTGGTACGCGACAGGTTCGATAACTGCATCACCGTATGCAATATGGAAAACTTTGATCCCCTGGGGATACATACCGGTGAAAGTATAGTTGTAGCTCCGTCACAGACACTCACTAACAGCGAATACCATAAACTGCGGGAGCTCTCCATTAAGATTGTAAGACATATAGGAATAGTTGGGGAGTGTAACGTGCAGTATGCCCTTGATCCTGAATCGGAGGATTACAGGGTGATAGAGGTGAATGCCAGACTCTCCAGATCAAGTGCCCTGGCCTCCAAGGCAACAGGGTATCCCCTTGCATTTGTTGCCGCCAGGCTGGCCCTTGGATACGGCCTTCACCAGCTGACAAATATGGTGACAGGAACAACTACCGCCTGCTTTGAGCCGGCCCTGGATTATATCGTCTGCAAAATTCCACGATGGGATCTGAATAAGTTCCAGGGTGTATCACACCAGATTGGAAGCAGCATGAAAAGCGTGGGTGAAGTAATGGCTATAGGCCGTACCTTCGAGGAGGTAATACAAAAAGGACTCCGGATGATAGGACAGGGCATGCACGGCTTTACCGGTAACAGGAATATAGTATTCAGTGATATTGAAAAGGAGCTGTCGCAGCCTACCGACATGAGAATCTTCGCTGTGGCAGAGGCACTTGACAGGGGATACTCTGTAGACAGGATCCACGAGCTTACTATGATTGACAGATGGTTTCTTTACAAACTAAAACATATTATTGATATAAGGAACCGCCTCAGGGAGTTTAACACCCTTGAATCAGCTTCCGAAGAACTTATCCTTGACGCAAAGATTTATGGTTTCAGTGACTTCCAGATTGCAAGGGAGGTGCTGAAACCAGGACCCGGGACAATGTGGGAGGAGATGACCGAGGTTAGGGAGTACCGTAAATCGCGGGGAATAATTCCCAGGGTAAAGCAGATAGATACCCTGGCAGCCGAGTACCCTGCAGTAACAAACTACCTCTATCTTACCTATTCGGGCAGCGAGCATGATATATGGTTTGAAAATGATAAAAGATCGGTTATAGTGCTGGGATCGGGTGCCTATCGCATCGGGTCCAGCGTGGAGTTTGACTGGTGCTCGGTCAATGCTACCAATACAATAAGAAAATCAGGATTCAGAGCCGTTGTAATAAACTACAACCCTGAAACTGTCAGCACCGATTACGACATATGCGACAGGCTCTACTTCGATGAACTCTCTTATGAGCGGGTAATGGATATTACTGACCTTGAGACACCTGCAGGTGTTATTGTCTCGGTGGGCGGACAGATACCAAACAACCTCGCTGTAAGGCTTAGCGCGCAAAACGTGCCCATACTGGGCACCACTGCAGAGTCAATAAACCGTGCTGAAAACAGGCACATATTCTCTTCAATGCTTGATGATCTGGGAATTGACCAGCCGCGCTGGCAGGAGCTGACCAGTATTGAAGATATATTCGGGTTTGCTGACCGCATAGGATTCCCACTGCTGATTCGGCCATCCTATGTGCTGTCAGGAGCTGCTATGAACGTGGTGAGCAACAGGGAGGAGTTATCCCATTTCCTTAAGCTGGCAGCGAGTGTATCCAAACAGTACCCGGTAGTTGTATCAGAATTTATTGAAAATGCCAAGGAGATAGAGGTTGATGCAGTGGCACTGAAGGGAGAGGTACTTGCATACGCCATAAGCGAACATGTGGAGTTTGCAGGGGTCCATTCAGGTGATGCCACCATTGTATTTCCTCCCCAGAAGCTCTACTTTGAAACGGTACGGAGGATAAAACGTATTACACGACTGATATCAGAAGAGCTTAATATTACAGGTCCCTTCAATATACAGTTTCTGGCAAGGGATAATGATATTAAGGTGATAGAGTGCAATCTGCGCGCCAGCAGGAGTATGCCTTTTGTCTCCAAGGTGCTTAAAACCAATCTTATAGAGCTTGCTACCAGGGCAATGCTCGGGTTACCGGTTGAGAAACCTCATAAATCGGTGTTTGACCTGGAATATGTGGGTGTAAAGGCACCACAGTTTTCCTTTTCAAGGCTCTCAAGCGCAGACCCGGTTCTGGGTGTTGACATGGCATCCACAGGTGAGGTGGGATGTATTGGAGAAGGATTCTATGAGGCAATCCTGAAGGCTATGCTGTCGGTTGGCTATACAATCCCCCGTAAAGGGATACTGCTTTCGACCGGACCGGCGCGTTCAAAGGTTGAGCTGCTCAACAGTGCCCGAACTCTCCGGGAGAAAGGCTACCGGCTCTATGCCACAAAGGGAACAAGGGATTTCCTTGTCAATGCGGGTATTGAGGCAGAAACAGCATGGTGGCCTGATGAGGACAGAAAGCCCAACACCCTTGATCTGATACGTAACAGGGAGGTTGACCTGGTGGTAAACATCCCCAAAAACCTCTCAAGTGATGAACTGAATAATGATTATGCAATCAGGCGGGCAGCCGTCGATTACAACATACCGCTTCTTACCAATGCCCGACTGGCTTCGGCCTTTATCCTGGCATTCTGCAGGATGGATCCTGATGAGCTGGAGATAAAAAGCTGGGATGAGTATTAACCATAACAAAGTGGTTCAACACACTTAAAGGTTCAACACACTTAAAGATATTATATGAAACGAACATGATATTTTTTAAGCATAAATATCACAAAAGAATATGTTTAAAAAACATTATGCGAGAGCGAAGCGGTTCCATTCGTTCTCAAATTTTTAATTACCTTCTTGTCAGATAATTACAAAATTTTAAACGTATGAATAAAATTACCATAAGGGAAGCTGTAAGGGAAGAGGCACCGGTCATTGCGGATTTTCAGGTGCTAATGGCAATGGAGACGGAAGGGTGCTCCCTCCGGCATGATATAATAATGAAAGGTGTAAAAGCAGTTTTTGAAGATCCGGCAAAAGGGCGATACTTTATTGCTGAAGAAGCCGGCAAGCCACTTGCGTCAATGCTTATCACACCGGAGTGGAGCGACTGGCGAAACTCTTTTGTATGGTGGTTCCAGTCGGTAT
This sequence comes from Bacteroidales bacterium, assembly GCA_020201035.1. GTDB lineage: Bacteria > Bacteroidota > Bacteroidia > Bacteroidales > VadinHA17 > JAIVHO01. The sequence continues at coordinate 93,685 of JAIVHO010000034.1, forward strand.
ACGTTATCCCGGAAGCCAGACGCAGGGGGATCTTCAGAATGATGTACAACCATGTGCGTGAAATGGCTGAAAAAGAGGGTGCGGCCGGACTCCGACTCTACGTAGAGGCTGAGAACAGCAGGGCACAGAAAACCTACGAAGCTATGGGCATGGATTCAACCCACTACAAGATGTACGAGTGGATGAGGGAATAGCATAGAGAGCACTACCAGGCCTCACTGCCCCAGGCATTCCAGAGAAGAGTAATCCCTTTTTCTGTATCACTCCACACCTTATGCTCCTGCATTGGTCTTATATAGTAGGCTTCATTCTCCCTTAACTGGATGGTATCATTCCCGATTTTTGCAGTTCCGCTACCGCTCAGTATAACAAATGACTGGTTAAACGGATCCCTTTCTCCCGATTCATTGAGCATCTCTCCCCGGCCTATATGGTACCATGCGCTCCTGTAACCTACAGAATAGAAAAGTGCAACTGCATTACCCCCGTGTACCTTGCGTGAATGCTCAATACCCAGCAAGGTTCTGTTCGCAGGATGAATATTGAAAAAGTTCCCCAGGGTATAATAAGCCCACTCCCAGTTAACCTTTCCAAGGGTCATTCCGTTGGCCAGAATAATATCCAGGGGAGCCGGTTCGGTAATATTTGCTCTGCCTACAGCCGTCATCCCACTCATCTCCCCACGGTAGATTCTGTTATAGGTATCCAGCGAGGCAGTAAATATCAGTACGGCATCCGGATGCATTCCTTCGTAAAGAGTGTAGTCGCCATCTGAAAAGACTATATACCGGTAGTGGTCACTGCCGGCAAGATGAAAATGGAGAGTATCACTGAAATCAGTGCCGTTTTTGTCACTGTAAGCCCCGGCCCAGTCGCACAGAATCTCTTCCAGCCTGTCAATATTAATAACGGAACTATTATCCGTGCCACTCAGGCCTGCATCACCCTGACCATTTATAAATATCAGGGTACTGAAAGCAACAAGTACAGAAATAAGTAAGCGTTTCATCTGTTCAAATATTTATTATTCTACAAATCTTTTTTTCTTATTATCAGCCGGGGCAGAGTACCGGTTACTGTTTTAAAGATCCTTCTTTCTTATTATCAGCCAGGTAAGAGTACCAAAAAGAAGGATATAGACCAGTGCCATTACCAGGTTGATATTCTGCGGCAACTGCCTGGGCAAGATTCCCAGTCCTTCAAAGGTCAGGGCTGAAGATGCCTCCTCTCCGGCCTGCGAGGCAAGCTGCAAAATTTCAGGAGTAGGTGTCAGGTGACTTATAATTTTAACAGGGAACCAGGGTCTGATTTCTGCCGGAGCCATAACCCTGATGACAGGCTCAATAACAATAAAATAAAGGAAAAACAGTATTATGGATAAAGCATTACTCCTGAGTAGTGTGACAAACAGCATACCGATAACCATATAACCTGTTGCCTGCAGGAAATATACCGGAAGCACTGAGATGCCGCTGAAAAGAGCCTTTAGTGTAAGATCCGGAGTCATGGCAAATCCGAATATCACAACCGTTAAGGTAACCATTATCACTCCTGTCAGGGCAAGGAACAGAATCAGGATGCCCTTACCTGCAAGCCATTCACTTCGGTCATATCCGTTCATTACCTGCTGCCTGAATGTACGGTGCTGAAACTCATTCCCTGTAACGGTTATTACAATTATTGAAAGGAAGATATTGAACCAGCTTGCCACCCAGGCAAAGCTGCTCCAGTTATAGGGAAACCTGTATATGTTCCGCCATGAGAATCCCGGAACCGAGATATCGATCCGTGAGGAGGCAAATATCACAAGGAAAAAGAGCAGGGCAAGCAGTATTATCATAGTGCGTACAAATCCGTATGGAGCCACCTTGGCCCACTCTATCATGGCTATCTTCTTTAAACCTCTCATATTTATATTCTTTCTGTTCTGATATAATTTAAATCACCTCCGGATTATTTTTCCCTGATAAGCTCCAGAAACTGCTCCTCCAGAGAGCTCTTCTTCACCTTCAGTTCAGACAGCATAATCCCATTCTCATATGCCACCCTGTTAACAGCAGCTGAGTCATAGCCCTCATTCAGGATTATCTCTGCCAGCGTCTCCTTTACTACCACAGAGGAAGCAATACCGGAGCTCTCAATGGCTCTTCCCAGTGCTGCAGGATCACCGGTGGAAGCAATAACCAATACCTCACCCTTCAGCAATTCATCCACCTTTCCGGCAGTAATCAGCTTCCCTCCCTTTAGAACAGCAACATGGGTACAGACTTTCTCCACTTCATCCAGTATATGGCTCGCCATAATAATGCTCTTTCCCCGTTCCCTCTGGAGAGAGACAATGCTTCTTACCTCTGCAATACCCTCTGGATCAAGGCCGTTAGCAGGTTCATCCAGTACCAGAACCTCAGGATCGCCCAGCAGAGCAGCAGCAATACCGAGCCTCTGCTTCATTCCCAGGGATAACTGAAAGTACCGTGAACTACGCCTTTTAAGCAGCCCTGTCTCCTCCAGCACCCTGTCAATATCTGTCAATGGAACCTCCTTTATTCTGGCTATCACCTCCAGGTTACGTGCAAGGGAGAGATAGGGGAAAAAGTTGGGTACCTCCAGCAGGCTGCCTATCCTCCTGTATACCTCAGGGGATGGCTTATTCCCGAACCATCTGAATGAACCGCTGTCGGCTTTCAGTACTGACAGCACTATTCCGAGAGTTGTGGTTTTGCCGCTTCCGTTTGGTCCCAGTATTCCATATGCCATTCCCTCTTCAACAGTGAATGAGATATTATCTGCAGCCCTTACAGCTCCGAAATTCCTGGAAATATTACTGGCTTCAAGAATCATAAAATTGGTTTTTATTCAAAGACGGTGCATTTTCAGAAATGTTACGGCCGGACAAAAATATTTATCCGGCCGTATATATCTACTCTTTTTTTTATATCATTAAGAGAGGGCAAAATTCTCAGTTTCCCATCTCAGAAAGAAATTTTATACGTACCAGCCTGATCTCCTCAAGTTCATAGTCATCACCCATCTCATCCATGGCTTCCTCGAGTGAGTCTGTTTCAGCTTCCTCCCGGAAATAGGTATAGATATCCTCCTGGCGTTCATCATCTATTACCATATCTATATAATATGAAAGATCAAGCTTGGTTCCCGAATTGACTATGGTTTCTACCTCGGTAAGCAATTCTGACATCTCCAGTCCTCTTGCGTCAGCAATATCATCAAGAGCTCTCTTGTTATCTATGCTCTTGATTATATATACTTTCAGTCCTGACTTGTTGACTACCGATTTAACAACCATATCCTGGGGTCTTAATATCTCCTTTTCATCTACATACCTCTTTATTACCTCAATAAACCCCTCTCCGTAACGCTGCGCCTTTCCTGCTCCCACACCTGAGATATTCTGCAATTCTTCCATGGTAACAGGATACTGGATTGCCATATCCTCAAGCGAGGGATCCTGAAACAGCACAAATGGTGGCACATTTTTATCCCTGGCCATCTTTTTACGCAAATCCTTCAGTATGGCAAAAAGCTCCTCGTCAACTGCTGCTGTGCTGCTGCCATATGCACCAGCCTCCTCAGCGTTCTCACCGTAGTCATGATCCTCGGTAAGCATAAAGGGACGGGGATTCTCAAGAAAATCCCTGCCACGGCCGGTCAGCTTCAAAAGGCCGTAGTTTTCAATCTCCTTTACAATCAGCTTATCAATCAGTGACTGCCTGATAACCATATTCCAGAACTTTTCATCATGTTCATCGCCCGATCCGAAGATATCAAGCTTATGATGTCTGTATGTTTTAACAGCAGAGTTGGCCACCCCGGAAAGAATTTTTGCAATATGATCAGCCTTGAACTTCTCCCTTACCTCATTGATAGCCGACAGCGCCTGTACAACGTACTCCTGTCCTTCAAACTCTCTTTTAGGATGAAGACAGTTGTCACATGACTCACAGTTGGAAGGTTTATACTCCTCCCCGAAATAGTGAAGCAGCAGTTTGCGCCGACAGACAGATGATTCAGCATATGATGCAGTCTCCAGCAGCAGTTGTCTTCCAATCTCCTGCTCATTAATAGGCTTGCCCTGCATAAACTTCTCCAGCTTCTGGATATCATTGTAGCTGTAGAAGGTAATACACCTGCCCTCGCTTCCATCCCTCCCTGCTCTTCCTGTCTCCTGATAATATCCTTCAAGGCTCTTGGGGATATCATAATGGATTACAAACCTCACATCCGGCTTATCTATTCCCATCCCGAAAGCAATGGTAGCAACAATAACATCAGCCTCTTCCATCAGGAACTTATCCTGGTTACCCGACCGGGTGGCCGAATCCATTCCTGCATGGTAGGCAAGTGCCTTAATGCCGTTTACCTGAAGCGTCTGGGCCAGCTCTTCCACCTTCTTTCTGCTGAGACAGTATATAATACCTGATTTACCACTGTTCTGCTTGATATATTTAATGATCTCTCTGGTGGCATCAACCTTTGGCCTTACATCGTAATAGAGATTGGGCCTGTTAAATGAAGACTTGAACTCGCTGGCATCAAGAATACCCAGATTCTTCTGAATATCATGCTGAACCTTGGGAGTAGCTGTAGCGGTAAGTGCTATTATGGGTGCCCTTCCTATCCTGTCTATTATCGGCCTTATCCTCCTGTATTCAGGTCTGAAATCATGCCCCCACTCTGATATGCAGTGAGCTTCATCCACTGCATAAAAGGAGATAACTATCTTTTTCAGAAATTCAATATTCTCCTCCTTGGTAAGCGATTCAGGAGCCACATATAACAATTTTGTTATACCTGACATCACATCTTCCTTAACCTTGGTGATGGCTGAACGTGTGAGTGAGGAATTCAGGAAATGGGCCACATCATCTTCAGTACTGAAATTACGCATGGCATCAACCTGATTCTTCATAAGCGCAATAAGGGGAGAGATAACAATAGCCGTCCCTTCCATCATGACTGCGGGGAGCTGGTAACATAGCGACTTCCCTCCACCCGTTGGCATAAGCACAAAAGAATCCCCACCATCAAGCACATTCTTAATGATAGCCTCCTGGTTCCCTTTAAACGTGTTAAATCCGAAATACCTCTTTAGGTATTCCGTTAATGAGCCTGAAAAATCCATTCCTATCCAATTATCCGTACCGGATCGCGCCGGTGATACATAAGTATAAATATACCAATATTTTCGTTATTGAACAACCCGTTAACAAAAAGTGATATATATTACATAAGGAGGAAAAAGGTTTTTCTCCGGCCTGCCATGATCCCCCTGAAGGCACTTGTTTTGATAAAATTGTTTTCTCATCTTTACACACTTAAATCGCGTCGGAAAGGGCTTACCGGGACTTTAGCATATTAACCATAATGACATCAAAACAAAAAAAGGACAAAAAGAACCAGGATGAAATGTCATTCCTGGAGCACCTTGAAGAGTTACGCTGGCATATAGTGAGGTCTGTGCTGGCAATATTTTTAATTGCGATTGTCGCCTTTATCTATCATGAAACCATTTTTGACAGCCTGATTCTGGCTCCTAAAAATCCGGGGTTCCTGACTAACCGTATCCTGTGCGAATTTGGTGAAAGAGTCAATGTTCCTGCGCTCTGCATTAACAACAATCCGTTCGAGATTATCAACATTAAAATGGCGGGGCAGTTTACAACACATATTACCGTCTCGCTCATTGCAGGAATAATACTTGCCTTTCCCTATATTTTCTACGAATTCTGGCTCTTCTTTAAGCCTGCACTCTACAGCAGTGAGAAACAGCATGCAAGGGGTGCGGTTTTTTTTGCATCGTTCCTCTTCACCCTGGGAGTATTGTTCGGCTACCTGATAATAGTTCCCCTGAGTGTCCATTTCCTGGGATCCTATAATGTGAGTGCCGAGGTAACCAACCAGATTAACCTGAGATCCTATATCGGAACAGTTACCTCAATTACACTTGCAAGCGGACTGATATTTGAACTGCCGATAATTTCATACTTCCTTACCAGAATAGGTCTTATTGACCCCGCCTTCCTGAGGAAATACCGCAAACACTCCCTGATTGTAATACTTGCCCTGGCAGCAATAATAACCCCTCCCGATATATTCAGCCAGATTCTGGTGTGTATACCCCTCCTCTTTCTTTACGAATTAGGTATTATGATATCCGGCAGGGTTATTGCTAAGGAAAAGGCAAGACTCAGTGAAGAGTAAAATATAAGATCTTACGGCACAATAATTAATAAGATGAAGCTTCATACAGACAACCTTGTAAAGAAATACCGCAACGTTACGGTTGTTGATCATGTTTCAGTTGAGGTGAAGCAGGGTGAAATTGTGGGCCTTCTGGGACCCAACGGGGCCGGAAAAACCACTACTTTTTATATGATAGTGGGGTTGATAACTGCAAACGAGGGAAGGATCTTTCTGGACGAAACAGACATTACTTCTCTACCTGTTTATAAGAGGGCCCGACTCGGTATAGGATACCTTGCACAGGAAGCATCTGTCTTCAGAAAATTAACTGTGGAGGATAACCTGCTTGCCGTGCTGGAGATGTCAGGACTGCCGCGAATTCAGCAGAAGGAGCGTACAGAACAACTTCTGAAGGAGTTCGGACTGGCAAGAATCAGGAAATCACTCGGGATACAGCTCTCCGGTGGCGAACGCAGAAGAACGGAGATAGCAAGGGCCCTGGCCCTGAAACCAAACTTTATCCTGCTTGATGAACCCTTTGCCGGTGTTGACCCCATTGCAGTGGAGGATATTCAGGAGATAGTCTCCCATCTGAAAGAGAGAAATATAGGTATTCTTATTACCGATCATAACGTTCACGAAACACTTACAATCACCGACAGAGCCTACCTGCTCTTTGAAGGCAAAATCCTTAAGTCGGGTACCGCCGATCAACTCGCTGCCGACGAGCAGGTTAGGAAAGTGTACCTGGGGAAAAACTTTGAACTCAGAAGGTAACCGTATACTTGTATAATCAAATTTTTATTAATACTTTTGCGGTGAATTTCAGGCGGATGTGTCGTAATTGGTAGCCGAGCTAGACTTAGGATCTAGTGCCTTCGGGCGTGGGGGTTCGAGTCCCTTCATCCGCACAGGATTATTGACCGCTTAACGGGGTGGAATTCCGCAGTTAGGCGGTTTTTTAACTAAAAAAAGAACAGATTGATGAACATCACAAGAGAAAACATTGATGATCTTAATGCCATTATCAGGGTTGAGATAAAAAAAGAGGATTTTGAGGATAAGGTAACCTCCGTACTGAAGGATTATAAGAAAAAGTCGAATCTCAAGGGATTCAGGCCCGGGAATGCTCCGATAGGACTGATTAAAAAATTGTACGGTGATGCCGTTATGGCCGAAGAGGTAAACAAGCTTGTGTCAGAGTCGCTCACTGAATATATCAGGAGTGAAAATCTGGAGATACTCGGCGAACCCCTTCCATCTGAACAGAACACCCTTGATATGTCCGGGGCTGACGCACTGGAGTTTGCTTTCGAGGTTGGACTGACACCCTCTTTCGAGATTAAACTTAATGAGAAAACCAAACTTCCCTGGTATGAGATCACCATTGATGACAAACTGCGAAGGGAGTTTCTTGAAAACTATACCAGACGCTATGGTAAGTATGAAGAGGCGGAAACAGTTGAGGAGGAGGATCTTGTAAAAGCCGATATATCCCAGCTGGATGAGGACGGCAACATTCAGGAAAATGGCCTGAGCGCTCAGAACTCAACTATGAGCATTGCAATTATAAAGGATAAGGATTTTAAGAAAAAAGTTGCCGGCAGCAGGGTGGGTGACGAAATAGATTTTAATATTGATACTGCATATCCCAATGACCATGAAAAATCAGGTCTGCTTCAGGTAGACAAAGAGAGAGCCGGTGAGATTACAGGGATGTTCAGGGTAAAGATTACTGCCATCAACAGGTTCAGTCATGCTGAACTTAACCAGGAGCTGTTTGACCAGGTATACGGTGAAGGTGTTATTGCGGGTGAAGAGGAGTTTATGAAAAAGCTTGAAGAGGAGATAAGAACCAACCTCAACAGGGAAAGCGATTTTAAACTAAACCTCGATGCCAGACAGCTTGCCCTTGATAAAACAAAGATCAATCTGCCAGAGGAGTTCCTGAAAAGATGGCTCGCAAAAGCAAACAGTGAAATTTCAGCTGAGGATATTGAGAAGGATTTTCCCCGTTTTCTTGAAGACCTGAGGTGGCAGATAATCAAAAACCGCATTGCCTCTGAGAACGAATTGAAGATTGAACCTGAAGAGCTGATGACGGAGGCCAGAAATTACACACGTGCACAGTTCAGGCAATACGGACTCTACTATGCCGCAGATGAACAGATTGATCAGTTTGCAGGCGAGATGCTGAAACGTGAAGAGGACTACAGAAAGATTGCCGAGCAGGTTCTGGAGGTGAAAGTGATGAATACCATCAGGGATATGGTAAAGGTAGAAACCAAAAAAGTAACATCGGAGGAATTTAATAAGATTGTTACGGGTTAAATAAACAAAAGCTCTGAAGCTATTATTTTATATCTTTGACAGATAACAACAAAAATTGCAAAACATGGCACAGGACGATTTTAAGAAGTTTGCAAGGGATAAAGCCGGCATAAGCAGCCTCAGGCTCGAACAGTACAGCTCAATTCACAGCAGCTATATCTCCCCTACAATCATTGAGGAGAGACAGTTAAATATTGCATCAATGGATGTATTTTCAAGGTTGATGATGGACCGGATAATATTTCTGGGGCTGCCCATTGACGACTATGTGGCAAATATTATTCAGGCACAGCTGCTATACCTTGACTCAGTGGATTCAGAAAAGGATATACAGATCTACTTCAATACTCCGGGCGGATCAGTTCATGCCGGCCTCGGAATATATGACACCATGCAGTACATCTCAGCCCAGGTGGCAACTATCTGTACAGGAATGGCAGCCTCTATGGGAGCAGTACTGCTTACCGCCGGTCAGCCGGGCAAAAGGTCAGCCCTCAAACATTCAAGGATTATGATTCATCAGCCTATGGGTGGTGCACAGGGTCAGGCTATTGACATCGAAATAACAGCACGTGAAATCATCAAGCTCCGGAACGAGTTATACCAGATAATTGCTGATCATTCAGGCAATACCGTAGAGAAAGTTGAGAAGGACTCAGACAGGGATTTCTGGATGACATCGGCTGAAGCAAAGGCCTATGGCATGATTGATGAAGTGCTGACAAGAGAAAAAAAGTAATTGGAAATGGACAAGTGCTCATTCTGCGGAAGAACAAAGAAAGAGGCTAACCTTCTTATCGCCGGTCTCGACGGACATATATGTGACAGCTGCATTGAGCAGGCTCACTCCATAGTGCTGGAGGAACTCGGTTCAAAATCAAACTTCACCCTCGAAGGGATCAAGCTGCTTAAGCCCACCGAGATAAAGGATTTTCTCGACCAGTATGTTATAGGTCAGGAAGATGCGAAGAAGTACCTTTCGGTAGCTGTATACAACCATTACAAGAGACTTATGCAGCCCACCGGCACAGGTGATATTGAAATCGAGAAATCAAATATTATACTGGTAGGCGAAACGGGTACCGGTAAAACCCTTCTTGCAAAAACCATTGCAAAGATGCTTCACGTACCATTTACCATTGTGGATGCAACGGTACTTACCGAAGCTGGCTATGTGGGTGAAGATATTGAAAGCCTTCTTACCAGGCTGCTGCAGAGCGCCGATTATGATGTAAAGGCAGCTGAACGGGGTATAGTATTTATTGATGAGATAGATAAAATAGCCCGTAAGGGAGATAATCCATCAATCACAAGGGATGTTTCGGGTGAGGGTGTGCAGCAGGGACTGCTTAAACTTCTGGAGGGAGCTGTGGTAAATGTTCCGCCCCAGGGAGGAAGGAAACACCCCGAGCAGAAGATGATTGCCGTTGACACCAAGAATATATTGTTTATCTGCGGAGGAGCCTTTGACGGAATTGAGAAAAAAATAGCCAACAGGCTCAATACACAGATTGTAGGTTATAACGCCACAGCCAGCAGGGAACGTATCGACAAGGACAATCTGCTTCAGTATATTGCTCCGCAGGATCTTAAATCGTTCGGACTTATTCCTGAAATAATCGGAAGGCTGCCGGTACTGACCTATCTTCATCCGCTCGACAGTGGTGCACTGCGTAAAATCCTGACAGAGCCCAAAAATGCTATAACAAAGCAGTATATCAAGCTCCTTAAGATGGATGATATTGATCTCACTTTCGCCGAGGAGGCACTTGATTATATGGTTGAGAAGGCCGTGGAATATAAACTGGGAGCAAGGGGATTAAGATCAATATGCGAGGCAATAATGATTGATGCCATGTTTGAACTGCCAGGAAAGAACCGCAAAAAGCTTAAGATAACTCCAGACTATGCATCCCGCAAACTGGAGAAGGCTGACCTGAGAGTATTAAAAGCATCATAGTCACTGACACAAGTTATCCGTCAGAATAAATTGGGCCGGAGGATAATACAGTAAAGAAATAAAGTTTAATGCCCATGCCGGGCGCACCCCCAAAAAAGGGCCGGAAAAGATTTCCGGCCCTTTTGTAATCCCGCCTGTACTGGCCTTACTGAATCCATCGCTTCTGCCTGCAGGCCACGAACAGACAATATTATTCAGCTTTCAAACGCAGCAGTCGGTGCCTTTTCTTCAGGATTATCTCCCTTGACTCATCACCACGCTGAACCGTTGCATACTCATCACACTCACCGCTGCCATAATCAAGGGTGAATGGCTCCTGCTGGCCCCTGGTGAATTCAATTATCCCGCTTACCGGGAAGGGGCATATTCTCTTACGGTGAAGCGGGGTTACTATAGAGCTTTCAAATATCTCCCCGCTTATTGATATACCTGAAGCAGTTCCTGTAACAAAAACCTCATCATCCCAGGGATTAAAGGTATCGTAACCGGCAACCCATTCTCTTTCGCGATAGAATTCCCTTTCTGCCGTTTTACCGTCAGGAAACAACAGCCTTCCTCCGGTCAGGGAGAAGCTGAATACTACATTCTGGTTGTCATTCACGCCTTCATTTGTTGACACTCTGGTTCCCTCAACTCCAATTCCGTTAAAGAAATAATTATCAAATGTTACAGTGTGACTTGAACCTTCAATCCTGCGCCTACCGTCAACGGTGATAATTATCTTCCCGGATCTTGTCTGGCCGTAAAACCCTGTACAGCCCTCACCGTAATCGACAGTAATAATCTTTCCTGTTCCTTCAATAAAGGTGACTGATACCATTGGGCATGAGTCAGCAACAATTGTCACCTCCCCGCTCTTGGATCCGTCATAACTCTTTTCAAAACCGTCCAGCAGCGAGAGGGCATTATCGGCGGTAACAAATATATCATCAAATATAACATCTGCCACTGCATCATCATCTGCCAGATTTATATCATCCGGTGAAAGCTGATCGGCACTCTTCTCGCACGAAGCAAATATAAGCCCCATGGCTGCTACTGTAAAAAATAATTTTCTGATTTTCATACGCTTAAAGATTTTATTCATTTAACAATAATGCTTTTTACTTACGTGAACCAAATCTATCAGGCCTGTAATGATACCATGAAAAAAAATCGTTCCCGTCGTGATACCTTCAGATTCACATCTTCAGGTGACCGTTTCAACCATTAGAGTTAACAAAGGGGTCAAAGGTTTAACCGTAAAGAAAAAAAATCCGATTACCTCCAGGCCGAATGTACAGGTGAGTTTCCGCTTCTGCTTCCTGAGATAGGTACAGGTGAGTTTCCGCTTCTGCTTCCTGAGATAGGATTCCACAATTCCGCAAGGGGTGTTGCAGTTCCATAATCAGCAGATTACGTCGCCGGATGCTATCTTCTGATATAGGTTACATAGGAATAGGAGAATCCGCATTCAGGATCAAATTCACGATCCTCCCTTTCTGTCTCCTCCCACATCTCAGGATCAATATAAGGAAAGAAAGTGTCTGCCCTGTACTCCTTATGCACATGGGTAACCATCAGCCTGTGGGCTTTACTCAGGAATTCCCTGTAAACCATACCGCCCCCGATAATAAAAACCTCCTTCTCCTGATTGCACTTTGAAAGGGCGTCATCGGCAGAATAGGCACAGACGCAGTTATCAATACATTCGCAGGGGTTATCTGTCATAACCACATTCAACCGCCCGGGCAGGGGTCGCCGCGGCAGCGAGTACCATGTATTCTTTCCCATGATCAGATTGTGCCCCATTGTAATCCGCCTGAACCTCTTCAGATCATCAGGAATATTCCATAGCAGTGAGTTTCCACTGCCTATGGCCCCGTTCTCTGCTATTGCCACTATTATGGTTATCATATCTTTCAAACAGCTATTTCACCCTTTATATGAGGGTGCGCATTATACCCTTCAAGGGTAAAATCATCATACTCAAAATCAAAAACCGAAGGCGGGGTGCGCTTAATCTTCATCACCGGTAATGGAAAGGGCTTTCGTGAGAGCTGCTCTTTCACCTGATCCAGGTGGTTAAGATAAATATGGGCATCTCCCAGTGTATGGATAAACTCTCCGGGCTCCAGGGATGTTACCCTTGCAACCATCAGCAGCAGAAGAGCATAGGAGGCTATATTAAAGGGAACACCCAGGAAAATATCTGCTGAACGCTGGTATAGCTGGCATGAGAGACGGCCATCCGCAACATAAAACTGGTAAAGTATATGGCATGGAGGCAGTGCCATCTTTTCAATCTCACCCACATTCCATGCACTAACGATATGGCGTCTGGAATCGGGGTTATTTTTAATTGAGTCAATAACTGCACTTATCTGATCAACCGTCTGTCCGCCCGGTAAGGGCCACGAACGCCACTGGGCTCCGTAAACAGGACCCAGATTACCCTGTGCGTCGGCCCAGTCGTTCCATATCCTTACACCATTCTCCTGAAGATAACGCACATTTGTATCACCTTTCAGGAACCACAGCAATTCATGGATAATAGATTTCAGGTGAATCCTTTTTGTTGTCATTACAGGGAAACCATCAGCAAGATCAAACCTCATCTGGTAACCGAACAGACTTATGGTACCGGTACCGGTTCGGTCACTTTTAAGGGTTCCCCTTTCCAGTACATTGTTTAAAAGATCCAGATACTGTACCATTTTCTAACCCTTTTTTACTACCAACTTCTTCGACGACCAACCTCTTTAACTATTATCCTCTTAACTTCCAGCTTCTTATACTACATGCTTATTTTTGTCTGACTGCTTCCTTATTAATTCCCTGCTCCTTTGTGAATACGGCAACCCAGCCTCCTCCCGGTGCCAGCTTTATATTTAATACCTTTTCCGCCATTGTTGCTTCCCTGTCAACAGCATAATCGGATGCATACCTGTCGGCATTGATTCCGTCACGAAAGACAACACTGCTATAATCATCACCCTCAAGAAAAGAGAGGTCAACTGTCATATCCCTTGCATCATTGCCATTCATTACTCCCACATACCAGTTGTCACCACTTCGCCTTGCTATGGCAACAAACTCACCTATTGTTCCGTCAAGCACCTTTGTTTCCTCCCATACCACAGGCACGGAGGTTATAAAATCAGTACACTCCTGTTCCCTTTTGTAATTCGAGGGGTTATCGGCAAGCATCTGGAGCGGACTCTCATAAACCACGTACATTGCCATCTGGTGAACTCTGGTACCCTGGCTGGCTGGCCTGGTGTACATAGGGTTGAAATTATCAGGATGAAGGTTTACCATTGCTCCAGGGGTGTAATCCATAGGCCCTGCCACCATTCTGGTAAATGGAATTGTGACATTATGACGCGGGGTCACCTCCCTGCCCCACTTGTTGTTTTCCAGACCCTTAACGCCCTCCCTGGTAATTACATTGGGCCAGGTACGGCGCAGGCCGGATGGCTTATATGATCCGTGAAAATCAACCATCATCCTGTACTGTGCTGCCTTCTTTGCCACCCTGTAATAGTACTGCACCATCTTCTGGTCATCGCGCTGCATAAAATCCACCTTGATACCCTTAACTCCCCATTCACTAAATTGCTGGAAAGCCTTCTCCATCTGGTCATCAAAAGTTTTCCAGACAACCCACAGTATGATCCCCACACCCTTTGATTCAGCATAGTTGCAAATTTCACCGATATCAAATCCGGGAGAGATATCAAACAGGTCTCCGAGCCTGTACCACCCCTCATCCAGAATAACATACTCTATCCCGTTTTCAGCAGCAAAATCGATATAATATTTATATGTATCATTATTTAGTCCGGCCCTGAAATCAACACCATAAATATTATTGGCGTTAAACCAGTCCCAGGCAACCTGTCCGGGCTTTATCCATGAGGGATCTTCAATCCGGCTGGTATCCGCAAGCAAAAAAGTAAGGTTACTCTCAATCAGCTCAGCATCACTGCCTGTAATAATAAAGGTACGCCATGGAAACCTCCGGCTCCCGTCGGTCTCAGCCAGAAAATCGGTCCGCTCATCCACCATCTGTGTCCTGTCGCGGATCATCCGTTCCGTCTTTGGATATTGTGGAAAAACAGCCTTAAGGCTATTACTTCCGGCTCCCCTTATCCACATACCGGGATAATCCTCCAGTCCCGATTCGGTAATCAGTATATTGGATCCTGCTGCCTTAACCAGCAGGGGCAGGCTGGCCAGATGCCTGTCAGCTATCGTGTCCAGTGACACCGGGGTAAATGTCCGTTCATTGTGTGACACAAATGAGTCCTCAAACGGGTACCATGATGTACTCTCTTCAGGGAAGAAGAGGTTTGCAGTCTCATTAATTACCAGTATGCTGCCATCCATAACAGTTTCAAAGGCATATGCCACTCCATCGTTATATGCCCTGAAGTGGATCATATTTTTATCCCTGAAGGTGAGCGTCAGCTGGTTGTACTGCTCCTTTATTTCTGCATCCTTATGAGCAACCACAGGGTATACAACACTGTTTACCCCAGTGATCTCATCCCTCCTTATCCTGAAATTTTCTGCCGGAAGCTCCGAACCGGCAAACTTCATTGAAAGCTCGGAAGGCAGGATAACCTCACGTCCCCTGTAGCTTACTGACCATCGGATTCCGCTGTCGGCAGTAACCTTCAGAACAATCGTGCCGTCCGGAGATTCAAGTGTGTACTGTGCTTTTGCTGGCATTCCGGCCGCCAGTAGCAGGGTTACAGTAATTGTAAAAAATATTCCTTTCATCATAACTTATTATTTATCCCAGTATCATACCAATAATTGTAGCCGACATCAGTGATGCCAGTGTTCCTGCCAGGAGTGCCCTCATCCCGTAGCGGGCCAGGAGCACCCTTTTATTAGGGGCCAGCGACCCTATCCCCCCAATCTGTATTCCGATAGAGGCGAAGTTTGCAAATCCGGCGAGCATATAGGTTGCCATAATAACTGATTTGCTGTATGTAAAGGCCCCTGTACTCTTCAGGTCGGCCAGACTGATATAACCAACGAACTCTGTCATTATCAGCTTCTCTCCCAGGAGTCGCCCCAGAAGGGTAATATCTTCTCCCCCCACGCCGATAAGCCACATTACGGGTGCAAAGAGATAACCCAGAAGGAATTGAAGGGATAGCTCATTATAGTTTCCGTTCGTAATTGCTGTAATTGCCCCGTTAATGCCGGTCCAGTCGCCGATCTTTAGAAAGATAAAATTAAAGAATGCTATAAAGGCTATAAAGGAGAGTAACATGGCCGCCACGTTGGCTGCCAGTTTGAGTCCTTCAGTTGTTCCGTTTGATATAGCATCAAGAACATTATTACCGACTTTGTCGCGGGTAATCTCAATCACGTCACTGATATCTTCAGTCTGCGGAACAATAATCTTTGAGATAACCACGGCACCTGGTGCCGCCATCACACTGGCTGCCAGCAGATGCTTGGCAAAGATAAGCTCCTGCACGGGATCCCCTGCTCCCAGAAAACCAATATAGGCTGCCAGCACTCCTCCTGCCAGCGTTGCCATTCCTCCGGTCATCACAAGCATTATTTCTGACGGATTCATATGTGGCAGATAGGCTTTTACCATAAGCGGAGATTCAGTCTGTCCCAGAAAGATATTTCCGGCCACCGACAGGCTTTCAGCACCACTGAGTTTCATTGCCTTTGTCATCACCCAGGCAAGTCCGTACACTATTTTCTGAATAATCCCCAGATAAAAGAGCAGGGATGTAAGAGCAGAAAAGAAAATGATGGTCGGGAGTATCTGGAAAGCAAATATTACTCCCATCTTCTCACTGTCCATAAGTGATCCGAACAGGAAGGTGCTTCCCTCCTTTGTGAAATCAAGAATCTTTACAAAAATCTTCCCTGTAAAGTCGAACAGAAACCTGACGAAGGGGACATAAAGTATTCCTGCTGCCAGCACCACCTGAAATGTAAGCCCGGTAATCACCACCCTCCAGGCCACAGCCCTGCGGTTTGCACTGAAAAGGAATGCAAGAAGTACCAGTACAGTCATGCCAAGCAATCCCCGGAGCATTGACACAAGGGTGAAGCCGCCTCCCATCGATGCATCTATTACGCTTCCTCCCTGCAGCAACTGTTCACTTCCCTGTCCGGGTACAACAGTGTCAGGTACAGCCACCCGGTCTCCTGAAATCATAACGGAATCCTGTAAAGATTCCGGAATATCTGCAGCCGTTACAACTCCCGGCAATACCATCATAAGGATTGTCAGGAGAAAAAGGGTGTTTCTCATAAATGATTGTGTTACTGTTACTGTTACTTTTTCTCTTTCTTCCCTATCTCGTCCCTTATTGCCGCGGCCCTTTCATAATCTTCCGATTCAATTGCCTCCTGCAGCATATTAGTGAGTTCAGCAAGTGAAAATGATGAAAGGGAATCATCCTCAGCACTTTCTATCCCTCCGGTTCCTCTTCCCCCCAGCATCTCCTCAGCCTCATCACCCTTAATAATAATGCCAGCCTTATCCATTATCTCCTCAGTGATATAAACAGGGCATTCAAATCTGAGAGCCAGGGCCACAGCATCAGATGTTCTGGAGTCAATCAGCAACTCCTTGTCATCTTTTGTGCATACAAGCTGTGAATAAAAAACCCCTTCCTCAAGCTTATGAATAAAAACCTCTCTCATTTTGACATCCAGCAGGTCTGCAAAGCTTTTAAAGAGATCATGTGTCAGAGGCCTTGGCGGGTTTAGATTTTCAAGCTTAATAACGATGGATTGTGCTTCAAACCCTCCTATAATAATAGGTAACCGTTTCTCTCCATCCTCCTCTGACAAAACCAGCGCATATGCTCCTGACTGTGTCTGACTGTACGATATTCCCAGTACATTTAATTTAATCTTCCTCATATTGGAACCAGGTTGCCACATTTTTATGCCTGAATACAAATATAGCTATATTATTCTCTACAAAAAACAGTTGGCTCCTGTTTGGTATTGATACAAAATTTATATCTTTGCAGTCCGAAATTCAGATTAATCTGTCCGGGCCTGTAAAAGTGGCAATTAGCCCGCCCTGCAGAGAAACATTAAAACAGAAAATATGTACGCAATAGTAGAGATTGCAGGACAGCAGTTCAAGGTTGAAAAGGGAGAGAAGATTTTTGTACACCGCCTTTCAAATGATGAGGGTGCAGATGTAACCTTTGACCAGGTCTTGCTGATTGACAATGAGGGCAAAATATCCATCGGCGAGCCGCTGGTTGAGGGTGCCTTTGTTGAAGGGAAAGTACTGAGTCACGTAAAGGGTGATAAGGTAATTGTCTTTAAGAAGAAAAGGAGAAAAGGATACCAGAAGAGTAATGGCCATCGCCAGCTGTTCAGCTCAGTGGAAATTCTTGCTGTCAATGAAACAGGAAAACCAAAAGCAGCCAAAGCAGTGGTAAAGGAATCACCTGACAGCGAAAAGCCGGATACAAAAAAAGCGGATACAGAGGAAGCTGCTGCAAAAAGTGAAACTGCAAAAGCATCCGTTCCCGTGAGTGAAGAGGCAGCAAAGAAACCCGCTGAAAAGAAACCTGCAGCAAAGAAGCCTGCAGCAAAGAAGCCTGCAGCAAAGAAGCCTGCAGCAAAGAAGCCAGCGGCAAAGAAGGCAGCGGCAAAGAAGGCAGAAACAGGCAGCAATACTCCAAAAAAGAGTACTCCTGCCGGAGGTAAGACATCAGACAAGGAGAGCAAATAGATTTATCGTATCTGAAAATAAAAAAACCAGAATATTATGGCACATAAGAAAGGAGCAGGCAGCTCGCGCAACGGCCGCGATTCAGAGAGCAAAAGACTCGGAGTCAAGCTTTTTGGCGGACAAACAGCTAAAGCCGGCAATATTATAGTACGCCAGAGGGGAACAAGACACCATCCCGGCGACAATGTAGGAATAGGTAAGGATCATACGCTTTTTGCCCTTGCTGATGGCGTTGTAGAATTCAGAAGAAAGAGGGATAATAAATCATTTGTTTCGGTTCGTCCCGCCGCAGCTGAGTAAACTATCTCCGTTAATAATATAAACTCCTGTAATTGCCTCCCCCGGGAAGCGGTTACAGGAGTTTTTTTTTATACTTTTGAGGAAACATCACCCTGCCGCCGGCACCGGTAAAAAGCAGGGATTAAAAACCTGTAATATGCTAACTTCGGGGATAATACGAGAAAAAAGAGATTTTGTTATTGAAAAGCTGAAGGTAAAAAACTTTGATGCCACAGAGATAACTGCAAAGATTATTGAAACAGATACCCGGCGAAGGGATATCCAGGTAAGGGCAGACAGCCTGATGTCAGAGATGAACAGAATCTCAAAGGTGATAGGAAAGCTCTACGCCGAAAACAAAAAGGCAGAAGCCGATGCTGCACGTGCACGCACGGGAGAGCTGAAGGAGGAGATAAAGGAACTCTCCCTTAAAAGAGCAGAGGCTGAGGATCTATTGAATGAGCTGCTGGTTCAGCTGCCAAACCTTCCGCATGAATCGGTTAAGCCAGGCAAGGGTGAAAATGAGAATGAGACTATCAGGGAGGGAGGAAAAATGCCCGCTATGAGCGAAGATGCGCTTCCTCACTGGGACCTGATAAAGAGATATGACATAATTGATATTGAGCTGGGCAACAAGCTTACCGGGGCAGGGTTCCCTGTATATAAGGGTAAAGGAGCCAGGCTGCAGAGGGCCCTTATAAACTTCTTCCTGGATGAGGGCGAGAAGGCAGGCTTCAGCGAGATACTACCCCCGGTACTGGTTAATGAAGAATCAGGCTTTGGCACCGGACAGCTGCCCGACAAGGAGGGGCAGATGTATCATGTAACGGAAGATAATCTCTACCTTATCCCCACGGCTGAAGTGCCGATCACAAATATCTACCGGGATGTTATACTGGAGGAGGAACAACTGCCGGTAATGAATATGGGCTACACACAATGTTTCCGAAGAGAGGCCGGATCATGGGGAGCCCATGTAAGAGGGCTCAACAGACTGCACCAGTTTGATAAGGTTGAGATTGTCGTTATCTCACACCCCTCAAAATCATATGAGACCCTGGATATGATGCTGAAACACGTTGAGCACCTTGTTAACCTGCTTGAACTTCCTTACAGGGTATTAAGACTGTGTGGCGGAGACATCTCCTTCACCTCTGCCCTGACATATGATTTTGAAGTGTGGTCGGCAGGACAGAAGAGATGGCTCGAGGTCAGCTCTGTCTCCAATTTTGAATCATTTCAGTCGAACCGACTGAAATGCCGGTACCGTGATAAGGAGACAAAACAAAATCAACTGGTACATACCCTGAACGGAAGTGCCCTTGCCCTGCCCAGGATAGTGGCTGCCCTCCTTGAGAATAACCAGACACCCAGAGGGATAAGAGTGCCAGCTGCGCTGATTCCCTACACGGGCTTTGATATAATAGACTAATCAACAGAACCTTAAAAGGAGTGAAGGATAGCACCAGATCATATATCTATGCGGGAACGGCTGTCCTCTTCTGGTCTACCATAGCCACAGCATTCAAGATAGCCCTGGGAGAGATGTCTCCCTCAATGCTGCTCCTTGTGGCCTCCCTCACCTCTGTTGCAGTGCTAACCATAATAGCTTTTGCTGAAGGATCACTCAGGGAAGTTCTGCGAAGCACGAGGCATAATCTGATCAGTTCTGCCCTGCTTGCACTGCTGAATCCCTTTATCTACTATCTTATACTGCTGGAGGCATACTCACGCCTGCCTGCCCAGGTTGCTCAGCCACTTAATATGATATGGCCAATTGTACTGGTCTTCCTTTCGGTACCCCTGCTGAAACAGAAGATCCCGGCCAGGAGCTTTATTTCCCTCTTTATCTCCTTTGCAGGAGTATATCTGGTATCTTCACAGGGGAGCCCGCTCGCTCCGGGCAGATCAGATTTAACCGGAGTAATTCTTGCAACAGGCAGTTCCCTTTTCTGGGCACTATATTTTATACTCAACATGCGGGATAAAAGAGCAGAAAGCATTAAACTCCTGGTAAATTTTATCTTCGCCTCAGTATATCTGCTTATCTACATGGCTCTCACAGACCGCTTTATGCCACTAACCCTGAAAGCTCTTGCCGCAGGTATATGGGTTGGCATTTTCGAGATGGGACTTACATTCTATCTGTGGCTGCGGGCACTCAAGCTGGCTGTAACTACCGACCGAATATCCAACCTGGTCTTTCTTGCCCCCTTTATGTCGTTGCTTTTTATTTCTCTTATCCTCAAGGAGCATATCTATTACACTACCCTTGCCGGACTGATTCTTATAATTGCAGGGATAGTGTACCAGAACAGCGGGAGAAAAGCAAGAGAGTAACCGTTTTACCCTATATTTGTACACCGGAGATTCAGTTATGGCAACAGAAAAGAGCAGATTCAACAGGATAATACTGGGCATTGACCCGGGAACAACCATTGCAGGCTATGGTATTATTGGTATAGATAATCAGAATCCTCTTCTTATCTCACTTGGCATAATAGACATGCGCAAATTTGATGATCCCTACCTGAAGCTAAAGCATATTTTTGACCGCACACTCTCTCTTATTGATCAGTATGCTCCTGATGAGATGGCCGTGGAAGCACCTTTTTACGGTAAAAATGTGCAATCAATGCTTAAGCTGGGCCGGGCACAGGGTGCCTCAATAGCAGCCGCTCTTTACAGATCAGTTCCGGTACACGAATATGCCCCCCGCAAAATAAAGATGTCTATCACAGGGCAGGGTGCAGCCTCCAAGGAACAGGTTGCAGGAATGCTGGTAAATATTCTCAAATTCAAGTCTGACGATTATCTTCTGGATGCTACGGACGGACTGGCAGCGGCAATGTGTCACTTCTTCCAGAGCAGCAGGCCCACACAGGCATCTGAATACTCATCATGGAAGAGTTTTATCAGCAAGAATCCAGGCAGGGTAAAGTAAAAATTTTCAGGATGTTCCCGATTCAGCAACAGCCATGGCTACAACGCTTACCTTTATGGGACCCGCCTCCCGGAGCAGGTTTACACACGATTCAATTGTTGACCCGGTGGTTATAACATCATCCACCACCAGGAGGTGAGCCTCTTCAGGCAACGGGTCCGGACCTGTTGCAAAAATATTCTCAACATTCTCCCATCTTTCAACCCTTGATTTTCTGGTTTGTGTATCACTGCGCCCTTTTCTTATCAGCGCTGTCCTGAGCAGCGGCACTCCCGTTGATTCAGATATTCCCATACAGATAACCTCGGCCTGGTTAAACCCTCGCTTCCTCTCACGTGAAGGATGAAGCGGAACCGGTACCAGGTAATCAATCCCATCCATAAATCCTGAATCGGCCAGGATGGTGCCATAATATCGTCCAAGGAAAGTCCCCACCTCTTTAATGCCTGAATATTTAAGCCGGTGAATCAGCTGCTGCATCTTTCCACCTCTCCTGTAATAGGACCAGGCTGTTGCCTTCTCAGCATAGCATCTCCCCCATAGCGAACGTTCAAGTGCGTTCTCCCTCTGAAGATGAAAACCGGTAAGCGGCATATCCAGCAGACATGAAGTACATATAACCTGCTCATTTCTTACCAGATGATTTCCGCAGGCCTGACACAGTCTGGGGAAAAGGAGTGACAGGAGATCATTCAATGGTCTGGTTATGCCTGATATACGCATTTCATCTAAAAAAAAAGGGCTGATAGTAACAGCCCCTCAGGTTATTCAAATTTTTCAGCTATCCTGGCAGCAAGATCTTCAAACTCCTCAGGCAGCATCCTTATCCTCTCCCTTGAAAAACTTATATCAGCTTCCCGGTTAAGAGGAACAAGGTGTATATGAGCATGCGGTACTTCAAGACCGAGAACAGCTACACCTATCCTTTTGCAGGGAACCACCTGCTCAAGGGCACGGGCCACTCTTTTGGTAAAAATCATCATTTCGGCAAGGTCAGCATCCTCAATATCAAACAGGTAATCAGTCTCCTTTCGGGGAACAACCAGGGTATGTCCTTCAGCAAGGGGACCTATATCCAGAAAGGCAATAAATTTCTCGTTTTCAGCAACCCGGTAAGAAGGAATCTCACCACTGATTATTTTAGTAAATATTGTTGCCATAACCATATCAGTAATTACATTGATATCCCAATAATCTCAAAGGTGAATGTCCCGGAAGGAACGGTCACCTCAGCCACATCACCCACCTTTTTGCCAAGCAGACCTTTGGCAATAGGGGAGTTCACAGCCAGCTTTCCCTCCTTGAGGTTTGCCTCACTTTCAGGCACAAGGAGGTACTCCGAAACCATATCATTGGCACGGTTCTTTATTTTAACCCGGTTTAGAACCTGCACGGAGAATATATCAATCCGCGACTCATCAATCAATCGTGAATTTGCAATCTTATCCTCCAGATGGGCAATCTTCATCTCAAGCATACCCTGTGCTTCCTTGGCCGCAGAATATTCAGCATTCTCGGATAAATCACCTTTATCCCGTGCTTCTGCTATCTGTCTTGAGATAGAAGGACGTTCAATCAATCTCAGATGATCAAGCTCTTCCTTCAACCGGTGCAACCCATCTTCAGTCAAATAAATTTTATCCGACATTTTTTTTCCTCCATTATTTAAAAAATAAAAGAATTCCGGCATTACCGGAACTCTTTAGATGCAAATATACAAATTTCCAATATATAAACAACTTAAACCACTAAAAATGATACGTTAACAGAAATTAAAAACTTTCTCTTCTCTTAAGTATCTCTGAGAACACAATCGCTTCAGCCAGATTAAACCTGCCGGCTATTGCGCTGGCTTTACTCTGTTCACTGGTCTCCCTTTTATCACTTGCAGTCATGTCACGAACACCGTCACTGTCCAGATCATATATATGTTTCTCCTCCTCCTCAAAAAGTGATGATATTCCCTCGTTCCTGAACATGTCTGCCATGGGTTCCTCCCATTCACCGTCACTGTAGGCAACCCTCTTCTGACTCCCGGTTTCGGAAAGAATATCCTTAACAGTTTCCGACCCTATTACCCTTTCTCTTGCGGCCCCATGATCCGGAACACCTGTTTCATCATCCCATGAGAAATCGTCCGATACAATAATATCGCGGGTTCTTTCCCTTGCTCTTTCAGCCACCTCCTTTACATCCATCTCCCTCTCCTGATCAATAATTTCATCAGGCATTGAACGGGGAGCAACCGTTCTCTTTTTCTTTTTCCCGAAGGCTCCAAAAAGGGCAAACATTGCTGCCAGTATATAAAAAACAAGATCTCCTATATCTTCCATAACTATCTTTTTTTATACTTTTTACTGCTCCCCGACTTCCGGGCTCTTTTTGCCTCAATTTTTCTCTTCTCCCGCTCCCTTATCTTACGTTCCTTCTCGTCCTGTTTCATCCTCTCCCTAACTTCCATACTCTGAATGGAGACGTGACGCTCCCTGCTTTCCCTTACTGCCCTCCGGTACTGCTTCTTCTGCAATGCCTCCTTCTTCTCCTGTGCCCTTACAGCCCCTCTTACTTCCCGCGGTTCCTTCTGATCCTTCTTAACTCTCCGGTTTGCTCCTGAAATCTGCTTCTCCGTTTTCTTTACAGAAACTCTCTTAAACAACTGGGCTTCAGCATCCGGTGTCACAAAAAAAAGCAACCCCATGGCAAATATAACTGTTGATATTCTTCTCAGAACCATAACCCCCGAAATATTATATATATGTTACCGTTATTATTAACGGCACAAATTGTAATTTTGAAAAAAGATAATCACTGTGACAATTTCAAAAGTAGGATTTTTTTTGATAACAATTGCATCCATTCTCATCATATCAGGCTGCAAAAAAGATAACTTTCATCCGGTGCCTGATGTTATCATTGATTTTTATATTGACCTCTCGGATCCCGAATTCCTGAATCTTACTGTTGAAACAGGCTATGCATTAATCAACTCTTCCACCAATAACTGGGGCTACCTGTCAGCAGGTTTCGATAATAACGGAATTATTGTTTACCACTCCATGGGAGATGAATTTCTGGCCTTTGACCGCACCTGTCCGCACGACTATGCCCTTTCGGGCTTAAGTATTGCTGTTGATGTTGACGGAGTATATGCAGAATGCCCGGAGTGTGAAAGTACATGGGCACTGCCCAGCTTCGGGGCACCCTCCGAAGGACCCTCACGTTACCCCCTGAAAGAATACAGAACCAGTTTTGACGGCCGGTTTGTGCATGTATTTAACCGGTGACAACCTGCTATTACCACTTGCCCCCGCACACTGCCCGCTTCCTACGCGGCAGATTGCGGATGCCTGTTCAGCACCTTCTGATCAGTACCTGTAGTGATCCGGTTTATAGGGACCTTCCAGCTTAACACCCAGATAACGGGCCTGCGCAGGAGTCAATTCAGTTAGCCTGACTCCCAGCTGTTCCAGATGCAGCCTGGCTACCTCTTCATCAAGGTATTTCGGCAGTCGGTATACTCCAATCTCATAATCATTACTCCACAGATCGAGCTGGGCAAGCGTCTGATTGCTGAAGGAGTTACTCATAACGAAAGATGGATGACCGGTTGCACAGCCAAGATTTACAAGCCTTCCCTCAGCCAGCATATATATTGAATGTCCATCCTCAAAGATATACCTGTCAACCTGTGGTTTGATATTTATCTTCTTTATCCCGGGGGCTGCCTCCAGCCTGTCAACCTGTATCTCGTTATCAAAATGGCCGATATTACATACAATAGCCTGATCCTTCATGGCTGCCATATGTTCTACTGTCAGAACATCCCTGTTGCCTGTTGCGGTCACATATATATTTCCTTCATTCAGGGCATCCTCAACCCGTTTCACCTCAAACCCCTCCATAGCAGCCTGCAGCGCACAGATAGGATCTATCTCGGTAACTATAACGCGCGCTCCGTAGGATCTCATGGATTGGGCGCATCCCTTACCCACATCACCATACCCAAGAACAACAACCACCTTGCCGGCTATCATTACATCGGTTGCCCTTTTAATTCCATCAGCAAGTGATTCACGACATCCGTAAAGATTATCAAACTTTGACTTGGTTACCGAGTCATTGACATTAATTGCAGGCACAAGCAGTGTTCCCTCCTCCATCATCTGGTACAGTCTGTGCACCCCGGTTGTTGTCTCTTCCGATACTCCCTTCATTTCACTTACTGTACGGTGCCATTTGTCCGGATCACCGGCAAGAATATCCTTAAGGGTCTTTAGCACAACGGCCTCTTCACGGGAACCGGGTTCCTCATCCAATAGGAGCGCATTATCCTCTGCCCTGTAACCCTTATGCACGAGAAGGCTTGCATCACCTCCATCATCCACAATCATATGCGGCCCCTTGCCTCCCGGGAATGAGAGAGCCTGCGCAGTGCACCACCAGTATTCCTCCAGGGTCTCTCCCTTCCAGGCAAAAACCGGTATACCACTTGCTGCAATTGCGGCAGCAGCATGATCCTGTGTTGAAAAAATATTGCAACTTGCCCATCTCACATCAGCACCCAGCTCTGCAAGTGTCTCAATCAGAACTGCAGTCTGTATGGTCATATGCAGTGACCCTGTTATTCTTGCTCCTGCAAGAGGTTTCTCAGAGGAGTACTTTCTCCTGATTGACATCAGTCCAGGCATCTCCTTCTCAGCAATCCCGATCTCTTTCCGGCCAAATTCAGCCAGTGACATATCCTTTACCTTATATGGTAATGTTTCGGTTATTGTTATCATTTTAATATTTTTTTGGAGTGCAAATATACGAAAAAACGCAATGACCACCAAAATCATAGGTGGCAGACAGTTGTTCTGCAACCCAACAATCATCAGGCAGACGGGATCTCTGGCTCAGGCTGGCGGGCGGGAGCTCTGATCATCAGGCTGGCTGGCGGGATCTCTGATCATCAGGCGGGCAGGATCTCTGGCTCAGGCTGGCGGGCAGGATCTCTGGCTAAGGCTGGCGGGCAGGATCTCTGGCTCAGGCAGGCGGGCAGGATCTCTGGCTCAGGCTGGCGGGCAGGAGCCGGGGGGTTATCCCAGAAGTCGCAGCGTCTCCTCTCTGTCCATCGCTATGCGGTCACGAAGTTCCTCCCTGGTATCAAACCGAATATCGCCTCTTATCCTTTGCCGCATCTTAACCTTCATCTCCTTTCCCCCTCAACCGACGTATGAGCTGCATAGACTCCGTCAGCAGGTATCAGCTTCCAGTCATACTCTGACTCAATATTGGCAGTAGGGTATCCAAGGAGCCGCCCTATCCTTTCGCCCTCCACCACCCTGCCATGCAGCAGGTAGCTGTATCCAAGCAGATGGTTTGCCCTTTCAAGGGCACCTTCTTCCAGGCACCTTCTTATAAGTGATGAACTCACAGCCTCCCCTTCTGACATCAACGCCTCAATACGGGTATGCCCCAGTCCTGCTGCGGAAACACACTCTGAAAGGTCAGGATTATTACCCTCTCCCCTGTGTCCGAACCGGTGATTGTACCCCACATAGAGGTGTTGAACACCGAGCATTCCAACAAGATATTTTTCTGTAAAGCTGCATGCGCTCATCCTGCTCATTTCAATATCAAAAGGAATTATCAGCAGGTGGTCTATTCCGCACTCTTCGAGGAGTGATATTTTCTCGCCGGGTGATGAGAGAAATCTTATCCCACTGTCATCTGGTGCAAGAATCAGTCTGGGGTGAGGGTCAAATGTTATAGCAACCGATTCACCGCCGCTCTTTTGTGCATGAGCGGTAACATGGCTCAGTAATGAACGGTGCCCCCTGTGAACACCATCGAACATGCCTATTGTGGCAATGGCCATGCCAGGCTTAATCTTTAATTCTGACCGGGATATTTTCACCTCACTTGTATGATGGATGCAAAATTAATAAAGGAAAGGGCTTTCAGGCAAATATCTGGTAATTTTATTACCTTTAATCCGGACACTGCTCAAATTAGGAATAACGCACTTTTCCATCAGGAGATGATATGAACCACTCTGAACCTTTTTACAAAAAAGATCCATGGCTCAGGCCTTTCTCCGGGATAATTGATCAGAGGCATAATGCTGTTGCGGACCGACTGGCGAAGCTGACCGGTGGGAGGAGTCTGGCCGAATTTGCCGCAGGGCATCTCTACTACGGCATGCACAGGGATGGTGAGGGCATGGTATTCAGGGAGTTTGCCCCACATGCCACTGCTATTTTCCTGACCGGCACCTTCAACGGCTGGAAGGAGGAGGAAAGGTTTGGCCTCACCCGTACCAACCGCTACGGAAACTGGGAGATCAGGCTGAAAAAGGACGAGATTCCCGCAGGGTCACTATACAAAATGTCTGTCCACTGGGAGGGTGGCTCGGGAGAGAGGATACCCTCATATGCAATATCTGTTGTACAGGATGATGACACCAAGCTTTTTGCTGCAGTAAATCTGGTACATGACGGAACCTTCAGGTGGAAGCACCGGTGGCCGGTTAAATCAACTGATTCCCCCCTGGTTTATGAGGCGCATACCGGCATGGCTTCAGAAGAGCAGAAGGTGGCCTCTTTCAGTGAATTCAGAACCAATGTACTGCCGCGTATTAAAAAAAACGGATACAACGTGATACAGCTTATGGCTGTGCAGGAACATCCCTATTACGGCTCATTTGGCTACCATGTCTCCAACTTCTTCGCGGTATCATCAAGATTCGGAACACCTGATGATCTGAGAGAGCTTATTGATGAAGCTCACGGAATGGGTATTGCTGTTATTATGGATCTGGTTCACAGCCATTCAGTCTCCAATGTCAACGAGGGACTGGCTCTTCTTGATGGTGATCCGGGACTATATTTCCATACCGGTGCAAGAAGGGTTCATCCGGCATGGAACTCTCTATGTTTCAATTACGGAAGCGATCATGTGCTTCATTTCCTTCTCTCTAACTGCCGCTACTGGATTGAGGAGTTCAATATTGACGGTTTCAGGTTTGACGGTGTTACCAGTATGATCTATTATGATCACGGGCTGGGACGCGACTTCACCTCCTACGGGATGTACTATGACGGAAACCAGGATCCTGATGCTCTTGTCTATCTCTCACTGGCCAACAGGCTTATACATGAAATAAGGCCCGAAGCGATTACCGTGGCTGAGGAGATGAGCGGCATGCCCGGAATAGCAGCACCATGGGAATCGATGGGGACAGGATTCGACTACAGGCTGGCAATGGGCGTTCCCGATTTCTGGATAAAACTGATAAAGGAGATCCGGGATGAGGAGTGGGATATGGAGCACCTCTTTTACGAACTGACCCAGCACCGTCCCGACGAAAAAACAATCTCATACTGTGAATCTCACGACCAGGCGCTTGTTGGGGATAAAACACTTATTTTCAGACTTATGGATTCGGCAATATATACAGCAATGCATAGTCACTCCGTAAGCCTTGATGCCGAAAGAGGAGTGGCACTTCATAAGATGATAAGACTGATAACATCCACCACGGCCCAGAGCGGGTATCTCAATTTTATGGGAAATGAGTTTGGCCATCCCGAGTGGATTGACTTCCCAAGAGAAGGTAACAGCTGGAGCTACCATTATGCCAGACGGCAGTGGAGCCTGGCTGACAACAGTGAACTGCGGTATAGTCAGCTTCTCAGATTTGATAACAGCATGGTTGCCTTTTTAAGGAAATCGGCCCTGCTGGGGGATGATGCAATAATAAAACTGCATGTAAGCAACCATGATAAAATCATTGCCTTCAGGAGACAAAGGTTCCTCTTTGTCTTTAATTTCCATCCCGTAAACTCCTACCCGGGTTATTCGCTTCCCGTAAAGGGGAGGTACAAAATTGTTCTCGACAGTGATTCAGGCGCTTACGGAGGATTTGATCGTATTGATCATTCAATCGATTATATCTCTTTCCCTGAAGGAGAAAGGGTGACCGTTACCACCCCCTTTGCCCTTAAGCTTTATCTCCCTTCACGGACAGCCGTGGTTCTTGAGGAACTGGCTCCACGAAGGATAACCGGTCTCCCGCTTAAGCAGCAATCCACTTAGCAGAAACCCACTTTAAAACAGAAACCCACTTTAAACAGCAATCCACTTCAGAAGGTAGAAATCCTGACGGTGAGGCAGCTTATCGTTTTTAGGATATAGCCTGAGTCCGTAAAAGAATGTACCTGCCTTTTCAGGAATCATCTCCAGCTTGTAAAGCGACTTTCCCTCCCTTGAATCAACCAGATCAAGGTCATAGCCTGCCACAAACTTGTATCTTCCGTCCTGAAGCATCCTGGTTATTATAAACTCAACACCTATCGCTTCCGGTGCAATACCGTTAATATTCAGGATCACCTCACCATGATATCTCTTACCTGCCCTGTAAACATTACTTTTAGGCATGTCGAGCTTATATGAGAGAACTTCCAGCTTACTCCACTCTGAACGCATATAATCCTTCCAGTTACGGATCTCAATGGCACCGGCATAATCATTCTTTTTCAGAGTGCGGGAGCGCTCCCACAATTTCATATAGAATTTCCGGTAGTAATCATCTATCATCCTCTTGGTAGTAAACTCGGGAGCAATTGAGACCATTGAGTTCCTTACATAACTGATCCATTCAACTGGCACTCCGCTCTCATTCCTGTTGTAGTACGCCGGAATAACCTCATATTCAAGCATATTATAGATAGTTTCTGCATCTATATCATCCTGCAATTCCTGATTTGTGAAGGTACGTTTGATCGGCAGGGCCCATCCTGCATATGCCTTGTATCCCTCAACCCACCATCCGTCAAGGACGCTGAAATGGATTGTCCCGTTCATTACCGCTTTTTCACCGCTGGTACCTGAAGCTTCAAGAGGGCGTGTAGGGGTATTCATCCATACATCAACTCCCCTCACGAGGTGTTTGGCCATCTCTATATCATAATTCTCAAGGAAGATAATCTTACCCGCAAATTCCGGCATCTGTGATATCTCGTTGATCCTGCGTATCAGTTCCTGTCCGGCGCCGTCATTGGGATGTGCCTTCCCTGCAAAAATAAACTGTACCGGACGTTCGCTGTTGTTGACAAGCCTTTTGAGGCGATCGAAATCCCGGAAAATAAGCAGTGCCCTTTTATATGTCGCGAAACGGCGGGCAAATCCGATCGTGAGAGCATTTTCATTAAGATGATGGCTGATATTGAGCAGTTTGCGGGGACTTACATGGCGTTCCACCATTTCAGTCTGCATCCTGCGCCTTATCCACTCAAACAGCTGTTTTTTCAGATCGAGTTTCAGCCTGAATATCTCACCATCATCAACATCATACAATTTCTCCCAGTTGGAGAGCTTAGTCTGGTCAAAATGATCCTGACCGGTTATCCTTCTGTACAGATCTTTCCATTCAGATGCCAGCCATGTAGGGTAATGGACTCCATTGGTAACATGACCTATAAAGAGCTCCTCTTCCAGATATCCCGGCCACAGCTTATTGAACATATTTCGTGTAACCTCTCCGTGCAGCTTACTTACCCCATTGACCTCCTGCGACATACGGGTTGCCAGATAACTCATATTGAACTTTCCCCCAGGATCGCTGTAACTCCTGCCCAGGTTCATAATTCTCTCCCATGTAATGTTAAGCCTGTCAGGATAGTGAGGAATATACTTCCGCAGCAGTTCCTCCTCAAAGGAGTCGTGTCCGGCCGGCACCGGAGTATGGGTTGTAAAAAGGGTGGATGCCCGGATAGCCTCCTTCGCCTGATTGAAGGTAAGGTGTCTCTTTTCAATCAGGTATCTCATTCTCTCAAGGCCGATAAAGGCAGAGTGACCTTCATTGCTGTGGTAGATGTCGGGCTTTATCCCCATGGTTCTCAGAGCCCTTATGCCTCCGATACCCAGAATAAGTTCCTGCTTAAGCCTGTTTTCGTTATCTCCCCCGTACAGATGATGGGTAACCTGCCTGTCTTCCGGAAGATTCTCATCAATATCAGTATCAAGCAGAAAGAGCCTTACCTTACCCACTCTGGCCTCCCATATGCGGGCCTTTACATTTCGTCCGGGCCATACCAGGCTGATGCTTTTATGTTTCCCCTCTTCATTCTCCACCGGGTGGATAGGAAGGTTGGAAAAATCTTCAGCCTCATAGATTGACTGCTGCTCCCCTTTGGCCCCAAGCTTCTGCCTGAAATATCCGAATCTGTAAAGGAGACCTACCGCCACAAGGTTATAGTTTGAGTCGCTCGCCTCCTTCAGGTAATCACCTGCCAGAATACCGAGTCCGCCCGAATAGATCTTCAGGCAGTGATGAATTCCGAACTCCATGCTGAAATAGGCTACTAACGGACTCTCATTCATATCAGGCCGATCCATATACTCTCTGAACCTGGTGTATACCCCGTCAAGCTCTGCAACAAACCCGTCATCTTCAGAGAGAACCTTCAGCCTGCGGTAATCAACATGGCTGATCAGCAATTCCGGGTTATGGTCACTCTCCTCCCAGAGGGAAGGATCAACCCTTCTGAAGATTGCCTCAGCATCAGGATTCCATGACCACCAGAGGTTACATGCCAGCTCCTTCAGGCAGGATAATTTCTCCGGCACATCGCTCTGAATATAAATATCTTTCCAGACCGGTACCTCGTGAGGTTTCAGCGGCTTGTAATCCTTTTTAAGCAGTACTGCCGAGAGTTCGCGCGGACTGCTACGGCGGTCGGCACTGCGCTCAAGCGCTATTTTGTATGCACTATAGTAGTATTCAATATGTTTATCCCAGAGCGCTATCCTGGAGGTGTCATAAGCATCTTTACGTACTTCGTCAATCTCCTTCTCATTCATTGAAAAGAGCTTTATGGCAAAGTCACTTATCCCTTTTACACTGAGTTCTGATTCTGAATCGTCACGGGGCACCACCAGTATCCCGTCACCATGCTCCGGAAGATGTTCCTCAACCCACATTCCAAAGCCGGCAAGCGTTGTTGTAACTGTGGGGATCGAAAACATAAGGCTTTCGAGAGGTGTATATCCCCACGGTTCATAGTATGAAGGAAAGGCAGTGAGGTCAAATCCGGTCAGGAGGTCATAGTAGGGCATATTGAATATTCCATCATCCCCGTTAAGGTATGAAGGCACAAACAGCACCTTCACCCTGTTGTCGCTGCCGTTTACCAGCCCCTTCTCCTTCATCCTGATAAGTACCGGATCATACTCATTGTTATGAAGGTAATGAGTAACAATATTATCGCCTGCAGGAAGGGTATCGGTTCTTCCCTCCAAAAAATCGGCAATATCCTTGCGTGGCCCCTTATGATAGGCAGGAACCATAATAACGGCCAGGAAATCTCTCTCACCTTTCAGGGATGCATCAAGTGTTGCTGCAGCATCAATAAAGAGATCAAGCCCCTTGTTGTGGTATTCATAGCGGCCACTGGTAACCATCATAAATGTATCGTCACCCAGCTTACTGCCCGTAACTGCCGAGGCCACCTTCAGAATCTTCTCTCTGGCTTCCTTTCGTCTCTTCAGAAGCTCATCTGCCTCAGGGACAAAAGAGTCATCAAAACCATTTGGAGTTACTATATCCACCTTTTTGTCGAGTAGATGCTTACACTCCTTAGCCGTAATAGAGCTTACCGTGGTGAACACATCAGCTTCATGGGCCGTAATCTTTTCCAGGGATTGCTTGGCTGACACGTTGAATTCACGGGCTATCTGGTATGCATTATACTCATTCAGCCTGCCATAGAGAGGTCTGCCGTTTCCGGCTATACTCCTTCCCAGTACTGTTGCATGGGTTGTAAAGGATGTTGATACCCATGGGGCATTCATTTTGAGGTAGAGAACTCCTGTGCCTGTCATCCATTCATGGAACTGAGCAACAATATCGTGGTATCCCTGATGAAAGCCGGTAAAACTCTCAACAACCTTGCCTGCAGCATATCCGAAGAGCGCCGGTTCAATATAGTCCCATTCACCGGATATACTATCCAGTTTGTATCTCTCCCAGAATTTTGCAAATATCTTATCCTTCTCATTAAAGAAAGGGGTAAAGTCGACAAGTATGACCAGTGGTTTTCCTGACACTCTCCACCGTCCTATCCTCACCCTGAGTCCCTCCTGCCCCGCTTTGCTCTTCCATTCAGGAAAAAGGTTGTCGTCCTGTTCAAATTCAGGATTCTCACGTTCATCACGCCATACATCCGGGCCTATAAGAATAAGGTTATCTCCCAGTCTGTTGATCAGATTAAGTGCCTTGGTTGATATTACGGTATGTATACCCCCCACCTTGTTACACACTTCCCAGCTCGTTTCAAATAACAGATCAATATTCTGCTGTTCCATTTTTATCCTATATTAAATTTTTCAGATCTAATCCAACCTGATAATCCCTCTCTGACTATCCCTCTTTTGCCAGGCTTTTGCAACAGAGTATACTTTTCACTCTGCCGGAGCTTAAAATCAGGAGCATCTGACTGCTCTCTGACCCTTTCGCTGTCAGAAAAGAGGAAGCCTGCAAAGATAGTCATAATCTCTGCAGAACCATTATTTCAATAATATATATGGTTACAGTACAGGTTTCCCGGGACTCTTGCCGGTGCTCTTGCCGGATAAAGAACCCTTTACTGTTCTGGTTGCAGTTTTACCGCCTTTTACTGTCAGTTTCTTAAGTTTTGATCTCAGGTTATGCAGTTCTGTCTCGAGTCGTTCCACTATCTCCTCCTTCATCTCAAGCCGGCGCCTTAGCTGAATTAGCTCATGCCCGTTTCCATCACCGGGACATGCTGACTGAAGCCTCCTTTCAAAATCACTCAGTATGTTCATATAATTCATAAAGGCATCATAGGGAGACTCATAGGGATTGAAATATGCATGTACGGCACCGTCTGAAAAGAATTTTGTGCACATATAGTAGAAATGGTCAGATACCTGGAGGTATTTCCAGTCAGACAGCAATGCAGGGTCACTGCAGGTCCTCACCATCTGTTCCAGCTCATACAGCTTACTGAAGGCAGCATCCTGCAGCTCATTCCCCAGCCAGGCAGTAATATCTCTCTCCTCATCTGCCCAGGAGACCGGATTGGGAACCATTATTGCCGATACAGGCTCAAACCTGTCAGCCACGTCGGAAGGGGTCATAAAATTAAATGGAGTCTTTTTAATCACTTCGGCAGGCAATGCCTTCAGAAACTCAAAAATACCTGTTTCCTTTTTCTGGTGTTCCCCAAAAGTTTCGTAATCCATAAAGAGGTTTATCAGTTCAGCCTTTGGTGCCCTGGCATTTATCCATGATGAAAACTTCTCAACCGTAAGCGGCCATTCAGACCATTCCCTGTTTCCAAAGCGAAAAGCGATATCATCACTGAGGGTAAAATTCCTGAGGAGTACTTTCAGTTTGGGATTAAGGGTATTACAATAGAGGTAATCAGGGCTCCTCCATCCCAGTATATGTCTTGCCCCTTCTGTAAGCACCGACTTGAATCCCATCTCTGCAATCCAGTTTCCTATCTCATCTGAATAGACAAGTTCTGTGTTTCGGAACGATGTAGGCGCCTTCCCAAACAGCTCCTCTATTCTCCTGCTGTGTGCATTTACCTGTGCAGTAAATTCGTCCCTGCTGCTCATTGAAGCCAGAGAGTGTGAATATGTCTCAGCCAGAAATTCAACGTTGCCGGTTTCAGCCAGTTCCCGGAATGAATCAAGCACCTCAGGAGCATACAGTTCAAGCTGATCAAGCAACACACCTGTAATTGAAAATGCAATCCTGAACTTACCCTGGTAGTGTTTAAGCAGGGAGATAAGCAGTTTATTGGCAGGTAGATAACAGTTTGCAGCTACCTTCCGCAGGATATGTTCATTTGTAAAATCGTCATAATAGTAGTGTTCACTCCCAATATCAAAAAAGCGGTACCGTCTCAGTCGGAGCGGCTGATGCACTTCAAAAACCAGGCATAATCCTTTCATCAGTCAATAATTTTTTAGGTACTCATTTCACAATTATCTTTTCTGCTTCTCCTCCACTGCACTCCTGTAAATCCCGACCACCCTACGGGCCGAGTTTTCCCATTTGAAATTCTCGACCTCTTCCCTTCCCTTTTCAATAAACATCCCTGAGAGTGCAGGATAACTCAGGATTGCATGAATGGCATCGGCCATGGCATCGATATCCCAGAAATCGACCTTTACTGCGTGTGTAAGTATTTCAGCTACACCTGATTGCTTACTTATGATTACGGGTACATTTGACTGCATAGCCTCAAGCGGAGATATCCCGAAGGGCTCCGACACTGATGGCATTATATAGACGTCACTCCGCCGGAGCATCCTGTATACATCCACTCCCTTCAGGAATCCTGTAAAGTGAAACCTGTCTGTAATACGGAGTGCTGCCGCCCTTCTTATCATCCTCTCCAGCATGTCACCGCTGCCGGCCATTACAAACCTGACGCCATCCATCACCTGCAGAACCCTGTGGGCTGCTTCAATAAAGTATTCAGGGCCCTTCTGAAGGGTAATTCTGCCGAGGAAAGTCACAACCTTTTCATTTACAGATCCTTCACCCGCATCATCATATATACCGCCAACAGGTTCAACAGCATTGTAAACAGTTGTCACTTTTGCAGGATTAATTCCATACCTGTTTATTACAGTATCGCGTGTAAGGTTACTTACCGCAATAATACGGTCAGCCATTTCCATCCCACGCTTTTCAATATCAAATACAACGGGATTGACAGATCCGCCGCTCCTGTCAAAATCAGTTGCATGCACATGAATCACTAATGGTTTACCTGATACCCTGCTGGCAGCAATACCGGCAGGATATGCAAGCCAATCGTGTGCATGAATCACATCAAACTGCTCCTCTGAAGCAATTACGGAGGCCACTATTGAATATTTCTCAATCTCTTCCAGAAGGTTGTTATCATACCGGCCTGAGAACTCGATCCTTCCCTGGTCATCAGTTTTCACCAGCATGCTCCTGCTGCTCTTTTGAGACCGGGTGAGGCGCCAGAAATGATCGGGATCCGAGTAGGGCACTATCCTGGACTCTACCTCAATCTTCTTAACCGTGGTGGACACTCCCTTATAGACTATTCTTTTCAGGGCTACCCTGATATTATTTGCCCCCACGAGCTTTATTGCCGACTGGTCCTCATCACCCCATGACTTTGGAACAACGAACACCACCTCCATACCCGGAACAGCAGTCATCCCACGCGTAAGCCCGTAGCTTGCGGTACCCAGTCCTCCACTAATATGTGGAGGAAACTCCCATCCAAACATCAGTACCCTCATTCCTTAACATTTTTATCCATGCCCGTCTGATCGAGCAGATCCATTACCCTCAGAAGTTCAGCAACACTCCACGCCTGTGATATTGTTCCCCCGGGCAGGTGTGGGGGATCGCCATCATAAACCTCTGATACTGTACTTATTCCATGTTCACTCATAACATCCTCAAATCCGTTGACTATCTCCCTGATTCTGGAAACACCCTTGCTGCCATAAACCTTAAGGTATGTCTCACAATATGGTCCGAGAAGCCAGGGCCAGACCGTTCCCTGATGGTAGGCCGTGTCACGACTGTCCTGATCACCTGAATAGATTCCCCTGTAATCAGGATTCTTGGGTGAGAGGGTTCGTAACCCCCTCGGAGTAAGAAGTTCTCCCGTTGCCACGTCCAGGATTCTTTTCATGCGATCCCTGTCAATCATTGTATATGGCATTGAACAGGCAATAAGCATATTGGGGCGCACATACATATTTTTTGTGAAGCCCCCGTCAAGATAGTCAGCCAGATATCCTGATTCCTCATCCCAGAAGAGATCGATAAAACTGTTGCTTACC
Source organism: Bacteroidales bacterium (assembly GCA_020201035.1). Taxonomy (GTDB): domain Bacteria; phylum Bacteroidota; class Bacteroidia; order Bacteroidales; family VadinHA17; genus JAIVHO01. The sequence goes on from JAIVHO010000034.1 coordinate 130,981, forward strand.
TTCACAGGCAGATCACCATACAGTGATACAAACTCCTCGTCTCCCGCCCTTTTTGCAATTTCCAGTGAAAAGCGGAGTGCATTATACCACAATGCGTTTATCTCTACATTATATCCGGCTCTCGGGGTCACAGGTCCGGAAGAGGTGACAGCATCCATCCAGGTAAGAGCCTTACCGGGTGCGGCGGCATAAATAAGTCCGGTTTCACTCATCCGGATATTAAATTCTGTTCCCGCGGTATAAGCTACAATAACCGATCTGATTTCAGTCCAGTATTTTTTTCTTGTCTGCTTACCCCCTGCCAGTCTGTACTGCTGAACTGCCCATATAAACCATAGAGGAGCGTCTACCGAGTTAAAAGCAGGATTATCATCGCTTCCCATATTGGGAAACAGCCCCCCTTTCATCTTTCTTATCTGCGTATCCAGAACATCCTGACAACGATCCAGGTCACCCCTGCTGAGAGTAAGGCCCGGAAGCGAAATAAATGTATCCCTTCCCCATGATCCAAACCAGTGGTAACCTGCAATAATATTGGTTTTACCGTTTCTATTTACAATAAATTGCTGTGCCGCATTATAGAGACAGTTACGATATGAGTCACGCGGTACCTTGGTTTTCCGTTCTACGGCAAACCTGGTTTTTAATCCGGGCGGATTAATCTCCTCTGTAGAGGCTGAAAAGACCACATTCTCTCCCGGCTTCAGTTCCAGCTCAAAGAAACCCGGAACAAAAAGGTCTTCCCTGTAGTCGTATCCCCTCTTCTGCTCCTCTGTATACTCAACTCCCCTGTACCAGTGAGGGACAGTAACAAAAAGAGGTTTTTTGCTGAACTGCATATTAAGCCATGGAAAACCTTCATACATTCTTATCTTAACACCACCCGGGATAGGAACGGTTCTGGTGGAGGCAACCATATTCTCATTCGTGAGTGCATGGATACTGCGGAAACCAAGCACCGGTCTGAACTGTAGCCTCACAGGTACTGATCCGCCATCCAGCTTGTATCTGATAAGCAGCTGATCAGTCTGGGATGCGAGGAGTCTTTCAAGACGTACCCTAACGGTACCTACCTCAAATGACATTCCCGGAATCTCATCAATAACAAAATCCTTAAGGTATTTATGCCCTTTGGGGCTGTAGTGTTCCCCGGCATACTTGTGAATCCCAATATTAAAGGTAGTATCTTCCTGAACAACTGACACATCAAGCGATGCAAGCAACAGGTGTCTCTCCTCCCCGAAATTATCGACCGGACAAACCAGCAGTCCGTGATACTTCCTGGTATTGCATCCTACTATTGTGGTAGAGGAATATGATCCTGTACGATTGGTTCTGAGTATCTCCTTGTCGAGTGAATACTCCAGATTTACCAGCCTGGTTTTGTCAAAATTTATGTATCCCATGAGTCACTGAATTGGATATCCTGAAAAGCAATGAAAAAAACCTGATTAAGGTTCTTAAATTAAGATTAATATTTTATATGTCAAAGCGATCAAACAATAAGATTATTAATATATCAATCAAAAGTATAACTTTGCAGCTACAAAAAATGGAGGCAAATATTATTTTATCATTAAATAATCTCAAAATGGCAAGATTAAATCTTTTTATCATTTCTATGGCAATCCTTCTTTCCGGATGCGGAAAGAATTCATTTGACATCAACGGCACTCTTACCGGAGCTGGCCCGGGCACAATAGTCTATCTTGAAAAACTCGGCTCAAACTCAATCGAAAAGCTCGACTCCGCAACTCTTGATGAGTCGGGGAAATTCAGCTTCAGTGAAGAGATTGAAAACCCGGCATTTTACCTGCTGAGGTCTGAGGAAAACAGTTTTCTGACGGCACTGATTGAACCGGGAGAGAAGATTACCCTGATTGCACCAGCTGATTCTCTGGGCATGCCGTCCGAACTGAAAGGATCACCTGGAACACAGCTTCTTATCGATTACAATATCAGACTACAGCAGACGCTCGAGGAACTGGGTGAACTGAACAAGGTTTACGAGGAAAGTATGGACAGCCCAAATCTTGAGACGGTAATGGCCGACCTTGATAATCAGGCAAGTGAGATACTTGACAGGCTCAACGCCTACACAAAGGATTATATTGACACCAACCTCAACTCCCTTGTTACCCTTGTTGCTCTCTACCAGCAGGTAGTGCCGCAGGTATATGTCCTTAATCCTGAGGCAGATATTGATTACTTTAAAAAGGTGGATTCTACCCTCTACGCACTATATCCCGATTATGAGCCGGTTGCCTTCCTGCATGAGCAGATAGCAACACTGGTGGGTACAATGGACACAGCCGGAGCTCCTGCAGGTGCTCTTACACCAGGCAGCAAAGTCCCTGAAATAACCCTTCAGAACCCTGACGGAGAAATGGTATCCCTGTCGTCAACCCTCGGAAGTGTAGTGCTTCTTGATTTCTGGGCCGCATGGTGTCCTCCCTGCAGGGCTGAAAACCCCAATCTTGTTGCAGCCTATGACAGGTACCACGAGAAGGGATTTGATATCTTTCAGGTATCACTTGACCAGACAAGGGAAGAGTGGCTTAAGGGAATCCAGGAAGATGGGCTGGACAAATGGCATCATGTAAGTGATCTCCTGTTCTGGGAATCATCAGTTGTTTCACTCTACGGTATTCAGTCAATACCTACCAGCTATCTGCTTGACAGGGAAGGCAGGATAATTGCTTCAAACCTTAGGGGGGATGCCCTTATGGAAGCACTGGCTCAGATTTTTGAATAGTAAAAGCCAAAGATAACCATAACAAAAGCAAAACCGGGCAGAGAAATGAAAATCAAGCTGTTATTACTCTCCCTGCTGATAGTTGCAATATCATGCAACAACTCTGAAAGAATCAGGATCAGCGGAAAATACAATGGCAACAGGGAGGGTAGTTTATATCTCACCAGAGTCGATATAAACCGTCAGGTATTAATCGACTCTGTAAAGCCAGGACGTACGGGACATTTTTCATTTAACCTGGAGTCGCGTCAGACTGATTATTACAACCTGGGGTTTGATAACAGTGAATTTATTACGCTGATTGCCTCGCCCGGTGACAGGATAGATATCTCATTTAACGGATCCCCGCTTCAGGATGACTACACCGTAAATGGTTCAACAGAGTCGGAGAAGGTAAGACTCCTTGACATGAGGCTTGCTAAAGCCCGGACCGAACTTGATTCGCTCAGTACGCTTTACAGCAGTTCAATGAATGCCAGCGACAGGGATACAGCCCTGCTTTCAGCCCTTGAAGAGGAGTATACGGAGATCGTTGACCGGCTCAGAATGGAGAATATTGCCTTTATACTTGATAATCTCTCCTCCTTTTCCGCCATAAAGGCACTCTACCAGAAGATTGATGATGAAACCTATGTCCTCTACCGTGAACGTGACCTTCAGTATATGAAGCTTGTATCCGACTCATTAAGTGCATATTTTCCCGGGTCGCGACAGGCAAGAGCACTTGCGTCCAATGTTGAGAATGAGATCAACTCCATGTATCTGAACCGTATTACCGCATTAGCAGAGTCGGTGGAGGAAACACTTCCTGATCTTGCCCTCCCCTCAGTTACCGGAGACACGGTTCTGCTCTCCTCCTTCAGGGGAAAGGGTTATGTACTGCTCTCGTTCTGGTCCGCAAGGTCAGAGCAATCTGTTTCGGGAAACATGGAACTTAAAGAGTATTTTAACAAGTACCATAACAAAGGTTTCCAGATATACCAGGTAAATATCGATGATGATGAAAATCTCTGGAGGAATGCCGTAAGGTATGATGAGTTACCCTGGATAAGCGTCAGGGATTACAACGAGGGATTGTCTCCCAGTATCTCGATGTTTAATATATCCTCTGTACCCGCCAACTACCTTATTGATCCTGAGGGGAATATTATTGCCAAGGATCTCTTCGGCCGATCTCTTCAGATAAAGCTGTCGCAAATATTCAATCAGGGTGGATAGTCGTACTCATACCTATTTTGCATCTGATTTTCATCTCGGGCTAAAAGCCGGAACCGATCCGCTTGAGAGGGAGAGACATGTTGTAAGGTGGCTGACGGAGATATCCTCCACTGCAAAATCAATCTACCTTGTAGGTGATCTGTTCGATTTCTGGTGGGAATATAAAATGGTTGTCCCGAAAGGATTTACCCGATTTCTTGGCAAAATATCAGAGCTTACCGACGCAGGTGTTGAGGTTCACTTCTTTACAGGCAACCATGATATGTGGATCGGGGACTACCTTGCAAAGGAGTGCGGAATGATACTTCATACCGGGGAATATCGATTTGAGCTTAACGGACGCAGATTCTGCGTGGCTCATGGCGAGGGAGTGGGAGTACGTGATAAAAAATATCTGGCTCTGCTGTGGGTCTTCAGGAACAGGTTCCTGAGAAGTCTCTATTCAATGCTGCATCCACGTATCGGTATTGCCCTTGCCCACAGATGGTCTCTCAGCAGCAGGCTTGCCAAAAGCTACTCCAGGGAGTTCAGGGGCGAAGAGAAGGAGCCGCTTGTCAGGTATGCCCGCGAAGCAATGCAGGATGATGATATTGATTTTTTTATCTTCGGTCACCGGCATATACCACTCGATCTGTCCTTAAGTGAAAAAAACCGGTTACTGATACTCGGTAACTGGTTTAATGCCCCTGTTTATGCCGACTGGAACGGGGAAGAGATGACTCTTCGTGAATACAAAAGTGACGGGTATTTAAAAGCCGGGGATAATTAATCTGCCTCTGCCGTGGCTCTTCTGATTGTTGTCGCCGCTTTTAAGACTGTACGCCTCCAGATGCAGGATCAACAAAAACACTCAGCAGATAATAGGACCAGGAATCGTTAATCTCCTCAAAATCATACTCCAGTTTGTGGCCTGACTTTCGGGCTATATCTACCAGACCCATTAAACCGGTTTTGTCAGTACACGTATCCATATCTGACAGCAGTTTTCTGTAGAAACCTTTTAGCCCATACCTGTCATAACTGTTTATCAAATTGAGATTCTCAATCAGAAGCGGCAACTGATGATTTGCAATAAGGCTACCTGTTGTAAGCTTCATGCCTCCATCCTCTGACATAATCATTACAAAGGGCATACCATGCATTGCAGCTACTTCTGGCCCCGGATTATACCTGGAGATATTCTGAATAGACTCCATCATTATGCTGAACATCCTTCGCCTGGCCTTCAGCCCCATATCCGTTTCATTCATCCGGGTCTCGGTAAAGGAGAGGACATTCTTACCGATTCCTGGAGTGACCGGCCCTGACCAAATCATGGCAATCCCTGCTCTGGCCATCATCCTTCCCAGCATTATTACCCTCTTTCCGTCTGACGTAACTGCTGCCCGGGAATCCTGTGAGATGACCTCCTTCTGTTGCTCTACCATTTTGCTAATGATAAAATAGAACCTCTCTCCATCGATATCAATAAAATCATAATCGAGCCGACTGCCCAACTTCCGGGCCATCTCAATAAGGCCCAGCCCGGCCCCCCCTTTCTCACTGAATCCTTCATTTATAAGCTTCTGAAGGTAAAGGTTCTTTAGCCCTGCAGCATCCATGCTGTTAATCAGATCAAGCTGCTCCCTGAGCCCCCGGGAATCTTCCTTCCCAATCACGTTTGCCGTGGTTACCCTGTAACCTCTATCCGTTCTTGAATAGATCACAAGGGACATATCACTTTCTGACTGACTTGTTGAATGGCGTGAGACATTTTGCAGACTCTCCATAACAAACATAAAGAGCCTTTTGCGGCCCGGAAAACCAAAGTCAGACTCTTCCATCTCTTTCTCAAGCAGCATCAGCAGGGATTCTGAATTTTCGTTGGTAATGGTGCCTCTGTAGACAAACATAAGGCGTTCATCCCTCATTATGTTGCGGACCTTTTGTGAAAGCTTCATCAGTTTTATTATTGCCGGAGGTACTTTTCTATCTAATTGATAAAGGTAGCAATTTAAAAACCTCCCGACTGCATTATTTAACAGGAAACAAATTTATCTCAACCCAAAAAGATAAAACCTTTTAATGCATGACGGGAGGTGTTACTGGTTAACACCGTTCCTATATTTATGTTCACATTCTTCAGTCAGCTGATCCAGCTCTTCCCTGCATGTGGGACAAAATTTTAGTTTTTTCTGGTCAATGTCTTCAACATAGGTGCTTGATCTCATTATACACTCCGGGTTCTGACAGTGAACCAGTCCGAAAAATATCTCCATAGGGTGTTGCTTTAAATAAAGTCCTTAAGGATTTGGAGGGGTTTTAAAAAAAACCATATATTTGGCTTTGCTTAACATAACCTAAAACTAACATCATTATTTATGAAAAAACTATTACTACTGCTTGCAGCTTGCGCAGTATCGCTCTCAGCAGCGTTCTCGCAGACTACGCAGATTACCGGGACCGTTACCAGTTCAGAGGATGGTGATCCCATACCCGGTGTATCTGTGATTGTATTAGGAACAACTATTGGGGTTACTACCGATATTGATGGCAGGTACTCAATCAATGTTCCGGAAGTATCAAGAATTCTTCAGTTCTCATTTATCGGGATGAAGGTTCAGGAGATAAGTATTGACGGACGCTCAACCATTGACGTGGTTATGGAGCCTGACCTGATGGCCCTGGATGAAGTCATGGTGGTGGCATACGGAACTGTCAGAAAAGAGGCCTTTACGGGTTCGGCAAGTTCCGTGAATGTTGAAAAACTGAATGAAGTGCAGACATCCAATATTACAAAGGCTATAGAAGGACTCTCTTCGGGTATCCAGGTAACAAGCGGATCAGGACAGCCGGGAACAAGCTCCTCTATCAGGATTCGTGGTATCGGCTCACTGAATGCATCCACATCTCCACTTTATGTGGTTGACGGATTCCCTTTCAGCGGTGATATCAACTCCATTGCAACTACCGATGTTGAAAGTCTGACAATTCTCAAGGATGCATCAGCTACAGCTCTCTACGGATCAAGGGCGGCCAATGGTGTTATAATAATTACCACCAAGAAGGGCAGAGCCAATGACAACCGTGTCAGCTTCAAGGCAAATATCGGTACCAACGTGCGCGGTATTCCAGAGTATGACAGGGTAGATGTGCCCACTTACTACGAACTTATCTGGGAAGCCCTTTATAATACCAGAGTAATTAATGCCGGAGATGATGATGCAACAGCAAGAGCATGGGCATCAGCAAATCTTATTGACCAGCTTGGAAACTATAATGCCTATGATGTACCTAACGATCAGGTTGTGGGAACAGACGGCAGGATAAATCAGTCTGGTAATCTCCTCTGGTCAGACAGCTGGTATGATGAGATGCACCGTACAGGCGTGCGCCAGGACTACACCCTTTCTACAAGTGGCGGAAATGACAAGTCAAACTACTACATATCAGGGAACTATCTCAAGGATGAAGGTATTGTCCAGCGTTCTCAATATGACAGGTTCACAATAAGGCTTAACGCTGACACCAGGATGAAAGAATGGGTTAAAACAGGACTGAACATCTCTGCTTCAACATCAACGCAGAACTACCCGGCATCATCAGGAAGCGCCTATGTAAACTCATTTATGTGGTCAAGAATGATTGCACCCATCTACCCCGTCTACCTTTATGACCTTAGCGGGAACCTTGTACTTGATGGTGATGGCAACAAGCAGTTCGACTATGGTGACTCCTTTGGAAGGGCCAGGTCCTATTCATCCAATTCAAACCCACTTGGTGTTATAACCCTTGACAGAAGATTGTACAAGGATGACAATGCCTCTTCAAGAGGCTACGTTGAGTTTTACTTCCTTAAGGACTTTAAACTTACTGTTAACGCCAGCGCTGACTATCAGGGATCATATAACCTTACGCACCAGAATGCTGCCCAGGGTGATGCACAATCTTTCAGCGGCCGGTCAACACTTTCTTCTTCTAGAAGGTTTACCTTTGCATCCAACCAGCTTCTGAACTACAACAAAAGCATTAATGAACATAATCTTGACATCCTGGCAGCACACGAGAGCAGTGCATACAAGTTTAACTCTCTTTCAGCAACCAGGACAGGCTTCCCTTTTGCCGGACTGTTTGAACTGGATGCAGCAGCCGTTCTGGAAGATGCGGGATCATATGAGCATAACTTCAGGATGGAGAGTTATTTCTCACGTATCAACTATGACTTCAGAAACCGCTATTTCCTTTCACTCAGTGCAAGGACAGACGGATCTTCAAGATTTGCTCCTGATTACCGCTGGGGTTTCTTCTGGTCAGTGGGTGCTAGCTGGAGACTCTCTCAGGAGAACTTTATGACTGACCTTACCTGGGTTAATAACCTCAGAATCAAAGCAAGTTACGGAGCACAGGGTAATGACAACCTGGGTTCTTACTATGCTTATCAGGGGCTCTATGCACTTGGCTGGAACAATATGGGATACCCCGGGCTTCTGGCCAGCAGGCTCCCGACACCTGAGCTTCTGTGGGAAAAGAACAATTCGCTTAACGTGGGTCTTGACTTCACCATGTTCGAAAGATTCTCAATGAATTTTGAATACTATATTAGAAAGAGTAATGACCTTCTCTTTGCAGTGCCGCTTCCTGCTTCAACAGGATTCAGTTCATATGATGCAAATATAGGATCCGTTGAGAATGTTGGTTTTGATATTGAGGCTAGCTTCTTAATAGTTAAGAGCAACATTTTTTCATGGAATGCAGATATCAACCTTTCCCACTACAGAAATGAAATCACCGAACTGCCCGAAGGACAGGAGCAGATTACACGGGGCACAAAGCAATGGGAAGTAGGAAGGTCTATCTACGACTTCTTTCTGAGAGACTTTGCCGGTGTCGATCCGGCAACTGGTACCTCACTCTGGTATATGGATGTTTATGAGACAGACGGTGGTGGTGAAATTGTTCTGGGAGAGGATGGAAAGCCGATAGTTATAGACAAGGTTACAACCGATGACTATGATGATGCAACGAGGTACTATGTTGGAACTGCAATACCTGATCTGCAGGGAGGTCTTACAAACTCAATCAAAATCGGACCTGTTGATATATCTCTTCTGACAACCTTCAGGATTGGCGGACAGATGCTTGACGGAAGCTATCAGGGCCTTATGGGAGGAGAACTGGGCGACAATATGCATATTGATATGCTTAACCGATGGACTCCTACCAATACTGATACAGATGTGCCATTGCTGATATTTGACGTTGATGCAAATGCAACATCCTCAAGATTCCTGACGCCGATGGACTTCTTCAGCTTCAGAAATCTCAGTATAGGCTATACATTCCCTGAGAATCTTTCAGAAAGAATAGGGATATCAGATGCCAGGTTCTTTGTTAACGTAACCAACCTGCATACTTTCTCTGCCCGTAAAGGGATGGATCCCCAGCAGTCATTTGGAGGTACAACGGACAACTCATATACTCCGTTACGTACTACATCTTTCGGTCTAAATTTGAACTTTTAAATTGATTCAGATATGAAAAAAATAAGCTTAATATTAATTTTGTTCGTAGGACTCTTCTCTGCCTGTGAGAAGGAATTTCTTGAGACAGCTCCTACAAACCAGATCTCAGACGCAGATGTCTTCAAGACAGCTGCCGGAGCCCAGACCGTACTAGATGGCGTTCTGCGCAAAATGAGAGCATACAATACCGCTCATGACGACTTCGGGGTAAAGGCCATTGACCTTGCCTGGGATCTTATGGGAGAAGACATTACCTGCACGAGGGTACACTGGTTTGGATACGACTACCGCCTTGACAACCGCGGGGCAACATACCGCCGTCCGCGTACCTCATGGTCTCTTTTCTACCAGGTTATCAATAATGTAAACAATATCCTTGTCAATGCTGACAACATCTCTTTCGAGAGTGCAGAACAGGAGGCAAGTATCAGGGGACAGGCACAGGCCCTTAGGGGATACGCGTACTATAACCTTATGCTTCTCTTCCAGTTTACATATCTTGGTCATGAGAGTGATCCGGGTGTTCCGGTCTATCTCGAACCAACAACAGAGGGAAATCCCAGGTCATCGGTCACCGAGGTTTATAACAGAATCACTACCGATCTCGATGACGCCATCGCTCTTATGACGGCAAATGAAAGCACAACCAGAAGGCATATATCTGATCTGACGCTGGATGTTGTTCACGGTATAAGAGCACGTGTGGCCCTTGAAATGGGAGAATGGGGACTTGCTGAATCACATGCAGCTACTGCCCGTGCCGACTATGACCTGAACAACAGGGATCAGTTTGCAGCAGGATTTTCTTCGTACAGTTCAGCCGAATGGATGTGGGGCCTGGAGATTAATGAGGAACAATCAACAATTTATGCTTCATTTCCTTCACACCTTGATATGTCAGTAGGTGGTTATGCCGGACTTGGATATAGCCCCAAATATATGAGTGAGGCTCTGTATAATATGCTCCCGGCTGATGATATAAGGAGCGAGCTTGTGACCATCAGCGGATCAGGATATCATATAAACTACAAGTTTAATGCAGCACTGGCCGGTAAGGATTTCTCAGCTGACTATGTAATGATGCGTCCTGAAGAGATGCTGCTTATTGAGGCTGAGGCCATTGCCCGCCAGGGTTCAAGGGACACCGAGGTACAGGCACTTCTTGATGAGCTTCATGCTGTAAGGCAGACTGCACCGGTACTCGTTACTGCAACAGGGACTGCTCTTCTTGATCTGGTTCTTCTTGAAAGAAGGTTTGAACTCTGGGGTGAAGGCTTCCGCGGTCGTGATATCAAGCGCCTTAAAATTCCGCTTGACAGAACAGGAAGTAACCATAACGTCACTGTTTGCGGAACTCTCTATGAAGATGCTGAATTTCTGGGATTCCTGTATAAAATTCCACAGGGGGAGATTGATGCAAACAATGCCCTGACTGAGGCAGACCAGAACCAGTAATTATTTCTGGAAAAAGATACCCTTTAAAAAGAGAGATGGTGTGAAAATCACACTATCTCTCTTTTTTTAAGCTTTAATAGTCAGCTGATCCAGCTCTTCCCTGCATGTGGGACAAAATTTTAGTTTTTTCTGGTCAATGTCTTCAACATAGGTGCTTGATCTCATTATACACTCCGGGTTCTGACAGTGAACCAGTCCGAAATTCCGTAGCCTGTAGAGAGATGCAACCGCTTTCTCGCCACCCAGTATTGCCTGTCCGAAAATATATGTAAGCACCGGGATATAGAGATCAACCCGGTATAAGCCTATTATCCTGACAGCCTTCTCTCCCGGAAAGGCCCCAATCATCTGAAGAAGCTTATTTGCATCGTATTGTCTGCGGGAAGGATTATAATGCTCTGTAATATCATTGTGGCACTCCCTCACTGTCACCGGGAAGCCAAAATGAAGTTTCAGTTCATCGGTGATCTTCCTGATAACCATCTCCTCAAAGTGGTCGCAAGGGATTAATATGATCTGGCAGCTACTCAATTATTAAGGTTAATTCAGGGAAAGGGTTGAACATGATTCCCTTTATTTTTTATTCACTTTTTTTGCTCCCTTGTCAGATTGTACTTTTTGATCTTATTGTAAAGTGTTACCCTGTCAACATTAAGCGCTTTGGCAGATCTGGAGATATTCCATTCATATTTTGCAAGTATCTGAATAATATGCCTTTTCTCCAGCTCGTCCAGACTCTCAACCTGCGTTGTCTGTCGCTCCTTCCCCATCGGGAGATCCTTTAACCGTATCTCCCTGCCGTTCCCGATAACAATAGCCCTTTCAATCATATTCTCCAGTTCCCTCACATTACCGGGAAACTCAAACTCCTCAAGCTGTCGTAGCGCTGCTTGCTCTATAGGTATGGTATCTCGACTCATAGAGGTACAGTACTTTTTGATAAAATGATTCACCAGCAGCGGAATATCCTCAGTCCTTTCGCGCAGGGGAGGAATCCTGATATTCACTACATTAAGACGGTAAAAAAGATCCTCCCTGAAGGTTCCGTTACGCACCATCTCCCCGAGATCCCGGTTGGTTGCGCATATAACCCTGAAATCTGAAGATATCTCCTTGTTGCCTCCTACTCTTACAAAACTTCTTGTTTCAAGCACCCTGAGCAGTTCAACCTGCATCTTGGCAGATATTGTGCCAATCTCATCAAGGAAAATTGTGCCTCCGTCAGCCATTTCGAACCTCCCTTTCCGGTTAAAGGTTGCACCTGTAAAAGCGCCTTTCTCATGGCCAAAAAGCTCACTCTCAAGCAGACTCTCTGTTAAAGCTCCGCAATGAACACTTATCAGGGGAAAATACTTTCGCGGTGAATTGGCATGTATTGCTCTGGCTATCAATTCTTTTCCCGTTCCGCTCTCTCCGGTAATTATTACCGATGAGCTGGACTGAGCCACACTCTCAACCTCTTTCAGCACCTTCATCATAGGCTCACTCTGTCCTATAATATCATCCACCTCTTCCAGGGATGTCATCTGGTCCCTCAGTACACGGTTCTCTGTCTTCAGGGCAATCTGGGTGGCTGCATTTCTGATCAGGTGTGAGAGATCATCAGGATCAAAAGGCTTCGTAACATAATCATATGCTCCATCCTTAAGTGCCTGCACCGCAGTATCAACTGAAGCGAATGCAGTCATAATTATAACTATTGAATCGGTATTAAGTGTTCTGATGCGGCGATGCATCTCCATTCCATCCATGCCGGGCATCTTTATGTCAGCCAGGATAATATCGAATGGCCGGCCCTCAAGCATTGAAAGGGCCTTTTTAGCATTTTCCGCACACTCAACATGATAGCCATCTTCAATAAACCAGTTATAGAGAGAATCGCGAACCGATTCCTCATCATCAACTATAAGTATGGAAATTTTTTCTGTCATTATTCTAACTCTTTTTGTTCTGCAAGCGGAAATGTAATGTAGAAGGTTGTACCCTCGCCAACCTCTGACTTAACACGGATCGTCCCTTTATGGTTCTCAATAATACCATGTGTTATTGCAAGGCCAAGACCGATACCGCTGGCATCATGCTTGGTTGAGAAAAAAGGTTCATAAATATGATCCATAGCATCGGGTGATATCCCGGATCCTGTATCACTGATCTCCATGGTTACCGATAACCGGTCAGCATTATAGGTCCGCATAATTATTTCGCCGCTGCCTGTTATGGCCTCGGTAGAGTTGACCAGCATTGCGACGCACGCCTGCTTTATCTGATTGGGCCTGCAACTGATAAGATCAGAGCTGGCAGTAAAATCTGTTGCAAAGTTAATGTCAGAAATCTTAATAGGATGGGTCATCAGATCATAGGTTGACCTGAGAATATCATGCAGGTGCCTGGGCTCAAACCCATCCTGGTCCTTCCTTGAAAAATCAAGTAATCCCTTTACAATATCACCGCATCTTTTTGTCTCTGTCTCAATTAACCGGAGGTGCCTCAGCATTGCATCCTTCTTGTCTTCATCCAGATCAGGATTGCGGAGTTGTTTTTGAATCAGCTTTGTATAGACCAGTATGCCTGACAGGGGGTTGTTCAGTTCATGAGCTACCGATGCTGAGAGTTTACCCAGTGATGCTATCCTTTCAACCCTTATAAGTTCATTCTGTGCCTCCATGAGATCTTCTGACTTTCTCTGCACCTTATACTCGAGCTGATGGGACCAGTTCTGAAGTTCCCGGGTTGCTCCGCTGATATTATCCAGCATATTGTTAAAAGCCACCGAGACCTTTTTCATGTCCTCAAGCAGGTTTGGATGTATGTCAATTCTTGTGCTGGTATCTCCCCGTGAGACTGCTACACTTGCAGCCACAATTGCATTCAGGGGATTCTTGATATTCTTGCTTGTAAAGATTATCAGTATTACCACCAGAACTATCGTAATAAGTATTGCAAGAAGCACAAACTCGGTTGATGATTTGTGAACCGCCCTGTCAAGCTCTTCAAGAGGTATTTTGATTATCAGAGACCCCAGCACATCGTCATCTGGTGAATGAGCATGACAGGATGCAGTGAAACATGAGGGTTCATTCATTATGGGTGTCCTGATCATCAGGAATCGCCTCTCATCCCCATTCATATTATTAAAACAGTCAGAAGAATTGTCAAGTATCTTATAAGATCTTCCCCTTTCGGGGAATATCTCATTCATATCGCGGTGACATGAGCAGCAACTGGAGCTGCCTATTGAGAGTGAGTCAGAGGAGTAGGAGGAATAGACAAGCATCTCATCCTCATTATACATGTTTACCTCCTCGATGCCTGACATTGTATTTATTATATCCAGAGTACTCTGCAGGGAGCTTTTATCATTCTCAAGCATTGAGTAGTAGAGTGACCCCTCAACCAGTGAACTGATATTATCACCGCTTTCCCGGATAACTGTATTGAAATACTCTTCGTAGACCGATCTGAAAATCACATTAAAACTTACAAAGAGAATCAGGGAGGTCACCATAATAATATAGACCACCCTTCCGTAAATTGAAGACCTGAACCTAAAATATTTACCGGATGCCATTTTATCCATCAGCCTTCTGATATTACTGCTTCCTTTTAATGTCATAGTTCAAATAATCAGGATAAGAAGTTAATAGTATTACCTGCAAGTGAGCAAGGGAGAGTTATTTTTTACACTCTCCCTGTCTCTGAAACAGATGCTACAAGATACAAAAAAGATAATTGCCGCGGACAACTCCTCCCTGTCTCAGGCCCCCTGATTAAGAAATTCATTTTCGAACTCCTTCCAGAGGTCGGCAGGCATTTCCGAAAGCAGATTTCCGGTTAGCTCGCCACCATCCTGCAGGGCTACCATTGCAGGTGCAGGCATATACCTGTCAGCCCTGACTGCGAGAAAATCCTTAACCCTGGTCACCTCTTCGCCAAGCCAGTCAACAGCCTGTTGCGCAACATAATATGGTGACGTCTCTGCTTTCCAGTCGGCAGGTTCAATGCTGCAAAGCCATCCGCTTCCGCATGGATCAGTTCCGAGGAGTGCGGGATTCTCATCAAGGTGACTGTTAAGCCTGTCGACCCTACCTGATATCGGTGAAAAGACTCTGAGACTTTTCCCATCCTGAACCAGTTCGGCCAGCAATTCACCCTTTTTTACAACTTCACCGGGTTCCTTCTTAATCACCGGCTTTACAAATCCTGTCATATTAGAGAGGAAATCATCAATACCTATCATGGCACTGCCCGATCTTTCCAGGTGAGCCCATGTGTGATTTTTACTGTAAAACAATCCCTTTGGTACCCTAAGCATACCGGGAGTAAGTATTCCTGCGGCCTTTCTTACCACATTATCTGCCCTTAAAGGCTTGTTAAGCGCTATCCAAAAAGGAATTATAAGGAGCAGGAACGCTATTACAACAAGGTATTCTATTCCCTTGGTTTCAAAAAGATTAACATATGAAAATCCGTCCATAACTATTTGATTTTTGTCCGCCGCCATGGATGCCGGCAGTGATTAAACTTCATCTATTCCTTTGCCCAGTCCGGTGGGTCCCTTAAAACTGGTAATCTTGTGATAATATACCTGAATATCCATATCTGTGTAAACACTACGGTCAGCGCCACCACTACCTCCATCCAGGATGGTACATACCGTACGGCAGCGTCCCATCGGTAACCTATAATGGATACATTGAGGCGATTCATAATAATCCCGATAATGGTTAAAATCGCAGCTACCTTGATATGGTTTATGTTCATCTTCCTGTAACTAACAAAGAACAATATCATCGGAAGGAGGACAAATCCGAGCATTTCGGTGAGATACCAGTATCCAAGAGGGGTATCGAGATAATCCCACCTCTTCCCGTGAAGAAATACAAGAAGCTGAAGTGTAAAATATGCGAACATGGCAACAGCACACACTTTTGATAGCCCGTGTACTATATTGTTACGAGCCTGAAGGTTCTTTTCGCTGATATGATTGAAAAAGACTCGCTGACTTATTGAACCCTCGAATATTACCATAGATAACCCGGCGAATATACTGGATACAAAAAAGAGTATCGGTATAAATTCGTTATACCACAACGGGTGAATCTTCTCCTTGGCCATTAGGAACAATGCACCCAGACCGCTCTGGTGTAGGGTTGACAGTGTAATACCCAGAATAACTGTACCCACGGTCATACCAGCCAGAATCTTGCGCATCCGTTTAGCTCCAAGCCATTCTGCTATTACCGGCGAGAACTCTATTAGCTGAGCAATCATGTACAACACAAAGTGCCATGCAACCAGAAAGAGCACCGAACTTACACCGAAGCTGTTACCTATTAACGGGTTAACAATGTTCCAGGGACGTCCCAGATCCAGTATAAGGGCTCCTGCATAAAAGAGATAGGAAAGGAAACCATTCAGTACGGTAACTCTGACAATAGAGTGGTACTGCTTCATATTAAGTATATAGACCATAAAGGTCAGAACGTATGCTCCCCCTGCAAAAGCCACACCTGTTACAACATTAAATCCTTTCCACAATCCCCAGGGAACTTCCTGGGTTACATTTGATACTGCTCCGATCCCATACCAGAACCGGAAAATTATTATAACCAATCCGGCCAGCATCACCGGTATTGAAATAATATTAAATGGTGTCAGCCATTTGCCTCTGGGCTTAAGTTCACTCAATATAAACTTAATTACCGGCTGTCCGTCATTATCCCTGTATAGTGCTTGACTTTTACTCATTCTGGTGGTCGTTTTTATTGTTATTCTTTGTTGCCTGTTGTAATCCCAGTAGCATTGCCGGCCATAATACAAATACCGCCGGTACTGCATAGAGGAATTCCTTTGTCAAAGCCGGGTAAGAACTCTTTTGAAGGGAGGTATCAAAACCCAGTTGCTCGAAAGGAACGGGAGAAATATAGAGGTAGCCTGTGCCGCCAGCTTCATGCTCTCCGTAGATATGGTCAACATACTGACCCGGATTGTCATGAATCCTTTTTCGCGCCTCAGCTATCAGTTCACGACGGGTACCAAAAGTAAGGGCTTCAGCCGGACAAGATTCAGCACATGCCGGGATACCGCCTTCTTTTACCCTGTCAAAACACATATCACACTTCTCTATCTTTGGATTGGCACTGTGATATTCAAATTTAGGCATGTCATATGGGCATGATACCATGCAGTACCTGCATCCCATGCACTTCCTGCTTCTCCATATTACAGGCCCCTCCTCGGTTTTCAGAATAGCCTTGGTCAGACAAGCCGCACCGCATGCAGGATCATTACAATGCATGCATTGCTTCTTTACATAGATCTCGCCATCGTCAGTAGTAACGGCATTAATAACCATTCGTCTGGTTTCATCCGTTTTGCGCACCACCGCCGGATCAGGAAACTCTGTCGGTTCAGGCAGTCCGTGCGTCTCTGCACAGGCATATTCACACGACTGGCAACCAATACATCTGGTTGAATCGTACAGTATACCACAGAACTCGGTTTCACTCTCTCCGGCCTCAGGCCTTGAAGCTATTGCGGTACCGGTTGTCAGTGAGACACCGGTGACCCCCAGCACCTTGAAAAAATTTCTTCGGTTTATACTCATAACGTTTATATAATTAGATAATTGATTGAAACTGCATGCTATCTTGAGATATCAATAAATCGGTTCTGGAAATCTTCCCATGATCTTGGATCAAGAGTGTTCAGTACATTCTCCGCAATCTCTCCACCATCCTGTAAAACCACTCCTGTATTGAGCTGTCCGCTTTTCATCAGTGACGAAAGGAAATCCCTCATCCGTGCAAATTCCTCCTTCAGCCATGCACGGTATTTGCCGGCATCTTTCATTCTGGCTACCTCTGCCGACCAGTTTTCAGGTTCTACAAGGTATACCCATCCATCATTGTAGGGAGAGCTGTTTATCTTGCCGGCATAGTCAAGAAGCTCTTCATTGGCTTTTATCACTACACCAGACACAGGCGAATATATTACAAGCTGCTTACCATCCTGTATTATAGTGACGGCTCTTTCACCCCTGGTAATAATTTCACCGGGCTTCTTCAACAAAACGTTTGTAACCCTTCCTGTAACCTTCTGAAGAAAATCATCTATCCCCATACGTACATCACCATTTCGTTCCATAAACGCCCATGTATGAGTACGGTCATAAAGGAGACCGCCCGGAACAGCCACCGAACCCTCATCCATCATGCCTTTTGATGGAAAGGGCTGTAGGAAAACCTCCTCCTCTCCCTTCCTGATGAACCAGGAGATTGAAAAGGAGATAAAAAGCAATCCGGCCAGTAATACACCTGCTATTATAATGGTACGTCCTGCTGAACCTGACTGTGACACAGACACTGCTTGAGTGGTTGTTACCGTTAACCCGGCCATCCGTGAATAACGTTCATTTGGATTCAGCTCAGCAAGGGAACCTGCCGCCAGATAATCCTGACCACCTGTTACAACCCACTTAAGGAAAGATGTCTGCGCTTCAGCAGCAGGTGCCTGTGCCGATATTGCATAAATATTGGTTACCAGACTCCTGGGATACTTACCAATCCATATACCACGCTCAAGCGTTTCAATATCATCATATATATCCTCAAAATAGTCGAGGCTCCCGTTTCCGTTCAGATCAACCGGTAAAAGGATTATTCCATCTGCCAGATTCTCCCCGCCGCCATCTGTGATATCTGCCAGCTTGCAAAAGCCTATTGAAAGAGTATTCGCGCTTACCATATCTACAACAGATGCTCCGCTCGCAGCCATCACTGCTGAAGACCTGTAGCCGCTGCTTCCCATAAAGCTGTCAACAGCATCAACCAGTGAGGCATCTTCAACCATATAGAGTGATACAACCCCGTTTGATCCTTCTCCGGCAATACTGCTCCATCCTGCACTATTAATTCCTTCCAGCGCTTCTGCAAGATTCTTTTGTGAAATACCGGTCTTCTCAATGGCCTGCAACCAGGGATTATTCTTGTTTAAAACCGGAACAACTACGTCTCTGGCAACCACCATCTTCCATAATGACGCAAGTTCACCTTTAACAATCCTGTCTGAAGCAAAAAGAAGTTCACTTCCAGAGATCACACCGGTATTATCACCCTTGCGATACTGATTCACATGTATTACCCTGCCAGGATATGCCTCCCTGTAAGCTTCAGCCCACTGCTCTGCAATTACACTTAGTGAGGGCTCTGCCAGAATACCGATATCATCCTGGGGTGTCCCGGCAGCAGACAGGTTGCTACCGCTTCCGAATGGCTGTACCGCTGCTGCCAGCAACAGAACGGCAAAACACTTAATCATCGTTTTCATAACTTTTATCTTTAATGGTATTTCTAATTAAATCTTAACTATTCATATTACTGTTATTCTTCTCACACTCCCAGATCAACTATGATGCCAAAGTGATTTTTATACTTCTATGTGTCTGTATTTCTGTTACTTACAAATCGCGAACGCGACTCTCAACCGGCAATAAGTGTTGTGTTTTTAAACACCTGAATCTTATGACTCCCTCTTATGCGCTGATTCTGTGCACATTTGGCCCTGTGTTGATTATTTATACATATGTATATATTTTATACACTCGACAAAATCAGACTTTCCGGATTTGATGAATTATATTTGTCTTAACCCTCTTATTCTGATGGTTACATAATACAGAGGGTGTTGTATTTCTATATGCTATCCTGCCCATCCATCCCTGTCAAGATTCCTGTATCCTATGGCTTCCGATATATGTTCCGGCAGTACCTGATCACTTGATTCCAGGTCTGCGATGGTTCTTGACACCTTTAGAATCCTGTCATACGCCCTGGCCGAAAGTCCCAACAGATCCATGCCGTTCCTGAGGAGCCGGTTGCCTGCGCTGTCAGGAACAACGAACCTCTTCACAAGGCTGCCTGTCATGCGTGCATTACAGAACACCCCTTTCAGTCCGCTGAATCGCCGGTGCTGAATCTGCCGCGCTCTGACCACCCTTTCCCTGATGACAGATGAGCTTTCATTGTTTCCTTTAGATGTAAGATCATCAAATGGAACAGGTACAACCTCTATATGGATATCAATACGGTCAAGCAGAGGCCCGGAGATTTTATTAAGGTATTTCTGAACCGAACCAGGTGAGCAGACGCACTCCCGGTCAGGATGATTGTAATAACCGCACGGACATGGATTCATTGCTGCTATTAACATAAAACCTGAAGGGTAGTCTACCGTTGTTCGTGCTCGTGATATAGTTATTGTCCGCTCTTCAAGAGGCTGACGAAGAACTTCAAGCACATTGCGGTTAAATTCGGG
Source organism: Bacteroidales bacterium (assembly GCA_020201035.1). Taxonomy (GTDB): domain Bacteria; phylum Bacteroidota; class Bacteroidia; order Bacteroidales; family VadinHA17; genus JAIVHO01. Next base: position 151,225 of record JAIVHO010000034.1, read on the forward strand.
AAGCTCATCAAGAAATAAAATTCCGTTGTGCGAAAGTGAAATCTCCCCCGGAAGAGGGTTGGATCCTCCTCCTACAAGTGCGATATTTGAGATTGTGTGATGTGGCGACCTGAAAGGGCGCTGTGTAATGAGGGAACTGTTACTGGTAAGCCTGCCTGCAACCGAGTGAATTTTCGTTGTTTCCAGCGCCTCCTCAACTGTAAGGGGAGGCACTATTGTCGGCATCCGTCGGGCCAGCATCGTTTTACCGCTTCCCGGGCTTCCGACCATGATTATATTATGACCGCCGGCAGCAGCTACCTCAAATGCTCTCTTTACAGAAGCCTGACCCTTTACATCGGCAAAATCAATATCATAACTGTTTATCTCAACCCGGAAGAGTCTATCCATATCAACTTCAGTGGGAGAATAGCTTCCCGACTTATTAAAAAATGAAATAACATCTGACAGGGAACGCATTCCATAAACCCTTAGCCCGGATACAACGGCTGCCTCGCAGGCATTTTCAACCGGAACAATCATGCCCTCAAAACCATCTTCCTTTGCCCTCAATGCTACTGGCAGAATCCCCCGCACCGGCTTGAGGGTGCCATCAAGGGAGAGTTCACCCATAAGCAGATAGGACGGAAGCTGACATGATGAAATATTCTCATTGGCTGCAAGAATACCTATTGCCAGTGAAAGATCATAAGAAGATCCCTCCTTGCGAATATCTGCCGGTGCCATATTTACCACCACCTGTTTCCCCGGCCACCTGAAGGATACGGCCCTTAGTGCCGACTCAATTCTCTGCTGGCTCTCCTTTACTGCATTGTCAGGCAGCCCTACAAGGAAAAACCTGACCCCCGGAGAAATATTTACCTCAACCGTGACGGTAACGGCATTAATACCATTAACAGAACCTGCATAGCTTTTAACAAGCATATCTGTGATGTTGGCGAAACATTTTTTTCCTCATTAAATTTAATAAATGATGCTCAGAGTAACAAGATTATTTAAGTTATTGATGCTTCAAAAGGGAGATGAGGCATAACGGTTTCGCTCTTTTTTTTGTAACTTACAGCAAACCAACCGCCATAAACTATGGATAAGAAGATAAACAATCTGGTCAGTGACTTTAAAAAAGGAGTGATCTCAAGAAGAAAATTCCTTAAAAAAGCGGCTCTTTACACCGGAAGCACCTCACTGGCTCTTTCACTGATTCCGATTCTGGAGCAGAACAGCATTATTGCAGCAGTAGTTTCTGACAGTGATGAACTTAAGACTGAAATGGTGAAATACCAGGGAAAATCCGGTCAGATAATGGCTTACATGGCAAAGCCCGTATCAGGGAAAAAATATCCGGCAGTTATTATTATCCATGAGAACAGAGGTCTTCAGCCACATATAAAAGATGTTACAAGACGTATGGCAGCTGAGGGTTTTCTTGCTCTGGCTCCGGACGGATTAACACCACTTGGAGGCACCCCGGAGGATCAGGATGAAGCACGTAACAGGATAGGGCAGCTTGATATGGAAGTGACTACACAGGATTTCAGTGCCGCGGTGAAATACCTTAAATCCCATCCCGACTCAAATGGGAAGGTTGGATGTACAGGATTCTGCTGGGGAGGAGGTATGACAAACCGTGTAGCAGTAAGCTCACCCGATCTGGATGCGGCGGTTCCATATTACGGATCAACACCCGCCCCTGAAGATGTTTCAAAAATAAAATCCCCTGTAATGGCTCACTATGCCGGAGATGATCCACGAATCAATGCAGGAATTCCGGCTTTTGAAAAGGCTCTTAAGGAGGCCGGAATAGAATACAATATTTTTATGTATGAAGGTGCGATGCACGCTTTTAATAACGACTCCAACCCTGCTCGCTACAATAAGGCAGCCGCAGAACTTGCGTGGGAGAGAACAATTGAATTCTTCAGGGAAAAGCTGGAGCAGGGAAATGATTGATGGAAGCAAGTCACAATGCCTGTACTGAACCTCTCTTAAACCATCTGCCGGCCACCCCGGCTTCGTGAGATTGCTGCAACACTCCGGGCAAAAGGAAGTATATGGTTAAATATTATTTTATACCCTTCACACAGGTAGTTTAATCCCTCCTCACCTGCAGGTGTCCGGATAAAGCGGTTTCGCGGACACCCCCCGTTACACATCTCAAGCACATTGCACTCCCTGCAGTAATGTGGCAACTCAGCTTTTGCTGCTCCGAACTTCAACTGCCTCTCCCCAGACAGCAGTGAATGAAGTGAATCTGTCAAAATATTGCCATACAGAAAATCAGGCAAAGCATAATGATCACAGGGATAATAATTCCCGTCAAATTCTATCACCGGCACTCCTCCGCATACCGGCCGGAAGATACAAAGTGAATGTTCCTGTCCCAGAAAGGCACCTATCGCCTCATCAAATATCTGTATCCTGACTCTGTCACTGTGCTCCCTTTTCCATATATCAAATATTTCAGAAAGAAACCGACCCAGCAGAACCGGATCCACAGACCTTTCAGATACCACAGAACCCTGTATCCGTTCAACAAGTGGAAGAAATGTGATATGGCGTGCTCCCTCTCCGGTGAAAAACCGGTATATCTCAGCAGGATATTTAACATTAGCCGAATTAACAACACAAAGTATCTCATAAGGAATATCCCATCTCTTCAGAACATCCCATCCTTTCATTACCCTGTTGAATGAACCAGTTCCCGATGCACTCTTCCTGAACAGGTTATGCAGTTGCAAAGGGCCATCAACACTTAACCCTGCAATAAAACTATTCTCTTTAAGAAACCGTCCCCATAAATCTGTCAGCAGGGTGCCATTGGTCTGAATTCCATTGATAATTCGTTTGTGATCCCGGTTAACTCTGTTTTGAATCTCAACAACCCTTTTATAAAATTCAATACCTGCAAGAAGGGGTTCACCCCCGTGCCATGAAAAGAGTACCGTATCATCTTCTTCTTCTGCAAGATGAGCAGCAATATAGGTTTCAAGAAGATTATCCGCCATTACATTACCTCCCGTAACAGGGAGACTGCTGGTATCATCCCTGTAATAACAGTAATCGCAGCGCAGATTGCAGACACCTCCTACCGGCTTGACAAAAATCTGGAATGCCATATCAGGTAAATTTATGCACTGCAATATAATAAATCCGGGTACCGAAATAATCCGGAGTACCATAATAAGATGAAGTAACACACCCACTGGCACTTCAACAATCATTCAGAATCTGATTTCAACCAGCCTCACAGAAAAAAACAGACCGGACAGTGACGGAGATACGCGGTCTTATAATGATCGCATTCACAACTATCTCTCTTGCAATATGGAGATACCGCAAAACAGCGTGAAAAATTTGCACGGGGGTGCCCAAAAACATATTTAAAAGCCGCGAGATTGGATAGATTTGTCGCACACCATAATTAGTATGACAGTAAAATCCATTCCCGTCAGTGCAACACTGATATTTATACTTCTTGCCATTAACCTCAGCGCCATGGCAGGAGATCCACCCCGCAGGGGAGAGGTCACTTTTACCCACGATCCGCCCCGTATTGACGGAGTGCCTGATGATCAGTGCTGGAGCAGGTCTGATACTTTCGGTGATTTTATACAATATGAACCATATGGCGGTGCTCACTCAGAATACCGCACAACAGTCAGAATGGTATTTGATAATGAAGCAGTGTATATATGTGCGGTTATGTATGATAACAATCCTGACAGTATAGGGAGGGAACTGGGACAGAGGGATGGTGACCGCGATATTGTGGCTGACTATTTTAATGTTGATATAGGACCCTACAATGACGGTGTTAACGGATACAGCTTTAAGGTTACGGCATCAGGCATTCAATCGGATATCAGAAGATCATCCGGAGCAGGCGGACGGGATCTTAACTGGGATGCAGTATGGCAGAGTGCTGTGGCAATTACACCACAGGGGTGGGTGGCGGAACTGAAAATCCCCTTTTCTGCAATCAGGTTCTCCTCTGAATCAGATGGCCTTTGGGGAATCAATTTTTGGCGCTATGTTCAGAGAAGCGGGGAATGGTCAAGCTGGAACTGGGCCGACAAAACCTATGGCACAACAATAAACTATCTCGGGGAGGTGGAGGGCTTCAATGCGATTGATCCTCCAGTCCGGTTATCGGTAACACCCTATATGTCAGTATACACCGAAAAATCCTCGGGCAAAAGCGACAGGGCAACCATCTTCAGCGGAGGAGCAGACCTGAAGGTAGGAATAAGTGAAAGCTTCACCCTTGACGCCACCCTGGTACCCGATTTCAGACAGGTGCAGTATGATGACCTCATTCTTAACCTGACGCCCTATGAGATTGAATATAATGAAAAGAGGCAGTTCTTTACCGAAGGAACTGATCTCTTCGGAAAGGCCAACATATTCTACTCCAGGAGAATAGGTGCACGGCCCACAGGCTATTACGAGCCATATCGCAGTACACAAGAGGGTGAAAAAGTAGTCTCCAATGATAATGTAACCAGACTCCTTAACGCGGTTAAGATATCAGGAAGAAACTCGACCGGACTCGGAATCGGAATTTTCAACGGAATAACCGCCGCCGGCAATGCCGCTATTATGGACACCGTTACTGGCGAGTCGAGAGAATATACTACCCAGCCACTCACCAACTACAATATGCTGGTGCTGGACCAGAACCTGGGAAACGGATCATATATCAGCCTTGTTAATACCAATGTTCTGAAGAGAGGATTCAGGGATTCCGGTTCCTATAGCGCCAATATTACTGCTGTGGATTCCAGGTACCTCAATCCCACAAAGACATGGAGTATAGGAGGTATTGGAGCCATCAGCCAGAAATACTACTCCGGAGCTGATAATATATTCGGACACAGCATATCGGTCAGCGGTGGAAAAACAGGAGGGAAATTCAGGCTCTATGCCGGGCATAAATCTATAAGTAAAACATATGACCCTAATGATATGGGGTACCTTCAACATAACAATATACTCACCAACTCCCTGACAACAGGCTATAATTTTTATGACCCCAGGGGAGTTGTTCTCTCTTCCCTGAATACCGTTACGCTCCAGCATGATATGCTCTACAGTCCTGTCAGTTACAACTCATTCCGCGTCAGAGGAGTTTCAACAACAACCTTTACAAACTTCTCAATAATGTCACTGGAATCAACACTGAAGCCTGCCGGTGAAGATGATTATTATGAACCACGCGTGGATGGAAGGTACTACTCCAGGCCTCCATCTGCAAGTTTCGGTTTCTCCTGGTCAACCGATCCAAGAAAACATATTACGGCAAAAGCAGGCGCAACAGTCGAACTGTTTGACAGTGATAACGGTATGAGACGATTCAGTTTTATAGCAGCACCCACCCTCAGATACAATAACCGCCTGATTTTGTCACACACTGTAAAAAACGGATATTTCAGTGGAGACATAGGGTTCACGGGAATAACGGAAGCAGGGAGCATAATTTTTGGTGAAAGGAGATACCTTACAGTAGAAAACATAACAACACTGAGCTATATCTTCTCTCCCTCAACCTATCTCTATCTCCGGGGCAGACACTACTGGTCCAGAGCTGATTATACCGGGAATATCTATGAACTGGGTGACGGCGGATCACTTGCTGCTACCACATCCACACTCTTACCCCAGGATATAAACCTTAACTATTTTAATCTCGATCTGTCATGGTCGTGGCGATTTGCACCGGGAAGTGAACTGAATCTGGTCTGGAAGAATTCAATCTATCAGAGAGGTGATATTATCTATGATTCACTCAGGGAGAATCTGAATGCCATGTTTGGTTCCCCGGCAGTAAACAGCTTTTCCGTTAAGCTGCTCTGGTACCTCGATTATCATACCATTGCAGGAAAGATATGATCTGATATTATCAGGCAGACTGAATACAAACCCGTAGGGCCCGTACAAGCATACCAATTGCCACGTTATCGTTGAGTAGTTACAGCACAAAAAGGTTACAGCAGCTTAAGGGTAACTATAACCGGCCAGTGATCTGAGATATAAACAGAATCCTGTTTGACTCTTTCGGTTCTATGCCTTAACACCTCCATCCCCGGGGAAACAAACACATAATCTATCCTCCTCCCCTCTCCGGCCTGCTCACCTGATCCGCCGGAGGTTGACGTCTCTGCTGCCGGCTCACCCTGACTGCTGAATTCCGGCTCACTTGCTGCCGGCTCACCCTGACTGCTGAATCCTGGCTCAATTGCTGCCGGCTCACTAAACCCGCCGTAAGCTGACATTTCTGCTGCCGGCTCACTAAAACCGTTAAATGTTGATCCATTGCCTGCGGGCTTCTCTGCAGAAACATTAAAAGAGTCCTCAGCCCCACCTTCAACTATCACATTCCAGGGGAATGAACCCGGCACCATATTAAAATCACCCGTTATAATAAACCTCGCCTCTCCTGCAATCCCGGCCACCTCATTCATCAGCACCCCGGCACTCATTTGTCGGGCCGAGTCCGACATATGGCTGAAATGAGTATTGAAAAAGAAGATCTCCTCCCCGGTTGATTTCATGGTTAGTGAACTCCACGTAACAATTCTCGGCAGCACGGCACCCCATCCAATGCTCCCGGCAATATCAGGAGTGGGAGAGAGCCAGAAGGTCCCACTCCCGCTACTTCCCCTTCTGAAGAGATCCTCCCTGTAAAAGAGGGGAACCATCTCCCCTGATCTCTGACCGTCATTCCTTCCGGCAGCCAGAGAGACATAGCCAGTCAGGGCTGAATCAATATATTCAAACTGGTGCCACAGCACCTCCTGCAGACCAATAAGCGCAGGAGCTTCATCCTTCAGGAAACTGACAACCATCTCCCTCCTGAAAGGCCAGGCATTTATTCCGTCAGCACTGTTGTCATAACGGATATTAAAACTTATTATATCATTATGCCCGGGACTATCACTGCAACCTGACAGTGGCCACAGGAACATCACAACAACAAAAACCTGAAGTATAATCTTTACTTTCATACGTTTGAAATTTTGTAATTACCTGACAAGAAGTCAAATAAATGGTATTATACCCCAGGGCAAGCCCCGGGGAATGGAACCGCTTCGCTCTCGCATAATATTTTTTAAACATATTCTTTTGTGATATTTATGCTTAAAAAAAAACATGTTCGTTTCATATGAGTGTTTTGCTTTTAAAGATACAAAAAGTGCAGCCGGTGACGCTGAGTAATTAGTGGAAAACGAATGTATACAGGTATATAGGGCAAAATCCCGGAAGATGACACTGAGCAGTTCAGAAAAAAAAGTGTTCAGGGTCATATGGTGATCCCGCAGCAGGTACTCAGCTGAAAATTCCTCATTTTTTGTAACTTTGCGTAAAATAAGATTATATGGGAATACCAAGCTTTTTTAAACAGTACAGACCAAGGGAATTCAATTTCATTCCCAGATACTGGGATCCTGACAAGGAGAAACGTGAAGAAAGGGTGCGAAGGATCAGGCATGAACTTGGAATCGTGGAAGAGGGTGAGACCTATGTCCCTACCATACAGAAAGGCACAATGACCAACTATTTCAGGCAGAAGAATAAGAGGGTTCAGAGGTACACCTTTATACGGCTGGTTGTAATAGTGCTGGTGCTTATCCTTATCTCCTATTTCTGGTTCTATTTTTAATATACTCCTGAATGCCCGATATTATCAAGTTACTTCCCGATTCAGTTGCAAACCAGATTGCTGCCGGAGAGGTAATTCAGAGACCCGCCTCAGTTGTCAAGGAGTTAACGGAAAATGCAGTTGATTCCGGGGCAACGGAGATTACTATACTTATAAAAGATGCCGGAAGAACAGTGATCCAGGTAACAGACAATGGTTCGGGTATGTCAGAGACTGATGCAAGGCTCTGCTTTGAAAGACATGCCACATCCAAGATTACCAGTGCTGATGATCTGTTTGCGATACATACAAAAGGTTTCAGGGGTGAAGCTCTTGCTTCAATAGCGGCAATCTCAATGGTTGAGCTGAAGAGCAGGAAAAGGGGTGATGAAACAGGTACATTTATCTCTATCAGCGGATCAAAAGTTGAGAAACAGGAACAGGTGGCATGCCAGGAAGGCACATCTGTTTCCGTAAAAAACCTGTTCTATAATGTGCCTGCCAGGAGAAAATTCCTTAAAACAGAAAATACCGAACTCCGGCATATTATAAATGAGTTTGAAAGGGTAGCCATAGCACATTCATCGATCCGGTTTATACTTATCAATAATGACAGGGAGATTTTCAACCTGCCTGTAACCAATCAGAGACAGAGAATAATAGGCCTTTTTGGCAAAAACATCAATCAGGCTCTGGTTAATATTGAAACAACAACATCCCTGATAACAATTACCGGCTTTATCGGGAAACCCGAGTTTGCCAGAAAGACATTCGGAGAGCAGTACTTCTTTGTGAACAACAGGTTTATGAAACACCCCTATTTTCACAAGGCTGTAATGGAAGCCTTTGAAAATGTGCTTCCAGCTGATGCCATTCCTTCCTATTTTATCTTTTTGCAGGCAGATCCTGCATCCATTGATGTAAATATACACCCTACCAAAACCGAGATAAAGTTTGAAAATGAGAGGGAGATATGGCAGATAATCCATGCGGCTGTCAGGGAGGCAATAGGTAAATTTAATATTTCCCCGCCAATGGATTTTAATAATGAGGGTATAATAGATATCCCTGTCGCTGATAACAGGTTCCGAAATGCACCGGAGATTGATATTGACCCGGGCTTCAATCCCTTTAGCAATGAGAGTTACCAGAGGCCTAACCTCAGTTTTGACAGACCACCTGCCTCTCTTCCCCGAAACTGGGAGACGCTCTATTCAGGAATCTCATCTGACGACAGAGAGGAGGCACAATCAGGCATCTCCTTTGGCAGCGGTGGAGAAGAGTCTGACAACAAGGAGGCATCGGAAACATTGATGCAGATTAAACAGAGATATATAATCTGTCCGGTTAAATCAGGACTTATGCTGATTGATCAGAAAAGAGCCCACGAAAGAATATTGTATGAAAAATTTCTGGCTGCCCTGGAGAACAACTCGGCATCTACCCAGAAATCCCTGTTCCCGATAACAGTTGAACTGAATAAAGGTGATGTGGCACTCCTTTCGGACCTTGAGGAGGAGCTCCGGTTCACAGGACTTGAGATTTCATATCTGGGGAATAATACAATATCGGTTACCGGGTATCCGTCAGACGCAATGAATGATAATCCCGCCGAGGTAATTGAGATATTTATTGAAGAGTATAAATCAACAGGCAATGATCCGGGACTCTCCTCCCGGGAGAAGCTTGCCAGGTCAATGTCAAGGGCAGCAGCCATCCCTTATGGTAAAACACTATCCATAAGGGAGATGGATAATCTTTTCAATACCCTTTTTACCTGTAGTTCGCCAAACTGGTCCCCTACCGGTAAGCCTGTGGTTAATATTATTACCCTGGAAGAGCTTGATAAAAGAATTAACCGGTAGAGTTAATTTTAACCTGCCGGGAAGCAGACGCTGCCAGAGAAAATAATTGTTTCGGGAAACGGAGCGGCGCCGGACAAAACGGATAGAGAAGGAGATAGAAATTGCGATATAAAGCATAACGGAAGTGACAATATGACGGGAACCAATATCGTTAACTCTTTTGGCCCGACAATTGCAGAAAATGAATAAATGATTTTTTTATGATGTACAGTTACGGAAGAGGAATGCCCGGACTACCCCCTGTGGTAAAAAATCTGATTCTTATAAACGTGGTTATGCTGATAGCCACCTTTATGTCCTCAAGTGTATTTAATATTGATCTTGTCAGGGTACTTGGTCTCCATTTTCCAAAATCAGATCTTTTCAGGCCCTATCAGGTTGTAACACATATGTTTATGCATGGAGGCATTACCCACCTCTTTTTCAATATGTTTGCTCTCTTTATGTTCGGAAGGGTTCTTGAATCAGTATGGGGTCCGAAAAGGTTCTTTATCTATTATATGGTAACCGGCCTTGGGGCCGCGATTGTACACGAGACAGTAATAGGGATACAGTACGCCAGGATGGCATCAGAGATATCACCCGAACAGATGCAGACGGTACTTGAGAGAGGAACTGAATTGCTTCGCCAGGGAATGACATTTACCGATCCTGCAATGAGGGAGATTAATGCCCTTATCAATGTATCAACAGTTGGTGCCTCAGGTGCTGTTTTTGGTATACTTCTGGCTTTCGGGATGCTCTTCCCCAATACACAGCTGATGCTCCTCTTCCCCCCAATACCAATAAAAGCCAAATGGCTGGTCATAGGATACGGTGCACTGGAACTCTATCTTGCAGTAACACAACCCGGAAGTAATATTGCTCATGCGGCCCACCTGGGTGGAATGATATTCGGTTTTATCCTGATAAAATACTGGAGAAAAACCACAAACACTCTCTACTGACAATGAAGATTGCCACCACACTTAAAGAGCAGTTCAAAAAGGGATCAAACCTTCTGAAGCTGATTTATATCAATTCGGCACTGTTCCTTCTATTTGCACTGCTTAAGATTGTAACCGTTCTCTTCAATACCCCTGACCTTGAAACCGTCATGCTGGGGTATCTGGCAACTCCGGCTTCCCCATCTACCCTTCTGGTAAGGCCGTGGACGCTTATTACCTATATGTTTCTGCACACCGACTTCTTTCACCTGCTGTTCAATATGCTATGGCTGTGGTGGTTCGGAAAGATCTTTACGGATTATTTCAATCAGAAGAGAATAATCCCGGTTTACCTTGCCGGGGGACTTGCAGGTTCTCTTCTCTATGTAATCTCCTTCAACCTCTTCCCGGGCTTTTCAGGCTTTGTTGACATCTCTGTTGCCCTTGGGGCATCAGCCGCGGTTATGGCAATAGTGGTAGCTACTGCAGTATATGTTCCTGACTATACAATATATCTTTTGTTTCTTGGTCCGGTAAAGATCAAGTGGGTGGCGCTGGCTATCTTTCTGCTCACATCACTGGTTGATTTCTCGGTAAACAGCGGGGGCAAGATTGCACATATCGGGGGCGCGGCCTTCGGGTATCTCTACGCAGTATCATACCGCAACGGGAAAGATTTAACCAAAGGACTCAACCGTATACTTGACAGTGTGGCAACATGGTTCAAGCCAAGACCAAACATGACGGTTACCTACAAAAAACCGATGAGCGACTACGAATATAACAAAACCCGGGCCGGGCATCAGGAGAAGATCAACAAGATACTTGAAAAAATATCCCGGGGCGGTTATGATAGTCTGACACGTGAAGAGAAGGAGATACTTTTCAGTGAGAGCCAGAAAAAAAATTAATAAAGGTTAAAAAGAGAGTTCCAGTTGTCCCGTTTAACTTTTTCAGCTTACTTTTGGGATAAACAACCTTACTGTTGCGAAAAGTAGTTAAAAAGATATTATTCCTGCTCAACATTCTTGTGGCAGCAGCCCTGCTGGTGGCTTATGCGGCAGTGCATATCAGTCCTGTTCATGTTGTTCTTCCGGCATTTTTCGGACTGGCATATCCATATATACTGCTGGTAAATATCATTTTCATGGTTTTCTGGGCAACAAATCTGAAGAAAGAGGCACTTCTCTCTCTTACGGTTATACTACTGGGAATTACCCATCTGAATAACTTTATAAGTTTCGGAGGGAGTTCTGCCGGGGGAGGAGATATGTCACTGTTCTCCTACAATGTAAGGCTCTTTAACCGCTATGAGAAATCAGGGAGCAGCGAGAAGGAGATAGCAGCGATTATCAGGAGAGAGTCGCCGGATATTATTTGCCTGCAGGAATTCTATGCCTCAGGAAACGGCTTGAGCTCCGTCAGGGATTTCGCATCGCTTCTCAGCGGCAAATATGAGGCTCACTACAAATCGATGCCTGACCGCACCAGCACCTTTTATGGTATAGTAACCCTCTCCTCCTTTCCTGTCATAAACCGTGGCGATATTGTACATCCTCTCTCATCAAGCCTTACCATATTTACTGATGTAGTGATAGGCACTGATACCATCAGGGTTTATAATAATCACCTCCAGTCGTTCCGGCTGAAAAAGATTGAAAGGACCTTCCTTGAGGATATCTCCTCCGGACCTGATAATGAGCTTATAAAGGAGTTCAGGATTCTTTCGGGATCACTCCGGCAGGGTTTTATTGAAAGAGCACGGCAGGCAGAGGCCCTGAGTGAGCATATTAAAGAATCACCCTACCCGGTGGTTATCTGCGGCGATTTCAATGATACACCTGTCTCCTACTCCTACCGTAAGATCAGGAAAGGGCTCCATGATGCATTTCTGGTTACCGGAAGCGGCACCGGGTTTACCTACCGTGACAAATATCCGCCTAACAGGATAGACTATATTCTGTATGAAAGTCCTATGAAATGTACCGGCTTTGAAATAATAAGAGAGAAAATGTCAGATCACTACCCCGTAAAGGCACATTTTACTATAAACAGTGATTCCATTGGCATCCCCGACAAGTAGTAATATTAAGTAAATCGGCTTTTGCTGTTAAAGCACAATTCCAGATAACCATCTTCCTCCATTGTCCTGCATAATCAGAACTATTGTCCTCTCTCTGTTGCTCTCCGGTGGCAGGAGAGATGCATCTCTTCCTATTATCCTTAAATGTCAGAAAGGGAGCCTTCCCAGATCCACATTACCGCCTGAAACTATCAACCCTGTAATGCCGTCACTGAAGAGTTCCCTGTTCTCAAGCACCACAGCCAGCGGCACAGCACCACTGGGTTCAACCACAATTTTCATCCTTTCCCAGATTAGTCTCATACTTTCAATAATGGACTCCTCACTAACGGTAATGATATCATCAACCCTTTTCCTTATTATCCTGTAAGTGAACGGACTCAGGGTGGTAAGCAATCCGTCCGCTATTGTGGAGGGCTTATGAGCGGGTATGTAGTTACCCGTCCGGAACGATTCTGCCGCATCACCTGCCCCGGCAGGTTCAGCACCAATAACCCTCACTGCGGGATTTATTCCCTTGACAGCCGTCACTATACCGCTGATAAGCCCGCCGCCACCAACCGGGACAACCACGGTGTCTATCTCCGGGTAGTCACTGATCAGTTCATATCCGCAGGTACCCTGACCGCATATCACATCAAAATTATCATATGGATGGATAAAGACAGACCCCTTATCCCTAATAATCGCGTTGGTAGTCTCCTCCCTCGCTTCAAGGGTTGGCTTGCAGAGGGTAATCTCTGCACCGTACCCTGCCACAGCATTCCGTTTTGCCACGGGAGAGTTTTCAGGCATTACAATATATGCCTTTGCACCGGCTATTGAAGCTGCCAGTGCAAGTGCTGCTGCAAAATTGCCTGACGAGTGGGTGATAACCCCTCTGGATAACTCCTCCGCCGACAACCTGAGTACTGCATTAATCCCCCCCCTGAATTTAAATGCCCCCACTTTCTGGAAGTTTTCACATTTAAACCATAGGTTGCACCCTGTAATATTATTGATCTGAGCAGATGTCAGAACAGGAGTACGGTGAATATACCCGGTTATCCTGCCGAGGGCAGTAGTGATATCATTAAGTACCGGAACGGTTTCCATAGAGTTGAATATTGATTAAAGAATTCCATCCCTGCAAAATTAAACAACTCTAACGAAGAAAAAGAGGCAAACCCTCTGTTTTAAAATATATTGAGGGGATTCTCCGGAGAATCCCCTCAATATTGAATTATAAAATTTTTTACAGCAGCTGCTTCTCAAAAAATAGAGTAAGCAACCGTTAATCCGGCCATTACAACTGACACCATAGTCATAAGCTTAATCAGTATATTAAGTGATGGGCCTGAGGTATCCTTAAAAGGATCACCCACGGTATCACCAACTACCCCTGCGTGGTGAGCCTCGCTGTTCTTTCCGCCATAATTTCCCTTCTCGATATACTTTTTAGCATTATCCCATGCTCCTCCTGCATTATTCAGGAAAACAGCAAGGGTAAATCCTGTTGTCAGGCCACCAACGAGCAATCCAACCACACCGGCCACTCCAAGGAGCAAACCTACTCCTATAGGAACAAAAATTGCAAGCATTGAAGGAACCACCATCTCTCTCTGCGCTCCCTTTGTTGATATTGCCACACACTTGGCATACTCGGGAACACTGGTACCTTCCATTATTCCAGGTATTTCCCTGAACTGCCGGCGCACCTCATCAACCATAGCACCTGCAGCCCTTCCTACAGCCTTCATGGTCATTGCACAGAATACAAATGCCATCATTGCCCCAAGGAAAATTCCTCCCAGAAGCATTGGATTAAATAGTGAAAGATTGTAGGCAGTAACAAAGTCATCAATATGAGCAGTTGCCACATGAACAGCTCTCTGTCCCTCAACAGCATCAGGAATGGTATTGTTATAAAATATTATATCGCCTATCTGCCTGAACCCGTCAACGCTCTTATCGGCAAGCTTTCCAAGCCATAGCCTTACCTCTTCCATATAGGCAGCCAGCAAGGCCATGGCAGTAAGTGCTGCCGAACCAATTGCAAATCCTTTACCCGTGGCAGCCGTGGTGTTACCAAGCATATCCAGGGCATCGGTCCTCTCCCTTACTTCAGGAGGAAGGTTTGACATCTCTGCATTACCACCGGCATTATCAGCAATAGGGCCAAAAGCATCTGTTGCCAGTGTTATCCCCAGGGTAGAAAGCATTCCAACGGCTGCAAAACCAATACCGTAGACACCCTGGGCAAAATGGGTAAAGCCTCCTGCAAAACCATAGGCTGCAATTATGCCTCCCACTATAGTCACTACCGGCAGCCATGTAGAGTACATCCCAACAGCAACACCATCAATAATGGTTGTAGCCGGGCCCTGCTGTGCCTGTCGCGCAATACCCTGTGTCGGCTTATATTCATCAGAGGTAAAGTACTCAGTGCTCTGACCAATAACCACACCGGCAACCAGTCCGGCCACAACAGATCCGAATACGCCCCATGTCACCCATCCCGTATAGGCCATAACTGCCATTGCGATAAGAATAAGAACAGAGCTTCCCCCTGTACCGAAAAGAAGGGCGTTGAGCAGGTTCTTCTGGGTAGCTGATTCCTTGGTGCGTACCATAAAGATTCCTGCTATTGAGAGGAAAATACCTATGGCTGCCACCACCATGGGTGCTATTACTGCAGTAACCTGTTCATCAGTGGAGAGCATCGGGAGTGCTGCTCCAAGAGCGGCAGTAGCCAGGATTGAACCTGCATAGGACTCATAAAGGTCGGCACCCATACCTGCCACATCTCCTACATTGTCTCCTACATTATCTGCTATTGTAGCCGGGTTACGCGGATCATCCTCCGGTATTCCGGCCTCCACCTTACCTACCAGATCAGCTCCCACATCAGCAGCCTTGGTATATATTCCACCGCCAACCCTGGCAAAGAGAGCCTGTGTAGATGCTCCCATTCCAAAAGTCAGCATGGTTGCAGTAATCTCAACCATCTTATGGTGCTCGGTTGTGTTTTCGTGCACAAGCCATAATCCCATAAATTTTAATCCGTGCTCCATATTATCAGGAGTAAATACCCCCTTGGCAAGGATCAGAAACCATGCAGAGATATCAAGAAGGGCAAAACCGACTACCACGAGTCCCATCACAGCGCCGCTTCTGAAAGCTATCTGCAATCCCTGATTAAGGGATTTTGATGCTCCATGCGCAGTACGTGCCGAGGCATATGTTGCAGTGCGCATGCCAAGGTATCCGCAAAGCGCGGAAAAAATACCCCCGGTAAGAAAGGCAATCGGGACAAACGGGTTCTGTACTCCCAGATAGGCAAGGATGGTTAGAAAAATCACCAGGAAGAGAAAAACCAGTCCAACCACCTTGTACTGTCGGGTGATATAGGCCATTGCTCCATCTCTTACATACTGTGCAATCTCTTTCATCCTGTCAGTTCCTTCAGAATTCTTCATCATCCCCTTAAAGAATATCCAGGCAAATAGAAGAGCTGTCACCGCAGCAACCGGAACAATCCAAAACAAACTACTAATCATAAGCTTAGGTTTTTTATGTTATACAATCCAGATAATGATCCTTTCTCATATTCAGTGTCATGTAAAATTAGAGCAATATTATTAAATGAAGCTAAATATAGTATTAAAAATTAAAATGCAACCATATATAAACATATGTATATTTTTATAAAAAGTCCGGGAGCAGCCCGGATGAGGAATCGGGGAAA
Organism: Bacteroidales bacterium; assembly: GCA_020201035.1. Lineage (GTDB taxonomy): Bacteria > Bacteroidota > Bacteroidia > Bacteroidales > VadinHA17 > JAIVHO01. Next base: position 167,465 of record JAIVHO010000034.1, read on the forward strand.
GAAACCGGATAGGCTACCGGGTAAGAAAATGCCGGAGGTGATTATCACGCCTCCGGCATTAATACGGTTCCAGGGATTTAATTTACTCCATGCACACAACCCCTTTTAAGGGCATTATTCTTATCCATGGCCCTTCCCTGTTAAAGGATTTTGTTTACCTGCTACTCCTCAACCTTACGGTTTTTGAGATATTTGTCAAACCACATATATATTTCCCACTGCTTATGAAGAACTGACTCCCTGCCGGCATAGCCATGGCTCTCCAGCGGAAGCTCAACCAGTCTTACCACAGCGCCGTGTCCCTTGAGTGCACCGTAGAGTCTCTCACTCTGTATCGGGAAGGTACCGCTGTTATTATCTGCCATACCATGAATAAGAAGAATGGGATCCTTTACCTTTTCAGCGTTCATAAAGGGAGACATGGTATTATAAAGGTCAGGTGCCTCCCAGTATGTCCTGCGTTCATTCTGAAAACCGAACGGTGTCAGGGTGCGGTTATAGGCTCCGCTCTGTGCAACGCCTGTAGCAAAAAGCCTTGAGTGGGCAAGCAGGTTGGCAGTCATAAATGCACCATAGGAGTGGCCGCCTGCAGCAACCCTGTTTCGGTCGGTAACACCCATCTCCACCGCCTTGTCAATTGCAGCCTCAGCATTCATCACAAGCTGCTCTACAAAGGTGTCATTAGGCTCAATATCATCTGACCCTACTATAGGGAAGGTGGCATTATTAAGTATGGCATACCCCTGGGTAACAAATACCAGTATTGATCCGGCATTAAGACGGGTGAATGTATAGGGACTGCCACTTACCTGGCCGGCTGCATCAGCACTCTGGAACTCCCGGGGATAGGCCCACATTATAGTCGGAAGAGGTCCGTCCTTCTCTTTGTCATATCCTGCAGGAAGGTAAAGGTCAAAGGTAAGGTCTATTCCATCTTTCCTAACGTACTTGACCATCTCTTTTGTTACACCTGCCATCTGCGGATATGGATCATCAAATGAGGTAATCCTGGTTAATTTACCATTTTTCAGATTACGCATAAAATAGTTGGGGGGTTCACTCACCGACTGCCGTGTGGTAATGGCAATAAGTTTAACCGGATCTATCAGGTCACTTATACTCTCGTAATATGGAGCTTCAGATCTCCACAGCCGGGTAGTTTTACCTGTACGGATATCATACTTGTCAATAAACGGTCTGTCACCCTCAGGTGATGCTCCCTGTCCGGTCAGAAACAATGATCTTCCACGATCAGCAAATATAAGCTGGCCGCGTCGTTCGCCTGACCGTTCGGTCATAAACCTGCCCGGGTTCTCATAACGGTCATCTGACTTCAGCTCGAAAATCAGTTTACGGGAGTCTTCCGGCTTCTGTGGATCAAATGAGTAGACAAGTGAAACTCTCTCTTTCCTTGACGACTCATACAGTATGGCGAAATTTTCATCTCCCCATGTTATGCCTCCATACCTTTTGGCTGTGGCGATAAGCTCAACTGGCTCTCCTGTAAAAGGAAGATCAAGGGTATAGACCTGGTCATGATACTCCATCTCCTTTTCAGGATCTCCGCCGTCAAGTGCCTCTACCCATAACAATGTTGCCGGCTTGTCAGCTCTCCATCCAATTGACCTGCGGCCCGGGAAAACCTGGTCATATCCTCTTGGCAGGTTCTCACGCAAAGGATCACTGCTTATAGTGGCCATCTTACTGCCATCCATATTCCACACCATCGTAACTGAGGGGAAATAGCTGTAGGGAACAATATAAGAGAAAGGCCTTTGCAACTCATCCACAATCATATAGTTACCATCATTTGAAAGATTGATTCCCGTGTACATGCCAGGGGCCCCTATCTTTTCCAGGCCGGAGCCGTTCCATTTTGTGATCTGGGATGTGGCAAAATATTCAAACAGTCTGGAGTCATTCTCATCCTTCAGCAGGTCCTGAAATGTTCTTGCAGCTCCCATCTCTCCCAGGTTCTCCTGTACAACCGGACCTTCGGGCTTGTTATTTGCACCCGGACGCGGACCGCGTCCCTCAACAACACTTCTGAAAATAATTGAACTGTTATCAGGCATCCAGTCAAAGGAACCCCTGAATACCATATTCAGCCCTGATGCAATTTTCTTAAGTCCCATGGTTGCCACATCCATAACCCATAGCTCTATGGCATCATCGGTTGTATTTGTAAAAGCGGCTCTGGTTCCGTCAGGTGACCATGAAAATGAACCCAGTCGTGCATCAGCAGGCAATCCGTCCACCTTACGTTCAGCGGTACCATCAATATTCATAAGAGAGATACCTGTGTAGTAACTGCTTCTTGAAGGGCCATTTACTGCAGGATCAATCCTTAGACCGGCAATCCGCAATTCTTCTCTTGACAGATCGGCTACTGTAACCATGCCTGCCCTGTGAAGCAGGGCTATAGTTTTATAGTCGGGGCTTATTGATATAGCCGGTGTCACCTCGGCATCGGCAATTGCCACTATCTCTTTTGGTGGCAACTGGTACTTCAGGCCGCTCTGTCCGTATGAAAACGGAAGAACTACCAGTAGCAGTAATAGTGAAATAAGATTTCTGATCATAACGTAATCTTTTGGTTTATGAATGTTTCTATTGTAATTTATATTATTGATCTTAAGGGTTAGCTCTCAAATATGATAATAACCAAATCTATCCAAAAATAACTTTATGTGCCAATAATAATGACAGAGGCTTCCATTTCTATATGCTTTTTAAAGATAATTAACATTCACTATCTTTGACTGCCAACATAGAGATAATTATGGAGCAAAACAAAATTGAGCTGATAGAGAAGGCCTGGAACAACCGGTCAATGCTTGCCATACAGAAGGTACAGGATGCTATAAGAGAGACTGTTGATCTGCTCGACCGGGGAGTGCTGAGGGTTGCATCACCTCTGCCGGGAGGATGGGAGGTAAATCAATGGATTAAAAAGGCTGTCATCCTCTATTTCCCAATACAAAAAATGGAGGTTACCGAATCGGGACCTTTTGAATTTCACGATAAAATTGCCCTGAAAAAAGGGTATAGTGCTTTGGGTGTAAGGGTTGTGCCTCATGCTATTGCCAGGTATGGTGCCTATATATCACCGGGAGTGATAATGATGCCCAGCTATATTAATATAGGAGCCTGGATTGGCAGCGGCACCATGGTTGATACATGGGCCACCGTAGGATCATGCGCACAGATAGGCAAGAATGTACATCTCAGTGGCGGTGTTGGGATAGGAGGTGTGCTGGAGCCGGTACAGGCAGCTCCTGTAATTATTGAGGATGATTGTTTTATAGGATCCAGAGCCATAGTGGTTGAGGGAGCCAGGATCAGTGAAGGGGCAGTGCTGGGGGCAAATGTGGTAATTACAGGTTCAACGAAGGTAATAGACGTAAGCAGCAGTGAACCCCTTTACCACAAAGGATATGTACCCCCCGGATCAGTTGTTATCCCGGGAAGCTACACAAAAGAGTTTCCGGCAGGCAGCTACCAGGTCTCCTGTGCCCTTATCATTGGCAAAAGAAAAGAGTCAACTGATAAGAAAACGTCTCTGAATGATGCCCTGAGGGAATTTGATGTTGCTTTCTGATTTTTTTTCGGGGAAATCATTCCGTTGTTAGAGCAGTAAATCTGCCATATTCTGAAACAACGGCAGTAAAAGCATTCAGATCTGTAGTAACTGTTGTGCGACAGTAACTGTTCCGTATTAACAGCTAACCCCAATGCGTAACCCCGGTAATTACCGTTTTTTCATCTTTCGCACAGTTCCATTCCCTGACCGGAACAGACCAGTCGCCATACTTGCTGGTAAGATAGCCGGGGTAATCAAGAGGCACCTTGTAACCGACCCCCCGGTACATTATGGTGTCATATCCTGAGTAATGGATGGCAGAGACCTTCATTACCCTCTTTTTGGCAATCCAGTAAGCGTCCTCCCCGTTTTTAAACTTAACAAAGATATCAGCTACCAGAAGATTTTGTCTTGCAGCCCGGGATAATATAGCAGCTACAGAGCTGAAAATACTTTTTACCTTGAGCATCCGTATGTCACCTCTGGAGATGGGTCCATAACTGATTTTGCTCTTTCGGCTTGTGACACGGTATCCTTTTAACCATAAAAGATATCTCTTTTTTAAGAACTTTTCGGCCGATCCTTCATCTACCGACAGATCCAGGTCAAAATCCCACTCAATCAGCTCACCGTCACGTGCAAGTCCAAGCAGGGTACCTCCTTCAAGATGATAATCAATCCCCTGAGTATTCAGAAAATCAACTATATCATACAACATTGTCCTCGCTTTTCTGAGAGTTATGCCCCGTAACCTGGTTTCCATTAAATTCTAAAATTTCGGCAAAGGTGACTATTAATAAGGTAAATACAAAAACCATGCAGGTAATATTTAACATAGACCAATAAATGGTATTATACCCCAGGGCAAGCCCTGGACCCTTCTTTCCGGGGCAAGCCCCGGGGAATTTTACCACCCTCTCTCGTCCGCCGAAGCGGAACGCGAAGGTGGATAAAAAGGGATAAGAAGTCATGGTTAACTTCAGAGAATGGTTACCATGCTTGCAATCGAAGTAAGGAATACACTTCCTCAGGTAGCAATACTACAGCACTTACCTATTTTTAATATCTTTGCGGCACAATCACTCTTAAAATATGCCATCAATCTCAGCCGTAATAATAACTCTTAATGAGGAAAAGAATATTGAAAGATGTATCCTCTCCCTCCAAAGAGTGGCAGATGAGATTGTTGTTGTTGACAGCTACTCTGAGGATATGACGGCTGATATTTGCAGCCGGATGGGTGTTAAGTTCTATTTACATCCTTTTGAAGGGTACAGGGAACAGAAAAACTATGCCATGTCACTCGCCTCTAACGACTGGATCCTCTCACTCGATGCTGATGAAGCCCTTAGTGAGGAGATGGAGGAGTCAATCCTTAAAGAGAAGAGTTCAATGGAGCATGACGGATACCTTTTTAACCGCCTTAACAGGTACTGCGGAACATGGATAAAACATTCAAACTGGTACCCCGACCGCAAGCTCAGGCTATTCAGACGGGACATGGGTGAATGGAAGGGAATCAATCCTCATGATCATTTTGTTCTGAACAGCGGAAGCCACTCAAAGAGATTAAAGGGCGATATACTCCATTTTGCCCTTGATACATATGAAGAGCATATTGAAAAAGCCAATAACTTCTCCTCTATAGCAGCCAGAGAGTACTATCTGAGAGGGAAAAAAACCAATCCCGCCTCAATGATAATCCGGATGGTCTGGCGATTTGTAAAGGCATTCTTTCTGAAGAGAGGATTCATGGATGGATATAACGGATTCGTAATAAGTTCCCTCTCAGCATACACCAGCTTTCTTAAATATCTTAAGCTGCGACAGTTATATCTTGAAGAGAATGGCCGTCTGAACAGGAATAATATAGATGTATCAATCGCGGGAGTAAAAAAAGATAATATTAAAGAAACAGAGAAATCATGAAAATAGTAATTCTCGCTGCCGGAATCGGCTCACGACTTGGAAATCCCTATCCAAAACCACTTACACCACTAAGGAACGGGAAAAGGATAATGCAGCAGCAGATTGAAAACCTCACTTCCTTCTTCAGCAGAGATGATATAATGGTTGTGGTTGGGTTCAAGAAAGACCTCATAATGGAGGAGTATCCTGACCTTTCGTATATCTATAATCCGGATTTCGACCAAACCAACACTTCCAAAAGCCTCCTTAGAGCGCTTTATAAATGCAGGGGAGAATCGGTGCTCTGGCTTAACGGTGATGTGGTTTTTGAACCCGGGGTGATTGATCACCTGCTACCCCTTATTAAGGGTGACAGATCATTTGTTTCTGTCAACAACAGCTCGGTGGGTGAAGAGGAGGTTAAATACTCCATTGATGAACAGGGCCTGATACTTGAGATTTCCAAACAGGTTGTTAATGCGCCCGGGGAAGCCGTTGGAATTAATTTTATCTCCACTGGTGACCTGCCACCACTAATAACTGAGCTTGAACGATGCGATGCCGGGGATTATTTTGAGAAGGGGCTTGAGGAGGCAATTAAAAACCACGGTATAAAAGTGACACCCCTTGATATATCCGCCTACCGTTGTATTGAGGTTGACTTCAGTGAAGATCTCGACAATGCAAACCGGATGTTCTGAAAAATTTATATAATGCGTGCACTCCTGTTCTGTCAGCATCCTTATGCTATAGGCATCCTGAAACCTCTGTGCAACATACTTAAAACAGAAGGGCATACGGTAATGTGGTACCTTCCCGTGCATCTTGCTGAGGGTTTCCCCTTTAAGGACGACAGATACTCTTCTGATATGGCTGCAGTGGCAGACTATAACCCTGAAGCAATATTTGTCCCCGGCAATGAAGTGCCGCACTACCTTCCCGGAGCAAAAGTCCAGATATTTCACGGCTTTGCCGGTGAAAAAAAGGGACATTTCAGGATCAGGCACTACTTTGACCTCTACCTCACACAGGGGCCGTACTTCACAACACAATTCAGGCAGCTGGCAAAAAAACATGGTAACTTCTCGGTTGCTGAAACCGGCTGGTGCAAACTCGACCCGCTCTTTCAGGCCTCTTCAGGATTTAATGGCAGCAGGAAAAGCAGCGGAAAGGGAAATGTCATTCTGTATGCACCTACCTTTTCACCCTCACTAACATCGGCAAGGATAGCATTTAAAGATATCGTGGACATTGCTGAAGGGGGAGAATATAAAGTTGTTGTTAAATTCCATGACCTTACTGACCCCGGAATTATTGAGCAATATACCCGGGCTTCGGTATCCGTTGATAACCTTATTATAAGCACCGAAACCAATATCCTGCCGGTAATGGCAGGAGCAGATATTCTTATTAGTGACACATCCAGTGCCGTATATGAATTTCTTCTGCTCAACAAACCGGTTGTAACAATCAGGTCTTCATCGCCCCATCCAAACTGGGCTGACATAACAGACCCGGCAATGATACACCAGACTGTTGAAACCCAGCTCAGCAGCGACCCTTACAGTAAAGAGCGGAAATGGTTTTATGACAACTACCACCCATATAGTGACGGAAATTCATCCTCCAGAATGATAGCAGCAACAGAGGCATGGATAAAGGAGAACGGGGTTCCACGCTCCAGACAACTGTCGCCGGCAAGAAGATGGAAGATAAATTCAATTTTTGGCAAAAACCCAGGGCTTAAAAACAATTAAATAAGAGTACAGGTAATGAAGGAGGATGTTGAAAAGGCACTTGAAGTTTTGCGCAGCGGTGGCGTGATAATCTACCCTACTGACTCCGTTTGGGGTCTTGGATGTGATGCCACGAATGAAAAGGCAGTAGAAAAAATATATAGTATCAAGAAAAGATCCGATGCCAAAAGCATGCTGATGCTTCTTGATAGTGAAACCAGGCTTACCTCATATATCAGGGAGGTTCCTGATATAGCATGGGAACTGATTGAAGTCACCGATACCCCCCTGACCATAATCTATCCAGATGCAAAAAATCTGGCCGCCAACCTGCTTGCCGATGACGGATCGGCCGGAATAAGAATCACATCAGACCCATTTTGCCAGGCTGTTATCAGCAGACTTAAAAAGCCGCTGGTTTCCACCTCAGCAAATATCAGCGGTGAAAAAGCACCCTCTATATTCAGTGAAATAAGCGATGAAATTCTGAGGGAGGCCGATTATATTGTTAAATGGAGGCAGGATGATATGGTACGAAGTAAGCCATCATCTATTATCAAGCTTGGCCATGGCGGACTTTTCACCGTCATCAGATAGCTAATTACGAATTTTTATTTATTCAGGATTCCGGCAGCACCAGATTATTGCCCCGGGCTCAGACAGATTATGCCGCCACCGTTAACTGTTAACAGTGTCAAGACCATCAGGCATATCCATTATTATTTTCTCCCCTTCCCTGTCAATATCCACAACCCAGTCGGGATGGAGCGGGATCATTAATTCACCCCCTTTATTGCTTTTTACCAGCAGCATTATCTGCATAGGATAGGACTCTATCCCCGAAATAACCCCTATATCCGTACCATCGGAGCTTATAATACTGAACCCCCTGAGATAAAGGGGAAGTGTTTTATCATCCTCGTCCCTAACGTCACCATGTGTCAGAACCCTGCAGCCGGTAAATTCAACCACCGATTCCCTTGTTTCATAGCCCAGAAAACTTACAAACAGTGATTGTCGGGCCGCCTCACAACCGGCTAAAATAAAAGGAACCGGTATGCCGTCTACTTCAACGAATACCGATTCCATCTCTTCTGTCTCCTGACCATAATCCCGCCCGGTCTTTATCACAACGGTACCGTCATAACCATGGGTTCTGACAATTGTTCCAAGCGGTATTAACTCATCCCTTTTCACGGGTAAAATTCCCGTTTCGATGATTCTGTTACTTTTTTTCTGTCTCCTCTTCGCCGGAAGAAGCATCTTTGGTTTCTGCTTCCTCAGGTTTCTCTTCAGCTGCAGGAGTCTCTTCAGCAGGAGTTTCAGTTTTCTCTTCAGCTGCAGGAGTCTCTTCAGCAGTAGCTTCAGTTTTCTCTTCAGCTGCAGGAGTCTCTTCAGCAGGAGTTTCAGTTTTCTCTTCAGCTGCAGGAGTCTCTTCAGCAGTAGCTTCAGCTTGGCAAGTTCAGCAGCCCTGGCCTCGTTGATTTTACGTTCAGCCTCAATACGTTCCTTCTTGGTATCCTCCTGAGACTGTTCAAGGCCTGCCACTTTATTCTCAACCTTCTGCTCCTTCTCCCTGAGCCATGCCTCAAACCTTTTCTCAAGCTCTTCCTCGTTAAATGCACCCTTCTTTACTCCTTCAAGAAGGTGTTTTTTCATCAGGACACCCTTATATGAAAGGATAGCCCTGCAAGTCTCAGTAGGTTGCGCGCCCTTTTGCAGCCAATCCAATGCTTTCTCGAAATCAAGTTCGATCGTTGCCGGATCAGTGATGGGATTGTATACACCCAGTTTCTCTATAAAACGGCCATCCCGTGGCGCCCTGCTGTCTGCTACCACAATGTGGTAGAAGGCCTTTCTTTTACGGCCTTTCCTGGCTAATCTGATTTTTACTGCCATCTGTTACGCATAAATAATTTAGATCCTACTTCTTAAAAATTGTGGCTGCAAAGTTAAGATTAATAAAATTAACGGCAAAGCTATATAACAGAGAAAATCAGTTTTTTATCACTTTGGACCTAACCTCACTGCCATCCCTCATTCTTGCTACAAGAAAATATATTCCGGGCCTGAAAGAGGCGAGACTGATTGTTCCTGAAAAATCTGATCCTGAAGTAAAAAGCCTTCTGCCTGACAGGGAATAGAGAGTGATATCTGATAACCTGTTCAGGTAGCTCTCTCTTATATGTATGATTCCGGAGGCCGGATTGGGATAAAAGAGTTCCCCGGCACTCTTAGTGGCAACTGTAAGTACAGAGGTTGCTGATCCGAACCTGAGTATCTGCTGAACCTCTATACTGTTCCCGTAGATATCGTTAACAATAAAAATAATAGTATCTGACTCTGTTTCACCACTGACAAAGGTACGGCCAGTGCTCAGGATATCATCGGAAAGGATATAATCCATTACCCAGCCTTCATCTATAAAAGAGGAGTCACACACCAGGGTAATCTCATACTGGTTGTCTGAAGCCTCATCCATTACGCTTACACTCCCTATAAATGCTCCGGCATCCTCATCTTCAGGCACAATATCATTTGACATTGTTATGCCGGTAGGATAGTATTGGGGCTTCAGGTTAAAGACTGCACCGTTATCATAGCTGTAGTTTCTGGTGCCAGGTGTCAGATCGTCAATGGTAAAGTAACCATTGCTGCTACCGCTCCACCCCCAGTTGAGGTGAAACAGGTTCCCCGGCTTTACACCGTCAATATTAAAAGCGTGTGCCGATTTACCGTCAGCAGACTCGCCGCGGTATATAAGGGGATAGCCTTTCTCAAGCTGGTTAATAAGACTGGCAATCCAGTCATTAATAGCATATGATGACCTTTTGGTGTAATACGCATCTTCAGAATAGAGAAACCAGGAATTGAGAGACTCAGCTGTCCTTGAGGTTGAAGCGCTTGACCCATCCGGTCCAAAATTCATATTTACCGATACAGCCAGATGGTAAAGAAGTTTTGCATTTATTGTATCAGCTTTATTACTGCTCATTGCATCCCAGTTGTAACTGGCAGCTCCGAAATCAACCTCCTGTATACCATATAAATTATGCATATAGGAGTGACTGCCGCTGCCGAATGCCGGATAACCAAATACACTCATCGCCTGTGCCATGGCAACAGCCACACAACCAACATAAACATGTCCGCCCGGACCTTCAGCATCCTCAGGGCAAAACATGTTCCATCCTGCTCCCTGTCCCCAGTTAACCACTATTAACGGTTTTATTGTAACAGAAGATTTTGATTTTACAATATCATCATAATACTCTGCCCGCTCCCACGACTCATCGGGGGATAACTCCCCGTTACTCCTAAGATCATCAATCTGCAACTCATAGAAAGAGAGCATCTCATCAGCCGGGTCAACTCCCCGGGAGAACTCTCCGGTCTCTGAAAAGGCAAGTACCGCCCTGCTTTTCTTATCGCCGGAGATGATAATCCACCCCTCCGGGGCCAGGGTGACAAGCCAGAGCAACGACTCATCTGAAACCCCGAACTGCTCAATGGAAGATACAGAGTGGTGGGTGCCTTCAAAAGAGCTCTTTATATACCTCCCCGCAACAGACTCAATATCTGATCTGGCGGGGGCCTGAGCTGCAAGTAAAGCAGGCACCAGCAGCATCCATCCCAGAAGCAGAAGCCTGCAAATATTTCTGAATCTCTTCCTTACAGTCATTATTCGGTTGCTAAAAACGTTCTAAAACTAATAAAATTTCCCGGAAATGGTTCACCATGTATTAATTTTTACCTCCCATCCACGGGTACTGAACCCATGTGGAAAACTAATGAATAGTCAATGCAGGGGATCAGTGTATATGGCCAGGACACTGGTTCCGGAAGCCATCCGGAAAAATGTATTGTCAACTGCCAGAGACTAATTTATACGGGCAGGACACATGTCCCGGAACCCGTGTGGATAGGGGATTAACATCTGATGGCAAAAAAAAGGGCACCCGAAGGTGCCCTGTAAATTCATCTAAAATACAATTCTATTTGGAGCTTGTGTACCACTCATTCTGAACCAGCAGGTCATTAACCTCTATCTCCCTGAAAGGTATGGGAAGGATAAGGTTTCCAGCGTCATAGGAGAGAGTTCCTATATCATCATTCCAACGTTTCAGATCATGAAGTCTGTGACCCTCCCAGCAAAGTTCAAGATATCTCTCTTCCCTTATCTGGGCCTGTGTAACAGGATCAGTATAAACAGGTGCCAGTGATCTTAATCTTACCTCATTTATATCCTCTGTGGGAGTATTGGGTCCAATCTGAGCGTGTGTTCCCTCAAAGTTGGCTTCGGCACGAACCAGATACATTTCGGCAAGCCTTATAAGGGGAATATTGGCATAATAATCACCCCATTTGGCACTGTTGATACCTCCGCTGTTCAAAATAGTGCCAACGCCATAATAATACATCTTATTGATATTCGCAATGGTGTAATGATCTTCCATCTCCGGTGCATCCTGGAATTGGCCCCTCAGGTCAGCAGGATCAAAACGGGTCAGAAACAGAGGTTGAATTTCATAGTCGCCCCTGCCCATTCCGTTAAGGGAAGCATACATCACTGTTAACCATGCGGTGTTGCTGGCAATATTATTCTGAAGGGAAAATATGTCTTCAGCACAGTTCTCATTATTATTGAATGCATCCAGCGGATGTGGCATTAGACCAAATTCTCCGGATTCAATCACCCTGTTTGCCTCTGTAGCTGCTGCTTCAAAGTTTCCCATAGTAAGATATACCCTTGCAAGTACTGCACTGGCAGCATATGTTGTTGCATACACATCATTATAGGTATCAAGAGCAGCTTTTGCATCGGTAAGGTCACTTATCACCTGCACGTAGCAATCCTCAACGTTATCACGGGGTACCATTATTGCATCGGTAACATCCAGTGTGGGCGTAAGAATCAGCGGAACACCCAGCTGAGAATTTGTTGTGCCAGGCTCATAGGGAAGGCCATAGAACTGTGTCATCAGAAAGTAGGTCCATCCCCTAAGAAATTTTGCTTCCCCCTCAACGGTGGCACGATCAGCTTCATCAAGCACATTTAAGACCTCCTCGTCAAGCAGCGTGTTACATACATTGATAAGGTCATATGCAGCTATCCAGGTGCCTGCAACATAGGAGTTGGTAACAGCAATGGATTTTTGCATGATTTCACGGGGCTGCTGGTAGGTGCCAATAAACCTCATATCATTGGTTGTGGCCAGAAGCTCACTGTATTCATTAAAGCTGGATCCGAAAATATCACCATCCCTTGCAGACAGATATGCACCCACCAGGGTAGCCTTAATATTTTCAGGTGTTGTAAATACCGTTGAAGCATCAATTGATTGCTTTGGTTTAATATCAAGCTTCTCCGTACATGATACAGTAAAAAGAAGTGGAATAACCAGCAACCAGATTAGTTTATTATATACTCTGTTTTTCATAATATTCCTAGTTTTCCGTTATTAAAATGAAAGGTTAATACCCACCAGGTAAGTCCTTGCCTGTGGTGCGGTGTAGAAGTCGTACCCCTGAATTATATTCGAAGACTGGGTTGAACGTCCGGTTCCTGTATAGTTAACCTCCGGGTCCCATCCCTTATAATTGGTAAAGGTATAAAGGTTCTGAACTCCGATAAATAATCTGGCACTTGACATCTTTATTGTTTGCGCCAGATTGGATGGAAGATTATATCCAAGAGTAATATTCCTCAGTCTCACATATGAACCATCTGTAAGATACCTGCTGGCATCCCTTGTTCCGTTTGAATCTCCGAAACGTGCCTGGGGCACATCAGTCTCATCGCCCGGCTGCTGCCATCTGTCAAGCTGATCAACAGTCTGATTGTCAAACCAGTCACCATTAGCAGACTGATAACCACCACCACCATTATACACCATGTTACCATAAACAAAACTCATCAGCACACTAAGGTCAAATCCGGCGTAACTGAATGTATTGTTGAACCCGCCTGTAAAATCAGGGTTGGGTGACCCTACAACCTGTGACTGGGCAAGGTTATAGTTGTTGGTAGTTTCATCGCTACCCTCTTCAACATAATACAATGCATCACCATTTGCAGGATCAACACCGGCATATTTCCTCATCTTGAATACCCCGATAGGCTGCCCTTCCATTACATAATTAAGTCCGTTAGGGGTGATTTCCGGACCAGCAATATCCAGCACAGTGTTCTGGTTAAAGGCTATATTAAAATCCGTTGTCCACTGAAAGGAACCTACAAGGTTATTTGAGTGAAGCGCAAATTCCAATCCTTTGTTTTCCAGTTTACCTATATTACTCCAGACACCTGTAAAACCTGATGTTGCAGGCAGAGTACGAAATAGAAGAAGATCTGTAGTCTGCTTGTTATAATAATCAATTTCTCCGGTAAGTCTGTTGTTAAAGAACCCGAAATCCAAGCCTACATTAAACTGTGCGGTTGTTTCCCATCCCAACTCACTGCTTTGAAGCTGTGTAGGGGACAGACCGTTTCTTCCTGCGTAGTTCACTCCTGAATAGAGGGCAAGGTGTGCATAATCAGGAATACCTGAATTACCGGTAATCCCATAGCTGGCTCTTAATTTAAGGTATGGCATAATATTTTCAATATTATCCATAAAGTTTTCCTCGGAGATTATCCATCCTCCGGAGAAAGCCGGGAAAAAACCAAACCTGTTATCGATACCAAATCTTGAAGATCCGTCTACCCTTCCACTGGCTGAGAACAGATACTTATCACTGAGCATATAGTTTGCCCTGGCAAAGTATGAAAGGTATGATGTACCTTCTTCCCAGCTACTGAAAGCAGTAGCCTCTGCAGCACTTGCGATGTTTGTGAAATCATCGGTTGGAAAACCTTTGGCCGATATATTGGAACCGGTTGTATATGTCTCCTGGTATGACATACCTCCCACGAGGTTGATACTGTGCTCACCAAAATCACCGGAATATGTTAAGTAGTTGTCAAGATTATAGTTAACAACCCTTACTGACCTGTTCTGTGCTTCTCCGGCTGGTCCTGCACCAATTGTTTCACGGCCCCAGTAATTCTTTTCCCTCAGGTCAATAATATCAGTTCCGATTTCTGATCTGAAGGTCAGACCCCTTATAATCTCATAGGATGCATAGGCATTACCAAGAGTCCTGAAGCTTGTCTGATTATTTTCAGAATCACGCAAAGAGATAAGACCATTATAGTAGTAAGTCTGAGTATTATATTCTCCTGTCTCCGGATCAATTACAGGAAAAACAGGAGCCTGAGCTATCAGCTGCAGGGGTGTGGCAAATGCATTATCATTTTCAACCCTGTCCATCTCCGTTCTGCTAAGGTTCAATCCTATACCAAAGGCAAATTTGTCAGAGCTTTTCTGATCAAGGTTTATTCTTCCTGACATCTTGGTCATTGAATTGCCTCTCAGGATACCAACGGTATTATCATAGCTCATCCCGGCGTAATAACTACCCGTCTCTGACCCACCTGATCCCGATACATTGATGCGGTTAATAGACCCCTCCTGAAAAGCTTCCTTCTGCCAGTCAGTATCATAACCATCATCCCACTGCGGGCCCAGATACCAGTCCTTGATACCATCCGGAGGTCTCCAACCCCAGACAAGACCCTCAGAAGTTACATTATTAAGAGCTTCATCCAGCAGTTCAAGATACTGATCAGCATTCAGCCACTCCATAAGCCTTGAAGGCTCACTTATACCGGTAGAGTAGGATACATCAAATTTGGCAGCACCTGTCTTCCCTTTCTTTGTTGTTATTACCACAACCCCATTGGAAGCTCTTGATCCGTAAATGGCTGCCGCTGATGCATCTTTCAGAATCTGTATGGATTCAACATCATTCATATTAATATCAGCGAGGGGGTTGGTTGGCTGATTGCTTGTATTACTCAAACTGGTTGACACCACCGGAACTCCGTCAATAACATAGAGCGGTTGATTATTAGCCGAGATTGATGACGATCCTCTTATCCTCATCTTGACTGCCTCACCAAGTTTTCCGCTGGCCTGTTCAATAAAAACACCGGCGGTCTTACCCTGCATGGCAGATTCAAAACTGGAGGTTGGGATATCAGCAAGTCCCTTGGTTTCAACCTTGGTAATTGCTCCCGTAATCTCTCGCTTAATTGCCGTGCCGTAGCCAATGACCACAACCTCATCCAGACCCACATTATCGAGTTGCATCTCAACATTCAACACATTGGAGGATCCTATAACAATTTCTTCCGTTTTCATTCCAACGAACCTGAAGACCAGAATGTCTCCCTGATCAACTTCAATTGAATAGACGCCATCCAGATCAGTGGCAACCCCTATATTGGTCCCCTTAATCTGAACTGTTGCACCGATAATGGGAAGATTATCGTCTGCACTGATCACTGTTCCTGTTACAACCTTTTGCTGCGCCGACGCAAAGGCCATTGCACCGCAAAGGAAAAACACCAACAATAGTAGTTTTCTCATAATTTAATAATTAGGTTAATAAATAAAATCAGGACGTTAGGGCGTCCTGCTATCTTTCCAAAACAGTAACAAAAATAATAAATAATTCCGGCCGTGCAAGTTATCCAAGTGTTAATGTTAAGGTGATAACTATGTTAATGCTGCTTCGCCGGGCCTGTTTCAGGTGTCTGAGATTCTCCTTTCTTACCCTTTCTGTTAATATCTTCTGACTAAACAGGAGTGCCCCCTGCTCGCCTCTTTAAATTTTTTACACTATTTTTACAACTCTTTAACCATGTTTCCTGTTATCATTGTCCTGGAACTATATTTCTGATTATGAGCAACTTCGTACATCTTCACCTCCATACCCAATACTCAATTCTTGACGGCGCTTCCAAAATAAGCGGAGTAATGAAAAAATGCAGGGAGATGGGTATGCCGGCAGTTGCAATTACAGACCATGGAAATATGTTCGGGGTAAAGGAGTTCCATAACCACGCAAGGGCAAACGGTATAAAACCCATAATAGGATGTGAAACCTACGTGGCAAAACGGTCAATAAGCAACACAAACGAAAAGCATGACCGTTCGGGTGACCATATGATCCTGCTTGCAAAAAACCATACAGGCTACAGAAACCTGGTAACGCTGATCTCAAAATCATGGACAGAGGGCTTCTATTATAAGCCACGTATTGACAAGGACCTGCTCAGAAAGTATCATGAAGGACTGATAGCCACAACAGCCTGCATTGCAGGTGAAATACCCTCAGCAATTCTCAATGGAGATATGGAGAGCGCTGAGAATACCATAAGGGAGTTTCAGGAGATCTTCGGTCCCGACTTCTACCTTGAGGTACAGAGGCATAAAACAGGCCAGCCCCTGTTCGACAGCGACACACTTGACAAGCAGAACAGGGTTTTTGCAGCCTACCGCCAGCTCTCAAAAAAATTCGGCATAAAGATAATTGCAACCAATGATGTTCATTTTTTGAATGAACAGGATGCCGAAGCTCACGACAGACTAATATGCCTCAATACAGGCAAGGATCTCGATGACCCTGACAGACTCAGGTATACCAAACAGGAGTACTTCAAAAGCGAGCAGGAGATGAGGGATCTCTTCAGCGATTTCCCGGAGGTGGTTGAAAATACTATGGGGATAGCCTCTGCAGTGGAGGATTTCGATCTGGATCACGCCCCTATTATGCCGGAATTTCCTCTACCGGATGGATTCACTGACAAAGATGAGTATCTCAGGCATCTGGCATATAAGGGGGCTGCCAGAAGATGGGATCCCCTTACGGATGAGATCAGGGAACGACTCGATTTTGAGCTTGCTACAATTAAGAAGATGGGGTATCCCGGTTATTTTCTTATTGTGCAGGACTTCCTGAATGCCGCACGTGAAATGGGAGTGTCTGTAGGGCCCGGCCGGGGTTCAGCTGCCGGATCCACAGTGGCATACTCACTGAAAATTACCGATATTGATCCGATTAAGTATAATCTCCTTTTCGAGAGATTTCTTAACCCGGACCGTATCTCAATGCCTGATATTGACATCGATTTTGATGAAGACGGAAGGGAACTTGTGCTCGATTACGTGGTTAACAAGTATGGCCATGACCGTGTGGCTCATATCATTACCTTCGGTACTATGGCTGCCAAGATGGCAATACGTGATGTGGCAAGGGTACAGAAACTGCCACTGCCTGATGCCGACAGGCTGGCAAAGCTGATCCCCGAAAGACCGGGCACCACCTTTGCAAAGGCTTTTGACGAGGTTCCTGAACTGGCAAAGGAGAGAACAAACGGAACACCCCTGATAGCCCAGACACTTCAGTATGCCGAGGCACTGGAGGGCTCGGTGAGGCATACAGGGGTTCATGCATGTGGTATCATAATAGGCCGCGATCCGCTCTATGAGCACATTCCTATAAGCACAGCAAAGGATACAAACCTGTGGGTAACACAATTTGACGGCAATCATGTGGAGTCGGTAGGCCTCCTGAAAATGGACTTCCTGGGGCTGAAGACGCTCTCTATTATTAAGGATGCCGTGGATAATATAAGGCTCTCAAAGGGAATAGAGATAGATATTGACAATATACCCCTGGAGGATGAACTGACATTCCAGCTATACAGTAAGGGGGAGACAACAGGCCTTTTCCAGTTTGAATCGGACGGGATGAAAAAGTATCTACGCGACCTTAAGCCTAACCGGTTTGAAGATCTTATTGCCATGAATGCCCTCTACAGACCGGGCCCGATGGAATATATACCCAAATTTATCAGACGTAAGCACGGACAGGAGAAGATAGATTACCCCATTCCGGTAATGGAGAAGCATCTTAAGGACACATACGGTATAACCGTCTACCAGGAACAGGTGATGCTCCTTTCTCAGGACCTGGCAGGTTTCTCAAAAGGAGAGGCCGACTCACTCCGCAAGGCAATGGGAAAAAAGAAACGTGACCTTATGGATAAGATGAAGGTTAAATTCATCGAAGGGTGTGAGGCCAACGGACACGATCAAAAGACTGTTGAACAGATATGGAGCGACTGGGAAGCATTTGCCGAGTATGCTTTTAACAAGTCACACTCTACCTGCTACGCATACGTCTCATACCAGACGGCATATCTTAAGGCTAACTATCCGGCCGATTTTATGGCCGCCGTGCTCAGTCGTAATATAAGCGACATAAAGAAGCTCACCACCTTTATGGACGAAACAAAACGTATGGGCAGTGGGGTACTGGGACCCGATGTCAATGAGAGTGGTGTCAGATTTATGGTCAACAATGAGGGAAATATACGCTTTGGCCTTGGTGCCATCAAGGGTGTCGGGGAAGCTGCAATAATAAGTATGATTGAAGAGAGGCAGGCCGGTGGACCCTTTAAGGATATCTACGATTTTGCCGAGAGGGTCAATCTCAACTCCCTTAATAAGAAGAGCATAGAAGCAATGGCTGTTGCAGGGGCGTTTGATTGCTTTGAAGGGATTAAACGATCTATGTTTTTTGCCGAAAATTCAAAGGGTGAATCTTTTATCGAGAGCCTTATCCGATATGGCAACAGGGTAAAGAGCGAGCTGCAGACATCACAGCAGTCACTCTTTGGCGACGACTCGGCGGGTTTCGAGGTGGTGCGACCAGCACCCCCTGAAACACCTGAATGGCCTAAGCTGGAGAAGCTAAACCGTGAGAAGGATGTTATAGGGATATTCCTCTCGGCACATCCCCTTGATGACTACAGACTTGAACTGGAGACCTTCTGCAATGTACCCCTCAGCGAGTTAAGTGATCTTACCCCTCTGCTGAACAGGGATATCACCGTTGCCGGAATGGTCACCGAGGCCAGAAGCGGTACAGCCAAAAACGGAAAGCCGTTCGGCTCACTTACCATACAGGACTACACAGACAGCTACCGTCTTATGATGTTTGACCGTGACTATGTGGATAACAGCAAGTTTTTTACCCCTGGTTACTTTCTGCTTATCAAGGGAAAGGTACAGAAGAGAAAGTACAGGGAGGATGAGCTGGAGGTGAAGGTACACTCCATAAGCCTGCTCACAAGCGTAAAGGATGAGATGATGAAAAAGATAGCTGTCAAGATAGATATTGAGTCCGTTACCGGAGCACTGGCAGGAAGACTCAGGGAACTGGCTGAAAGCAACCCCGGTAATACAGAGCTCTCGGTTATAGTGTTTGACGCTGCATCCAGAGTATGGATATCGCTCTTTTCAAGACCCTACAGGGTAAGGCTTAACAACGATTTTATACGCTTCCTTACCAATCACCGCGGGATAGATTATAAAGTAAATTAATTATCTTTGAGCCCTCTGAAAGAACTTAAAAATAACTGAATATGGCATTACAAGTTAACGACACCAATTTTGACGAGATAGTAGTAGCATCCGATAAGCCTGTAATGGTTGATTTCTGGGCCGAATGGTGCGGACCCTGCAGGATGATAGCTCCCTTTGTTGAAGAGATGGCAGGTGAATTTGAAGGCAAAGCCGTTGTTGTCAAGTGCGATGTTGACAGCAGTCCGGGCGTAGCATCAAAATATGGGATCCGTAATATCCCGACAGTGCTATTCTTTAAGGGTGGCGAGGTTGCTGACAAGCAGGTGGGTGCAGTACCCAAAGCCAGTTTTGTTGCCAAGCTGGAGGCCCTGCTATAAAAAAAAGCTATGCAGCCGGTGAAAAAAGACAATGCAACCGGTATAAAAGGCAATGCAGCCGGTGAAAAAAGGCAATGCAACCGGTATAAAAGGCAATGCAGCCGGTGAAAAAAGGCAATGCAGCCGGTGAACCGGAATAAGGTTTCAGTCCGGTAAGCCGGATTAAGAGTTAAGTAAAGATAACTTTCTATGAAGATAGCTCTTTTTGCAGCCTCAAGCAGCAAAACAGGCAAGGTCTATCTGGATGCTGCCAGGGAGACAGGCTCTGTACTGGTGCGCGGAAGTCATCATATAATTTATGGTGGTGGTGATACCGGACTTATGGGAGCCATGGCCGATACAGTTATTGAGATGAATGGGAATATAACCGGTGTTATTCCCGGCTTTATGATCAGCAGCGGATGGAATCATAAAGGGGTTAAAAATATGATCATTACCACCGGAATGAGCAGTCGAAAGGAGAAGATTTTTGAAATCGCAGAGGCTGTTATTGCCCTGCCGGGAGGAATAGGAACACTGGAAGAACTGACAGAGGCAATTACACTCAAGCAACTGGGTCTATTCAGGGGACCGGTAGTAATTCTCAACACATCCGGCTTCTACGATCACCTTCTGACATTCCTCGATCATCTCTCAGGAAACGGATTTATGGGAGAAGACCACTGCCGGTTATGGAGTGTGGCCTCTTCGCCCGATGAGGCTATCGATATAATTGAGAAGTATGGCGGCTGGGATGACAAGTGGGTTCACCTGGCAAGAATCTGAGAACAAGAGAACCGGACATCCAGCCTCCTGAAGATAAGTTTCATTAAAGTTCATTAAAGGTATTTCCGGCCCCTTATCAGCACCGAACCGGCAACTGAGCAGCGTAGTTGCCCTCCGAGGCATCAGGGCTACCCTCTGCTGAGCAGCGAAGTAATCACCTTGACAAGCAGGGTACCCTTTAGGGTATTCTTGTTCCGATAATCAGTATATCATCAACCTGCTGCTCCGTTCCCATCCACTCATCCAGCAAATTAACAAGGTACTCCCTCTGATCTGTCACCGGCATTCCTGCTATTGTGGCAAAAACCTGCTTGAGGTTTCCTGATTTAAACTTTTTGCCCTCCGGCCCCCCAAACTGATCTGAGAATCCGTCTGTACAGAGGTAGATCATATCATCCTTACCAACCTTAATCTCATGATTCGAAAATCTTCTCTCTCCGGTGTAACTCATACCGATAGGAAACCGGTCGGCCCTGATTGTTTCAACCCTACCATCCCTTACGATAATAAGTGGATTGTAAGCTCCGGAGTATTCCAGCACGCCGGTTGCTTTATCACGTGCCACAAGAGCCAGATCCATGCCATCCTTTATAGCCTTCTCTCCCCTCTGCAGAAGGGATTTTGTAACCTCAATATTCAGCTGATCAAGTATTGCAGCCGGACGTGTAATACCGTACTCCCTTACAATCTTGGTAAGCGAGTTGAACCCTATTATTGACATAAATGCTCCGGGCACACCATGTCCCGTGCAGTCAACAGCAGCAATAAACTGGTAATCACCATTATCATGCATCCAGTAAAAATCACCGCTTACAATATCCTTGGGCCTGAACAGTACAAATGTCTGCCTGAAACTGTCTTCAGGAGGCAGCATCGCCATCTGAATACGCTCAGCATAACGTATGCTTGCAGTAATATCCCTGTTCTTCTCCTCTATCTCCTGACTCTTCTGTACCACCTCGGCAGTACGCTCCTCAACCTTCTCCTCCAGAATCCGCTTTTCGGTAACAAGTTGCCTCTCTCTGATCTTGATATAAAATATTACAGCTATCGTGAGTATAATAAGCATCAGGGTAATAAAGAGAGGACTGTAATAAAAGGGCGGTTTAATAATAAATGATAAGGATACAGGTGTATCATTCCATACTCCGTCACTGTTTACCGCCTTTAGTTTGAAGGTATATCGCCCTGCCTTCAGACCTGAGTAGGCAGCCTGAGTATGTTCTGTCTCAGGCATCCAGTCCTCATCTGCTCCTTCCAGCATATACTGGTATCTTACTGCTGCCGGATTTGTAAGACAAACGCTGTAGTAGTCAAAGACTACGGACTTATCTTTCCAGGAAAGCTTAAGGCCCTCCTTCATCTCCCGTGGCTGAAGGTTAACACGCATTTCCCTTATATGTGTCAGCGGCTCGGTGCCGGGTTCAGGTATAAGCTCAGGATTGAGGCGTGTGGCTCCCATACCTGTACCAAACCAGATATTCCCCCGTGAATCGGTAACAGAAGCATTTCTCTTGGTCTCAATTCCGATAAAACCGTTTTTCCTTGTATAGGTATTTATGGCCCCGGTATTCCGGTTGTACCTGTTAAGGCCCAGATTGGTTCCTATATATAATTCATCATCACAGCATGGCTGAATAAGGCTTATATTATTTGACAGAAGGCCATCATCCTGTGTTAGATGCAGGACTACCGAATCATTGCGCACGCCCAGCAGACCAAAGGTTGTTCCCACCCACAGCATGCCATCGGAAGAAGATGCCAATGTTGTTGGCTCCAGATCATAGCCGATATCAACGATCCTGAATTCACCGCTTTCAGGTGAATAGCCCGTCAGCCCCTGATCCCTCTCTGTTCCTATCCATACAGTACCGTCACCGGCAATCTCCAGGGCTGTTATTCCCAGACCCGATAATCCGTCTAGACGGGTGTATCTGCGGCCACGTGCTGAATCGGTCTCCCATAATGCAACACCGTCATTGGTCCCAATCCATAGATTATTATTGCTGTCGGTGGCAAGAGCAGTAACTATAAGGTCACCCTGGTATAGAATATCATTTATATCATCACGTCTGATAAACCTGTTGTTACTGAAATCATAACTGTAAATTCCATCGCCGTAGGTGCCAATATGTATCTCTCCTATGCGGTCTGACAGGATAAATCTGACCTTATCACTCAGGTCACTGTTCTCACTGTTGAAGTGCCATGAAAAAAGGTTATCGGGATCATAAATCGTTATACCGTCGTTGGTACCAAACCATATCCGGTTGAACCTGTCCTCCTCCACCGCCATCACATTTTTATCAGTGAAGAGAATATCAGAGATATAGTTGACAAAATGGTCGCCCTTGAAGATGTGTATACCGTCATACTGACTGGCAATAATCATATTACCCTCCCTGTCTTCAAGGAGAGTCTGTATATACATGGCATCCAATCCGTTCGTATTATCAAAAAACCTTATATCATCCCCGTCAAAAAGGGTAATACCGCCACCCCAGGTGCCAACCCATATCCTTCCGCGTGAATCTTCGGTTATTGAGCTTATCCAGTTGGAGGTGAGGCCGTCACGGATATCATATACAGTAAAACCCCCGCCATCCGCACTCATACGGTATAATCCACCCATATGCGTCCCGAACCACCTGTCGCCCCTGCTGTCTTCATACATCACAATAATATTGAAGTAGGATGTCAGACCCTCGGGCCGGTATGCCTCAAACCTGTCTATGTCAACATTATATCTCTTGATGCCTACATCAGCGATGCAATAATAGGATCCATCGGGAGCTATATATGAGTCAGAAACCTGGTCACTCACTCCTTCAGCTCCCTTATACTGCCTTATATTAACCAACGACACCTGTGAGGGGTCATACTCTGCGGAAACAGTACCGTCGAACCGTGTAGTAAACCACATCCTGCCGTAGATCTCCCTGATGCTTGTAATATCGCTGCCAATAACACCGGTATCAGTCTGTACCCTGATAAATGCCCTCCCGTCATACAGTGAAATTCCCCCGTCAAGATGACCAAACCATATATTGCCACTGCTGTCTTCATACATTGACCTTACCCCTCCCGTTGCAAGTCCCTCTTCGGCCGAGAAATTCTCTATTGCTTTTCCTCCGAAACGGGACACGCCACTGGCAATACCCATCCACAGGTAGTCATTGGAATCCTGCAGCAGGGCATACACCTTGGAAGCAGCAAGTCCCTCATTTACACCGTAACGGTCAAAATAATATGTCTGTGAAATTGCGGGAAAAGAAAACAGCAACAACATGAGGAGAGCCCCCCACCTGTACCTGTTACCTCCCCCTGAAGGGCCGGTTCTCATTAATAACATATCTTATTTGGCGATAAAAAAGAAGGTCCCTTCTTCATGGGTTAACCCGCTTATCTGGCCAAATTTTGGTTTTTGCTGGTTATTGTTTGTCACCGCCAGGGTAACCTTTAATACTATCTCATCTATCGGAATGCATGAATTGGTATTCCCTATCAGGGAGTTTGCAAAGGTGCGGGTAAACTGGCTGTCATCAGATGCCAGTTCCCGGTCTGCAGAAGCAAATACCTGCGATGACTTCATCTGAGTTGCTTCCCAGTCGTCGCAGCTGCGGGGCACCGGCGACGAGCGCATGGCGGTGTAAAATCCGGGACCTGTCTCACATGCATCGGTTACCACCAGCGTATGGGTCAGCAGGTTTACGTATGGCTGCATGGCGGCCTTCAGGGTATTAATATTAAAATATGTAAACTCATCATCCCTTTTGGCATCCACGGGAATCCAGTAGCCCACCTCATTTGAAAATTTACCATGACCTGCATACCATATCAAAAGGGATTTTACCTGGTTGGAGGTGATAAGGTCTCTTAGCTCAAAGGAGAAGAAAAGTTCCATTTCGCTTTTTGTAAGATCTCTCTTATGGATAACATTATGAACCTGGTAATCCTCCAGCGCCCTCCTCATAAGATTCACATCCTTGGCCGGACCATCAAGGGTTGCAAAGGTCTGATAATTGGAGTTTTCAACAAAAATAACCCAGGTCTTGCCCATCGGGTTTTCAGCGTTGAGAGTTGCACCCGCCCTGTTAAGTGTAAATTCTGTGATCCGGCGGTTTCCGAAATAATCCTCTGCAACAACAGAAATCTTCTTCTTGTTGAGTATATCTATTGATGCTGTAAAGGTAGGGTTAAACTCATCAACAGGATAACTTGCCGTTACACCTTCAATCATTATCGACTTTATCCTGCTCTCATCCGTTATCTTACCCTCAATATAGACGCTTGAGGAGTTTGACTGGAGCGCAATCTCCCCGTTGTCATCAGCATAAGGTGCTATAATAGCAATTACCGGAGGAGTAGTCTCAGTCATAAATACCTCATAGTCAAGTGCTGTAACATTATTGTATATGTCCTCGGCAACAATATTGAGTGTTTCAACATCCCTGATATCTACTGTTGACAGAAACTGGTAAACATCGTTACTCCCTTTCTCAAACAGTGACTCATTACCATTTATGGTAAGTGATTTAAGGTCACTTATCTCTTTAATTGATCCTGACACTACCACATCACGGGCATCACCCCTGATCTCAACACGCCTGCCGTCAATATTTGGAGTATTAAGGGTAATAACAGGGGGATTACTCTCCCTGTGCAGTTCATAAAGCCTCTCATCAGCTTCCTTCATCAGCTTGCGTGCTCTCTGATCAAACTCTGACAGTTCAGTTATCCTGGCATAATCCCTGATAGCCTTATCCAGCTCCATCTGCATTTCATATGAGTGTGCCCTGGCAAAATAGAGATCAGGATCACTGCTGTCAAGGGTTATAGCTCTTGTGAAATCATTTATGGCGTTGGAATGCTGGTTGAACTCCTGATAGTAGCCTCCGCGTGTAGCATAATGCTCCGGGTTATCAGGTTCAATAAGTATATTTCTGGAGATATCATTAAGGGCTGAAGGGTAATCAAGTTTCTTTACAAAAATCCGGCTCCTGACGCTGTACGCCTTGGTATTGCGGTCATCTTCCGCAATCAGATAATCAACATGTTCTGTGGCTCCCTCAAGATCGCCGGTCCTTATCAGCAGGTCGGCTAATGCCAGTCGCGCCGGTTCATATCGCTTATTTTTTGAAACAGCCTTCTCATAATCCTTTTTGGCACGTATATCATTATTTAGTCTTTCAAAGGCAAGTCCTCTCTGGTACAGATTCACATCATTCTCCCTGAACAGAAGAGCAGTATCAGATGTTCCCAGTGCAAGGTCATAATATCCCAGTTCAAGCAGGGCACGCACTTTTTCCGGATAGAGGCGTTCTTCCCTCTTTGCCAGTGTGCTTGCATAATTGAGATGCCTGAGAGCTTCATCATACCTGCCCATACTGTTACATACCCTGCCTGTCATATAGAGCACATCAATATCCTTTGCATCAAATACCCTTGCCCTCTCCAGGTCATTATAAGCTTCTTCATATCTCCCCATCTCCTCAAAAGCTCCTGCCCTGGCAAGATATCCGCCTATATCTGAAGGCTTTAAAGCAATGGCCTGGGTGTACTGTACAACAGCATCCTCATACTTGCCGCTTTTCATAAAGGCATCTCCAGCCCTCAGAAACTTCTTTGCATTCTGACCGTAACCTGACATTGTCAGGGTTACCATTACCAGCAATAAGAGAATCCGTTTCATCCGTTTAAAATTTTCAAGTTATCGTTAATATTACTTCAAAATTTGAGAACGGATGTAACCGCTCCGCTCTCACATGAACTTATTTTAATCATGCTTGTTTATGAAATTTTGATTAAAAAAGTTCATGTTCGTTTCATACTTTTGCTATTTTAATATTTCTATCTGTGTAACTACAATATGGTAACCTATTTACGTTATAAAGGATATCAAAGTTACATATTTTTACTTAAAGTGCTGCTTACTGCCGGGGGTCTGTGAATTTCAAGCCTGCTTGCCTCAAATCCTATACTCTGAATGATTTTTCCCTGCAGCTCAGGAGCCTTCAGTCCGGCACCAAAATTCCTGTAACCCCTGAATATTCTTGCCTCATCCCACAACCCGGCATCAATAAACTGACCCAGCAGGTTTGCTCCACCCTCCACCATAACACTCTGTATCTCTCTTCTGTGCAACTCTTTCAGCGCCTCCTCAATAGTCGATTTCCTGTCTCTTGTCCTGAAAAAATCAATACCCTGCTCTACTTCATTCTCCCATGGCGAGAAGAGAATTACCGGAGAGCCCTCCCCGCTGAACATCCGATATCCGGCAAGCCGCTCAGGTGAATCACTTATCACAACCCTGACAGGATCAATCCCGCTCCAGTGTCTTACATTAAGCAACGGGTCATCATTGCAGAGTGTATTTTCGCCGATTACCACAGCATGCTCCTCGCTCCTCCATTTATGCACCAGAATGCGCTCCGGGTTTCCTGTAATCCAGTTGGGACCTTTCGGCATTCCCGGATTTCTCTCGGCATCAAAAAATCCATCCGAGGTAACAGCCCATTTAAGCACAATCCATGGCCTGCCCTTTTCATGCCAGGTGAAAAAGCGTCTGTTTACCTTTCTGCACTCCTTCTCAAGCACCCCTTCAACCACCTGGCATCCACCCGATTTCAATATCTCAATACCGCGTCCTGACACCTTCCGGCTGGTATCACGTGTTCCGATGATTACCCTTCGGAAACCCTCGCGAACAATCATTTCAGCGCATGGTGGAGTACGGCCGTGGTGTGAACAGGGCTCCAGGGTAACATAGATATCAGACCCGGGAATAAGCGAGCGCTCTTTTACCCTGCTCAGCGCAACCACTTCAGCATGTGGCTCCCCTGCCCGTGAATGAAACCCCTCACCTATGACCCGGTCATTATGTACTATTACAGCACCTACGAGCGGATTGGGTCTGGTATTACCGCCTGCCATCAGTGCCAGCTCCAGTGCCCTGAGCATATATTTTGGATCATACTCCCTCATCTCTGCATCATTTGTATTAATTTTGTACATATGACAACCTCAAATCACACAATCAGGGATTGCCGCAACCTGATTGCCACGGAGCTGGGAAGACTCTATCCCTCCGGGGAGATCAGGGCAATGACATCCATTATCCTCACTCACCTTACAGGCCGTTCCTCCTCATCATTGCTTGCCGATCCGTCATACAGGGTACCGGATCAGGCATGGCATAAAATTAACCAAATATGTGATGATCTGAAACTCTATAAACCATTGCAGTATATTCTTGGTTTTACTGAGTTTTACGGCAGGAGGTTTAAGGTGAGCCCGGATGTGCTGATTCCAAGACCTGAAACGGAGGAACTGGCAGAACTGGTTATCAGTGAAAACAGTGAGCCGGGACTTAGGGTGCTTGATATAGGAACAGGTTCGGGAGTACTGGCGGTGACACTCGCTCTGGGAATGGATAACCCTGCTGTCTCTGCATTGGACATCGATATCGGAGCACTGGCTGTTGCAGCTGAAAATGCCGCTGCCCATGGTGCAGATATTATCTTCTCCCGATCCGATATTCTTAACCCTGCTCCCGGCAACTCTTCCTTTGACCTGATTGTCAGCAACCCCCCTTATATAAGGGAATCGGAAAAAGCCCTTATTTCCCGTAATGTTCTGGATTACGAACCTCATCACGCGCTTTTTGTACCCGACAGTAACCCGCTGATGTTTTACAAGGCTATTTTCTCCTACGCCGGCAAACACCTGACAGAGGGAGGAAAAATATATCTTGAGATAAATGAAGCCCTGGGCAGGGAAACCGAACTGATTGCATGGGAGTTGGGCTACAGCACTACAAGGATAGTAAGTGATATTAACGGAAAAGAGAGATTTATAGCTGCAGAATGAACAGAGAGAAATATAACAGAGCCCTTCAGAAGGCGATGGCCCTTTGCAGCAGATCAGAAAAGTGTGTTAAGGACATACGGGATAAGCTTGACTCCTGGGATATCACCGATCCCGGATCAATTGAAAAACTTATATCCGAGCTGAAAAAGGAGGGTTTTATTGATGAGAGAAGGTATGCCTTTGCCTATGCCCGTGAGAAGCACCGTTTCAACAGGTGGGGAAAAAGAAAGATCTCCCTTATGCTGGGCTCAAAGGGGATAGAGAGGGAGTTAGTTGGCGAGGCCCTGGAAGCGATTGATCCCGGTGAGTACCGTGAGACCCTGAAAAACGACCTTCTCAAAAAGAGATCCTCAGTAAAGGCTGTTAACCAGTATGATCTTAAGGGTAAGCTGATCAGGTTTGCTGCCGCCCGGGGTTATGAGAATGATCTTATCTGGTCAGTTATAGATGAGGTTATCGATAATAAAATCCGTTAAATTTCTGTCTGAATAACTCCTCCGGCACCCGATCCGCGGTTTTGCCATTCAGCATCACAATGCGATGGTTGAGAGAACCATTTATCTGATGAAACTGCTCCTTCCTGAATTAACCGATGATAAAGATAGCAGCAATCACTGCGGCCAGTACAATATTGATTATAAAATATGACCCCGGACCGGAAGATTCTGTCACTTTATATTTGAGGTGTCAGGTTTTGTCCCCTTAATGGTGTCAGGTTTTGTCTCCTTAAGTGTATCAGGCTTGTCAAGCTTATCCAGTTTTTCAAGCTTATCAAGCTTATCGAGTAGCTCCTGCCTGTTGGAGGAAGCGTTTATCTCGATCTTTTCATCTCCCTCCTCAATGGTTATCCTCAGATTGCCATCCTCAATCTCCCTGAGCACATCATCCTGGATATCGGTAACAATCTTTTCAATTCTTTTCCCAAAGCCGTCTGCATTATTTGAAATGCCCACAACAACGGCAATCTGCACTATAGCCACAAAAAGGGCAATAACGCCGACTACCAGTCCGCCCGTATTAAGCCCCCTGTGAGGACTCCCGGCCCGCGATGCCTGAGAGAGCCCGATGGCACCCAGCACAACGGCAACCACTGATGTAAAGATTGCCAGTATACCCACGCAGGGGATAAATGCCACAACAAAACTTATTATCCCCATTATAAGGGCTGCTATTCCAAGGCCCTGTCCGCTGTTTCTGTTTACTTCTTCCATGATTCCGAAATATTATCCTGTTATCTCTGATTACCTCTTTTTCAGGATATTTATCATATCCCTCTCTAAAGACGTCTCCGGATATTCAATGATGCGTCCCTTCTCAACTTTGTTAATATAAAAGATAAAGGTGGGTACACGTTCTATTCCCAGTTCCGCGTAACTGTCGAGCGGCGCCTCCTTGTAGCTGTCTACTCCTATAAAGGTTATATTATCAGTGTTGTAATCCAGCCCTTCTACTATCTTCATAAACCGGGGCACCTCTCTTCGGCTGTCAGAACACCAGGTACCCAGAACCACTGTTACATTAACCTCATTGAGTGTCAGCTCCCTCAGTTCTGCCATTGCATCCGCATCCGGCACAAAGTTGTCGAACCGTTGCTGGTACCATAAGCTATGCGGATAAATTGTAAGATCATCAATGGTAAAGTACCCCAGCAGCCAGGTTGTGGGATCGGCCCAATCCGGTACTGTCTGGTCAGTCACTGCCTGCCGTTCCTGACCATACGCAGATCCGGCTAAAAGAGTGATAAACAGCAAAACCGTAAGCAGGGGTAATAATTTCCTCATAGGGTAAAGATATCTTCATTTAGCTTACGCAATATATAAAAGAAGATTCAAAAAACAAGAACCCTGAAACAGGAGAGCTGTATGCTGCATGAGATATCCTTCCCGTCAGGGATCAGGTATAACCATTCAGCGATAAATCCCTTTTCACTGAGATAATCATCACCGGGTGATACTCTTCCTGCTACTCACCAGCCGCTTCAATCAATATTTTAAGTATTGCCTTAGCCGCTCCGGCAACTGATGATCCCGGGCCAAAAATAGCGGCTACTCCGGCATCATACAGAAACTGGTAATCCTGTGATGGAATTACTCCCCCGGCAACAACAAGGATATCCTCCCTGCCCAGCTTTTTCAGCTCTTCGATAACCTGTGGCACCAGTATTTTATGTCCGGCCGCAAGGCTTGATACTCCCAGCACATGAACATCATTCTCCACTGCCTGTCGTGCTGCTTCTGCGGGAGTCTGGAACAGGGGCCCGATATCAACATCAAAGCCTATATCAGCATAGCCTGTTGACACCACCTTGGCACCGCGGTCATGACCATCCTGTCCCATCTTGGCCACCATTATCCTGGGCTGACGCCCCTGGCTGGCTGCAAACACAGAGGCCAGTTTTTTTGCCTCCTCAAAATCATCATTCGACTTATATTCAGACGAGTAAACACCGGAAATAGATCTTATCACAGCTTTATACCTCCCTTTTATTTTTTCACATGCAGTGGAAATCTCGCCGAGGGTAGCCCTCTTCTGAGCAGCGATAATTGCCAGATCAAGCAGATTACCCTGACCTGTTTCCACAGCTCTGGTAATATTATCAAGAGCAGCTTTACACTCCTCCTCATTTCTTTCATCCTTCAGTTTCTTTAGCCTCCTGATCTGTGAGCCACGTACAGCACTGTTATCAATATCGAGTATCTCAAGAGGATCCTCCTTTTCAAGCCTGTACCTGTTGGTTCCCACGATGGTCTGCATACCTGAATCTATCCTTGCCTGTGCCCTTGCGGCAGCCTCCTCTATGCGCATCTTGGGAATACCTGATTCAATTGCTTTTGCCATTCCTCCCAGCTCTTCCACCTCCTCTATCAGCTTCCATGCCCTGTGGGCAATCTCATGGGTAAGGGTCTCCACATAGTATGATCCTGCCCAGGGGTCTATTGCCCTGCAGATATCAGTCTCTTCCTGGATATAGATCTGGGTGTTTCTTGCTATCCTGGCTGAAAATTCCGTTGGCAGGGCAATTGCCTCATCAAGGGCATTGGTGTGCAGGCTCTGGGTATGTCCCAGTGCTGCTGCCATTGCCTCAATACATGTACGGCCTACGTTATTGAAGGGATCCTGTTCGGTCAGACTCCAGCCGGAGGTTTGTGAATGTGTCCTGAGGGCCAGTGATTTAGGATTTTGGGGGTTAAACTGCTTTACGATCCGGGCCCACAGCATCCTGGCAGCCCTCATCTTTGCTATCTCCATAAAATGGTTCATCCCTATTGCCCAGAAGAATGATAGCCGGGGCGCAAAAGAGTCTATATCAAGACCTGCAGCCAGCCCGGTACGCAGATATTCAAGTCCGTCCGCAAGGGTATATGCCAGCTCAATGTCACAGGTGGCACCGGCCTCCTGCATATGGTATCCTGAGATACTTATTGAGTTGAACTTTGGCATATTGCGTGATGTATACTCAAAAATATCGGCGATGATCTTCATTGAGAATTCCGGTGGATATATATAGGTATTCCGCACCATAAACTCCTTCAGGATATCATTCTGTATTGTACCGGAGAGTTCATCGAGTCGTGCTCCCTGTTCCAGTGCCGCCACAATATAGAATGCCATTACCGGCAGCACCGCCCCGTTCATGGTCATTGATACCGACATCTTATTAAGCGGGATATTGTCAAACAGTATCTTCATATCCAGGATGGAGTCAACAGCCACCCCTGCCTTGCCCACATCACCCTCTACCCTCTCGTGGTCAGAATCATATCCCCTGTGGGTAGCCAGGTCAAAAGCCACCGATAAACCTTTTTGTCCGGCCGCCAGGTTGCGTCTGTAAAAAGCATTTGACTCCTCTGCGGTGGAGAACCCGGCGTACTGCCTTACTGTCCACGGCCTCATGGCATACATCCCTGAATAGGGCCCCTGCAGGTATGGCGGCAGTCCGGCCGCATAGCCAAGATGTTCCATCCCCTCAAGATCCTTTTCGGTATATACCCCCTTTACAGGTATCTGCTCGGGAGTGATCCAGCTCTTCTCTATTCCTGCAGCCTCTGTCCATTCGGCAGCATCAGTCCCTTTTGCGGCAATACTGCCTATATTTTCTTTATTGAATTTTGGTCTCATAATCAATGTTTTAACCCCTTTACTTTATTCCAAGGAGTCTGTTATAATGGTGCAGTGTTTCAAGAATATTTGAGCGGAGTGAGATAAAATTTTCTATCCCCTGCTCCCTGAGTGAAGATTCAGAAGACGGGGCACCTGCAATTACCAGAACTGCCTTTCCCTTTGTCAGCGCTGCTGCCGCGGGAGCAAACTGCTCATACTCCTCATCCGATGAGCATAGCACAATAATATCCGCCTTCATTTTCAGCGCCATGGCAACACCATCACTTATATTGTCAAAACCGGGGTTATCAATAATCTCATATCCTGCCACTCCGAAAAATCCTGACGAGAACTGGGCCCGTGCCTTCCGCATTACCAGGTTTCCTGCTGTCAGCATAAACACCTTTGGCCTTTTGGCAGCCTTTTCGGTAGCCATCCTGAGCTTCTCAAACTCCTCTGCTGCCCTGATCTGCCTGAGTGGCTCAACCTCAGCAGCAGCCTCACCCTTAAGCTCTTCAGTCGGTTTGGCTGTAAATTTAGGAGCCTTCTCCGCTGTTCCTGGATAGATATTTGTTCCCAGCAGTTTCTCCTTCCCCATGGCTACATTCTGCAGCCTCTTTTCTCTTGTTTCGGCCACTGCCGACTGTATATAGCCGCTCTTAAGGCACTCCATGAATCCGCCTCTCTCCTCAATATTCAGGAAGAGTTCCCATGCATGGTTTGCCAGCGAGGCTGTTACATTCTCTATATAGTATGATCCTGCTGCCGGATCAGCAACCTTGTCAAAATGGGACTCCTCCTTCAGAAGGAGCTGCTGGTTGCGGGCAATCCTTTCGGAGAATTCACCCGGTGCTGCAAAAGCTTTGTCGAACCGGCCCACGGTAAGAGAATCTGCACCGCCAAGGGTTGCCGACATAGCTTCCGTTTGTGTACGCAGCATGTTAACATAGGGATCATAAACCGTCTTGTTCCACTCAGAGGTTACCGAATGGATATTCATCTTCATTGATTCTTCGTTTTCAGGGGAGTAGCCCTTCACTATTGCTGCCCAGAGCATCCTTGCAGCCCTCAGTTTGGCTATCTCAATAAAATAGCTTGATCCTGTGCTGAAGGTAAATCCTGTATGACCGGCAGCTTCATCCGGAGTGATGCCGCGTTCTGTCAGCTGTGCAAGGTATTCATTACCCATCGCGATTGTCATCCCCAGTTCCTGCACCGCGGTGGCTCCGGCATTACCGAATGCCGCACCGTTAACCCTTATCATCTTCATAGCGGGAAAGAATGAACCCTCCCTGATAAGTGTAACAAGGTAATCCATGGCCTCATCAACAGAAACACATAGTTTACCGTTTACCATCAGCCTGCCAAGGGGATCTGTCTCAATGGCTCCCTTCAGCAGGGCAGGCTTGATGCCACGCGACTCCACAACCTCCCTGAATGTCTTCAGCAGTTCAACCGGTGAATTCAGGGGCACGAAAGAAACTTCAACGGCCTCCAGAAAGATGTTCTCCAGAAGGTGCTCTATCATTGCCCTGTTAAACATTGTGTCAGCTGCAAAGTGGAAAGCAAGAGAGTCAACCCCTCGTGATAACACATTAAGGGCTTTTGCGTTGGCCTTAACCGGATCCGTTACCTCTATCTCTTCCCTCACATACCACCGGTTGTCGGTTTTGCCCGTTGTTCGTACAAACGGAAACTCTCCGGGTAGAGAATTGATAAAAGGCAGTCCCGCAAGGTCCTCCTCCCGGTAAAAAGGTCTCAGGTCAAAGCCTCCGATAGTTTTCCAGAGAAGTTTCCTGTTGAAATCGGCTCCCTTAAGATCTGCCGTTATCTTTTCCATCCACTGACCGGTTGTTACCGGAGGAAACTCTTCAAACAACTTTCTGTCCATTGACATAATGTATCCTGTTGATTATTTATCCCGCAAAGTTAAAAGAATTTAAAGAGAGAAAACCTATGCTTTTTGTCATGGTTAACGTTATTGATCAGGGCAATGGTAACGCTCGCGAACCGCATTAATCAGTAGAGACTCCGCTCTCCATCAGAAACGATTTTATAAAGCCCCCCAGCTCTCCGTCAAGCACCGCCTGCACATTGCCCGTTTCATATCCGGTTCTGAGGTCCTTTACCATCTTGTAGGGATGCAGCACATATGACCTTATCTGAGAACCCCACTCTATTCTCTTTTTCTCACCTTCCACCTTCGCCTGCTCATCCATGCGCCGGCGCAGTTCAAGCTCGTAGAGATGTGAACGGAGTATCCTGAGTGCGTTCTCCTTATTCTTCATCTGGGACCGTGTCTCCTGATTCTCTATCACCAGTCCGGTCGGCTGGTGACGTAGCCTTACCGCTGTCTCAACTTTATTAACGTTCTGTCCGCCGGCGCCGCTCGACCGGTATGTCTCCCAGCTGATATCTGCCGGATTGATTTCTATCTCTATATTATCATCCACCAGTGGTGATACAAAAACCGAAGCAAAGGTAGTCTGTCTCTTCCCCTGTGCATTAAAGGGAGATATTCGTACCAGACGGTGTACCCCGTTCTCACTCTTCAGATAGCCGTATGCATTGTCTCCGGTAACTTCAAGTGTCACCGATTTGATCCCAACCTCATCACCGGGCTGGAAATCCACCTCCTTTACCCTGTAATTGTTCCTCTCGCACCATCGCAGGTACATCCGCATAAGCATCTCGGCCCAGTCATTGCTCTCCGTACCGCCGGCACCCGCATTAATCTTAAGCAGGCTATCCATCTGGTCCTCATCCCTTCTCAGCATATTTCTCACCTCCAGGGCTTCCACAAGGTGAAGAGCCTTCTCATACAGTTCATCAAGATCACCGGCACCCGCCTCTCCCTCCCTGATAAACTCCTGCATAACCCCAAGGTCTTCAACAGCCGAATCCACCGAATTGAAAGAGCTGATCCAGCTCTTCAGTACGGAAAGGTTCTTCATATGCTCCTCTGCTGCTTTGGGGTCATCCCAGAATTCAGGATCACGTGTACGCAGCTCCTCCTCTTTTATCCTCTCAACCTTGCCGGCAATGTCAAAGATACCCCCTTAACGCATCCCGGCGTCCTGCTAAATCCTTTATCTGTTCCGCTGTTACCATATCACTCTCTATTTATTACAAAAATAACTTTTTGATCCGGCTCTCACAAGATTTTACTACTTTTGCCAGTCGATTCGCAAAAAATGGGAAGATTAATTAACAATTTCAGACCGTATGCAAGGATACTCCTGGTGATCTGGGTTATCCTGATAATTATTCTTGCAATATTACCTAATCTGCCCACTCCAAGGATCGGGGGAAGACTTATTCCTATTCGGCTCGACTACCCCATTCATTATCTTGAGCATACGCTGCTCGCCTTTCTTGCGGTAATCTCCTTTGTATATGACCGCAGGCAGCTTACACGCATTCTTATTACACTTTCCACCCTAATAGCGTTTGCAGTGTTTTCTGAGATGCTTCAGCTGCTTATCCCGGCCCGTACTTTTGAATTCAAGGATATGTTTCTGAATATTGCCGGCATTATAACAGGCACCATAATAGCCCTTGCCGTTACGGCTGATCAGAAGTTATCAGAAACTACGAAAACCCAACGGTAGCATATCATCAGTTACAGGAACCGATATTTTTCTGCCGGGTACAAGATTCAGCAGCAAGGTACTCCGCCGGAGGCACGGAACAGCAGCAAGGTATTCCGCCGGAGGCACAGGAAAGTGGCAACCGGCAGCAACAGAACTCCGCCGGAGGCACGGATCAGCAGCAACCGGGCGCAACAGAACTCCGCCGGAGGCCCGGATCAGCAGCAACCGCCCCAAACGGTACTCCACCGTGCAACCAGATCAGCTCTTCCACATCATTAAGTAATATGCCAGATGAAGGGCATCCCGACGAATAGCACCTCTTTTAATGTCAAAGAACATTAAAGCAGGATCACCTCACCAGCATCATCCTGAACTTTTTTTAGTAATTTGGTGACTTGTACCAAACCACCTAAAGATGAAAAAAGCACTGATTATTGCAGCGTTAATCCTGTTCCAGGCGATATTGATAACAACGCCGGCTAAGGCACAGAAAAAAGAGAGCAGCAAGGATAAGGAGATTAAGGCGAAGCTCTACAAGGAGAAGGCAACAGCCATTGACTACCTCTCCGGTCAGGAGGTGGTAGAGAGATTTGGGGCAATATCAGATGCCATATGGGGATTTGCCGAGCTGGGAATGCAGGAATTCAGATCTTCAGCCCTGCTTATTGAAACACTGAAAAAAGAGGGCTTCACAGTGGAGGAGGGTCTGGCGGGTATACCCACCTGCTTTGTTGCCACATGGGGAAGCGGCAAGCCGGTGATAGGTGTGCTGGGCGAATATGATGCACTGCCAATGCTTTCACAGAAAGGACTTGTGCCTCTGCAGGATCCTCTGGTTGATGGCGCCCCCGGCCATGGCTGCGGACATAATATGATGGGAACAGCAGGTGTGGCTGCCGTAATTGCAGTTAAAAAAAGCATGGAGGAGCACGGGATTCCTGGCACAATAAGGTTCTACGGCTCTCCTGCCGAGGAGACAATTATAAGCAGGCCCTATATGGTCAAAGCCGGACTTTTTGATGATGTGGATGCGGTGATTGACAACCATACCTCCTCAGGATTTTCCACAGGGTACGGTGTAAGCGGCAACGCCGTTATCTCGGTGATATTTTCCTTCAGGGGAAAAACGGCACATTCGGCAGGTGCTCCCTGGGATGGCAGAAGCGCCCTGGATGCCGTTGAACTGATGAATATCTCAACCAACTTCCTCCGTGAACATCTGAACTACACACACCGCATGCACTATGTTATTACCGGCGGCGGGGAGGCACCCAACGTGGTTCCTGATAAGGCCTCTGTATGGTACTATATCCGGAATACCGACGAACGGATTGAGGATATGTACAACAGGGTGGTTAAATGTGCCGAAGGAGCTGCCCTGGCAACAGGAACCACCCTGGACAGTATCCGGGTGCTTACCGGGGTTCACCAGCGCCACTCCAACGAAACGATGGCACGAGTTATATACTCCAATATAGAGCTTGTGGGAATGCCGGAGTGGAGCGATGGGGAGAATACTTATGCCAAAGAGCTGCAGAAGGAGCTGGGTAAAGAGGAGAAGGGCTATCCGGTTGAAATTTCACCCCTCAGGGAACCGGCATCAGTGCAGGTAGGCGGAGGATCATCCGATGTGGGAGAGGTGACCCTAATTGCCCCCACTGCAACAGTTAACTTCCCGGGAGGTGTTCCCGGCTCAATAGGCCACCACTGGTCGGCAGTAGCCTCCAACTACGGCAGTGCAGCCGCAAAAGGGCTTATTGCCGGTTCCAAAGTGATGGCAGCAACCGCCCTTGACCTGCTTACAAAAAAAGAATTGCTCTTAAGGGCGCAGAAGGAGTTCAGTGAGTATTCAGCCGACCATCCCTACAGGTCGCTGTTGCCTGATAACGCCACACCGCCCCTCGACCTTAACCGGGATCTGATGGAAAAATTCAGGGCCGTGATGGAGCAGGCAGAGGGGAAATAAAATCAAAACCCTCCCCGGGTCACGGAAAAAAGTGCAGGGCAGTGATGGAACAGGCAGAGGGGAAATAGACACAGGATAACACCACAACCCCCTGCTGCCAGGAAAAGTCCGGAATAATGATGAAGTCTGCTAAAATAATATTGAAGCCTGCTAAAATACATATCCGGAACCGATATCATACTCCTCATTATTTGCTATAAAGTCATAATCGGCAA
The DNA here is from genome assembly GCA_020201035.1 of Bacteroidales bacterium. GTDB lineage: Bacteria > Bacteroidota > Bacteroidia > Bacteroidales > VadinHA17 > JAIVHO01. The sequence goes on from JAIVHO010000034.1 coordinate 205,838, forward strand.
CAGGATTAAGCCCTGAATCGGAGATATTCTTTCTTGCCCTGAAGGCAATCATATTACTGCTCAGGTTAACGCTCTTGGCTGTTCCTCCTTCTGTTATAACAAGGTTACTCCCCTGGATAGACATAGAGGTGATCAGTTCGTTGGTAGGGCTGGCATCGGCATCATTCTTGAGTCCCGACAGATCAACCGGGGCAGTCCCCTCATCAATAGTAAGAGAATAGGTTGCAGGGTTATAATGGAGCTGCTGGATCTCATTGCGCGGATCCAGATCGGTATCATTTACCAGATGTGAAAGATCAATCTCCGTTGCATCGGCATTACGGGTAATCTTCAGCTTATTATCTGTCACCCTCAGATCCTGTATCTCATTTGTGGGATCTGAATCGTCATCATCAATATTTATATCCTGCAGCTTGATAGAATTTCCCTTGGTAATACTTAATGAATCGCCGGAAATGGAGAGGTACTGTATCTCATCCTCAGTGTTATTGACCAGTGTGGCCAGGTTAACCGTGCTTATTACGGTAGGACTACTCTCGCCGTCATCGATCCAGAGATTAACACCGTCAAAATTAAGACGCTGGTTATCACTGGCAGGATCACCTGCCGGCCCTACCGGTCCGGCCGGACCGGGTTCAAGGGATCTGGCTGCATAAAGGGCATACGGAACGCTCAGGAACTGCATGGTACCCATTTCAATATAATCGGCAGCAAACCTGATCTCAACCCTGATAAAATGGTTATCATCCTCCCACCTTACCTCTGAAAAATCCTCATATAGTCCTGATGCAGGAACCCCTTTACCAATTGTGGCAGAGAAAACCCCGTACCTTGATGTTGCCACATCGTTATGAACCTCCTGATAGGACACTGTTCCCAGCGACGTCCCGGAGAGAACTGTAAACCGGATATCAACATTGGTATTTGTAAGCTCACGTCCGGCCGCATCCCGGGCCACAGCCTGATAGTTAATCCCGTAAGGAACCTGCTGTGCTGAAACCTGATCAGCTGCTATGGCTGAGATAATAGACAATATTGCCACGATAATCTGCCTGCTTCCTTTTTTCATATTCATAGGATTTACATCTTTTCGATCTTAAATATACGGGAAATCCGTTCGGGAGTTGATTCTACCCTGACAAAGTAGAGCCCGCGCTTGTAATTCCTGAAATCAATCACCTCATTTCTCCAGTAATGGGGATCGCACTGATAACTTTTCCTCAGATATATGGTGCCGTCAATTGTGAATATTGTAATGTGGTATTCCACCTGCAGATCACCGAACATCTCCAGTTTAAGGTGGTCGTTTACAGGGTTGGGGTAAACCTTAATACCGTTACCCTGGGGCTTTATGGTCAGTTCATAAACCATTGAAGGCTGCTGAAATCCCTGGGTCATATCCCACTGTTCACCCGGGAGATACTGAACCACCGGCTCGCCAACTGACTGACTTATATGGTATAAATCCCCGTGCCAGGTTGAGGCAAGCGGTACAAGAACCTGATGTGACAACTCCTGTGAACGGAGGCACACAATCCCTGTCAGAAATAGTATAACGAAGATCCCCCTCTTCAGCATTTCTGAAATAGTAAGCATGTAAAAATAAAAAAAAATATAAATACACAACCCTTCCTGCCTGATTATTTGCTTTTTGATCTAAAAATAGGTCTTTTTACGACCCCTTATAACTACAAATGCGAAGAGCGCTGCCATGGCTGTCTGGGTAATTACGCTGGCTGTAGCCGCTCCTTCAGCGCCGGCGGATGGTATAAGGAAAACGTTTAGCAAAACATTGATAATCATGCCACTGCCTGCAATAATATTAAGCTGAGCCAGTGTGCCCCGGGCAGTAAGCACCGTACTAAATATATAGGTTACGGCCACCGGTACATAGGATATCATCAGTATGGCAAAGAGCCTTGCTGACTGCCCAACATGCTCAATATATAAAAGAGCCATAATCTCCTTGCTGAACAGAACCGATACCAGGGTAACTGCTGCCGCCGGGAGCGCCAGCATAACAAGGGCCATCTTCTCCAGAGGCACCGTATCTTCACCCAAAGCCATGGCGCGGGTGAACTGGGGCAGCAGTATAACAGCAAAAAGGTACGGAATCATTGATGCAGCATCAAGAAGCCTGAAAGCCTGTGCGTAAACTCCCGCGGCCACCTTACCGTCAGGGAGCATCCGTTCGAGCATCACGCTGTCAACCCTCCAGTAAACAGCCATAAAAAGTGAAAGCAGTGCATATGGAGCACTCTCCCTCAGTATAATTACTATTGCCGGGCGGTTAAAGATAACAGGTGCCCCTCCTCTTTTACCAAGCACTACCAGCAGGGCAATAGCAAAGGTTACCACGTAGCCGAAAGTCTGGCACCATACAAACCACTCTATTCTGAAACTGCTGCCGGCAACTCCGCCAAACAGTAGCAATCCCACCGTAACAATCATAATCAGCCTGTCGGTAACCGACAGCAGGGCATCGGTCCTGAAAAGTTGCAGGGCGGTGATATTGCTTCTGAGATAGAGGATAAAGGAGGCCAGAAACTGGTTTATCAGCAGTATGGTAAGAATGCCCGTCTGCCGGAGATCATATCCCATGGCAAAGGCTACCGATAGTGAGATAACCATATAGGCAACCGCGAAACCAATCCTGATAATAAAGAGATTGCCGAGCAGAAGGGAAAGCTGACCGGGATCCTGTGAAACCCTGCGGTTATTGTAGTTGGTGATCCCGAAATCGAGCACTATGTTAAAGAGAACCGAAAAGCTGAAAAGTGAAAAATAGAAACCATACTCACCCGCTCCCACCACATTTTGAACAGTACGGTCAATCCCCAGCACCCAGAAGGCTTTGATAATAATATTAAGTATCAGCAGAAGAGATATATTTTCAAGAAAGCGACGTCTCAAACTATTGAATTTAGATTTTTATTACCAGTTTAAAAGTTATAAATTTAGCTTTTTGGAACCAATATTATCCTTTCCGGAAAAAATTATTGATGATAATTGCAGTTAATACGCGTCTCCTGAGGGGAGATATACATGGCGGAATTGAGTGGTTTACCTATGAGATACTGAGCAGAGTGGTGAGGGATCACCCCAATGACCGCTTTATATTTATTTTTGACCGCAAATACTCTCCCCGGTTTATCTTTGGAGATAACGTGGAACCTGTTGTTACAGGGCCACCGGCAAGGCATCCCCTATCATGGCACCTCTGGAACCAGCATATGATACCGCCTGTGCTGAAAAAGTTCAATGCCTCTGTATATGTATCGCCTGACGGAATGGTGCCACTGGGGGGATCAATACCGGTGATACCGGTAATACATGATATCGCCTTTCACCACAGACCGGATGACCTGCCCTTCCTTAAATCAGTCTTCTACAGAAGATTCTACCCCCGGTATGCACGTGAAGGGGCCAGGATAATGACCGTTTCACAATTCTCCGCCAATGATATAGCCACCTCCTTCAATATCCCTGCAGATAAGATTGATGTGGTATATAATGGTGCAGCTGATGAGTTCTACCCCGACCGCGGTAACATAGATGATATACTGCCCGACATAGACCCGGGTCAGCCATACTTCCTCTTTGTAAGCAATATCTCCCCCAGAAAAAATCTGCCCAATATGATCAGGGCATTCAATATCTACAGGGCCTCCGGATCTTCTCCTGCACAGCTGGTTATTGCGGGAGAGCGATTCTTCCTGAACAGTGAAACAGACAGGATGGTAAGGGAATCTGATTACAGGACAGATATAATATTTACAGGATGCCTGGGAAGGGATCAGCTAAGACGGCTATACAGCAATGCTCTCGCCCTCCTTTTTGTTCCCTGGTTTGAAGGATTCGGTATTCCGGTGGTTGAAGCCATGAAATGCGGCACACCCGTGATCACCTCAACAGAGACATCGCTCCCTGAAATATCAGGCAATGCTGCATTACTGTGCAATCCGGCCGATCCTGATGAGATTGCCTCCGCAATGAAAAGAGTTGCAACCGACCCTGAGCTGGCGGCTGATCTGAGTGAGAGAGGATTCAGAAATGCTGACCGCTTTACATGGGATGCTGCAGCACTCGCCTTCCGGGAATCTATAGAAAAAGTAATCTCCAAAAAGTAAATATATGCTCAGGTCATTTTTTAGCAGGAAACTTATTGAAGCCGGTTGTGATGAAGCAGGCAGAGGATGCCTTGCCGGACCGGTGGTGGCAGCTGCAGTGATTCTGCCCAAAAGGTACCGTAATCCGTTGCTTAACGACTCCAAGAAGCTATCACCAAAAATGCGTGAACAGTTGCGTGAAGAGATAAAGGAGAAAGCACTGGCATGGCATGTTGCCATGGCAGATAACCATGATATTGACAGACTGAATATCCTCAGAGCCACCTATATGGCCATGCATGCCGCTATAGATGGTTTGAAGCGGAAACCCGAGCTGATACTTGTTGACGGTAACAACTTTATACCCTTTAAGGATATACCGTTTAAAACAATTATTCAGGGCGACAGTAAATTTTTGTCTATAGCGGCAGCCTCGGTGCTTGCCAAGACTTATCGTGATGATTATATGAGAAGCCTTCATATAAAATATCCGGCATACGGATGGAGCAACAATAAGGGATATCCCACTCCCGAACACCGGAAAGCCATCTCTCTTTATGGCTCAAATGAATATCACCGCAAGACTTTCCATCTGGGTGACTCCCAGATGGATCTGTTCCAAATTAATCACTGATTGTTCAGACATATTGCCGCAACCGGCATATTTAGAAAATAGCTATCTTTGAAAACCATTAACTGTTAACTCAATTTAATCAAATTTTACTTTCATGAAGAAACTCTTTACTATTCTGATTGCCCTGATAATGGGCTTAAACATCCAGACGAGAGCTGATGAAGGAATGTGGCTGCTGCCACTCCTCGATCAACTCAATATGGGAACAATGACCGAGATGGGACTGGAACTCTCTGCAGAAGAGATATACAGCCTTAACCAGCCATCTATAAAGGATGCTATTGTAATTTTCGGCGGTGGCTGTACCGGAGAGATAGTCTCATCCAAAGGACTGCTGCTTACCAATCACCACTGCGGTTATGGCTCCATTCAGGGGCATAGTACCGTTGAAAATGATTATCTTAAGGACGGCTTCTGGGCTGCCTCATTTAAAGATGAACTACCAACACCAAGACTCTCCGCCACCTTCCTGGTAAGCATTGAGGATGTTACTGAAAAGGTACTGAACGGTGTTACTTATAATATGTCTGAAGAGGAGCGCTATACTGCGATCAACGATGCACGCAGGGAAATAGCTGCCGCAGCCACTGATGGTAATCACTACCGTGCACAGGTAGCCTCCTTCTACGGAGGCAACAACTTCTACCTCCTGGTGTATGAGATCTACAGCGATGTAAGATTCGTGGGAGCACCTCCCTCATCCATAGGTAAGTACGGACACGACTCCGACAACTGGGAGTGGCCAAGGCATACCGGCGACTTCAGTGTCTTCAGGGTATATATGGACCCCGACGGTAAACCTGCTGACTACTCGGAAGAGAACGTTCCGCTTAATCCAAAACATTATCTGCCCGTATCGGTCAGAGGCGTTGAGCAGGATGACTTTGCAATGATACTCGGTTACCCGGGAGGAACACAAAGGTACATGACCTCCTATGGCGTTGATGAGGTGCTGAAGATCACACATCCCAACAGGATAAAGATCAGAGGTATCAGACAGGAGATACTGATGGCCGATATGATGGCCGACCAGAAGGTGAATATTCAGTATGCATCAAAATATTCAGGATCATCAAACTACTGGAAATTTTCGATCGGACAGAAGGCCGGACTCGAAAGGCTTAATGTAAAAGGAAAAAAGGAGAAGATAGAAGATGAATTTACCAGCTGGGTAAATGCAGAAAACAGCCGCAAAGAGAAGTATGGTAATGCTCTCGATCTGATTCGCACCTCAATAGAGGGACGTGCTGAATTCCTGAATGCACA